>NZ_KV795071.1:253029-256436 GCF_001808945.1 Rothia sp. HMSC071B01 | reverse complement strand
GCCCTCGCTTCGCTTCGGGCACCCTGATGTCACTGCGGAGGACACCATTCCCTCCACTTCGTAAATAAAACACCCAGCCTCAGATTAGTAAGCGCAGGGCTTGTGTGCGCGATACCGGCATAACGAACTTAAAGGGGAGAGGGGCTGTCGCTCTTTCAGTCTTTTGCTGGCTCCGCCAAATAGGTGGGTTGAAATTGCGGCTTAGCGCCGCACCTTCCGAAAGCGACATCAGGGTGCCCGCACGGGCGCTCTCCGCAACGAAGCAAGGAAGAGCGGAGCGTCCGGGCGTGGCGGGTTCCCCTGCAGGAGCGCAGGAAGGGAGCGGCGCGGAAGCCTATACACCTCCAACGTGACCAAATGCTTTGCACACAGTACCCACCTCCGATACCCTAATGGAGGAAATCTACACTCACAGATACACCGCCGTATCACAAAGGAACACCCATGAAATTCCTCAAAGGGCTCGGCCTCTTCTTCGCCGTATGCCTCGCCTTCTCCCTCTGGTACGTCATCCTTGGCGTCGTCATCATCGTGCTCATCGCGGGCATCATCATGACCATCCGCAAAAACCGGTACTTCGCAACCCCCGAATTCCAGACGCACCGGCAACGCACCGCCACACTCGCCAGCGAATACAACGAAGTCGCCAGCTACGTACACGACATCTACACCCACGGAATCTACGAACTCGGTGCCTCCACCAACGGTATGTACAGCCACCTCGCCACCGTCGAAGTTCAACAACCCAAAACCTGGCAGACGCTGCTGCGGAAGAAACCCGAAGAACGCCACCCGCACGTCTACAACTCCTCAAAACAGGTCGTTCTCGAAGCCGAGCGGGACCCCATCGGCAGCCTCACCAAATACTTCCACATCGAAGCGGACCTGCAAACCCTCAAGGACGTGCAGCGGCTTTCTGACGATATTGCGCGCCTCGAAAACGCGGTCGACAACGTGCGACGCCGCGAAGACGACATGCTCGCACACATCAACCCGCCCCACTTCATCACCAAGCACTACGCCGGCGAGTTCTGGAACAAACTCAACGTCTGCCACGTAGGGCTGACCGTGCCCTACCCCGTCTACCGGTTCGAATACACCTCACCCAATGGCAAAGAAAATCGTGCCGTCACCGTCACCCTCGACACCCCAACCCTTGACGCGCTCTCCGAAACCCTGGAACGCAAAATACGCTGGGCATGGCCCGAAGGCGGCAAACGCACCCTCATGACCGCCCAACTGCGCCAACGCATCAAAGAACGCGACAACTACACCTGCCAAAACCCCGGATGCGGCAACTCCATCATGCGTGAACGAATCCTCATCCTAGAGGTCGTCCACAAGATTCCGCTATCCGAAGGCGGCAACAACGAGCCCGAGAACCTGCAGACCCTCTGCTGGCGTTGCGTACGCGGACGGAACCTGCGGCTCGCATAAAGCCGCACCTTCCGAAAGCGACATCAGGGTGCCCGCCCGGGCGCTCTCCGCAGCGAAGCAAGGAGAAGCGGATCGTCCGGGCGTGGCGGGTTCCCCTGCAGGAGCGAAGGAAGGGAGCGGCGCGAGATGCCCAAGAGCTCCCATACTGTGCTCGAGCTAGGGATTTATGTTAAAGCTGAGGTTCAAGGTATGCTTTTCCTCAGCGTCCGGGCGCAGGCCTACAGGCTCCCGCATCCGCACCACAAACACATCACCCCACCTAAATAAAGGGCATACCATGTCTACATCCCTGACCCGCCGCAAGCTCGTCGCTGGTGCAGCCTGGGCGGCACCCGTCGTCGCAGCCTCCGCAACCATCCCCTCCTACGCAGCGTCCGTCGCCGCTACGAACGACTGCATCCTGGCAGCTAGCCCGGCGTACAACATCTCCGGCACCGAAGAAGGCACCAAGACCGTTCAGAGCTTCGCCGTGCCCGACAACGTCCACAAGCTCCGCTTCGAGCTGGTCGGCGGCGCAGGCGGCACCAACAACCGCATGACCCCCGCCGGCTCCGGCGCGAAGGTCAGCGGCATCATCGCCGTCACCCCCGGCTCCACCGTGCAGATTATCGCCGCAGCAGGCGGTATCGGTGACGGCTCCCTCACCCCCACCGCCGGTGGTGAAGGTTACGGCAACGGCGGCTCCGTACCCGCCTACACCATCCCCGCCACCATCACCGCGCAGGTCGACGCCAAGTACGCGGACCCGGCAAACTCCAAGACCCAGGCGTACGCTGCATCCGGCGGCGGCTCCTCCGCACTGCTCATCGACGGCACCGTAATCGCTGTGGCTGGCGGCGGTGGCGGCGCGGGCATGACCACCTCCGGCGTGTCCTACGCAGACCCCTGGTACTCCAACCTCAACGGCCAGATCGACGCAGGCGTGGCACCCCTCGGCTCGGATGCATCTCCGCAGTTCGACGCGGCGGGTAGCGCCTCTGCAGCGGCAGGCTCCAACGGCACCCCCGGCTACGAAATCTACAAGGCTGAACGCTCCAAGGTCCTGACCTACAACTCCGGTTTCGGCGGCGCGGCGGGCGTGGGCGGTGCAGGCGGCGCGGCAGGCACCCTGCCGGTCAGCGGCCCCATCATCGGCTTTGAAACCACCAACAACCAGGTGCTGTTCAGCCAGTTCGTCGCCGGCAACGCGGGCACGAACGGCTTCGCGGGCAATGGCGGCGACGGTGCGGGCGCATACTCCTACCAGCTGGATGAGAACCCCGCCAGCGTGCACGAGAAGGGCACCTACGAGGACCGCAGCTGGGACCTGGACATCTACAACGACGAGGGCGCGTACGCGCAGAACTTCAACGGCTACCAGTCCGTGGTGTCCGGTGGTGGCGGCGCAGGCTACGGAGGCGGCGGTTCCGGCGCGGCACAGTCCGTCTCCTCGATTGTGCTGACCCAGAAGTGGCTGAACAGCCCGACTGGCGTGCGTCAGGGCATTGGCTACACGATGCAGGGCGGCGCAGGTGGCGCGGGCGGCTCGTACCTCGCCCCGTCGGTGAGCGAGGGTGCGATTGTTTCGGCTGAGAACGCGCCGCAGTGGATGCGCGAGCGCAGTAACGGTTCGGTGACGGTGACTTTCTGCGAGGCGGCTGCCTAACCGTTTCTCACGCTGAGAGGCGGTGTTCGTCCTCGCTCCTACACGCGTATAGGTGCGCCGCATGTTTCCTCCGCGCCTAACGCAGGGGCACCCGTCACCCGGACGCTCCGCCCTCTCCTTGCTCCGCTGCGGAGAGCGTCCGTGTGACACCCTGAGGGCGCTTCCGGAAAACACGGCTGCACCTGTAACGCAAGCAAAGAGCCCCCACACGAGGTGATCGTGTGGGGGCTCTTTGCCGTTCACAGCACAAGCTGAGGTGGGAACCTACCGCGGACAGGCGGTGTCGTCCGTAGCGACATCAGGGTGCCCGAGCTCTGCGAGGGCG
>NZ_KV795071.1:150539-252929 GCF_001808945.1 Rothia sp. HMSC071B01 | reverse complement strand
GACATCAGGGTGCCCGAGCTCTGCGAGGGCGGGTGCCCCTGTAGGAGCGAGGACGAACACCGCCATCCGCACAACCCGTACTCTCGCAAGCTAACGCTTGATAGCGTCTAGCGCCTCACGCTGAGCCTTCGCAATGCGCTTCTCAGACACCGTGTAGGCGGTACCGAGCTCCTGGGCGAAGAAGCTGACGCGCAGCTCCTCAATCATCCAGTTCACGCGGCGGAGCGCATCCGGCACGATGGTGCCTGCCGGTAGCGACTTGACCGCGTTATCGTAGGAATCCTCAAGATCCTGCACCGTGAGCATCAGCTGGTTGTCGCGGTGTAGGTTCGGGCCGAGCTTCGTCAGGCGCACCTGGGCGGCCTTCAGGTAACGCGGCAGGTGAACCAGCTGGTCGTAGCCGGTCTGCGCCACGAACCCGGGGTAGACCAGGTTCTCCATCTGAGCCTTCACGTCGGAGACGGCGTGCATGGTCGTCAGCGAGGTTGCCTTTTTGATTGCCTTCTTCAGCGCGGTGGCTTCGGAGAGGATTTCGGCGACGAGCTTGGTCACGTCGAAGACCGTCTCGATGAGTTCGGCGCGCACGTGCTCGTAGAGTTCGCTGTATTCGGCGTGCGTGAAGATGGGGGTGTGCGGCACGAGGTGGTCGAGCGCCGCGACGGTGCAGTCGCGAATGAGTTCGTCGATGGAGCCGTGCGGGTTCTGCGTGAAGACGATTTTCTCCTTGTGGGAGAGGTGTTCGCTCACGTAGCGCACGGGCGAGGGCACCTGCAGTTGGAGCAGGCGGATGATGCCGCGACGCTGCGCGTGCAGCTGCTCTGCTTCGGTGGGGAAGATGCGCAGACCCACGCTAGAGCCTTCGTCCACGAGGGCGGGGTAGCCGTTAACCGCCTGGGTCGCGATGATGCGCTGTACCTTGCGGGGGATGGCTCCGTCCGGGAACATGTCGGCGGGGAAGGCAGTGAGGCCGGTGACCTCGCGTACTCCGCCGGATGCACCCGCCTCGGCCTGGGTGCCCTTCGCCGGGTTCTTCGCGCCCTTTGCGCTGCCCGGACGAGCGGAGCCACCCGAGTTGCCCGAGCCGCCTGAGTTGCCTGATCCACCCTGCGCGAGCGCAACCATCTTCGCCATGGCCTCGTCGGATGCGCCGAGCGAGTCGGCGAGGGCGCTGCGAATCTCCTTGTGTAGCTGCTGCTGCAGGGCTCGCAGGTCCTTGCCCTCACCCAGGATTTTGTTGCGGGTGTTGCGCACCTGGAAGCCCATCTTCAGGTGCTCGGGCACGGCGTCCCAGTTGAAGGCTTCGGGTTCGACGACCACGCCGCGCAGGCGGCGCAGTACGAGCGCGAGGGAGGGGAGCAGCTCGTCGGTTGCGGGGGAGTAGTCTTCCTCGAGGGCGGCGCAGGCGGCGCGCGCCACGTCGGGTGCGGGCACGAAGTTGCGTCGAATCGCCTTGGGCAGCGACTTGATGAGCGCGGTCACGAGCTCGTGGCGCAGGCCGGGAATCTGCCAGCGGAACGGTTCGGGGCTCAGCTGGTTGAGGAAGAGAATCGGCACCTGCACGGCCACACCGTCGCGCTTGGCGGCTTCGGTGCGGGCGCCTCCTACACCTGCGGTGGGGGCGTATTCGTAGCGCAGGTCCAGGGTGAGTTCGCCGCTGTCGGTGCGCTGCACCCACTGGCGGGGGAACTGGGAGTCGTCGTAGTCGGCAGCTTCCTCGTTGATGAGCTTTTCGGGGTTGAAGTCCAGGTAGTTGTCGTCTTCGAGGCGTGCCTGCTTCCACCACTTGTCGAAGGCGCGCACGTCGGTGACGTGGGCGGGGATGCGGGCGTCGTAGAAGGCGAAGAGCACGGAGTCGTCCACGCGCAGGTCGCGGCGGCGCAGGCGTGCTTCGAGTTCTTCGACTTCGGCGAGGGCGCGCTGGTTGCGCAGGTAGAACTTGTGCTGGGTGTGCCATTGGCCTTCGACGAGGGCGGACTGGATGAACAGTTCGCGGGCTGCGGCGGCGTCCACGCGGGCGTACTGCACGGGGCGGTCGGCGTAGATGGTCAGGCCGAAGAGGGTGCCCTTGGCGTAGGCGACGGCCGCGCCAGAGCTGAGGGACCAGTGCGGTTCGGAGTATTGCACGCTGATGAGGTGCTTGCCGACCTCTTCGATCCACTGCGGTTCGATGGCGGCGTTGGTGCGCGCCCATAGGCGGGAGGTTTCGACGAGTTCGGCGGAGAGCACCCAGTCGGGCCCCTTCTTGAACAGGCCGGAGCCGGGGAAAATCGCGAACTTGGTGCCGCGTGCGCCGAGGTATTCGCGGGGGCCGCGAGTACGTCCCTTGGAGTCCTTCTCGCGTTCTTCTTTGACGCCCACGTGCGAGAGCAGGCCGGTGAGCAGGCTCTTGTGGATGTCTACCTCGTGCGCGGAGGCGTTAATATCGCGACCGCCGCTGGCGTGAATGTTGGCGGTTCGGCCCATTTCGCGCAGCTGGGCGAAGAGGTCCTGCCATTCGCGGATGCGCAGGTAGTTGATGAACTCGCGGTGGCACATCTTGCGCAGCTGCGAGGAAGAGAGCGCCGCCTGCTGCTCGTTGATGTAGTCCCAGAGCAGCAGGAAGGAGGAGAAATCGGAGGTGTCGTCGACGAAGCGGGCGTGCATCGCGTCGGCTTCTGCGCGCACGTCGGCGGGGCGTTCGCGCGGGTCCTGGATGGTCAGGGCGGCGGCGAGCACCATCATTTCCTTGGCGCAGTTGCGGCGGCCGCCCTCGATAATCATGCGGGCCAGGCGCGGGTCCACGGGGAAGGCCGCCATGGCTCGGCCGATGGCGGTGAGGGTTGCGCTGTTGTTACCGCCTCGTCCCTTGCGGCGGGTACGTTCGGTGAGCGCGCCGAGTTCGCGCAGCAGGTTCACGCCGTCGTTAATGGCGCGGGACGCGGGCGGTTGCACGAACGGGAAGCGCGAGATGTCGCCGGGTTCGCGCACCACGCCGATGGCGATCATCTGCAGGATGACGGCGGCGAGGTTGGTGCGCAGAATTTCGGGGTCGGTGAACTCGGGGCGCGAGTTGAAGTCTTCCTCGGAGTAGAGACGGATCGCGATACCGTCGCTGACGCGGCCGCATCGGCCCGAACGCTGGTTGGCGCTGGCCTGCGAGATACGTTCGATGGGCAGACGCTGCACCTTGGTGCGCGCCGAGTAACGCGAGATGCGAGCGGTACCGGTGTCGATGACGTACTTGATGCCGGGCACGGTCAGCGAGGTTTCGGCGACGTTCGTGGCGAGCACGATACGCGGCCGGGAACCGGGGGAGAACACGCGGTGCTGCTCGGCGAGCGAGAGGCGCGCGTACAGGGGCAGCACCTCGTAGTTCAGGCGCGGGGACTTGAGAACCATGGCCTCGATTGCGTCCTTGGCGTCGCGGATTTCGCGCTCGCCGGAGAAGAAGATGAGGATGTCGCCGGGGGCTTCCTTGGAGAGCTCCTTGATGGCGTCGAGAATTGCGTCGGTGGGGTCGCGGTCTTCGGCCACTTCCTCGTCGTCCAGGTAGGCGTCTTCTTCGCCTTCGAGGGGGCGGTAGCGGATTTCGACGGGGTAGGTGCGGCCGGAGACCTCGATGATGGGCGGCGCGTCGTCGGGCAGGATTGCTTCGGCAATTTCGCGTTCTTCGTCGCTGAGGTTCTCGTCGACGATTCCCTTACCCGGCACGTAGCTGGGGGAGAAGTGGCGGGCGAAGCGCTCGGGGTCGATGGTCGCTGAGGTGATGATGACCTTCAGGTCCGGGCGCTGCGGCAGGATGCGCTTGAGGTAGCCGAGGATGAAGTCAATGTTCAGGCTGCGTTCGTGCGCCTCGTCAATGATGAGGGTCGAGTAGCGGCGCAGCAGCTTGTCGTTCTGAATTTCGGCGAGCAGAATACCGTCGGTCATGAGCTTGATGGCGCTGTGTTCGCCGACCTCGGAGGTGAATCGCACCTGGTAGCCGACGGTTTCGCCAATCTTCTGGCCGAGTTCTTCGGCGATGCGTTCGGCGACGGAGCGTGCGGCGAGGCGGCGCGGCTGGGTGTGGCCAATGAGGCCCTTCTCGCCCAGGCCGAGCTCGAGGCACATCTTGGGAATCTGGGTGGTCTTGCCGGAACCGGTTTCACCCGCGATGATGACGACCTGGTTGTCGCGGATAGCGTTCATGATGTCGTCGCGGCGTTCGCTGACGGGCAGCTCTTCGGGGTAGGTGATGACCTCGGGAATGAAGGGCTCGTAGCGGCGAGGTGCCGGGCGGTTCTGTTGCTGGTTACCCTTGTTACCGCCCTGCTGGTTGCCCTGCTTGCGGGCGCGGTTGGGACCGCCTGCGCGTCGGTTGGAGCGGGAGGCGTTGGAGTTGCGTTCGGAGGTGCCCCGGGAGGAGTTCTTGCGGTCTGCGTTATTCTTCTGGGCGCCGTTCTTCTGTGCACCCTTCTTCAGGGCGCCCTTCTTTGGGGCGCCGTTTTTTACCGCGTTGTTCTCAGTAGTTTTATCTGCGGTTTTTTCACCGGTTTTTTCGGAGGATCGTACCTTTGCCGCATGGATTGCGGCGGCCATGCTCGCCATGGTGGGGGCGGTGCGGGGGGCCTTAGAAGTATCTGCGTGTTTCTTCGTGGATTTCTGCTCAGACATATCCTATCCAGTGTACTCGCCTTGCCCGCGGTGAGCTTGGGGCGTGCTTTGTTTGTCATATTTGGGTTTGTCCGCGGGAACCCCGGGGTGGGTGGTGGTGGAATACTGACACCAGGAGAGCATTTAATGTACAATAAATGACATCAAATGCTATTAAGAGAGTTAATAATTATTCATCTGAATTTTATGCACCGTAGATGCGAATTAACTGCGCTTCTTAACTTTCTTTCGATAGTTTCGTTCAACTGCTACAGTGGTGAATAACACAGTAACGAAGGAGTGACTATGCCATCACCAAAGACGTACCCGGCAACACGTGTTGCAGTGTTGGATTGCTACGAAGACGGACAGCACGAAGAAATTCACCACCGCTGCGAAGAACTCTTCCAAGCCCTCGTTCACGCGAGTCTGCGCACCCACTTTGACCGCCTCAGTGCCGAAGAAACCCTCTACCTGGTCACCGGCGACGGCGAGCGCGTACAGATTTCTCCCGAAATGTACGGGCCCCTCACCTCCGTAGCGCGCGCATTCGCCGACCGCAAGGATGTCTGCGTGGTCCGCCAGGACCGCCTCATGACCACGCAGGAGGCAGCAGACTACCTGGGCGTATCCCGCCCGACCGTTGTTCGCCTGCTGGAGCGCGGAGATATTCCGTTCGAGCGCATTAACACGCACCGTCGCGTTGCTTTTGACGACCTCGAACGTTACCGCCTTGAGCACGAATACGTGAACCGCCGCGTTCGCTAACCTGTCGAACCGCTCAGGCTACACAGCGCGGTTGAGAAATCGCAGCATCTGCTGAACAATATCGGGGCTAAAACAGCGCGAATCCCCGTGTTCGGCATCCGGAACCAGCACCAAATCGGTAGGCACCTGCCGCGTGCGCAGCGCCTGATACACCCGCACCGATTGCTGGTACGGCACACACGAATCACTAATACCGTGCACGAGCATGAGGGGCGTGGCACCGCCGCTTGCACCCTGTGCTAAGGCACTTTCGACCCTTTTCACTCGTTTCAGGTTCACTCGCTTCTGGGGGCGTACCGCATCAATAGGATGCGCACGCTCCCAGTTCTTTTGGGCACGCTCGTTGCAGACACCCGGAACCGCCCGCTCACCCTTGGAAGCGTCGAGTGTAGACGCGTCTGCGGGGACCGGGTAGGTGCTTCCCAGTAGTCGCCATTCGGCGCCGTCATCCTCGGGGTGATCGAGAGCGTAGCCAGCCAGGGGACGATCGGTGAAGATGGTCCTCAAATCGCTGACCCCGTAAAACGAAGCCGCCGCAGCCACCTGCGAACTATGGGACGGGTAGGCGCTCGCCGCCCTGCCCTCAAAGTATTCGTCGTGCTCGGGCGCGCTCGCAGAATCCCCAAATGCGGAATCCTCAGATGCAGAGGCATCGGCGGCGGAATCTCCCGTATACGCAACCATCATGCTCAGGTGCCCGCCGGCGCTTCCGCCCGCTACCGCAATGCGTTGCGGGTCAATACCGAATTCGTGCGCGTTGGCGCGGAAGAAACGCACGGCCTCCTTCACATCGTGCAGGGCGCCCGGGAAGAGCGCCTGATGCGAATACCGGTAGTTGATGGACGCGACCGCCCAGCCTGCCTGCTGAAAAGCGGCGCGCATGAGCGCCTGGGTATTGGGCTGCTCCCCGCCAGGGGTGCGCAGGACGGTGTCGCGTAGGGCCTGGTTGGTGCCGAAGCGCCAGGCGCCACCGTGAACCCACACCAGCAGCGGCGCGGGGGAAGAGATATCCCCTGTCGCGGGGAAGAAATCGTAGGCGAACGCCTCGCGAGTTACCGGCGACTGCGCGCCGTAGTCGGGTAGTGAGTGGGCATCGTAAAAGCCCGCCTCGCGGTAAAAACCGGAGCGGTACTCGGTACTCTCAACGGTCGGCGTGCTCTCAGAAATTTGCATGAAGCAGCGCCGCGTTAGGGAACCAGTACGATCTTGCCGC
This sequence comes from Rothia sp. HMSC071B01, assembly GCF_001808945.1. Lineage (NCBI taxonomy): Bacteria > Bacillati > Actinomycetota > Actinomycetes > Micrococcales > Micrococcaceae > Rothia > Rothia sp. HMSC071B01. The sequence goes on along the minus strand of NZ_KV795071.1, from coordinate 246,337 downwards.
GGGTGCGACCCGTCGCCACCAGGGCGTGAGCCTGCGCAGCCTGCGAAAAATCAAGCACCTGATCCACGTGCACCTTCAACAGGCCCAAGGACATGAGGCGGGCAATCTCCTGCATCTGCGTGCGGTCCGGGTGAACCGTCAGCCACTGCGCCTCGAAGCCGCGCTCACGCGCAACATCCAGCGGGTCGGGGCTGGTCAGAGTGACAATGCGGCCGCCGGGAACCAGCACCTCCAGCGAATCGAGGAAAGTCTGCTGACCGGTGGAATTGAGCACCACGTCCATGGTCTGGCCCAGTACGGCACGGAAATCCTCGGTGCGGTAATCAATAGGCTGGGCACCCAGCGAGCGCACAAACTCGTGGTTCGCCGCGGAGGCGGTCGCAAAAACCTGAGCGCCAGCCTGAGCCGCCAACTGAACGGCGAGATGACCGACACCTCCGGCACCGGCGTGAATGAGCACGCGCTCACCTTCCTTCAATCGCGCCACTTCGGAGAGCGCCTGGTATGCGGTCAGCGCCGCCAGGGGAGTGCCACCCAATTGCGCGCAGGGAACATCGGCGGGCACCTTCACCAGCTGATGCGCCGGGGCGAGAACATACTCGGCGTACGCACCGGCGGGGGAGGGGAAAGAAACAAGACCAAATACGCCGTCGCCCACCTTAAAACCCGTGTAGTCGCCGGCGGTAGCAACCACGGTGCCGGCAACATCCCAGCCGGGCACGAAGGGCTTGTACGACGGGTCGGCAAGCTGTGCGGCAGGGCCCAGACCCTTGCGGGTGGTCAGATCAATCGGGTTCACGCCGGCGGCAACCGTTTTGATGAGCACGTGACCGCGCACCGGCGAGGGGATAGGCACGTTTGCTTCGTGCAGAACGCTTTCGTCGCCCCATTCGGTGAGCTGAATCTGGCGCATGGTGGTCATCGGGTTACCTCCGCTGTTGTGGCTTGAAGCCGTGCTGATGTGACGGGTGTGCGCGTTTTCCCATTCTCTCAAGGCTGTTAGCGTTGCCACAACAGGGAAGCGGGTAGTGTCCACCCTCTGAGGTTGAAGTCTGAGGTTGAAGAGGGAGCTGGCGGGAACGGTCACCCGGCGCAGGCTTTATGCACAACAGGGTGAGCGGCTCAATAAAGTTGAGTTGTTAAATAAAAAGGAGCCGATACCCGAACAATACGCCTCGGATATCGGCTCCCGTGTTCCCTCTCGAATAAGAACATCGTGCCCCTGAAAGGATTCGAACCTTCGACCCCCAGTACCGGAAACTGGTGCTCTAATCCGCTGAGCTACAGAGGCAACCCACCTATGGTATCAGATAAGCACTAGATAAAGGGTCAGGCACCTGCCGAGGCTTGCTAGAATAGTTTGTTATGACTCCTGAAGAACTCTCCGAAGCCATTGCGCTTGCCCTTGAAGAAACCATTTCCTCCGGCCAGCTGACCCTCGTGGAGGGCGCTGAACTGCCCGCCGTCCGAGTGGAGCGCCCCAAGTCCCGCGAACACGGCGACTGGGCAACCAACGTCGCTCTGCAGCTCGCCAAGAAGGTGGGCAAGAACCCGCGTGAGGCAGCAGCTCTTCTGGCAGAGAAGATTGGCGCCATCGCCGGTGTTGCATCCGTAGATATTGCTGGCCCCGGCTTCCTGAACATCACCCTGGACGCCGCAGCTGCTGGTGAGCTTGCCGCCACCATCGTTGAGGCTGGCGAAGCATACGGCCGTAGCGACAAGTTCGCCGGTAAGACCATTAACCTTGAGTTCGTCTCCGCGAACCCCACCGGCCCCATCCACCTGGGCGGTACTCGCTGGGCTGCCGTCGGTGATGCGCTCGCCCGCGTCCTTGAGGCCGAGGGCGCTAACGTCGTGCGCGAATACTACTTCAACGACCACGGCACCCAGATTGACCGTTTCGTGCGCTCCCTGATTGCCGCTGCCCGCGGTGAGGAGACCCCCGAGGACGGCTACGCTGGCGCGTACATTGTTGACATTAAGGACCAGATTCTGGCTCAGCGCCCCGACGCGCTTGAGGCTGAGAACCCCGAAGAGATTTTCCGCGAAATCGGTACTCACCTGATGTTCGATCAGATTAAGGAGTCCCTGGCGGCATTCGGCACCCACTTCGACGTGTTCTTCCACGAGAACTCCGTGTTCGAAGGCGGCAAGGTGGACGCCCTGCTCGACGCTATGCGCGAGAACGGTCAGCTCTTCGAGGCTGACGGCGCATGGTGGATGCGCACCACCGACTACGGCGACGACAAGGACCGCGTGGTCATTAAGTCTGACGGTAACCACGCCTACGTGGCGGGTGATATCGCCTACTACCAGGACAAGATGACCCGTGCAGTAAACCCCGCTGACGTGGCGATTTATATGCTCGGCGCTGACCACAGCGGCTACGTGGGCCGTCTGAAGGCTATCGCCCAGATTCTTGGTTACCGCGCCGACCAGATTGAGGTCATGATCGGTCAGCTGGTGAACCTGGTCAAGGACGGCAAGCCCGTCCGCATGTCCAAGCGTGCTGGCACCGTGGTCACCCTCGAGGACCTGGTCGAAGCTGTTGGCGTTGACGCAGCCCGCTACGAGCTGACCCGCTACTCGGTGGACACCCCCATCGATATTGACCTGGGCCTGCTGACTTCCAAGAGCAACGAGAACCCGGTCTACTACGTGCAGTACGCTCACGCACGTACCGCCGCTGTGGCACGTAACGCTGCGGAGGCTGGCGTGAAGGTTGAGGACGGCGTGGACACCTCCCTGCTCGACTCGGCTGCTGACGGTGAGCTGCTGGCTGTACTCGGCCAGTTCCCCGCCGCTGTGCGTGATGCCGCGAAGTTCTACGAGCCGCACCGCGTGAACCGCTACCTGGAGCAGCTCGCTTCGGCGTACCACAGCTGGTACGGTGTCTCCCGCGTCGCCCCCAAGGCTGATGAAGAGGTCACCGACCTGCACCGTACCCGCCTGCTACTGAATAACGCAGCACAGCAGGTGCTGGCTAACGGCCTGAACCTGCTGGGTGTGAGCGCACCCGAGCGCATGTAATACTCTCATTTCAACCCCCGACCCGGTGCTACCGGGGCGGGGGTTGAACGTATGCCGGCAAGATAGCTAAGAAAGAGACACGATGAGCGAAGCCCGCGCCCTCTACGCCCCCGAATGGCTCACCTACCCCGAGCACCCCGAGACCCTGTCCCGCACCATCTGGACTGACTCCTTCACCCGCAATGAGCAGGGCGAGCTCTGCATTGATGGCGTGACCGTCAGCGACCTGGTTGATGAGCACGAAACCCCGCAGTACGTCTTCTCCGAGACGACCTTCCGTACCCGCGCCCGCGCCTACCGCACCGCTTTTGAGCAGGCTTTCGCCGCGCACGGTGCGAAGGTAAGCGTCTACTACGCCGGTAAGTCGTTCCTGTCCACTGCCGTGGCGCGCTGGGCGACCGAGGAGGGCCTGTGCCTGGATACCGCCTCCGGTGGTGAGTTGGCATTGGCTCTGCGCGCACAGGTGCCCGGTGCGAACATCGCCCTGCACGGTAACAACAAGTCGGAGGCTGAGATTGCCCGCGCGATCCGTAACGGCCTGGGCCGCGTGGTGGCTGACTCGGTGGACGAGCTCAAGCTCATTGAGCGCGTGTACGCCGAGCTTGCCGCCGAGCGTGTGGCGGAGGGCGAGGAACCCTACGCCCCGGTTCCGGTGCTGATTCGCATCACCCCCGGCGTGCATGCCTCGACCCACGAGTCCATTGCGACCGCACACGAGGATCAGAAGTTCGGCATGTCCCTGCAGCCCGGCACCGCCGCGCTTGCTGGTCTGGATGAGGAGGAGCTGGAGCACTGGGGTGTTGAGTCTACCGATTCTTACGCGGCTCTGGCTGCCGCGATTCTGAATGCGACCGATTCCCTGGATTTCTGCGGTATTCACTGCCATATTGGTTCGCAGATTTTTGAGGCGGAGGGCTTCGAGCAGGCGGCTACTACCGCCCTGGAGTTCATGAACCGCCTCAACCGTGACCTGGGCGTGACCCTGCCGGAGCTGGATTTGGGTGGCGGCTACGGCATCGGCTACACCGAGGCGGATCACCCCCGCTCCATTACCGAGGTGACCGAGTCGATTGCCGCTTCCGTCGCGGCGACCTGTGAGCGCCTGGGCATGGCGATTCCGCACATGTCGTTCGAGCCGGGCCGTTCCATTTCTGGTCCTTCGGGTGCGACCCTGTACACGGTCGGCACCATTAAGAACGTGAGCATTGAGGACGAGAACGGCGAGATTCGCGTGCGCCGCTACGTTTCGGTGGACGGCGGTATGAGTGATAACGCCCGCCCGGTGCTGTACGAATCGGATTATTCGGTGACCCTAGCGAATCGTGCCCCGGCGGGGGAGCAGGTGCTCTCTCGCGTGGTGGGTAAGCACTGCGAGTCTGGCGATGTGGTGGTGCGCTACTGCTACCTGCCTGCTGACCTGCAGGCTGGCGATATTCTGGCGGTTCCGGCGACCGGCGCGTACTGCTATGTGCTGGGTTCGAACTATAACTTCTTGACTCGCCCGCCGGTGATTGCCACCGCTGAGGGTCAGCCTTCGCGCGTGATGATTCGTCGTCAGCGTGAGGAGGATATGTTGGCGCTGGATATGGGTTCGGATATCTAAGAACCCTGTCTGACATCATGAAAAGCCGTGAAGTTCCCGTTTCTGCAATGGACGCCGTGAGGTGGCGGTTGCGGGCGGGGTCTTCACGGTTTTGTGCGTTCACAACATGGCAGAAGATAAGGTTCACCTCATAACTGTGAGGGATACCTCATCTCAGAGAGTAAAAGTCGCAGCTTGAGGCTGCTGAGCCGTCCCCGCCTCTTGATAAAGTGGTTGTTGAGTGCGTGCTCTGCGCCGCATCCACGCCGTAGCCCGAAGAGATACCGGGGCGAACCCGGAACAGACCGTAGAAAGAGACTATCGTGGCTGAAAAGATCAAAGTAGCACTGCTTGGTGCCGGTAATGTCGGTTCCCAGGCTGCTCGCATCCTGGTCGAGGATAACGCCGTCCTTGAAAAGCGCATTGGCGCCCCCGTGGAGTTGATCGGTATTGCTGTGCGCGATACTAATGCATCCCGCCACTGGAATGCGGACCCCTCGCTGTACACCACTGACGCTGAATCCCTGATTGATTCGGCGGATGTGGTCATCGAGCTGACCGGCGGTATTGAGCCGGCTCGCACTCGCATTCTGCGTGCTCTGAAGGCGGGCAAGTCCGTGGTTTCCGGTAACAAGGCGCTGCTGGCTAAACACGGTGTGGAGCTGCAGGCTGCCGCTGATGAGTCCGGCGCTCAGCTCTCTTACGAGGCTGCTGTTGCGGGTGCTATCCCGATTCTGCGCCCCCTGCGTGACTCCCTGGCTGGTGACCGTGTGACCCGCGTTCTGGGCATCATGAACGGCACCACCAACTACATTCTTGACCAGATGGACACCACCGGCGCATCCTTCTCGGACGCGCTGGCTGAGGCTCAGAAGCTCGGCTACGCGGAGGCTGACCCGACCGCTGACGTTGAGGGCCACGATGCCGCGTCGAAGGCTGCGATTGTTGCTTCGCTGGCGTTCCACTCGACTTTCACTATTGATGATGTGCACACCGAGGGCATTACTTCCATCACCGCTGATGATGTTGCTGCCGCGGATGCTGACGGTTACGTCATCAAGCTGCTGGCCATTTGTGAGCGTGAGGGTGAGAACGGCGCTAACATTCGTGTGAACCCGACCCTGATTCCGCGTCAGCACCCGCTGGCGGGCGTGCACGGTGCGTTCAACGCTGTATTCGTTGAGGCGGAGAACGCTGGCGAGCTGATGTTCTACGGTCCCGGTGCGGGTGGCGCTCCGACTGCTTCGGCTGTTCTGGGTGACTTCGTGTCCCTGGCTCGTCGCCTGGTGCTGGGCGGTCCCGGTGTTCCGGAGACTTCCCACGCTCAGCTACACGCAACCAGCTTGGACAACGTGATTTCCCGCTACTCGGTGGGTGTTCTGGTGGAGGACCGCCTGGGTGTTCTGGCGAATATTACCCGTATCCTTGCCGAGCACGGTATTTCGGTGGATTCGCTGCGCCAGTCCACCCCAAAGGAGGGCGCGGCTCAGATTCGTATGGTGACCCACTCGGCGAAGGATTCCGATCTGCGCCGTGCGATTGCCGTGATTGATGCTCTGGACACTGTGCGTGAGGTGAACTCGGTCATCCGCGTGGAATCCGAGAAGCACTAAGGCTCAAAAGCGTTATCTATGTGCGGCACGCGCCGCTCACTAAACGTGCGATGTTCGCTTGCGGGTGCATCGCTCACTAACTAACCCGCGTACCCGCTACCGCGCCGGACCTATGGGAGGTCCGGCGGGCGGGGCGCCAAGATTGAAGGAGAAGCCAATGGCACACGTGTGGCAGGGCGTTATCAATGAGTACCGTGACCGTCTGCCTTTCGCAGACGATGTGAAGGCTGTGACCCTGGGCGAGGGCGGTACCCCGCTGATTCACGCGCCGGCACTGTCTGCTGAGACCGGTAACACCGTTTACCTGAAGTTTGAGGGTATGAACCCGACCGGTTCGTTCAAGGACCGCGGCATGACCAGTGCGATGACCGCCGCTAAGCGTGACGGTGCGAAGGCTGTTGTGTGTGCTTCGACCGGTAACACTTCCGCTTCGGCTGCTGCGTACGCTCTGCAGGCTGGTATGCGCTGTGCAGTGCTGGTTCCGGACGGCAAGATTTCTATGGGTAAGCTGTCTCAGGCTATCGCTCACGGTGCTGACATCATTCAGATTGACGGCAACTTCGATAACTGCCTGGAGATTGCTCGCAAGCTCAGCGAGAATTACCCGGTGTTCCTGGTGAACTCGGTCAACCCTTACCGTATTGAGGGCCAGAAGACCGGTTCGTTTGAGGTTGTTGATACCCTGGGTGACGCTCCCGATTATCACCTGCTGCCGGTTGGCAACGCGGGTAACATCACCGCGTACTGGAAGGGCTACAAGGAGTACTCGGAGCCTTACACCAACCGTGACGGTGAGGTTCTGGAGCCGGTTGCGACCAAGCGTCCGATTATGTGGGGCTTCCAGGCTGCTGGTGCTGCACCGATCGTTGCTGGTCACCCGATTGAGGCACCGGAGACCATTGCGACCGCGATTCGTATCGGTAACCCCGCATCGTGGGAGAAAGCTGAAGCTGCTCGTGACGAGTCTGGCGGCGTGATTGAGGCTGTCACCGATGAGGAGATTCTGGAGGCGCACCGCTGGCTGTCTGCCCGCGAGGGTGTCTTCGTGGAGCCGGCTTCGGCTGCTGGCGTTGCGGGTCTGCTGAAGAAGCACCGCGCAGGTGAAGCTCCCGAGGGTAAGACCATCGTGATTACCGTGACCGGTCACGGTCTGAAGGACCCGCAGTGGGCTCTTGAGGCTGTTAACGGTGTGAAGGTTGAGCCGACTAAGGCTCCCTTCGACGTGGTTGCTGTGGCAGATATTCTTGATTTGAACTAGTCTGTTCATATTACGATGTGCACTCCGTCCCGTGTTTGCGGGGCGGGGTGCACCTGCATGACAGCCCCTTTTTGTATCTTTCACCTATTCACTCAGTACGTCACCGATCGCGAGGTTCTTCTCATGTCTTCCCTGCATATTTCTGATATCCCGGTGGGCGCGTCCGTTAAGGTTCGCGTTCCCGCTACGAGCGCTAACCTGGGTCCCGGCTATGACAGCATGGGTTTGGGCCTTGGCTTCTATGATGAGCTGGTTGTTGAGCGCATTGAGTCCGGCCTGGAGTTTGAGCTCAGCGGTGAGGGTAGCGCGGATGTTCCTCGCGATGAGAGCCACCTGGTCTTGCAGGCGATGAAGGCCGGTTTTGCGGCGGCTGGTTTGGATGAGCTGCCGCCGGTGAAGCTGATTGCTGATAATAAGATTCCGCATTCTCGCGGTATGGGTTCTTCGGCGTCCGCTATTGTGGCGGGTGTGGCTGCGGCGAGCGGTCTGCTGCCGGAGGAGCACCGTCTGAGCCGTGAGCAGATGCTGCAGGTCGCCTCCGATATGGAGGGCCACCCGGATAACGTAGCTCCGGCGATTTACGGCAACCTGTCGGTGTCTTGGGGCGAGATGGGTAACTGGAAGACCGTGATTATTCCGGTGCATCCTGACGTTCACCCTGTGGTGGCTGTGCCCGATTATGAGGTGTCGACGAAGCTTGCCCGTTCGCTGATTCCTGCGCAGATGCCCCACGTTGAGGCGGCGGCGAACTCGGCTCGTGCGGCGCTGCTGGTGCGAACCCTCTCTGATACTCCCGAGTACCTGATGGATGCGACCGTGGATTACCTGCATCAGGGGTACCGCGTGACCGCGATGGAACCGTCGGCTACGCTGGTTGCGTACCTGCGCGGTCAGGGTTTTGCGGCGGTGATTTCTGGTGCTGGCCCGACCGTTTTGACCTTTGCCCACGGCGATGAGCAGGTGCGACAGGTTCAGGACGCTATTGCCGAGTTTGAGGCGACCCACCCTAGTAGCGTTATTGCGGATCGCCGCCTGAACTGGCGGGTTCTTCCCCTTGAAATTGACACTGAAGGTGTTATAGTTACTCAGTAGGACGTTATTAGTTCGTCCTACGTTGAGGTTCGCCCGTCGTTCAATGTAGACCGTCGATACTATCCTTCGTAACGTACTTCCGTTTCCCCTGATGCCTCAGATGCTTTTTGTGTCTGAGCGGGAACCGGCAAGGTTCGGGGGAGTGCCTTTGGGATTCATGTCTTTCTTTATTTCTGACGCATAAGGAAGACTGTTCTGAGGGTTCGGTTTCGCGGCGGGTGCCCTTTCAAAGTGACCAATCCATCCTCTTCATCTCGCGTAGATGGTTTGTATAGATGATGGTTTGGGCTTACCCACATTTGTGATAGAGCGCCTTATCTTCCGTGTGTGCTCGCTGTGTCTGAATCAGCGGGTACGGTAAGAGACGCGAACCGCCTCCAGCGCGGTTCGAGGGAGTCGAAGGTGCAGACTGCTGTTTTCTTTCGGCAGTGTCTAAACCTTTGACCGCGCTATAGCGCCCGCCCGATCTTTATTCTGAAGATTTTCAGGGCTTATAACCAAAGGAATTGTAGTTGGCAAAGAATATTGTTGTCACCGATGAGTACGGTACGGAAGCTGCCGCACCGGAACTTGCAAACTTGAAGGTCGCGCAGCTGCGTGTCCTCGCCCAGCAGCTTGGTATCCGCGGCTACCTGAAGTTGAAGAAAGCTGAGTTGGTTCAGGCTCTTGAGGAGCATCAGCGTGGTGGCGCCGTAGCCGCTCCTGCTGCACCCAAGTCTGAAAAGCCTACGTCTGAAGCACCCGCTGAAGCTGCTGAATCTGCCCAGGATCCCGCTGCTGAGAAGGCTGAAGAATCTAAGCCTCGCCGTACTCGCCGCACTCGCGCCCAGAAGGACGCCGAGGCGAAGGCTGAGAAAACCGAAAACACTGAGGCTGCTGAAGCCCCCGCTGAGGGCGTTGAGAAGGCTGAAAAGTCTGAGAAGCGTACCCGCTCCTCTCGTTACGAGACTCCCGCTCAGAAGCGTGCGCGCGCTCGCCGTGCCGCTGAGGGTGAGGACGCATCGGCTGAGATGAACGAGAAGGCGGAGAAGCGTACCCGCCGCACCCGTAAGGACGAGAATCCCGCTGAGCTTCCTCCGCTGGATGTGCGCGCTGAGCTGGCCGCTGAGCGTATTGGCGAGCGTTCGGAGCAGATTGATCTGCCCGGTAACTCTGCTGAGCTGAAGGCTGCTACCGCTGACGGCACCGCGAGCCTGGACAGCCTGAACGCTGCCCTGGATATGACTTTTGGTACCCCCGACGGTGAGAAGAGCTCGAAGCGTACCCGCACTCGTGAGCGTCGCCGCGATCAGGATGGTGAGCGTACCGAGCGCCGCACTAAGCGTGACCGTCAGGCTGAGCGTGCAGAGCGCAGCACTGAGCGTAGTGAACGTGCCGAGCGTAAGGCTGCTGAGCGTGCAGAGCGTGCCGAGCGCACCGAGCGTACTGAGCGCCGTTCCAAGCGTGACCGTCAGGCTGAGCGTGCTGAGAAGCAGGCTCGCCGCCGCGAGGAGAACGAGCCTCGCCTGAGCGAAGACGATGTGCTGGCACCGATTTCGGGTGTTCTGGACATTCTCGATAACTACGCTTTCGTGCGTACCACCGGCTACCTGCCCGGCACTAATGACGTGTACGTCTCCCTGGCTCAGGTGAAGAAGTACAACCTGCGTAAGGGTGACCACGTGCTCGGCGCGATTCGCGTGCCGCGCGAGGGCGAGTCGAATAACCGTCAGCGTTTCAACGCGCTGGTTCAGGTTGAGGCGATTAACGGTCAGAGCGTTGAGGAAGCAGCGAACCGCCGCGTCTTCTCGAAGCTGACTCCGCTGTACCCCAAGGAGCGTCTGCGTCTGGAGACCACCCCGAAGAAGCTGGGCACCCGCGTGGTGGACCTGGTGTCCCCGATTGGTAAGGGCCAGCGTGGTCTGATTGTGTCCCCGCCGAAGGCGGGTAAGACCCTCATGCTGCAGTCCATTGCGAACGCGATTACCGTGAACAACCCGGACGTGTACCTGATGATGGTCCTGGTGGATGAGCGTCCTGAAGAAGTGACCGATATGCAGCGCACCGTTAAGGGCGAGGTTATTGCCTCGACCTTCGACCGCCCGGCTGAGGATCACACCACTGTGGCTGAGCTGGCTATTGAGCGCGCAAAGCGTATGGTGGAGCTCGGCTACGATGTGGTCGTGCTGCTGGACTCCATGACCCGCCTGGGCCGCGCATACAACCTGGCGGCTCCCGCATCCGGTCGTATCCTGTCCGGTGGTGTAGATTCTGCCGCGCTGTACCCGCCGAAGAAGTTCTTCGGTGCTGCCCGCAATATTGAAGAGGGCGGCTCGCTGACTATCCTGGCTACCGCCCTGGTTGAGACCGGCTCGAAGATGGACGAAGTGATCTTCGAAGAGTTCAAGGGCACCGGTAACATGGAGCTGCGCCTGTCCCGTCAGCTGGCGGATAAGCGTATCTTCCCGGCGGTTGATATTAACGCTTCTGGTACTCGCCGCGAGGAGAACCTGCTCTCCCCGGATGAGGTCAAGATTATGTGGGGTCTGCGCCGTGCCCTGGCGGGTATGGAGCCCGAGCAGGCTCTGGGTGTTCTGACCAACCAGCTGCGTAAGACTGAAAGCAACGTGGAGTTCCTTCTGACGGTTCAGAAGAACGGTCTGCGTCTGGTCGACTAAGGCTCGTATCTCACGCGCCCCACCTCCTCATGTGGGTGGGGCGCGTGAGCCGTTCGTTTTGTGCATCCCCGTTGTGAGGGGTGTGAGATGTCTAGTGCCTGCCCGTGCGGCGTAAAGTGCGGGAGATGGAAGAGAGAACAGAATGTTTGAATCTATTCAGGTTCTGCTGGATGAGCACGCTGACCTGCAGAATCAGCTGGCGGACCCCGCCGTGCAGGCGAACCAGGGTAAGGCACGCCGTGTGGGCCGCCGTTACGCGGAGCTGACCGGTATTGTGACTGCGTACAACAAGTACACTTCGCTGAAGGATGACCTTGAGGCTGCTCGCGAGATGGCTGATGAGGATCCGGACTTCGCGGCGGAGATTCCCGGCCTGGAGGAGGAGCTGGAGGTTGCTCAGGAGAAGCTGCGCCGCCTGCTGATTCCGCGTGACCCGGATGATGGCCGTAACGTCATTCTTGAGGTGAAGGCTGGTGCTGGTGGCGACGAGGCGGCTCTGTTCGCTGGTGACCTGCTGCGCATGTACATGCGTTATGCCGAGAACAAGGGCTGGAAGACTGAGATTATTTCTTCGACCAGCACCGATGTTGGCGGTTACAAGGACGCACAGATCGCTATTAAGGGTTCCTCGAATGAGCCTGCTGAGGGCGTGTGGGCGCACCTGAAGTACGAGGGCGGCGTGCACCGCGTGCAGCGCGTTCCGGCGACCGAGTCTCAGGGCCGTATCCACACCTCCGCTGCTGGTGTTCTGGTGTTCCCTGAGGTGGATGAGCCCGAGGAAATCGAGATTAACCAGAACGACCTGAAGATTGACGTGTACCGTTCTTCGGGCCCCGGTGGTCAGTCGGTGAACACCACCGACTCGGCGGTGCGTATTACCCACCTGCCCACCGGTATTGTCGTGGCGATGCAGAATGAGAAGTCTCAGCTGCAGAACCGTGAAGCTGCAATGCGCGTGCTGCGTGCGCGACTGTTGGCTCACCAGCAGGAGCAGATTGACGCTGAGAACGCGGCGCACCGTGCTTCGCAGGTGCGTACTATGGACCGTTCGGAGCGTATCCGTACCTACAATTTCCCAGAGAACCGCATTGCGGATCACCGTACCGGCTACAAGGCGTACAACCTGGATGCTGTACTGAATGGTGACCTGGAGCCTGTGGTTCAGTCCGCTATTGAGATGGATGAGGCGCACCGCCTCGCTCAGGTGGGCCAGGAACAGAAGTAGTTCTGTATAACTTTCACTTGTTAGTGGCTTTGGGTTTGCGATAGCAGACCGGTATAGGCGCGTGAGTTTAGCTTGATTGCTGAACTCGCGCGCCTTTTTTGCGCCTATCACCGGGCGTCGAGCGGTGAATGACCAAACGCCGCGCGTGTTTGAAAGCTTCACCCTAGACTAGAGGTGTAGCTAGCGTTGCCGTGGGGTTTATCGCGGGTGAGAGCCCCGGTAGCGGTGTTCTTTGAAAAACGAATAGAGAAAAGATGGAAGCCGCTTTAGGGGTGCCGGGCAGCGTAGTCCGGCGCCGGTAATTTTTGAGATTTCGATACTGATGATTTTTGGTTAGCTATTGAGCGAAAGGCAGAGAATATGGGCGTTATTGTTGACCTTCAACCGGGTGATGGAATTCTTGTCGAAATTAGTGATTTGGACGATGGTAAAGACGGACGCGAGCTGCTTGTTCTTGAAGTTGCGGGAGTGGAGGGCTCGAAGTTCTCGGCACGGTTGCTGAACCGCTCTCGTGTTGGTCAACCCTATGAGTATTGGGATGATCGGTACGTCTTTACCGGCGAGGTGAGGGAAGACGATCCATTTGATATTGTCTTGACCTGCTATGACTGGGAGGGCGAGAAGATTAGGTACCCCGTCATCTGCCGGCACGCTTTTTACCTGGGGGCAACTCTCGACCATACCTCCGTCACCATGATGACGAGAGACGGCAAAGGCCGAGAAATCGTATGCCGTATCGGTGACCATGTGCTGACCTCTGACGGCCCGCGTATTGTGAAGGTGGTCTACGAGAACGTGGTTGTGGTGAAGGACCACAACTATGTTTATCTCGGCAGGTATCTGCAGAAGAAGCTGATTTCCAACCACTGGCCGGATGCTAGGCATCAGCAGACGTGGAACTTTGGCGGGGCGGTGGCTTACATCTTACCGATTACTCCGGAGGTGGCGGACTCTCTGAACGCTCTCAAGTATTCAAAGGAATATGCGGAGCTTCAGGAGAGCCATCCGGAGTTCTTTGAAGGGGTGCATAGCGCTAGGAGCTACTGGTTCCGCTGGTATTTTCCGCCGCTGGCTGATGAGCCGTATCCTTCCGAATTGCTGAATGCTACGGCACCTCACATGGTGTTGGCGCTGGTGGATTCGGGGTACTTCTTCAGCAAATCCACCGACGTTTCCCCTCCGGACAGGATTAGCCCGTCCGATCCGTTCAAGGTTTACCCGTCCTGGTACGAGGAACGAGACGATCGGAGCTGGCTGATGCGCACCGCTACCCGTGCGGTTGTTGACCGGTTGGAGTCACTCGCGGGGCTTCTGCACCGGGAAACGAAAGAGACCACGCCGTTCGAGGTTCTTCTTTGGCATGAAGCATCCTATCTAAAGGGAACTTACGAGTACCTGTCTATCGGAATTCCCGGTGAAACATGCGGTGCAGCTTATTGCGATAGTGAGTGCACTTACTGCGGCGGAGGCGACCCAAACTATCGGGGTGAGGACCTCTGGTACTAGGGCGGAGCGTCTACGGGATATCCCCGTAGCGCATAGCGTGTAGGGGAGGGGTGGTCGTGACAGGCTGTTACGGCTGCCCCTCCATCCTCGGCAGATGTAAAGTTTGCTGGGTTCTATTGTCTTCTTTTGGATGACGGATAGTCCGGTCTGAGAAACTAGCTACCCGCATCGACGAATTAGGGAATTGGAGGAATGGTACTCTGTGAGGTGCTACTTAGCGAGGAAATATCGGTTGTGAAAGCAAACAATACGAGCTAGCGTAGCCGCTATTTAGACATGTCCAAGGGCAATTCCTAAAAGGGGATAATTTCTAAAGGTAGAAGAGAGCATAAGGAGAGCTCATGAAGGTGAATGTGCACGACCCGCGCGGGGAAGAACTCGCGCAGGTACTCACGCGCGCCACCGCGGCACTGGCGCAGGTGCCCAGCCCCCGCGTCGATGCTGAGCTACTCGCCGCGCACCTGCTCTACGACGGCTCACGCTCGCGCCTCCAGCACGCCGCGCTCATGGGGGAACGGCTCACCCCCAACCAGGTCGCAGAGTACGAGGCGCTAGTCGCCCGCCGCGTCTGCCGCGAACCGCTGCAACACATCACCGGCTCCGCTCCCTTCTACCGCCTAGAACTGGCAGTCGGACCGGGCGTGTTCGTACCCCGACCCGAAACCGAACTGCTCGTCGAAGAAGCCCTCAAAGCGCTGAACACACGCACCGATTCGGCAACCGGTGCGCTGCGCATCGTCGACCTGTGCACCGGCTCCGGCGCTATCGCCGCGGCAATCAAGAGCGAACTGCCGAACGCCCAGGTGTTCGCGGTGGAACTCTCCGAAGACGCCATCCCCTACACCCGTAAAAACCTGGAGCCGCTCGGCGTGCACCTGGTACAGGGGGACGCTCTCACCGCCCTGCCCGAACTTGCCGGAACCTTCGACGCAGTACTCTCGAACCCTCCGTACATTCCGCCGGCGAATGTACCCGCCGACCCGGAAGCCGCCCTGCACGACCCGGACATGGCTCTGTACGGCGGGGGAGAGGACGGCATGCAGATGCCCTCCGCGATTGCCGCCCGCGCCTTCGAACTTCTTACCCCCGGCGGTCTGTTCATCATGGAGCACGACGACACCCAGGAAGACGCCGTCGCCGAGCTGTTGGCGCGCGTCGGCTTTGAGAGCTGCTACCCGGTGCGTGACCTGAATAATCGTCCGCGTCATAGCGTCGGTTATAAACCGCGCCCACTAGAGCCTTTAGACTAGTAAATGCACCACCTAGCCCGTGCCGGGCTGCATGAAGGCAACGCGTCCGCCCCAGTAGTCAGCTCAGTAGCCAGCTCAGAGCCGGCGAAATACGGTGAACCCCCGGAAGAGTGCTTCCACATGGCGCGTTGTGGGTGCCGGTGTCTCGCCGCATCCAGAAAAACATGAGAGAATAAGACCCGTGACTGCAAAGCTGTACCCCGTAACGACTGAAACTGAGACCCGCGAGGCCATCGAAGCTGCCCGTGAGGCGCTGAAGGCGCACGACACGATTGTGATGCCCACCGATACCGTCTACGGTATTGCCGCCGATGCTTTCTCGCATCAGGGCGTTGCCAAGCTGCTGGCAGATAAGGGCCGCGACCGCACCATGCCGCCGCCCGTGCTGATCTTTGATCTTGCTGCGCTCGCTGGCGTGGTCGACGACGTTCCGGACGATATTTACGATCTGGGTGGTCGCTTCTGGCCTGGCGCGCTGACTATGATTCTTCACGCGTACCCGTCGCTGAGCTGGGATTTGGGCGAGACTCGCGGCACTGTTGCCGTGCGTGTTCCCGATGACGAGTTCGCCCTAAAGCTGCTGACTGAGCACGGTCCGCTGGCGGTTTCTAGCGCGAACAAGACCGGTCAGGAAGCCGCACTGGACGCACAGACCGCCATGGATTCGCTGGGTGAGGATGTTGCCGTGGTTATTGACGGTGGCGTTCGTCCTAAGCCGCTTGAGTCTGAGCCGAATGAGGACGGCGTGGTTGTGGTGACTGAGCGTGACCCGGCACCGTCGACGATTCTGGATTGCACTTCCTTCCCCTACGTGGTGGTTCGTGAGGGTGCGATTTCGGTGGAGGAGCTGCGTGAGGTCGTTCCGACTATCCTGACTCGTGCGGAGGCTGATGAGCAGGCGGCTCGTAAGGTTGAGGAGGCTGAGGCTGCTTCTTCCGTGTCGTCTGAGTCGACTCCTTCTGAGCGTGCTCTGGACGAGCAGGCTGACCTGGATGAGGCGTACGAGCAGTGGGACAGCACCCACACCGTGAGCGGTGAGCCTGCTCGTCGCGCTTCGGCACCGGTTGCCGGTTCTGTCGCTGCGTCTCTGCTGGGCGCTACTTCGGCTCTGTCTTCTGCTTTCAGCACCGGCGTGGATCAGGAGCGTTCGCGCGGCTACCGTGACAACACTCCGAAGCCGGTTCGTGCGGATGAGCCGCAGACCAACCCGGTTCCTGCTGATACTGCTCGCGCGCTGGTCTTTGGCGAGTCGAAGATTGAGACTGCCGCTAAGAGCAAGCCTGCTCAGAGCGAGGCAAAGACTGCAGAAGCTAAGGCTGAAGATGCTGGACCCGCAGCAAATGCTGAGGCAAAGACCGAGCCTGCAAAGACCGAGCAGAAGGATGCCCCGGAGGACCAGCTCTAAAGCTTTTGTGAGCATTAAACGTATAAGGGAACGCCCGATATATCAGCTGATATATCGGGCGTTCCCTTTATGTCTTATAACGTTGACAAGCCCTGGAGCGTGAAGCTCGAATCAGGTGTCTGCTTAGTTCTTCTCGAAGCGGCGGTCCTTCTTCTTACCCAGCGCGGTGTGGGCGTTGCGCAGTACTTCACGCACGCGCGGGGTGGGCAACAGGTTGTTGTCACGTGCCCAGGAGTCGTCGATGCCCTGGCCGAACCACATGACCTCGACCTTGCGCACGGAACCTGCGAACTTGTCATTCATCAGCTCGGAGACGGTGTAGCCCGCCTTGACGGCCGCCCGGCAGAGCCACTCGGGCAGGCGGTACGGGTGGCGGCGACCAGCATCCACGGATGCGGAGGCAACGGTTGCGCCTTCCCAGGGCTGCAGCACGATGGTGGGTAGCTCGCCGGAGAAGGTGCCGAGCATGACTACGAATTCTGCGAGGGCGTGCACGCTGGAGACCGGGGACTTGCCGGTGCCTGCACCCGCAACGGACGCGAAGGGGGAGGAGGCCATCTTGGCGAAGAGTTCGGTGGTGCGTCGGCCTCGGCCCTGCACGCTGGTTGCGCGAAGGATGCACAGTTCGGGTGCGCAGTCGGGGTGCTCTTCGAGGAAGTAGTCCTGCAGATCGAGCAGCGCTTCTTCACCGAGTGCCTTGGAGAAGGAATAGGCGCTGAACGGGTTGGTCTCTTCGGAATCATCCAGCACGAGGCGCGGGCCCTGTACGGCCGCGGAGGAGAGGTGGATGACGCGGCGTACGCCGGTGCGCTGCGCGGCGATGGCGATCACGGCGGGAAGCAGGGCGTTTGCGCCGACGAGCGGAGGTAGATCCTGCATGTTGGGTGCTGCGAGGCCTGCTGCGTTGACGACGACCTGCGCGCCGGCGAAGGCTTCTGCGAGGGAGTCGATGATGCCTTCAAGCTGGTCTGCTTCGTCGATGATGCTGTCTACGTCGAGGGCGCGGGTTGCGAGTCGAGGTGCCTCAATGGGGTCGACGCTGATACCTTCTGCGTTTAGACGCGCGACGATGGAGGAACCAACGAAGCCGCTGGCGCCAATGACTTTCCACTTGGATTCGGACATCTCTTTTACCTCTCACGAGCCCGCGTACGTTGCGGGGAAAAATGGGGTCATTTCAACTTTCCCATATTTGAACAGTTTATGGGGAATTTGTGGGGTTTTATTCGGTCTCTGGTCGTTTTTTCGCACGGGGTGCACAGCGCAAACACAGGCTGTGAAGCTGGTAGCTTGATGGATACCCAAAACTGGGTGTGCCGGTACGTCCGCTATGCGGATAAATCAACTGAATTCGGTTGTTTATTTGTCATAAAGTGCGCCTTTTGGGGTGATGGTTCACTCTCTAGTGGAGACCGCAGGTAGAATATTTTCTTTGAGTGATATATCCACACGGTTGAATACCGCGGGCGCGAGAAACACCACAAGCGCCCAGTTCGGTATGGGTATATCGCGTATCGGCTGATTCAGGCGCATCGCGCCGTGGAGGGAGAACTTATGGCAGAAAAGTACAGCGACGTGACCGCTTTTGCCCAGCCTTCTTCCGATCAGTCTTCATCTTGCGATTCTTTGAACGAGTACCCCCGCACGGTTGCCGTGGTGGTGACCTATAACCGCGAGGACCTGCTACCGAAGACCCTGGCTGGTATCGCTTCGGGTGAGCGCGTGCCTACGGCGGTGGTGATTGTTGATAACGCCTCCACGGATGGCACCGCCGAGTATCTGCGCACCCTGGACTATGAGCTGCCGGTGGATTGCATCCGCCTGGAGAAGAACATGGGTGGTGCTGGCGGCTTTGCGGTGGGCATTGACCGTGCCCTGGAACGCCACAACCCGGACCTGGTGTGGGTTATGGATGATGACACCGAGCCAACCGAGAATACCCTGTCGGAGGCGGTTGCCGCCTGGCTGAACTATTCGCCGGTGCCTTCGCAGCGCCCCGCGGTGGTGGCATCTCGTGTGGTGTGGACGAACGGCGAGGACCACCCGATGAACACTCCGCGCACGATGTTTGCGGCGGGTCAGCAGCGTCATGCTCGTGCGCAGGCTGTGGGTGCCCGCCCGATTCGTAGCGCCTCGTTCGTGTCGATTCTGATGGATGCGCAGGCTATTCGCCGTAATGGTGGTTTGCCGATTGCTGAGTTCTTTATTTGGAATGATGACTTCGAGTTTTCGACTCGTCTGATTCATCACCGTGACGGCATTGCGGTGCCTTCTTCGGTGGCTAAGCACCACACGAAGACTTTTGGTACAACGAACGCTGACCCGGGGCCGCGTTTCTATAACGATGTGCGCAATAAGCTGTGGGTCTTTACCCGTTCGCGTACCCTGAACCCGCTGGAGAAGCTGCTCTACGGTGGCTCGTCGGCGCGCCTGTGGATTTCTACTGTTCTGCGTACTGATGACCGCCGAACCTACCTGGGGTATTTCCTCAATGGTGTGCGTGATGGTTTGCGTGCGCCTCGCCCGAATGCTCAGGTGCTTGAGGGCATTTACCCGCTGACTTTCCCCGGCCGCTACGGCGTGCCTGCATCCGTTGAAAGTCACGCTGATTCTGAGAAGGCGCGCGGTTGCGTGAGCTCCGTACCCGATTTTTCGGTGCTGATGAGCGTGTACGCGAAGGAGAACCCCTCCTATCTGGATCAGGCGTTGGAGTCGAATCTGCTGAACCAGACGGTGCGTCCTTCCGAGCTGGTTTTGGTGAAGGATGGTCCGCTGACCCCCGAGCTGGATGCCGTGGTGGACCGCTGGGTTCAACGCGCCGAGAATCTGGATTGCCCGCCGATTCAGGTGGTGGATCTGGCTCAGAATGTTGGTTTGGCGGAGGCGCTGAACGCCGGTCTGCAGGCGTGTTTGTATGAGCTGGTTGCTCGTGCTGATTCTGATGATCTGTCTGAGCCGACTCGTTTTGCGCGTCTGATTCCTGCCCTGGTGCAGGGCGGCTACACGGTGCTGGGCTCTGCCATGCTTGAGGTGAATGAGAGCAATACTTCGGTGGAGTCGACCCGCGAGGCGATTGTTGATTCTGCGCGTCTGCTCAGCGCGATGGATTCGCGTAACCCGATTTATCACCCGTCCGTGGCGTTCGTGAAGAGTGCCGTGCAGCAGCTGGGCGGTTACGAGTTCGTGCCCGGCGCTGAGGATTGGTGGCTGTGGATGCGTCTGCGCGATGCCGGCTATCGTCTGGGTAATATCCCTGAGGCTCTGGTGCGTTACCGCGTGGGTGCGGGCGCGTACACGAAGCGCGGGGGAGTGGACGCCTGGTTGCAGGATGTGGCGATTCAGCGTCGACTGTACACCGGTCACGGTATTTCTAAGCTTCAGTGGGCTCAGAATATGGCGGTGCGGAGTGTGTACCGTTTTGTTCCTGAGCAGGCGCGCCGTTCGGCGTTTCGTGCGTTGTCGTCTTTGACGGCTCGTGCTTCTTCTCGTTCTTCTGGTACCGCATCTGAAGGAGGCATGTAGTGGCTCAGTTGAAACCTCACGCTCATGTGGTGATGCAGAAGGCAGCTCAGCGCGGCACGATGGTGACGGAGGGTGACTCTGGCACGATGCTGGTGAACCGCCTGTATGAGCGTAAGCCGTGGTGGCTGATTGCGCAGGCGCTGATTGATTCGAGTGCCTGGGTTCTGGCGGTTTTGTTTGCGTACATGCTCCGCTATAGTGTGCTGCTCAGTAACGGTTCGGTGTTCGATATTATTCACCCGGCGTCGTTGACGATGACCGCTACGTTGGCTGTGGTTCTGCACCTGGTCATTGGTCTGGCGGGCGTGAAGATTTATAACGGCGTGTATTCGTACGGTTCGTTTGACGAGTCGTGGCGTGCCGGCGCGGCTGCTTTGAGCGCGGGTGCGGCGTTGACTGCTTTCTCCTTTGTGGATGAGCTGTTGGGTCTGCCGCATATTCCGCATAGTGTGCCTGCGATTGCGGCGGCATTTAGCCTGATTATGATGGCGGGCGCCCGCATGGCGAAGCGCGTCTACACTGAGCGCGGTGCTGTGCGTGAGTTGACCGGTGAGCCGGTGATTGTGTACGGTGCTGGCTTTATCGGCGGCATGGTCATGGATTCGATGCTGCACGATGAGGATGCGAAGCTTCGCCCGGTTGCGGTCTTCGATGATGACCAGCTGAAGGCTGGTACGAAGTTCCACGGCATTTCGGTGATTACGACTTACCGCGAGCTGGAGCAGGTGATTCGTGAGTCGGGTACCCGTAAGATTCTGGTGACGATTTCGGATATGTCGGAGGATTACTTCGAGTCCTTCTGCAACCGCATGCGTAAGCTTAAGGTTGAGGTTCAGCGTATTAGTAGCGCGAATGCTCGACTGATGGGTGAGCGTCTGATTACCGCGAGCGATAACGACCTGATGCGCGTGATTCGTGGTGAGATTAACTACGATATTGACCGCGATATTCTGCGTTCGTACCTGCACGGTAAGCGTGTGCTGGTTACGGGTGCGGGCGGTTCGATTGGTTCTGAGCTGTGCCGTCAGATTAGCGAGTTTGAGCCGGAGACCCTCATGATGCTTGATCATGATGAGACTCTGCTGATGGAGACGAAGGTTTCGATTACTCACGAGTCGAGCCTGGACGATGACCGCATTATTCTGGCTGATATTCGTGAGGGCGATAATCTGCTGGAGATTTTCCGTGAGCGTCGCCCCGAGGTGGTGTTCCACGCTGCGGCGTTGAAGCATGTGTCGGCGCTGGAGGCGTACCCGCAGGAGGCGTGGAAGACGAACTCCTTGGGCACTCTGAACGTGCTGCGTGCCGCGGAGGCGGTGGGCGTGAAGACCTTCGTGAATGTTTCGACCGATAAGGCGGCGGATCCGAAGACTGCGCTGGGCCAGTCCAAGCGCGTGGCGGAGCGTCTGACCGCGTACTTTGGCGAGAAGACCGGCAACACCTACGTGTCGGTTCGTTTCGGTAACGTGTTTGGTTCGCGCGGTTCGATTAAGCCGCTCTTTACGAAGCAGATTCTTTCGGGTGGTCCGATTACCCTGACGGATAAGCGTGCGACCCGTTACTTCATGCTGATTACCGATGCCTGCCTGCTGGTGATGCTTGCCGGTGCAATTGGTCGCCCGGGCGAGGTCATGGTGCTGGATATGGGCCAGCCAGTCAAGATCCTGGATGTTGCGAAGGCGATGCGCCAGGCGTATGAGCGGTATGACGTGGAGATCAAGGAGATTGGTCTTCGCAAGGGTGAGAAGCTGGATGAGACTCTCTTCGGCGGTACCGAGAAGCTGGTGCCGAGCGAGGAGAACCGGTATATTTCCCGGTCGAGTGCCCCGGCACTTGACCCTGATGAGCTCGATTATAAGCTGTGGATTCAGAACTATCGGGAGCACAGCGGCTATGAGCGTCATGGCCTGGAGCGTGCCCCTGATCCGCGTACTTTGGCGGATGCACAGACGTTCTAATCTTTACGGAAATGACACCGGATGCTGCACTTGCGTGGCGGGTGCGGTATCCGGTGTTTTCTCTTTCTCGGGTGTAGAACATTTCAGGACGCAGAATATGCAGAACGTATGGAGAGAATCTGTAACGTTTAGTCCCGGGCTACTGAAGAGTTCTATAGAATACGAAGTAAACACACACTACGCACACATCGTCCTTTAGCTGCGATTCTGGAGTTTGCGTCCAGGGGAGCGGCGCCAATGCTTTGGAGCTGGTATGACCTCCTTTTCTGAGCTGTTGAGTATTTTTGCTCTTGCTTTTGTTTTGGGTGCCCTTTTGCCGTTTGCGGTGCGCCCGATTTTGCACCGCTACAACATGGTGGATGTTCCTAATGAGCGTTCTTCGCATACTGCTCCGACCTACCGCGGTATGGGTTTGGCGACTGCGGCTGCGACCTTTGTGGCGTTTGTGGCGGCTACCCTGTTCGGCTGGACATACCGTTCTGCTGAGTCTTTGCAACTGGCGGTGACGATTGCCGCGGCGATTCTGTGTGCTCTTGCCCTGGGCTGGCTGGAGGATATTCGCGGCGTGAGCATTGTGCGTCGTGCGGGCCTGCAGCTGGTGATTGGTGTGCTGGTGAGCGTGAGCTTTGCGACGGTACAGGGCACGAATATTCTGCTGCTGATCCTTGGCGCGATTTTTATTGCCGGCTACATTAACGTGGCGAATTTTATGGACGGTATTAACGGCATTTCTGGTGCTCACGGTCTGGTGGCTGGTTTGGCGTATGCGCTGACCGGTTGGATGGTGAACCTGCCGTGGCTGGCTTTGGCTGGTGTGGCTGTTGCCGGTGCTTTTGCGGCGTTCCTGCCGTGGAATGTGCGCCCGGGTAAGAACGTGTTTTTGGGCGATGCGGGTTCTTATGTTTTGGGCGCGGCGCTGGGCACGTTGGCTGTGGGTGCGTGGTTTGCGGATGTTCCGTTCCTGCTGGCTTTCGCTCCGCTGATGACTTATCTGGCGGACGCGGGTACGACTCTGTTCCGTCGTTTTATGGCGGGGGAGCAGTGGTATAAGCCTCACCGCACGCACACCTATCAGCGTCTGACGGACGTTGGTTTCAGCCACCTTGGCTCGACCGCCGTGGTGACCGGTACGACCATTCTGGTGTGGGTGCTGTTGGCGTTTGCCTCTGATTTGTTTGCTTCGGGTGCCGTGCTGGCGGCTGTTGGCGTGGTGCTGGTGGCTCTTGCCGTGCTCGCCGTGTACCTGCGCATGCCGCAGCTCTTTGGCGGCGAGGCACCTACCTCCACGATTGACCTGTCGAAGCGCTTTGCTTCTGCACCTAAGGAGAAGAAGACTATTTCGGAGCCTGCTACCGGCTCTTTGACCTCGGCAACTGGCGTTCCAGCGACTCCCGAGAACGTGGAGCCGACCTCGTTGCATCCGGAGCCGATCATGCCGGATTCCGTGAAGGATCGTGCGGGTCGTCCTTCTTCTGCTTCCTCTTCTTCGCCGCAGCCTAATTCGACTCAGTCTAATCAGAATCGTGGGGAGAAACACTAATGGCTTCTGAGCAGCCTAAATCTCAGGCCCCCGCAGAGCCTCTCTGGAGGCGCGTGGTGGACGTTCTGTGGTATCCGCCGGCGGAGCGCAAGAAGCAGCAGAAACGCCGCCGAGAGCGTGCTCAAGCAGGTTTAAAGGCCTCTTCTTTCGAGAGTCAAGAGCTTTCCTGGAAATTTTTGTTCTACAGGGTATCGGCTTACTCTCTGCTGGCTTGGTTGGGCGGTATGATGAGTGCGTACCTGTTTGCGGGCCCCGTGGGCGCGCTAGGAATAACATTGGGCTTTCTGATAATCTATATATGCTTCACTCTGGGCGTATTAGTTATGTTGGTTGCTCCCATTTTCGACTGGGGTGTACCCAAATCGCTGGTGGTGAGCTACCTCGTGAAGATTGCCCTACTCGGTCTGGTATTGATGTTTGTGCCATTCCCCCAGAATCTGAGGCACGGTTGGACTCTCGCAGGCGCATGTACCGGCGTGATTCTGTGGATTGTTATTGAAACAGTCAGCATCGCACGACTGAGAATTCTATACTTCGACACCGATCTGGAAGACCATGGTCGGTAACGCGATTGGTGTTTGAAAGGAAATACGTTTGGCCGAAGAGAAGAAGTGGTGGGACGGAGATAAAAAGCTCCGCACTACCGGAGAATTGGTGTCTGACGGAGGGCTCTCCGGTGCAGTCATGTCGATTCTCTATCTGATCATCGGTATAGCAGTGTGGGGCGGCATCGGTTACCTCGGTGACCTGGTCTTCTCCACCACCTGGCTGGTGTGGGTTGGTGTCTTGATTGGCGCTATCGGAGGTTTGACCCTCGTCTTTACCCATATGACCAGGCAGAATAAAGACCGCTAGGTCATTGAACGCGGACCGCTAGGTCACACATTCATCCATGTAGTTAGCATGTCAGTCGTTTATAGGCAGACATGGGCTCTTGAAGCCACTAGTAGCAAGAAAGGACTTGCTTTGATCGAGAACGGGTTGATCCTCGCGGAAGCCTATGTGCCGCCGACCCCCGAAGACATGCATCTGCCACCCTTCTTCACCATTGGTGATTTCGCTTTCGGTAAGCAGAACGTACTGATTCTGCTGTCCGTGGTGATTATCGCGGTCTTCTTCCTCACCGCAGCACGTAAGCGCGCCATGGTTCCCGGCAAGACTCAGTTCATCGCTGAGTCCGGCTACATGTTTGCTCGTAACTCCCTCGGTAAGGAAACCCTGGGCGTACAGCACTACAAGCCGTTCGTGCCGATTCTGTTCGCCTCCTTCTTCTTCGTTCTGGTGAACAACCTCTACGGTTCGATTCCGTTTGTTCAGTTGCCCACCTTCTCGCACCCCGGTAGCGCCTACGCACTGGCTGGCGTAGCGTACCTGACCTGGGTTGGCGTTGGTATCAAGCGCAAGGGCCTGGGCGGCTTCTTCAAGGACATCACCATGCCCTCGGGTCTGCCGGTGTGGATTTACCCCATCCTGATCCCGATCGAGTTCTTCTCGAACCTGCTGATTCGTCCCGCAACTCACGCGCTACGTCTCTTCGCGACCATGTTCGGTGGTCACCTGGCGCTGATGGTTGCATCCAGCATGGTGACCTACATGGTTGAGACTCTGGGTGGTATCGGCTACCTGGCTGCTATTGCTCCCGGTGCTCTGGGCCTGTTCCTGTACTTCCTGGAATTCATGATTCAGTGCATCCAGGCTTATGTGTTCGCTCTGCTGCTGGCTGTGTACCTGCAGGGCTCGGTTTCCGAGGGACACTAAACTCTCTAGTTTTTTAGGTTTTCGCGTTCGTCATTGGGCGTGAATAAAGCAACCCACACGTTCACTGTGCGGGCTATTAACTCAAATCAAACTCTGTTCGGTCCGGGTATGTTCCCGGTCGAACACTGTTGAAAGGAAAAATAATGGTTGGTTCCATCACTGCGGTTGGCTACGGTCTGGCAGCTATTGGCGGCGGCATCGGCGTGGGTCTGATCTTCGCGGCATACATGACCAGCGTTGCTCGTCAGCCCGAGTCCCAGAAGACCCTGCAGCCCATGCTGTTCCTGGGCTTCGCACTGGTCGAGGCACTGGCAATTCTGGGCCTGGTTCTCGTCTTCATCAAGTAACCGGCTCTGCCACATCCTAAACGACCCATCCCATAGAACAGGATTCCCTCCATGATTTATCTGGCAAGCGACGGGGGAGCGGAGGCAACTTCGAACCCCCTGATTCCCGACGTCGGGGAAATTGTCATTACCCTCATCGGATTCCTGATCCTCTACTACATCGTTGCTAAGTACGTTGTCCCGGCGTTCGAGAAGATCTACCAGGACCGTAAGGAAGCAATCGAAGGTGGCCTTGCCAAGGCCGAGAAGGCACAGGCAGAGGCTGCAGCGGCTCGCGATGAGTACACCCAGCAGCTCGAAAGCGCTCGACTGGAGGCTCAGAAGATTCGTGAAGAGGCACGCGCAGAGGGCGAGGCAATCATTGCCGATGCTCGCGAGCGTGCAACCGCTGAGGCTCAGCGCATTAGCGATAATGCAGCAAAGGCTATCGAGGCAGAGCGTGCGGCAGCAGCAGTGTCCCTCCGTTCCGAGGTTGGCACTCTTGCTACGACCCTTGCCGGCAAGATTGTGGGCGAAGCCCTCAACGATGATGAGCGATCGGCCCGTGTGGTAGATCGTTTTCTTGCTGACCTTGAAACCGAGAAGCAGAACGCAGGTGCGGCTCGGTAATGGCAGGAGTATCTACTGAATCACTGAGCAAGGTGGAAGAGGTGCTGGAAGCTCACGCTTCCCTGCAGCCCCTGAACCTGGCGAGCGAGCTTTTCGCTGTGGTTGATGTTCTCGACCACAACGGCACCCTGCGCCGTGCTGTCACCGATTCTTCGCGTGATGCAGCAGCACGTCAGGGTATCGCTAACACCGTCTTCGACGGTAAGATCTCTTCGCAGGCTATGGCTGTTCTCACCAATGCGGTGGCTCAGCGCTGGTCTGATGACGCAGATCTGGCGGACGCCCTGGAGCGTGCAGCAGTGCTCGCCGTGACCGCATCGGCTCAGTCTCGCGGTGGCGTGGACGCCCTGGACGAGGTTCTCAACGAACTACTCACCTTTGTGCGTACCGTTGATTCCAACGCTCAGGCGCAGGAAGCGCTGTCCGACCATCAGGCAAGCAAAGAAGCAAAGAAGAAGCTCGCCGTGGCGCTCGGTGGCCCCGCCACCACCGCCGAAGGTGTGCTTCTGCTCGAACGAGTTGGCTCCAACCCCCGCGGCCGTCACGCTGCACGGGTAGCCGATGAGTTCGCAGAAATCATCGTCACGCGACAGAACCGTTACATTGCGCGAGTAACTAGCGCGATTGCGCTGTCGCAGGCACAGCTTGAACGTCTCGGTCGCGCGCTCAACGCCGTGTACGGCCGTGAGCTGAAGCTCGACGTTTCGGTGGACCCCGCCGTTCTGGGCGGTCTGCGTGTTCAGGTGGGCGACGAGGTGATCGACGGTACCGTCGAGACCCGCATGTCCGACCTGGCTCGTTCCATCGGCTAGCGGCTCAAGCTAGCGACGCTGAACCGTTCGTCGCAACGGTGATTTAGAAGATACCTCGGGTTGCGGGTGCGTGGCAGATGCCTCCTTCGCAGAAGCAGTGGCATTGCCCGCCCGTTCAACCCGAATTGCAAGTTTCGGTTGGTTCCGTTGACGGAACGCAACCACAATGAGAGAGCAGGGACACAAGATGGCCGAACTGACCATCAATGCCGACGATGTCCGTAATGCGCTGAACGAGTTTGCAGCGTCTTACGAACCCGGCAATGCAGAACGTGTTGAGGTGGGTCGAGTTGTATCGGCCTCCGACGGTATCGCTCGTGTCGAGGGCCTTCCCTCGGTTATGGCGAATGAGCTGCTTCGTTTCGAAGACGGCACCCTCGGCCTCGCACAGAACCTGGATACCCGCAATATTGGTGTGATCGTCCTGGGTGACTTCACCGGTATTGAAGAGGGCCAGGTCGTACACCGCACCGGTGAGGTCCTCTCGGTGCCCGTTGGCGACGCGTACCTCGGTCGCGTTGTTGACCCCCTGGGTAACCCGATCGATGACCTGGGCCCCATTGAGGCTGAAGGTCGCCGCGCACTGGAGCTGCAGGCTCCCGGCGTGACCCAGCGTAAGTCGGTTCACGAGCCGCTGCAGACCGGTCTGAAGGCAATCGACTCGATGATTCCGATTGGTCGCGGTCAGCGTCAGCTGATCATTGGTGACCGCCAGACCGGTAAGACCGCTATTGCGATCGACACCATTCTGAACCAGAAGGACAACTGGGCTTCGGGTGACCCCAACAAGCAGGTTCGATGCATCTACGTGGCTGTTGGCCAGAAGGCATCCACCATTGCAGCTGTCCGCCACACCCTTGAGACTCGCGGCGCGCTGGAGTACACCACCATCGTGGCATCTCCCGCATCCGACGCAGCAGGCTTCAAGTACCTGGCACCCTACACCGGTTCGGCTATCGGCCAGCACTGGATGTACGGTGGCAAGCACGTCCTCATCATCTTCGACGACCTGTCGAAGCAGGCAGAAGCATACCGCGCTGTGTCCCTGCTGCTGCGCCGCCCGCCGGGACGTGAAGCATACCCCGGTGACGTCTTCTACCTGCACTCCCGCCTGCTGGAGCGTTGCGCTAAGCTCTCTGACGACCTGGGCGCAGGCTCGATGACCGGCTTCCCGATCATTGAGACCAAGGCAAACGACGTTTCCGCCTTCATTCCGACCAACGTCATCTCCATTACTGACGGCCAGATCTTCCTGCAGTCCGACCTGTTCAACGCTAACCAGCGTCCGGCAGTCGACGTCGGTATCTCCGTCTCCCGTGTTGGTGGTGCCGCACAGACCAAGGCTATGAAGAAGGTCTCCGGTACCCTGAAGCTGGAGCTGGCACAGTACCGTGCAATGGAAGCGTTCGCAATGTTCGCATCCGACCTGGACGACGCTACCAAGGCACAGCTGACCCGCGGTTCTCGCCTGACCGAGCTGCTGCGTCAGCCGCAGTACACCCCGTACGCAGTTGAAGAGCAGGTTGTCTCCATTTGGGCTGGTACCTCCGGTCACCTCGACGACATTGAGGTTTCCGACGTGCTGCGCTTCGAGGAAGGCTTCATCGAGTACCTGCGTCACAAGACCTCGGTACTGACCGATATCGCTTCCTCCGGCAAGCTTGAGGATGACACCGTTGCAGCTCTGAAGTCCGCAGTTACTGACTTCAAGCAGGGTTTCAAGTCTGAGGGCAGCAGCCACCTCGTCGACGCAGGTCACGAGGAGCACAAGGCAGCTCGCGATAGCGACATCACTCAGGAAACCATCGGTTAGCGATTAGTCCTCGCCTTCTCCCCGCCTCAGCTATGAGGCTGGGGCGGGGCAGAAAGCAAGGAGAAAGGAAGCTCTATGGGAGCCCAGATTAGGGTTTACCGACAGAAGATTGCTTCGACGTCGTCTATGAAGAAGATCTTCAAGGCGATGGAGATGATCGCGACCTCCCGCATTAACAAGGCTCGTAACGCTGCTCAGGCAGCCGGCCCTTACGCGAACGCTCTGACCCGCGTGGTGACTGCGGTTGCAACTCAGCACGGTATTAAGCACCCGCTGATTCACAAGCCGAACGAGTCCGAAGCCTACGAACACCGCCGCTCCGCAATCCTGGTTGTTACCAGTGACCGCGGTCTGGCAGGTTCGTACTCCTCCGCTATCCTGCGTCGTACCGAATCTCTGATTGAGAGGCTGCGCTCTAACGGCCAGGAGGTACAGCTGTACCTGGTTGGTCGTAAGGCAAAGGCTTACTTCGAGTTCCGTGAGCGCCCCTACGCCCGTGCGTGGGAGGGCCACACCGATGCACCTCGCGTCGAAACCGCCGTCGAGATTCGTGACGCGCTGCTCGAAGCCTACGACCTGCCCTTCGAAGAGGGCGGCGTGGACGAACTGCACATCGTATACACCGAGTTCAAGTCGATGGTTGTTCAGGAACCCAAGATTCTGCGCCTGCTGCCCATCCACGTGGGTGATGCAAAGGCTATGGGCGAGGAAATCGTTCCCGACCAGGAACTGACCAAGGCTGAGTACGAGCAGGCGGCATCCTTCGAGTTCGAGCCCTCCGCTGAGGAAGTGCTCAACGCGCTGTTGCCGCGCTACATTGCATCGCGTATCTTCTCCTGCCTCCTGCAGGCAGCAGCAAGTGAGCTGGCATCCCGCCAGCGCGCAATGAAGACCGCAGGTGACAACGCTGAGACGCTGATTACCAAGTACACCCGTTTGATGAACAACGCACGTCAGGCGGAAATTACTCAGGAGCTCTCCGAAATCGTGGGCGGCGCAGACGCCCTCGGCTCCTAGTACTTGTACGCCAACGAAGCCATCAACTGTCCAAACTTTCTAAGTAAGTGAGAAATATGACTGCCACCTACAACGAATCGGTCTCCGCACCGACTCAGGGCGCAACGGGTCGTATTGCCCGCGTCATCGGCCCCGTGGTCGACGTCGAGTTCCCCGCCGGTCAGGTCCCCGAGATTTACAACGCTCTGACCACCGAGCTGACCCTCGACGGCCGTACCCGCACTATCACCTTCGAGACCGCACAGCACCTGGGCGACTCGATCGTTCGCGCTATCTCCCTGCAGCAGACTGACGGCCTGGTCCGCGGTCAGGCTGTAGTCGACACCGGCGCACCGATCTCCGTCCCCGTTGGTGACGGCGTGAAGGGCCACATTTTCAACGTTCTCGGTGACGCACTCGACGTGCCGAACTCCGAGATCAAGGCTGACACCTACTGGCCGATCCACCGTGCCGCTCCCGGCTTCGCAGAGCTGGAAGGCTCCACCGAAATGCTGGAGACCGGTATTAAGTCCATCGACCTTCTGACCCCCTACATCAAGGGCGGTAAGATTGGTCTGTTCGGTGGTGCAGGCGTGGGTAAGACCGTGCTGATCCAGGAAATGATTACCCGTGTGGCTCGTAACTTCGGTGGTACCTCCGTGTTCACCGGTGTTGGCGAGCGTACCCGTGAGGGTAACGACCTGTGGGTCGAAATGGAAGAAGCAGGCGTTCTGAAGGACACCGCTCTTGTGTTCGGCCAGATGGATGAGCCCCCGGGAACCCGTCTGCGCGTGGCACTGACCGGTCTGACCATGGCGGAGTACTTCCGCGATGTTCAGAACCAGGACGTGCTGCTGTTCATCGACAACATCTTCCGTTTCACTCAGGCAGGTTCTGAGGTTTCCACCCTGCTGGGCCGCATGCCCTCCGCAGTGGGTTACCAGCCGAACCTGGCGGACGAAATGGGTCTGCTGCAGGAGCGTATTACCTCCACCCGCGGTCACTCCATCACCTCCATGCAGGCAATTTACGTGCCTGCGGATGACTACACCGACCCGGCGCCGGCAACCACCTTCGCGCACCTGGATGCGACCACCGAGCTCTCTCGTGAAATCGCATCGCGCGGTCTGTACCCGGCAATTGACCCGCTGTCCTCCACCTCCCGAATTCTGGACGCACAGTACATCGGTCAGGAGCACTACGACACCGCAATTCGCGTGAAGGCTATTCTGCAGGAAAACAAGGAACTGCAGGACATCATCGCGATTCTGGGTGTGGACGAGCTCTCCGAGGAGCAGAAGATCGTCGTGGCACGTGCACGTCGTATCGAGCAGTTCCTCTCCCAGAACACCTACACTGCAAAGCAGTTCACCGGTGTCGAGGGTTCGACCGTTCCGCTGAAGGATACCATCGAGTCCTTCCAGATGATCTGCAACGGCGATGTCGACCACATCCCCGAGCAGGCGTTCTACAACATTGGTGGTATGGACGACGTTATGCGCCGCTACGAGGAAATCAAGGCACAGACTGGAGCTAAGTAATCATGGCTCTGAAAGTTGAAGTTGTTTCCCGCGAACGCGTCGTGTGGACTGGCGAAGCGAAGTACGTTCGTGCACGCTCCGTCAGCGGTGACCTCGGCATCCTGCCGGGCATGATCCCCACCTGCACGCTGCTGGCACAGGACGGCGAGCTGCTCATTGAACCTGTTGAGGGTGAGACCATTAAAACCATCCTCAACGCAGGTTTCTTGACCGTCTCGAACGATCACGTGACCATCGCTGCAAAGCACGCAGAGATCTAAAGCCAGTTCCCCATAAGGGGAATTGACCAGTGTGTACACTTCGCCGGTGTTCCACCCTGAAAGGGGAGGGGCACCGGCGATTGGTGTATCCGGGGCAGGTTATGTGCGCAAAAAGAGAGCGCGCAGAAAGAGCGCGCGTGCAGAACGACAGCGTGCATAGAAAGATGATGCGCAGAAAGATCGGTATACGCAGAAAAGGGGCGCCTCCCATGTATCGGGAGGCGCCCCTCAAGCTATGTGTAGCCGCTTAGCTAGAGCCGTTTAGAACAGGCCGGTCAGCTAGAACAGGCGGTCAGCCGAATCGTCCACGCCGCGCATCGCGTCGTAGTCCAGGCTCACGCAGCGGATACCGCGGTCCTCAGCCAGGGTACGAGCCTGCGGCTTAATCGTCTGCGCCGCAAACACGCCGCGCACCGGTGCCAGCAGCGGGTCACGGTTGAGCAGCTCCAGGTAACGGGTCAGCTGCTCCACACCGTCAATATCGCCCACACGCTTGAGCTCGACCGCCACGGAGACGCCGTGCGCATCCTTCGCCATGATGTCGACCGGACCGATAGCGGTCGGGTACTCGCGGCGTACCAACGAATAGCCCTCACCGAGAGTGTGGATCTGCTCGGCGAGCAGACGCTGCAGGTCAGCTTCCACACCGTCCTTGATGAGGCCGGGGTCAACACCCAGGTCGGTGGCGTGCTCGTGCTCAATCTTGTAGATACGAATCATGAGGCGATCATCGCTCTTAGCTGCCTGAACGGTCCACAGCTGCTGAACATCGGACTCCAGGTCCTCACGGATGCTCTGCGGAACGTCCTCACGCTCAGCCACCAGCAGGGAGCAGGGAGGGCTCATCCAGTTCAGGGGCTTGTAGGAACCGCCGTCGGAGTGAATGAGGACGGAGCCGTCATTCTTGACCATCAGCAGGCGGGTAGCGCGGGGCAGGTGGGCGCGGAGGCGGCCCTCATAATCTACGGAGCATTCAGCAATGACAATACGCATCCGTCCACTCTAGCAGGTACGAGTGTTTGGCTCTAGCAGGTGAGGGTATGAGATAGGGAACCTGAGCTTGGTACAGGTCGCGGACGGGGCACAGCAGGGAAGTACGGCACAGAGCGGGGGAGTACCGCCTCAACATGAGTACCACGCCAGTATGTGGAAGAGCGTAGAGCGAACAGCGGCAGGACCGATAGGTAGAGATAGCTGAGCGGCGCGGTAGAATAGGGCTCATGGCACGTAAGAATCATCCCGGCAGGCGAGCATCCGGCACCACCAGCGATAAGTGGCACCGTCAAGCACCCGCAGGGCGTGATATCAGCAGGATCCTCGACCCTGCGCCCCGATTGGAACGTGACCGATACGGTGACTGGCTGGTGCAATACATTCCCGCCGTCAACGCCCAAAAAACCTACACCTGCCCCGAATGCTACCGCCCGATTCCGCCCAGAACAGCGCACCTGGTGGTGTGGCAAGAAAGCCACACGATGGGCCGTAGCCGCGCCATTGACGAGCGCAGGCACTGGCATCAGCATTGCTGGCGCACCCGCCGCAAATAGGCTGAACACTGCACTTGAGGTGCAGCCCAAGACCCAAGACCCTAGACCCTAGACCCTAGTCCACATTCTCGAATCCAATTCTTGAAGGAACGCAATGAGCAACACCGCCGATATCACTCGCGAGCAGGAATTCGATCCCGCCCGCTACGTCTTCAGCACCGCTGCTGAGCCCACCCCCATTAAGGCACGTACTGTGCTTCCTGCACGCCGCGAGAACTTCACCGTCATCACCGCGGACGGTAAGCGCCTCGTCGGTGAACTCGCCCTGCCCGAAGGCGAAATCAAGGCAACCCTGGTGACCTTCCACCCGCTGCCCACCCACGGCGGCTACATGGACTCGCACGTGTACAAGAAGGCGTCCTTCCGCCTGCCGGCGCTGTCGAACATTGCGGTGCTGCGTTTCAACACCCGCGGTACCTCCTCGATTCGCGGCACCAGCGAAGGCGTCTTTGACGGCGGCTTTGCCGAGAAGAAGGACTTTGACGCAATTCTGAAGTTCGTACGCGAGCGCGCCCTGCCGAACCCCTGGCTGGTCGGCTGGTCCTTCGGCACCGAGCTGGTGCTCAAGTACGCGCCCGAATACGCGAACGAGTTCACCGGCGCCATTCTGCTCTCCCCGCCGTTGCACCGCGTGCACCCGGCTGAGCTGGACGAGTGGAACAAGATCTCGAACCCGCTGTACGCGCTGGTGCCCGAGCATGACGACTACCTGCAGCCTCCGGCAGCGCGTGAGCGTTTCGCGGCTGTACCGCGTACTCGGGTAATTCCCTTCGAGGGTTGCAAGCACCTGTGGGTGGGCGAGAAGTCCGTGCAGCAGGTCCTGAACACTATTGTCAGCATCGTAACTGGTGCACCCACCGAACTGCCCACCGAATACAGCGGCCCGGTGGCAGAAGAAATTACTGAGCTCTAAAGGCTCGACACAAAACGTAAAGGCGGCGGCTTTGGATAGAACATCCAAAGCCGCCGCCTTATGTCTTAAACGCCTGCTCGGTGGAAGAGCCGTGAGCGCGTAGAGAACCTAGAGGGGACTCTACAGCTGGGAGGCGACTACAACTGGGCGGTGACTACAGTTGGTCCTGGCGAGGAATGAACACCTCACGCACCAGAATCAGCATGGAAGCCGCCACCGGAATAGCAATCAGCGCACCCAGCACGCCCCAGAGCGCGCCACCGGCAGCCACAGAAATAATCGCAACACCGGCAGGAACCGAAACAGCGCGAGCCATAATACGCGGAGAAATCAGGTACGCCTCCACCTGCAAGTACAGGAAGTACGCCACCGCAAACCACAGCGCCAGACTCCAACCCTGAGTCAGCAGAATCAGCGAGGTCAAAATCAGCGCAATCACGCCACCAACCAGCGGAATGAACGCCAGAATCATGACGACCAAAGCCATCAACTGCGGGAAGCTAAAGCCCAAAAAAGCCATAATCAAGAACGCCACAAACGCGTTCAGCACAGCAACCAGAGCCTGACCCATCACGTAGTTACCCACCGACTCGGTAATCTTGTCGGTAATGTACTTGACGCGCACACGCTTGGACGCCGGCGCCAGGCGCACACCCCACGCCTTGATGGTGTCCATCGAGGTGAGGAAGTATAGAGACAGGAACAGCACAATAATCACGCCGGTCACGCTCTGCGCCAAAGTAGACCCAGCAGAAACCAAGCTCGACATGAAGCTATTGACCTGTGAAGAGGAGAACGTTGACTCCAAGAACTTAGGGACGTTCTCATTCACCCAGGTGCTGATGTTAAAACGCTGATCAAGCTCGTGGTACCAATCAGAATCAATTGTGTTCTGATAGATACCCGGCGCGTACTGCACAAACTTAGATGCCTGCTCGCTAATAATTGGGCCAATGGTCATGACCAGACCGGTCACAGCGCCAGCAAAACCAGCAAGCACAGCAATCACGCCGATACCGCGCTTAATGCCCCAAGACTCCAGGCGGCGCACAATCGGGTCTAGACCCAGAGCAATGAAAATAGCACCGGTCACCCAACCCACCAGGGCACCCACATTGTTGAAAATGTAGTAGGCGAAGAGCGCCAGACCCACGCCCACGGTCATGAGGAAACCAAAAGCGACCGGGTTGTGCATCATGGATGCCTTGCCGTTGCCGACCACCTTCGGTGCGGGAGGCGCATCCTCAGAAGCGGCGGGAACCACCGGAATGGTATCCGTAGGAGGCATAGAAGCGCGGCGGCGGTTGGAACGCACCTGGCTAATGCTTTCGGTCAGCTCGCTGAAGGTCTCCGTTAGCTGATCGGTGAGGGATTCCTTCTTGCGCGTCTCGGGGGACGATGTCGTCTCTGCGGGAGCTTCTGAGGCTTTCTTCTCGCTCATGCTCTTCCTTTCCGAATCATTCCGGGTATTTTTTCTCTACTGTGCCATTCTACCGGCTGGTTTACTTTGTTACGGCGTCCACGGTGAATCCCAAGGACAGGGGAGTGCATGTGGGAGAGATATTTGCGGGACGGATCGGGCAATAGCCCAAACGCTATCCCCGGCATGAGCTCAGAGCGTAGGCGACAGAGAACGGGCGCTCGCAACGGTGCGTTGTGGGGATAATAGAGGAAGGAACGCGTGAAGGATTTAGCCCGCACGCAACAATAGGTACAGAACGTAAAGGAGCCCAGGATGAGCATTATTTTTGATCCGGCAGACCGCGGCGCATCCCAGAACGCGGCACAGGGTCATGTCGCGCAGGGTGGTGCAGTACAGAACGGGGCAGTACAGGAGATTCCCGCCTCGGTGCGCAACGCCGTGGAGCTGAACCCCACCTCCGGCACGCAGGGGTCCGCAGCATCCTCGGGTAATCAGCCCGATGCCCCCGCCGCCCCCACCTGGCGCTACGACGTGAACACCCCTGAGGAGTTCCAGAAGTTCGTGCAGCTCTCCAGCCAGGGGGCCGTGATTTTTGCGCTCTACGCGCCGCACTCGCCCTCCTCCCTGCAGATGCTCGAAGGCGTGCAGAAGCTCGTCGACTCCGCCGCAGGCACCATGATTTGCGCCGCCGTGGACGTTACCAAGCTCCCCGAAGCTGCCCAGGTATTCGGCGTGAGCGGCGTGCCCGCGGGCGTTGCCGTTCTGGCGGGCCGCCCGGCACCGATTTACACCGGCCCGGTCAGCGCAGAAGACCTCGGCGATGTACTCTCCCAGGTTCTGCAGCTCGCGGCACAGTACCAGCTGCCCGGCGGCTTCGACCCGGTCGTTCCCGACGATGAAAAGCCCCTGCCGCCCCTGCACGCAGAAGCCGTCGCCGCCCTCGACCGCGGCGACCTGGAGGGTGCCCGCGCCGCATACCGCAAGGCAATCACCGAGAACCCCGGCGATAAGGAAGCGAAGCTCGGCCTGGAACAGGTTGAACTGCTCGCCCGCGTGAAGGACCTGGACATGGCAACCGAACGTGCGGCGGCCGCGGCAGACCCCATGAACATTGAGGCGGCGTTCAACGTAGCCGACCTGGACTTGGTCGGTGGCCACGTGGAGGACGCGTACAACCGTCTGCTGCGCCTGTTCAGCGCGGTAGGTCCCGACGATAAGGCGCGTGTGCGCGAGCGCCTCGTGCAGCTTTTCGACGTGGTGGGTGCATCTGACCCGCGCACCGTCAAGGCGCGTGCGGCACTTACCATGGCGCTGTTCTAAAAACGGCTGTCACCCCGGAAACCTCTTGAGCCGGTCTAACCGGCTGAAACGTTGAATACGGACGGGCTATCGTCTACCCCTGCACTCGGGCTGTAGGGTAGGCGGTAGCCCGTTCTGCATTTGCGGTTTTCGGCGGTTTTGAGGGTGGGGAGAGCTTATCGACTCAACCTGTCTGATAGCGCGGCTGGATGGTATCTATAGCACTCCGGAATGTCCATAATATGCGTTGTGAGTACTTAATAATGCAGGTTTCATCACCAAACCTGCTAGACCTCATGGGGGGGGTGGTAGGGTAAAAATATGAACACTAGTCACTTTCCCCAGGACCCGAACCCGCAAGAACCAGGTTCACCGCAGAACCCGGTACAAGAGACCAACCCGGTACTAGAGACCACAGTAGAGGCAACCCCCGCCGCGGCAGTACCTCAAGCTATAGTCCCCGAATTTGCAGCGCCGGAAGCTACAAACCTCGAGCCTGTAGCGCCGGAAGCTGTAGTTCCCGCATCGGTAGCACCGCAGCTACCCGTCACCCCGCAGACTATACCTGCAGCTGGCGCTCGCCCCGCCATCGAAATCCGCGGCCTCACCAAGGCATTCGGTCAGAAGGTCGCCGTCGAC
Source organism: Rothia sp. HMSC071B01 (assembly GCF_001808945.1). Classification (NCBI taxonomy): domain Bacteria; kingdom Bacillati; phylum Actinomycetota; class Actinomycetes; order Micrococcales; family Micrococcaceae; genus Rothia; species Rothia sp. HMSC071B01. The sequence continues at coordinate 208,742 of NZ_KV795071.1, read as the reverse complement.
CGCATCAACCTCGACATCCCCTCCGGATCCTTCTACGGACTGGTCGGCCGCAACGGCGCCGGTAAAACCACCACCATCTCCATGGTCACCGGCATGCTCAAGCCCAATGAAGGCACCGCCTACGTGCGCGGCATCGACATGTGGGCCGACCCGCTCAAAGCCAAAGCGCACCTGGGTGTGCTGCCCGACGGCGTGCACCTCTTCGACAAGCTCACCGGTGAACAGCTCATCACCTACTCCGGCTACCTGCACGGGATCGATAAGGAAACCGTTGCCTCCCGCGTCAAGGACCTGCTCGCCGCAATGGACCTGACCGACGCTGCGGGCCGTGCCGTTGCCGACTACTCCGCCGGTATGACCAAGAAGATTGCGCTCGCCGCCGCTCTCGTTCACGCGCCCTCCGTGCTGATCCTGGACGAGCCCTTTGAGGCGGTCGACCCGGTTTCCGCCGCTAATATTCAGGACATTCTGCGTGGCTTCGTTGCCTCCGGCGGAACTGTCATTATCTCCTCGCACGTGATGGACCTTGTCCAGCGCCTGTGCGACCACGTAGCCGTCATGGACTCCGGCCGTATTCTCGCCGCCGGAACGGTCGATGAAGTACGCGCCGGCATGAGCCTTGAAGAACGATTCGTGCAGCTGGTCGGCGGCCGCACCTCCTCGGAAGGATTGTCATGGTTGGGCACCTCGTCTCACTAAAGTGGCAGTATGTGCTCGCTTCCTTCCGCCGCAGCATCTGGGCACTGATCGGCCTGATTTTTGCGGCGCTCTACGCGGGCGGTATGCTCTTCGGCCTCGGCTCCGCATACTTTATCGCTAACTCGGAGGTACCCGAATACGGTCAGCTCGGAACCCTCCTGGTAGGCGCGGTTATTGCGCTCGCCTGGGCTATTGTCCCCATTTTCTTTAGCGGACTGGACGGCACCCTGGACGAGAGCCGATTCGTGCTCTTCCCCATCAAGCCCTCCACCCTGCAGAAGGGCCAGTTCCTCGGCGGGTTCGTGGGTATCCCCGGCATTGCCAGCATCATTGCCGTGCTGCTGGGTGCGATCGCGTTTATATCGCAACCGCTCGCGCTGGTCGTGTACCTCATCTGCTGCGTGCTCGGCCTTGCGAACCTCATGGTGTGGGCTCGTCTCGCCAACCGCCTGGGCATGGCGCTGAATGATAACCCGCGCATCGCCAACACCCTGATGATCGTTGCCATGCTACTGATGATGAGCGCCGGCTTTATCTTCGGTGGAACGATAACCTACCTGACCAAGCACTGGGAAGAGGTGCTGCCCTACCTGCCGTGGCTCAGCGTGACGCCCTTCGGGTCGGCATTTGCGGTGCCCTACTTTATGGCGACCGGCAATATGGGCACCGCCCTTGGTTGCCTGGCTCTGACCCTCGTCTACCTGGCTGGCGGATGGTGGCTGTGGGGTAAGAACCTGGCACGCTCCATGGCGAATGTGGGCGGTAGCGCGCACCACGCGAGCGCAGCTGAAGTCGCCGCGGGTGATTTGGGTCTGTTGGCACGGTTCCCCGCAACCCCGCGTGGTGCCGTGGCGGCACGAACCCTGCACTCATTTCTGAAAGACAACCGTCTGCAGCTGCTGACCGCAAGCACCGCCATGCTTTACCTGATACTGACGGTGGCTATGCCCCTGTTCCTGAGCTCTGTAGGCTCCTTCGAAAGTCGGGCCAGTTTTAACGGCGTCAACGCGGCTGAAGCTAACCAGATCATCAATAGTGGCGTGATGCAGCTCTTCGGATTCTGGATGTACTTCTGCACCGTCTTCACCGGCTACTACATGTGCTACCTCGTCTCCTACGACAACACCGCATTCAGCCTGCACGTGCTCTCCCCGCTACGCGGTATTGACGATCGTCTCGGCCGTCTTTGGGGTTACAGCATCCTGATGGTTCCGATCGTGGTGGTGATGGTGTTCGTCGCCTCAGCGGCAAATGGACACCTGGAGCTTTTCCCCATCGTGCTGATGCACCAGCTGGGCGTGCTCGCCGCAGCGGCTGGTATGGGCTGCGTGATGGACACCTTCATTAGCCCGCCCGTGGCGCCTCCGGGTGCTAACCCGTTCAAGAACCCGAAGAACAATGAGGGCTTCGCTAATCAGTTGCTGCTCATGCTCACCGTAATTCTGGTGATGCTCAGCGCGCTACCCGGCGGTATCTCGGTTGTTGTGTACATTTTCGTGACCCAAGATCTACTAACCCTCGTCTTCGGTGGCTTGATTCAGCTCCTGATTGGTGCCGCACTGCTCGTGGGTGGCGTGGCGTGGGGCGGTCACCGCTACGACAAGGTCAGCTCCAAGATGCTGGAACGCGTGGCACGTTTCCAAGCGAACTAACAAGAGTCGAAGCTCCAGCACATCAGGAATAAAAGAGAAGGGTTCCGTGTTAGGTACTAAGCCTGGCGCGGAACCCCTTTTCTGTGCCGCCCGAACTTCTAACGGAAAGAGGCGCAGGGGAGTGCCCGAAAGGCACCGGAGTCTATGGTTGAGCTGTGGCCTGCCTCCATATTGACCGCCCGTAGGCTCAGCACCTCCCAACTGCTACTAAAATAGAGAAGGCGCCGATCACCCAACCGTGCAGCGGCACCCCTCACCCTATGTATCCCACCTCATCATCAAGGAGAAACATGAGCTCGATCGAAGGCATCGAAGACCCCTTTGGCCCCGGAACCGCAGGCGGTACCGCTCTGCTCGAACGCGAAGAAACCCAGCTTTCTGAGCCCGGCGACCACGAGCGCTTCTCCCACTACGTACGCAAGGAAAAGATCCTCGAATCGGCGCTGACCGGTGAACCCGTGCGCGCCCTCTGCGGCAAAATGTGGGTACCCGGCCGCGACCCGCAGAAGTTCCCCGTCTGCCCCCAGTGCAAGGAAATCTACGAAGGCCTCGCACCCGGCAACGACGGCGACAACGGCTCCGGCGAATAATACACGCCAGACGACACGCCTCAGACAACACATCCTGGGCAATACAACCTGGGCGATACGCCTGAATAAATACGAATAAATAACACGCCGCAGCAAGACTCAACGGCCCAACACCGCTCATGAGACTTTGCTGACGAGCACCAAATTCTTGCACCACAGCCCGGCCCAACCCGCGGATGTGGTGCTAGAATTTAACCTCGCTGTGCCCGGCGGGCATCAGCCGTCCCGAGCCTAACCCGCCGCAACAGCAGATGCAGACGAGGAAGAAGGAGAGAATGAGCGCACCCGCAGAGGAACCCACCCTATTCGACAGTATGGTGAAGCCGAAGCTCTCCCCGGCATACCCCGACCGCGCCCCCTGGGGTACTTCCGTCAGCCTGCGCGCCTGGCAGGCAGAAGCCATGCAGAAGTACTTCGAAACCAACCCCCGCGACTTCATGGCTGTGGCAACCCCCGGCGCGGGTAAAACCACGTTTGCGCTGACCCTCGCCAAGGAACTATTTAACCGCGGCACGGTCCGCCAGCTCATCGTTGTGGCGCCCACCGACCACCTGAAAAAGCAGTGGGCAGACGCCGCCGCGAAGGTCGGTATTCCTATTGATCCGAACTTCAAGAACGCGGATGTGACCATCAGCCGCCACTACAAGGGTGTGGCGCTGACCTACGCGCAGGTGGCGAATAAGCCGCAGCTGCACGCCCGCAACACCGAGGAAACGAAAACCCTCGTAATTTTTGACGAGATTCACCACGCCGGTGATTCGCTGTCCTGGGGCGACGGCCTGCGTGAAGCGTTCGACGACGCGACCCGCCGCGTGGCGCTGACCGGTACCCCGTTCCGTTCGGACACCTCCCCGATTCCGTTCGTCACCTACGAGGTCGACAATGACGGTATCCGCCGCTCCAAAGCGGACTACTCCTACGGTTACGGCCCCGCGCTGAAGGACCACGTGGTGCGCCCGGTCATCTTCATGGCGTACTCGGGCCAGATGCGTTGGCGCACCTCCGCTGGTGAGGAAATGGCGGCAAACCTCGGCGAAGGCTTCACCAAGGACATCACCTCCCAGGCGTGGCGCACCGCCCTCGACCCCAACGGAGAATGGATTCCGACCGTGCTCGCGGCGGCCGATAAGCGCCTGACTGAGGTGCGCCGCACCGTGCCCGACGCCGGTGCGCTCGTCATCGCAACCGACCACGCGGACGCCAAAGCCTACGCCGAACAGATCCAGAAAATCACCGGCGAATACCCCGCCGTGATCCTCTCTGACGACCGTGAAGCCTCCGCGAAAATTGACGAATTCCGTGAAGGCATGCAGCGCTGGATGGTCGCCGTGCGCATGGTATCCGAAGGCGTGGACGTGCCCCGCCTCGCCGTGGGCGTGTACGCCACCAGCACCAGCACCCCGCTGTTCTTCGCGCAGGCTATTGGTCGTTTCGTGCGTGCCCGCAAGCGCGGCGAAACCGCGTCCGTGTTCCTACCCTCGGTGCCGCAGCTGATGATGCTCGCCAACGACATGGAAGTAGAACGCGACCACGCCCTCGACCGCGGCGCACCCCAGGAAATCGACCCCATGGTCGAGGGGCTGGACGACCATCTGCTCGAGGAAGCAAACCGTGAGGAACGCGCCTCCGAGCAGCTGGCACGCGGCAAGTTCGAGGCGCTCGGCTCCGAGGCGTCCTTCCACGGCGTGCTGTTCGACGGCGCCGAGTTCGCCTCCGGCAACCTTGCCGTGGGTAGTGAGGAGGAGCAGGACTTCCTGGGTATTCCGGGTCTGCTGGACGCCGAGCAGGTCGGTACGCTGCTGCGCGCGCATCAGCGTGAACACGCGGCACGTCGCCCGGCGACTGCGGCGCCTTCGGTGGTGGATCACCGCCAGTTGAAGGAGCTACGCAATAAGCTGGCGAAGAATGTGGCAGCGTGGTCGATTCGTTCGGGTCAGCCGCACGGCGTGATTCACAATGAGCTGCGTAAGATTTGTGGCGGCCCGGCGGTCGCGCAGGCTTCTGCGGAGCAGATTCAGGCGCGTATCGATAAGCTGTCGGACTGGTTCGTGGGCCGACGCTAGAACGTGGATAGAACATAGGGGAAAGCCCCGCGGGTGTGCGCTCGCGGGGCTTCTCGTGTGCATAAAATGCAGAATGTTGGGTATGAGGCGCCATAATCATGGCAGCGCAGAGACGGAACGTGTAGCCTAGTGTGGGAAAGGTCTTTAGAACACACGGCATGGTCGCCGAGTTCAGGGGACTTTCCAATGATGCGCAGCATATAGGTCTATGCTGAGCCATCAAAACTTTAAGAAACACCATGCAACCAACCTCGCAATAGCGCGCACCCCGATAGCGTGCCAGGGGAGTGATTGCACCAACCATCGAAGGACAGTGATGTCTCATATTTCTCGCCGTAAGGTCGTGAAGGGTGTCGCCTGGGCGACGCCCGTGATTGCGGCTTCTTCAGTAGTTCCGGCCTTCGCCTCCTCTGTGGACTGTACGTTTGCTGAGAACGCATTTGTCTCTGCTCGGGGTATGAGCAATTATGAACGCGTTGAAGAAGAATTTACTATTCCAGCAGGCACCCATAAGCTACGTTTTGAACTGACCGGTGGCGCAGGCGGAACGTACGAGAAGGGCCTGGACGGAGGATCTGGTGCCAAGGTCAGCGGAATCGTTGAAGTGAAACCTAATCAAACCGTCAAAATTATTGCTGGCGGCGGCGGTAGCTTTGCTCCTGAGTACTACCCCAGCGGTGAAGGATACCGAACCGCTCCGGTAAAGGGTGGATACGGGTTCGGCGATGGAGGCTCGACTCCTGAGGTAAGAATCCCTAACGATGTTATGGATAAAGTATATGAGCGCTGGGTCTGGGCTCACCAATGGTCTTACAGACCCAATCCTTCGCCTATGGAAGAAGTCTACGGATGCTCGGGTGGTGGCTCATCGGCACTACTGATTGATGGTGAAGTCATTGCCGTTGCCGGTGGCGGCGGTGGCGTATCAATTGTCGGAAAACCATACACCGCAGAACCTAATCATCGCCATTTTCCCGGCATTGTGGATGTCCGCATGACCGGTCCGGAGCACCCGACCCACGCGCCCGTATACAGTGCAGCTGGCGTTGCTGGTGGGGCTCGTGGCGGTGATGCTACCGAAGGTCATGAATACTATGCGCAGGATGTGAGCCTTGAACTGACTGTTGAAGGCGGTAAAGGCGGCGGTAACGGTATCGGAGGCGCCGGCGGTGCTAAGCCGACCGTGTTGACCGGTACTCCCAACAGTATCTTTAGCTTCGATAGCCAGAATAAGCAGGTGCTTTATAGCTCCTCGACCGCAGGTAATCCCGGTACTAATGGTCTGCAAGGAAATGGTGGCGACGGAGTAATGTCTGTGAGCTACCAGCTAGATGATAACGAAGCAAGGTACCGTCAGGAAGACGTAGAAGTTCTTGAATTCCCTGATGGAACTCGAGAAGAAATCCACTACTACGGTGTAGCGCCCTACTTTAACGGTGGGCAGATTATTGTGTCCGGTGCTGGAGGCGGCGGTTATGGTGGTGGCGGCTCCGGCGCGGCGCTCTCGCAGTCATCTATCACAATTGCTCAGAAGTGGAATAACAACCCTAAGGGTGTTCGTCAGAGCATCAGCTATGTGCAGCTGGCTGGCTCTGGTGGTGCGGGTGGTTCCTACCTGGCGCCGCAGGTGATGGAGGGTGAAATCTCCAACTCCAATAACGTCACTTCCAGCGAGGTGTTTAGCGGGGCAACCGTCTCCCACGATGGCATCGTGAAGGTATTCCTCTGCCAGGTCGGCAAGTAACTAACCAATATTTGAAGGGTACCGGAGATGAATTGATTCGGTCGCCAGTAAAGCCCCGCGAGTGTATGCGCTCGCGGGGCTTTTTCGCGCCCGGAAATGCTGGGTTGAGCGAGGCCATGGCGTGGTGAGTTGAGAATGTTTTTCGGTGTCTATACTCCAGAAAATGAATATTGCACTTAATGTACAAAGGTATAAATTATTTACCCCCTTAACCCTCATGCAAGAAAACCTCATGCCACACAACGCACACCCCACCCGCCGCACCAGCTTTACCGGCAGCGCAGGTGGCACCGTCATGGGGGAGGTCCGCTTTAAGTAAGCGGCTCAACCGGCTACATAACCGCCGAGGTTTCATGACCTCGGCTAGTTGCAGACACGCTCGGTCATGGGCACGCTAGGTTCGTGGACACGCCAAGAGGCGGGGAGCCTGGGATGTACTATCCCAGGCTCCCCGCCTCTGTATATTCAAGGTCTCTGTATATTCAACGCCCGCCTGAAATGGCGAGTTACCTACAGTGATAGTGGAGGTTAGAGAACCTCAACCACCTCGACGCCCTCATCTTCAAGCTCGGCAACCACGTCGTCGAGCTTGTCCTCGTGCACGGGCGCGGTCAGGTCAATCAGCACGCGAGTCTCGTAGCCTGCATCGACCGCATCGCGAGCGGTTGCCGACACGCAATAATCGGTGGCGATACCGACAACATCGACGAACTCGATACCGCGCTCATCCAGCCACTCCGACAGGGGAGTCTGCGGGCCGTCCTCGGACGCATCCGCACCGGGCTCGTGCTCGCCGGTTGCGACCTCATCCTCGGGAGCGAGAAGACCCTCAAAACCCGAGTAGGCTGCCTCGAAGCGGCCCTTGCGGAAGTACGCCTCAATGTAGTCGGTGTCCAGGTTCTCGTGAATCTGTGCGCCTTCACTCTTGGCGACGCAGTGCACCGGCCAGGAGTCAACGTAGTCGGGGGTGTCAGAGAAGTGCGAGCCCGGATCGATATGCCAGTCCTGGGTGGCGACAATCGCGTCGTAGCGGTGGTGGTTGTTCTCCACGTATTCGCTAATCAGCGCGGCAACGTCCGCACCGCGCTCGGTGGCGAGGGCGCCGCCGGCGCAGAAATCGTTCTGCACGTCAACAATAATCAGTGCCTTAGACATGTCTGTCCTTTACAAGTAGGAATGAGTTTTCACTCTGATTCGCCAGGTGAAAACAGTATCTCAGAAGGGTGGTTTAGATGAATTCGGTCGGAATGATCGGCTCACCCTCCGAGAGGCGGTGGGCAGCTTCGGGAAGCTCAGCCAGGGATGCTACGTGGCGGGCGGTTGCGCGGCGCACGCCTTCCTCGCCGGTGAAGCCGGGGAGCAGCTCGCCGTTGCGGACGAAGTCCACCATGAGCGGGCGGGTGTCCTCGAGCAGGTTCGGGTCCTCGTGGGTGCCCAGAACCTCGGCGGTCGCAATGCCCATGCTGTTGAGGCGGCGGGCCGCACGCTTGGCGCCACCGATGGACGCCTTGCCAGCAGACGCCTTAGCGACCGGCTGCATTTCACCGGCGGAGTTCTCACGCTCAACAACCTTGTACACCATGGAGGAAGTCGGTGCGCCGGAACCGGTGACCAGCTTGGTACCCACGCCGTAGGAGTCCACGGGTGCTGCCGCCAGGGATGCGATGGCGTACTCGTCCAGGTCGCTGGTGACGGTGATCTTGGTGTGGGTGTTGCCGAGCGAGTCGAGCAGTTCACGCACACGTGCCGCGGTGGCGACCAGGTCGCCGGAGTCCAGGCGCACGCCGCCAAGCTCTTCGCCCGCGAGTTCCACGCCGAGGCGGACCGCCTCGTCCACGTTGTAGGTGTCGACGAGCAGGGTGGTGCGGGCGCCGAGGGAACGCAGCTGCGCCTCGAACGCTTCACGTTCGCTGTCGTGCAGCAGGGTGAACGCGTGGGCGCTGGTGCCGATGGTGTGCAGGCCGTAGCGCAGGCCAGCCTCCAGGTTGGAGGTGCCCGCGAAGCCGGCAATCACGGCGGCGCGTGCGGCGGAGACGGCGGCGCGTTCGTGGGCGCGGCGCGAACCCATTTCGAGGCAGGGGCGGTTGCCTGCGGCTGCGCTCATGCGGGAGGCGGCGCTCGCCACGGCGGAGTCAAAGTTCAGGATGGACAGCAGGTAGGTTTCGAGGACGCACGCTTCGGCGAAGGTGCCTTCGACCTGCATGACGGGGGAGTGGGGGAAGAACGCTTCGCCTTCTGCGTAGCCGCGGATGTTGCCGCTGAAGGTGAAGGATTCGAGGTAGGAGAGGGTTTCTTTGTTGACGATGTTGCGGGAGGAGAGGAAGGAGAGTTCTTCGTCGTTGAAGCGGAAGTTTGCGAGGCCTTCGAGGAATCGGCCGGTGCCTGCGAGGATGCCGTAGCGGCGGCCTGCGGGCAGGCGGCGGGTGAAGACTTCGAAGGTGCACTTACGGTTGGCTGCGCCGGAGGCGAGTGCCGCCTGGAGCATGGTCAGTTCGTAGTGGTCGGTGAGAAGAGAGGTAGTAGCCATGTGTTTATTGTAGTGGGGTATTAGGGTATTTTTCTTCTTAAACCGGCGTGTCAATCACTACATAAAGTATTCTTGACTCTAAGTGCTGTAATATGACAAATTACCAGCACTCTGCACAGATACAACACACGATAAACACCGGCACAACGCAGAACGAACACCGCAGTAGCGCAGGACGAACACAGGGGCCACACAGGGGCAACACATACCCGCCCGTATAATCAAAGGGAACCGGCCGCAAAGGAAACCAATGAACACTACCGCCGTGACCCTCTCCACCGGAACCCTCGAGGACACCGACCTCGACACCGCTCTGGAGAACATCCTCGCCACAGACACCCCCTGGAAAGTCATCGTCTGGAACGACCCCGTCAACCTCATGACCTACGTGTCCTACGTCTTCCGCAGTCACTTCGGCTACTCCCGCGCCCGCGCAGAAGAGCTCATGCTGCAGGTGCACAACAACGGCAAGGCAATCGTCTTCACCGGCTCGCGCGAAGACGCCGAAAAACACACCCAGGCAATGCACGCCTGGGGTCTGCTGGCAACCTTCGAGAAAGTAGAAAACTAATGGCGCGACCCTTCCGCCGCACCCCCGGAGGCTACACCGCCTCCTTCGAACCCGCCGAACGCGACCTGATTCGCGAACTCGCCGAAGATGTGCGCGCGCTACTGCGCCCGGCAGACACCACTGCAGACGGCGGCACCGTCGACCCGCTGGAGGCGCTGGTCGGCATCACCGAAAACCCCACCATCCCCGCCGACAGCGCCGTAGCACGCCTGCTCCCCGCCGCAAGCAGCGACGACGAGGCCGCCACCGAATACCGCCGCTACACCGAACGCGACCTGCGAGAAACCAAACGCGCGAACCTCGCCATGCTCGCCTTCGACATTGAATCCAGCGACCTGCGCCTGAACGAAGAACACGCCCGCGCCTGGGCTGCCGCGCTCGGCGATATTCGCCTGGTGCTCGCCGACCGCCTCTACATCGTGGACGAAGACACCGCAGAAGATATTGCGGCATTCACCGACCCTTCCGAGATTGAGACCCAGGAAGAGTACATGGCTGTGGTGTACAACTTCGTCTCTTGGGTTCAGGACTCGCTCATGCTCGCCATGCTCGACGGGCTGGACGACGAAGAAGAGGAAAAGCCTGGCGGAGTATTTGGCGGGGCAAACGAGCAAGAATAGAACGAATTTTTCGAATTCCCCCTCAAACTATCGTCATATACAACCACATAATGGTGGTTCTCGACTCATCTAACCGCTCAACGGACTAAAAGGGTAACCTTAGCGAGTTAGCATAGAACGTGGTACCCGACCGATAACGAAGTGTAGGTGACACATGAGTGACAGCATTGATGCAACCAATCCCTACCGTGCCCGCACCCCCTGGGGAAGCCCCGCGCCCGTAGGCCCCACCGCCGCGGCACCCATCGGCGTCTTCGACTCCGGCGTTGGCGGACTCACCGTGGCACGCGCCATCATGGACCAGCTGCCTCACGAACGCATCATCTACGTCGGTGACACCGCCCACGGCCCCTACGGCCCCCTCAAAATCGCAGAAGTACGCGCCAATGCCCTGCGCATCATGGACGAACTCGTCGACTCCGGCGTGAAAATGCTCGTCATCGCCTGTAACACCGCCTCCGCAGCGGTGCTCCGTGACGCCCGCGAACGCTACACCCGCCAGTACGGCATCCCCGTCATTGAGGTGATTCAGCCCGCCGCCCGCCGTGCGCTCGCCGCAACCCGCAACCGCAAGATCGGTGTGATTGCGACGGAGGCGACCGTCACCTCCCGCGCCTACGAGGACACTTTCGCGATTACCCCGAACCTTGAGGTGCACTCGGTGGCGTGCCCGCGCTTCGTGGAGTTCGTGGAGAAGGGCATTACCTCCGGCCCCGAGCTGCTGGAGACCGCCCGCGAGTACCTGCAGCCGCTCAAGGATGCCGGCGTGGACACCCTCGTGCTCGGCTGTACCCACTACCCGCTGCTGGCCGGCGTGATTTCCTACATTATGGGTGAGGATGTCACCCTGGTTTCCTCCGCGGATGAGACCGCAAAGGACGTGTACCGCGAACTGCTCAACCACGCCATTGAAAGCCCGGTCCCCGAGGAAAACCCGCGCCACGAATTCCTCGCCACCGGCGAATCTGAGACGTTCTCGCAGCTGGCACGCCGCTTCCTCGGCCCCGAGGTCACTAACGTGCGCCACACCAGCTCCGTGGCGGAACGCTATCCGACCGGCTCGCTGGCGGCACTCACCCCCGAAATGCTTGCGGCACACCGCAACATCACCATCGACGAATCGGCAGATCCTGCAGAGGCGGCACGCACCTCCGCGGACACCGAATTTTCTAGCACCACCCCTAAGGACGACACCTCATGCGTCTAACCGTTATCGGTTGCACGGGCTCCTTTCCCGGCCCCGTCTCACCGGCTAGTTGCTACATGCTCACCGCCACGGACTTCGCGGGTCGAACCTGGCGCATCATCATGGACATGGGCAACGGCTCCCTCGGCATGCTCCAGCGCCATATCGATCTGAGCGATATCGACGCGATTCTGATTTCGCACCTGCACCCGGACCACTGCATCGACCTGTCCGGTCTGCACGTGGCGGTCAAGTGGGATCCGCGCGGCTGGCCCAAGGGCCGCATTCCGCTGTACGGTCCCGCCGCGATTAACGAGTACCTTTCGGCGACTCACGGCCTGGACCCGGATCCGGGCATGAGCACCGAGTTTGACTACCACACCTGGACTGAGGGTGAGCCCGTGCAGATTGGTCCCTTCCGCGTGGAGCCGTTCCGTGTGGTTCACCCCTCGAAGGATCCGTACGCGCTGCGCATCATCTGCAATGACCGCGAGGGTCACACCGTGTTCTCGTACTCGGGCGATACCGACCTGTGCGAGGGCCTGGTCAAGGCTGCGCGCGGTGCTGACCTGTTCCTCTGCGAGGCAGCCTACCAGGAGGGTCGAGACGAAGCCCTGCGCGGTATTCATCTGACCGGCAAGCGCGCCGGCGAGGCTGCCACGGAGGCGGGTGTGCGTAACCTGTTGCTGACCCACCTGCCCGTGTGGAACGACCCGGACATCGCTCGCGCGGAGGCGCGCAGTGCTTTCTCTGGCCCGGTCGGCATTGCCGAAATGGCGGCAAGTTACCGCATCTACCCGCGCCCGACGGAGGCTCACCCGGTCACGTCCACCCTGAACGTGGTGGAGGTGCTTGATCCGCCGCTGAACACCGCGATTGCGCTGCCCAAGCCTGAGCTAGATTAGGCGAAGCCCGAGCTGGACTAGGCTAAACCCGACCTGGGCTAAAACAAACTGGACTAGTGCAAACTGCGCTCAGCCCCGCCCACTTTTTGACATAGATTCAACAGACAGACACAGACCCCGCAGACAGATTCAAGGAGAACCCATGACTGCAACCCGCGAAGACGGCCGCGCCCTCAACGAACTGCGCCCCATCACCATTACCCGCGGCTGGTCCCGCAACGCTGAGGGTTCCGCCCTCATCGAGTTCGGCAACACCCGCGTGCTGTGCACCGCATCCTTCACCGAGGGCGTGCCGCGCTGGCTCAAGGGCGAAGGTAAGGGCTGGGTGACCGCCGAGTACGCGATGCTGCCGCGCGCCACCAACACCCGTTCTTCTCGCGAGTCGCTGAAGGGCCGCGTGGGCGGCCGCACCCACGAGATTTCTCGCCTGATTGGTCGCTCCCTGCGTGCGGTCATCAACATGGACGAACTGGGTGAGAACACCATCGTGCTCGACTGTGACGTTCTGCAGGCTGACGGCGGCACCCGCACCGCTTCTATTACCGGCGCGTACGTGGCGCTGGCAGACGCTATTTCTTGGGCGAAGGAGCAGAAGATTCTGCCCGCTAAGGCGAACCCGCTGATCGATTCGGTGTCCGCAATTTCGGTGGGCATTATTGACGGCACCCCCATGCTGGACCTGCCCTACACCGAAGACGTTCGCGCCGAGACCGACATGAACGTGGTCGTCACCGGCAGCGGCAAGTTCGTTGAGGTTCAGGGCACCGCCGAGGGCGTGCCTTTCGACCGCGACGAGCTCAACAGCCTGCTCGACCTGGCGCTGGAAGGCACCGCAGAGCTGGCTCAGATTCAGCGTGAAGCACTGGCACACTAACCCGTCCCAGTAACTAGTTCCGTCGACAAGGAGAAACTATGGCAGACGCAAAGATTGTTCTGGCAAGCCACAATAAGGGCAAGCTCAAGGAACTGCGCGAAATTCTGCGCGGACGCATTGACGGCCTGGACGTTGATACCCAGGTGGTTGACGCCTCCAGCGTGAACGCCCCCGATGTTCCCGAGACCGGCGTGACCTTCGCTGAGAACTCCCTGCTGAAGGCGCGCGCTGTTGCCGAGGCAACCGGCCTGGTCGCTATTGCTGATGATTCCGGCCTGTCGGTGGATGTGCTCAACGGCGCCCCCGGTATTTTCTCGGCGCGCTGGGCGGGTCGCCACGGTGACGATTCCGCGAACCTGAACCTGCTGCTGGCTCAGCTGAGCGATATTTCTGCCGAGCACCGCGGCGCGAAATTCTGCTGCGCGGCCTCGGTTGCCTCCCCGAACGGTTTTGATGCGGTCGAGTACGGCGAGCTGCCCGGTGAGCTGCTGACCGCACCGGCGGGGGAGGGCGGCTTCGGTTACGACCCGATTCTGCGCCCCGTGGAGCTGAACGGTGAGAACGCCCTGTACGAGGGTCAGTACGCTGGCAAGTCTTGCGCTGAGATTCCCGCCGAGATTAAGAACTCGATTAGCCACCGTGCGCGTGCTTTTGAGGCACTGATTCCTCAGATTGCTGCTGCGCTGGCGTCCTAGAACCGTCGCTGAGGCGCCAGAGCATACTCGCTGTGCCGGTCTGATGGGTGAAAACGCGGGGTTGGGTGCGATTTTTTCGTGCATCCCCCTAAAATCCCCCACAGGGATACCAATTAAAGGCACAATAGTGTGAGAAGCTTTACCTCAAGGTTAGTGACACCAAAGAAACTCGTCTGTTGAAGGTACCTTCGGCAGACGAGTTTTGTTGTTGAAGAGCATTTCAACGGTGCATCTGTCAACGGGGCACCTACCCGATGCCCGCCGGTCACCGACCGCGGTAGAAAAACCTGCAGCGAAAGAGACACACTGATGCTCATCCTTCTTCTGCTGATGGCACTCGCCCTTGCCGCCGGATGCTGGGCGTACTCCTACGTGTGGCGCGGACTGAACCGCCGCGTCATTGCCGCCGTGAAGGTGGTTGATCCGATGATTACGCTCGGCCCGTACGTCATGGCGGCGTGGGTGGCGTTCATGGCTCTGATCGCCACGAATATCTGGGCGACCGGAACCCTGCACACTGTGCTGACGATTATCTTCTGCGTGGTTGCCGTAGGGTGCCTCGGCTGGGCTGGATTCTGGCTGCTCATGCACTGCCTGGGCGGGCAGACCCCGGGCAAACGCCCGATGTGGTGGCGCGAGGCGGTTGCCGCGAAGTTCGCCTGGCGTAACCTCTCGCGCATGCCCGCCTACCTGGGTGCTCGCACCAGCATCCTGCCGGTGGAGAACCCGCACCTGACCAAGCCGTATTCGGGGTCGTGGACTCGCCCGCTCGGTGCGACCATGCCCGGGTACAGCTCCAACGGCGAGTTTATTGAGGGCTTTGACGAGTTCGGTCGCAAGATGCCGCGCATCTACCCTGTAGGCCCTGAACCGACCATTTTTGAGATGGCGCGCTGGGGTAAGTCGGTGAGCTCCGATCAGCTGCTGACGACCTTCCTGCCGACCGCTCCGTTTGAGCGTCTGCGTCTGCCCGGCACTATGACGGGCCCCTTCACCTTTGCGGGGGAGGTGCCGCACGGTGCGGTGACGAAGTGGCCTCGCCGCAGCGGCGCAAACCGCGCCTTCGGCTCCTACGCTCGTCTGGGTGAAATTACCGAACGCAAGGTGGAGCTGCTGGTCGACCACCGCCTCATTGCGGCACTGCAGACCACCCGTGAAAGCTACGAACGCCGACACAGCTGGATGCTCGCCTTCACTGATATTGCAGACGGCGACTTCACGATGGACGCCGACGAGAATGGCAACCTGCGCATCACCTTCGGCATGATCACCGAGGGTTACGAGACTCCGTGGGTCTTCACCAGCACCCTGAAAGACAGCCCGCGCCTGCGCCGCAAGGTACGCCGCGCCATGCGCGAGCGTCGCGTGCTCAAGCAGAGCAGCGGCGAGCTGATGGACTGGTACTTCGTGCCGAAGCTCAGCGAGTTCCCCCACGGCCCGGCCACCAATGAGCTTCCCGAAGAGTTCTACTTCAAGTCCAATATCATGGTCACGAACCGTCACGAGAGCTCCTCTCGCGCCTCGGGTGAGGCTCACTAGGGCAGTGCCACTGCTATGAGGTGCCCAGAGTGGACACCTCAGAAGCGCACCCTAAAAATTCAGACATCCATGCACCGACTGCTACTCCATAGGGGAGTGGCAGCCGGTGCTTTTCTGCTGTTTCATTCTCTCGGCAGCGTCTAATAACGGTACAGAGAGCCTCATGACGGCGCAGGCAGAAGCGGGCAACAAGCCACGATAGAATAGAAACTTAGAGCACTATGAGCGCAAGCCCGGGGCATTTTCTCCCCTTCGCGAGCTTGCCGTGCTGAAAACATCTGCAGAGCATATTTGCAGAGAGCATCTGCAGGGAACGCCTGCAGAGAACACACAGCCATCATTTGCCGAAAGGATTCCCGTGGCGTCTTCGAACTACACCGCCCGTCACCTCTCCGTGCTGGAAGGTCTGGAAGCTGTACGCAAACGCCCGGGCATGTACATTGGCTCCACCGACTCCCGCGGCCTGATGCACTGCCTCTGGGAGATTATCGATAACTCGGTGGATGAGGCGCTCGCCGGTTTTGGCCAGTCCATTCAGGTCATTCTGTACCGTGACGGTTCGGTTGAGGTACGCGATGATGGCCGCGGTATCCCCACCGACATTGAGCCGCGCACCGGCCTGTCCGGTGTGGAGGTCGTGTTCACTAAGCTGCACGCCGGCGGTAAGTTTGGCGGTGGCTCCTATAACGCATCCGGTGGTTTGCACGGTGTGGGCGCTTCCGTGGTGAACGCGCTGTCTTCCCGTCTGGACGTGCAGGTGGACCGTGGCTCGAAGACCTACCAGATGTCCTTCCGCCACGGCATTCCCGGTCACTTCGAGTCCGGTCGCACCCCCAAGCCCGAAGATCCGTTCACTCCCGCAACCGAGGGTACTGACGCCCTGCAGATTGTGGGTCGCGCTAAGCGCGGCGTGACCGGCACCCGTGTGCGCTATTGGGCTGACCCGCAGATTTTCACCCCCGACGCTAAGTTCAGCTACGAGGACTTGGCTGCTCGTGCGCGCCAGACCGCGTTCCTCATTCCGGGTCTGCGTATTTGCATCCGCGATGAGCGCCGCCTGCCCGGCACCCCCGGCGAGTTGGAGCCCCACGAGGAAGTTTTCCAGTACGACGGCGGCATTAGCGAGTTCGTGGAGTTCTTGGCGCACGATGAGCGTATTACCGACACCTGGCGTTTTAGCGGCAGCGGCTCTTTTACCGAGACCGTGCCCGTGCTGGGTGAGGATGGCCGCTCGCAGCTGACCGATGTGGAGCGCGATTGTGAAGTGGACGTTGCGTTGCGCTGGGGTATTGGCTATGAGACGACGGTCCGCAGCTTCGTGAACATTATTGCCACCCCCAAGGGCGGTACTCACACGACCGGTTTTGAGCAGGGCCTGCTGCGCGTGATGCGCAAGCACCTTGCCGATAATGCCCGCAAGTACAAGGTGGGTAACGACAAGATTGAGAAGGACGACGTGCTCGCCGGCTTGACCGCCGTGCTGACCGTGCGTCTTGCCGAGCCGCAGTTTGAGGGTCAGACCAAGGAGATTCTGGGTACCCCGGCGGTTCGCCAGATCGTGTCGAAGGTCGTGGGCGATGCGCTGAAGGCTCGCCTGGAGTCGACCGCCCGTGCGGAGAAGGCTCAGGCGACCGCTCTGTGTGAGAAGGTCGTCTCTGAGATGAAGACCCGCGTCTCGGCGCGCATCCATAAGGAAACTCAGCGCCGTAAGACCGCGCTGGAGTCTTCGTCCATGCCCACCAAGCTGGTGGATTGCCGTTCGACCAATGTTGAGCATTCTGAGCTGTTCATTGTGGAGGGTGACTCGGCGCTGGGCACGGCGCGTCTGGCGCGTTCTTCCTCGTATCAGGCTCTGCTGCCGATTCGCGGTAAGATCCTGAACACTCAGCGTGCTTCGGTGACTGATGTGCTCGCGAATGCTGAGTGCGCGGCGCTGATTCAGGTGATCGGTGCGGGTTCGGGTCGTACCTTTGACCTGGACTCTGCTCGCTACGGCAAGGTCATTATGATGACCGATGCGGACGTGGACGGCGCCCACATCCGTACCCTGCTGCTGACCCTGTTCTACCGTTACATGCGTCCGCTGATTGAGGCGGGTCGCGTGTACGCTGCGGTTCCGCCTCTGCATCGTGTGGAGGTGGTGCGCCGCGGCAAGCCGAACGAGATGGTGTACACCTACTCGGAGAAGCAGCTGCACGAGCTTCTGGATTCTCTGCGGGAGCAGGGGGTGTCCTATAAGGAACCCATTCAGCGTTATAAGGGTCTGGGTGAGATGGACGCTGACCAGCTGGCTGAGACGACGATGGATCCGCGTCATCGCATGTTGCGCCGTATTCGCATTGAGGATGCGGAGGCTGCCGAGCGTGCGTTCTCCTTGTTGATGGGTTCTGAGGTGGCTCCGCGTAAGGAATTCATTATTGCGGGTGCTCATCAGCTGGATGCCGAGAGCATTGATATGTAGAGCATCGATATGTAGCGTGCGGTACCTTGCGGGGCATTGCGGTGCCTTGCGGGGCAGTGGTGGCTGGCGTGTCACAATCCATGAATTTTGTGTGAGAATAGTCACGCAATTCTCGGAGATTCCGCGTAAATTCCGCATGAAACAGGCAAATTTAAGCTTTGAGCACTACTTGAAGCACCTGTCACAATCACGAAATCTGTCACCAAAATTTTGCAGAAAATATTAAAAACTGCAATATTTCACCAAGGTTCCGAAACTGCTTCTCAACCCCGCAAGGCACCATCGTGTCTCATTCCTCTCACCACCCTTGCATCGAGGGATAACGTCCAAGGTACCTTTAGCGAAACGTCAAACAATAAACGTCCATACTATGCACAGCCTACTCACAGCTTCTTAGGAAAACCCTGTACCTTAGAAGCATGAGAGACACTGTGTCAGTAACTCTCGTATGCCCTCCATCGATGGTGGACTACCCGAAATCTGGCACAAACGCACATTAAGTACACACATAGTAAGGACCTATCAATGGATCCCCTTGATTTTGGTAGGTGGCAGTTCGGTATTACCACCGTCTACCACTTCTTCATGGTTCCGCTGACTCTGGGTCTGGGCCTTGTGGTGACCTACCTATACATTCGCTACGTTCGTACCAAGAAGGACGAATACAAGCGCATGACGAAGTTCTGGGGCAAGCTGTACCTCATTAACTTCGCTATGGGTGTGGCCACCGGTCTGGTTCAGGAATTCCAGTTCGGCATGGCGTGGAGTGAATACTCCCGCTTCGTCGGCGACGTCTTCGGCGCTCCGCTGGCAATGGAAGGCCTCTTCGCCTTCTTCGTTGAGTCGACCTTCCTCGGTCTGTGGATCTTCGGTTGGGACCGACTCAAGCCTGCTGTACACGCATTCTCGCTGTTCATGGCAGTTCTCGGCTCCTGGATTTCTGCATTCTTCATTCTGGTTGCAAACTCCTGGATGCAGCACCCCGTTGGTGCAGAAATGATTGACGGTCGTCCCCGCATGACCGATATCGGTGCAGTGCTGCTCAACCCCCTCGCATGGGTGACCTTCACTCACGTCATCACCGCCGCTATTCAGGTTGCTGGTGGCTTCCTGGTTGGTATCGCATGGTACAAGCTGTGGCGCCGCCGCAAGGACGGCATCGACAAGGTCGTTGACGGCAAGGTTGTTGTTGGTGAGTCCGACAAGGGTGCACGCGACAAGGCTGACTTCCAGGTTTGGTTTAAGTCCCTGCGCCTGGGCGCTGTTGTAGGCCTCCTCGCTTTCGCAGGTATCGGCGCGTCCGGTCACCTGCAGGCACAGCTGATGATTCACGAGCAGCCCATGAAGATGGCTGCTGCAGAAGCTGCGTGCCACGACGGCACCTCCTTCTCCGTTCTGACCGTCGGTGAACTCGGTGCTCAGAGCTGCGATAAGATTCACACCGTCATCGAGGTTCCCGGCGTGCTGTCCTTCCTGGCACACGACAACTTCGACACCCCGGTGAAGGGTATTCAGACCCTGCTGCCCGAGTACGAAGCTAAGTTCGGCACCAACCTGCCCAACAACCCGCTCTACGGTGAGCGTGCAGGTCAGAAGATTGACTACCTGCCCTCCCTCGAGGTCTCCTACTGGGGCTTCCGCGGCATGATTGGTCTGGGTGCGGTCGTACTGCCCCTCTACCTCTACGCACTGTGGGTAACCCGTAAGAAGGGCGTGGGCACCGTCCCCGAGTCCAAGCTGCTCAAGAACGTTGCAGTTTGGTTCATCCTGGCTCCCTTCTTCGCTATCTCCCTCGGCTGGATCTTCACCGAAATGGGCCGCCAGCCCTTCGTTGTGGCTCCGAACCTTCAGGGTGACCCCTCGATTCACCTGTTCACCGCAGCAGCTATCTCCCCGGGTGTTTCCGGTGAAGAAATCCTCTTCTCCCTGCTCACCCTGGGTCTGCTCTACGGCGTGCTGATGGTGGTTGAGGTTTACCTGCTCATTAAGTACGTCAAGGCCGGTGTTGTGGCAGCAATGCCCGAGCTGGTTCAGTCGCACCACGAGGACGAGTCCAACGACAAGTCCAAGCGCGATGTGCTGGAGTTCGCCTACTAGGCGGGTAAGGATTGATTCACCATGAACTTTGATTTCAATATCTTTGCCGGTCAGCCTGGCCTGCCCACCCTCTGGTTTGTCGCCATTGGCGTCTTCCTCATCATGTACCTGATTCTCGACGGTTTCGACCTGGGCGTCGGTATGCTGATGGGTTCCAAGTTCACCAAGAACGAGAAGGAACGTCGTCTGCTGCTGAACATCATCGGCCCCGTCTGGGACGGTAACGAGGTGTGGATTGTGTCCGGCGGTGCTGCTATCTTCGCAGCATTCCCCATCTGGTACGCAGCCCTCTTCTCGGCTCTGTACATTCCTCTGACCCTCGCGCTGGTCTTCCTGATTCTGCGCGTGGTCGCAATTGAATACCGCGGTAAGAAGAACGACGAGAAGTGGATCCGTAACTGGAACATCGCTCTGTCTGTTTCTTCCTTCTTTATCCCACTGCTCGTTGGTGCTCTGCTGGGTCTGACCTCCATGGGTCTGCCCATCAACGAGAACGGCGACCGCGTCGGCGGCGCCTTCGCATGGGTCTCTCTGCCGGTTCTGCTCGGCGGTCTGGGCTTCGTTGGCTTCTCCCTGGTTCAGGGTCTTGCCTTCATCGCTCTGAAGACCGACGGTGATATCCGCGACCGTGCCCGCAACACCCTGGTACGCTGGGCTCCCGTCCTGCTGCTGCCGATCGTTGCATGGGTTCTGACTCTGGACTTCACCACCGGTAACGGCATCTCCTGGCTGTGCACCATCCTGGCTGTGGTTGCTGTTCTGATTGCTTGGATCTCCGCAAAGGGTGGCCGTGAGGGTCGCGCTTTCGCTGGTCTGTCCGTGTTCCTCGCATTCGGCGCTCTGGCAATCTTCACCGCAATGTACCCGAACGTTCTGCCCTCCACTCTGGACCCGGCATACTCGCTCACCATTGCGAACGCCTCCAGCTCCGAGTACACCCTGGGCGTTATGACCTTCGTGACCTGCCTTGGTCTGCCGGTCGTGTTCGTCTACCAGGCATGGACCTACTGGGTCTTCCGTAAGCGTCTGCACGTGGATCACATCCCCGAGGCTCACGACGCTACCGAACTGGCTGAACTGCCGACCAAGTAGCATGTAGCTGATTGAAGAATCCCCCTAATTTCTCTTCTGAGAAGTTCGGGGGATTTTTCTATGCACACAGTGGACTATGCACACAGAGGGCTATTCCTGCTGGAGACTATGCCCGCAGCGGATGCAGCTCGCGGCAGGCGAGTGGGCGCGCAAAAATTTTTGGTGCCCCCCCCGAAATTCGGGCGCGACAGGGAGTAAAAGGTGTAATGTGGTGTACAACTCACTCTTATGAAAGGCGTTCAACGATGAAGTCCCTCAACCGCCGCACCGGACCCGCCCCTCGTACCGGCACGCGCCGCCGCCTGTTCGCCACGGGCGCCCTGCTCTGCATCGGCGTGCTCCCGCTGAGCGCATGCTCGCTCTTCAACCCGCCGCTGGAACGCGACGAAAGCGTCCACGCCATCTTCGACGCGGAACAGGACATCGTGAAGATGCCCTTGGACGATTACCTCTACTACGAGGGGGGCACTCATTACGAATACACGGCATTGCAGATTGCCATGAAGCAGTGCTTCGCCGAACACGGGCAGAACTACACCATCCCGGCTCCCGACTCTGAGAGTGCGCCGCGTGGCGATTTTGGCCGAAAGTACGGTCCCTGGAACGTCGAATACGCCAAGAAGTACGGATTCCAGAAGCGAGACCCCAACGCCGCCCCCATCTCCTTTAGCTCACCGGAGAGCTTGAGCCCCGAGGAGCAGCTTCGCACCGAATGTCATGACAAGGCCCGCGAGACCCTGGAGGCCGCGGTTCCCGAAGGTAAGAGGCCCGAGAATGACGTGCAGTCCACATACAGTCGTATCTCCACCGACGCAACCAACGCCGTTTACGGTAGCAAACTGCACCGCGAGCTCGAAGAGAAGTGGAAGCAATGCGTCTCAAACCGGGGGCTCACCCCCATTAAGGCAGGCTATGTCGCCGAGGAAAGCCCGCTGAATGAGCAGCAGAGCAAGAACGGCGGTTTCAACGAGCCCGCCTCCGAAGAAGAGATCCGCATCGCCACCATCATGGCAGAATGCAACCAACAGGTCGGCATGAGCCAGCAGCTCTACGACCTGGAGGCACAGTATCAGATGCCGCTCATCCGCAAGTACCAGTCGCAGCTTGAGCAGGACCGCAAGGCAGAACGTGAGCGTGACGAGAAGTTCAAGCAGTACGTTATGGAGCACCAGTAAACCGGGACGCTGAAAGACAGCACCACAAAAGACAGCGCAAAAACAGCTCAGAAAGACACCGCCATGACCACTCACTCACAGAACCAAAACAGCGGTCACCGCTTTAGCGAGCGCATCGCCCGACCCCGCGTGCTCCTGCTGCTGGCAATCCTCGCCATCGGCTCGCTCATGCTGTCCTTCTACCTTGGCACCCGCTACGCCGCAACAGGCCCCGACCCGACCGTGCAAGCGAAAACCGTGATCCCGGTCTGGGCGAAGGTCGAAGAACGCACCGTCAGCGAGGGACTCGCCATTGCAGGAACCACCAAGGCGGGAGAGACCGCCCCGATTAGCGCGCGCACCAACGGTGAGCCGGTGCTCGTCTACCAGAACCAGAAGCCCGGTAACGTGCTCAAGGCCGGTGACTTCATCGGCATTATTGGCGCCGACCCCGTCTTCGTGCTGGAAGGGCCGCTGCCGCTGTACCGCGACCTCAACCTGGGCGATAACGGCGACGACGTGCTCGCCTTCCAGAAGGCACTGAACTCCGCCGGGTACGCCACCGCTCAGAGCGGCACCGTTACCGAAGACACCCTCGACGCCGTCACGCGCCTGCACCGCGCGCACCTGACCGGCGTGCCCAGCGAAGGGGTCACCAGCATTGCCCGCAACAACTACGCGATTCTGCCCGGCGGAAGCCACACCGTCACCGCCGTTGCCGCGGTCGGTCAGCTCATCAGCGACGGCAACCCCATCGCGAGTGTAGAAACTAGCGAACCCTACGTGGAATCCAGCGTTGAGCTCTCTGTTGCCAATAAGGTCAAGGCCGGCGACCGCGTTAGCCTGCGCACTTCCACCGGCAGTGTGGAGGGCACCATCACCAGCATTGGTGAGCTGCAGAACGACCCCTCCAAGGGTGCGGCGAAGAGCGTGCGATTCAGCGCCGACGACCCGAGCAAGCTCACTCCGGGGCAGAGCGCCTCCATCACCAGCAAGGGCAACACCTCAACCACCCTCGCCGTGCCGACTACCGCGGTACGCCAGGACTCCCAGGGCACCTACGTGCTCGTTGAAAAGGGCGGAAGCTCCACCTCGACCAGCAAGGATGCGCCCGCCACCGAACGAGTTAACGTTGAGGTTCTGCGCACCGCCGGCGGATACGCCGCAATCAACGCAAACCTCAGCACGGGACAGAAGGTGCTTGTCTCATGAGCCGCCGTAAGATAACCCCAGACACAAGCCCAGGACGTGCGCCTACAATTGCGCCCAACGTAGCGTCCGCCGCTACACCTGCTGCCGGGCTCGGTACCGCGCCCGCTATCGAAATGCACGGCATTACCCGTGTTTTCGAGGGGAGCGAACGAGCAGTCCTCGACCACCTCGACCTGGTGGTCGAACGCGGCGAATTCCTCGCCATTATTGGTCCGTCGGGCTCCGGTAAATCCACCCTGCTCAACGCCATTGGTCTGCTCGACACTCCCACCAGCGGAACCTACAGCCTCTTCGGCAAAAACACGGAAGGACTCAGCGACAGAGAACGCGACGAAATGCGCCGAGACCACCTCGGCTTCATCTTCCAATCCTCAAACATGCTGCTGGACGAAACCAGCACGACCAACGCCTCCATGGGCCTGCGCGTGCAGGGCGTACCCTACGGCGAGCGCCTGCAACGCACCGAAGAAACCCTAGAATTTCTGGGGTTGAGCGACCGCGCCAGCATCCGCACCCGCTACCTCTCCGGCGGCGAGAAGCAGCGCTGCGCCATTGCTCGTGCCCTCGCCACGCGCCCGCCGCTGATTCTTGCCGACGAGCCCACCGGCAACCTGGACAGCCACAATAGCGCCAAGGTCATTGAGATTCTGCAGCGCATTAACGCGACCGGCTGTACCGTGCTGGTTATTACCCACGACCCGGAGGTTGCCGCCGCCGCCCGCCGTGTGATTCGCATTGAGGATGGGCAGTTGCACGAGCAGAGCCGCGCCGACTTGGCTACGGTGCCGGTCGCTGAGGTGCCGGTTGCCGAGGCTGTGCCGGTTGCAACGGACACCCCGGCAGAAGCCACGGTTGGTGCCCCGGTAGATGCTACCACCAGCCTCGCACCGGGGGAGAAGCCCGCTACGCATCGCCGCGGAAGCTTCCTCACCGACGACAGCATCGAGGCAATCTCGGCGCTCACCTCACGACCGCTACGCACCCTGCTGCTGGGCCTGTCTTTCGCGCTGGGCGTGGGCGGACTCATCAGCGCCTCCGGCATGAGCGAATCCGCCAGCTACCAGGTGAACCAGCGCCTGCTCGGATCCGAACAATCCACGCTCTACATCAGCGACAGGGACAATGACCAGAACATGCTCGGAACCTACCGGCAGGGTGAATCCGCGCAGAATGTTGCCGACCGCATTAGCGCGCTGGACTACGTGAAGAACACCGGATTCGTCAGCAGCGTGGCGCCCGCCGACGTGCGAATCACCCGGTTCAGCCCCTACGAGGACGAACCCAAAACGGCGATTGGCCTCAGCTCCACCTCGAAGACCAGGCTCGAGCAAATCGGTGCCCGCATGAACCCCGAAACCCTGCGTGCGCTCGAACAGATGAACTCGACCCTCACCCAACAGAACGTTGCTGACCGTGAACGCTCCGAGCAGCTCTCCGGCGCTATTGTGTCGGTCTCCGCTGCCCGTGCCCTCGGCATTCTCCCCGAAGATAAGGCGGCAGATAACGCCACAACCGAGCCCCGCCCGGGCGAGCTACCCGCCGTCGAGTACGGCATTAAGCTCGGCGGGCTGCCGCAGGTGGCACCCGGTGTGAGCATCTGGGTGGAAGGTCAGCTGATGCCGGTCATCGGCCTCTTCGACCCCGGCAATAGCGGCTACGAATTCAGGAATACGGTCATTGTCTCGCCGGGCACACTTCAGCGCACTGGACGCGGCCAGGTGACCTACATTGCCGAAACCGAACGGGGCTACGGCAAAGCGGTCGCCAAGGCGATTCCGCTGACCCTCAAGCCCGCTGAACCCAGCCAGATCAACGTGGAAACCCCCTCCGACCTGCAGAGCCTACGCGCGTCCATCGCCTCGGATCTGGGCCTGTACGTGGGTGTGCTCTCCGGTATTCTGCTGGTGCTCGCCTCCCTCTCGGCGGCAACCGCAATGTATCTGTCCGTGCAATCGCGCACCGCAGAGATTGCGCTGCGCCGCGCCATCGGATCGAGTAAATGGCTGATTGCCCGCATCTTCCTCATGGAGGGTGTCATGCTCGGCGTGCTCGGTGGTTCCATCGGTGCCTGCTCCGGCATGATTGCGACGATTATTCTTTCGCTCGTGCAGGGCTGGCAGGCGGTTCTCTCACCCGGATTCGTGGTGCTCGGCGTGGGCGTTGGCGCCCTTACCGGTCTGGTGTCTTCGGCGTACCCGGCGTGGGTAGCGTCCCGCAAGAGCCCCGCCGATGCGATGCGTGGCTAGAACTAGCGCTGGGTGAGGACCAGCCAATTATCCGAAACTTGACTGGTCAAATAGGTATTAGATAGCCCAACCCTTAAACTGATGGGAGGTAAAAACAGCAGAAGACTAAGGACAACACGTGAGTCGAACGCACACACCGCGTCATGCTGACAAACATCAGAACACCGAGGCACCAGAGGTGACCGACGGAAAGCGCAATGACCGCGCTGACCGCCGCCCGCCTCTGGGCCCTGACGCCCGTAAAACCCTCAGCACGTTCGGTGTCATCACTGCCGTGCACACTCTCGCGACGGTGCTTTTCAGCGCCGCCCTGGCTGTGATTATTGCCCGCGCGGCACACGCCGGTTTCGCCGCTGTTGCCGCCGAGCACGCGCGCCTCAAAGAGACCAGCGCCCCGGACGTGTACCGCGCCTACATTGAGTTCTCGGGCTCCGCGCAGGCGCAGCTGGAGGCGCACGGCGGCTGGCTGCTCGGCCTCGGCGGGCTCTTCGGCGACGCAGACACCATTACCCCCGGCCTGATCGCAGTCGCCGTCATCGCCCTGCTCGTCCGCTCGGGTACCGACTACCTGCTGGCTGTGAGCGCGCAGCGTGCCGCCTCCGGAGCGAAGTCTCAGATTCGTTCCGCCCTGCTCAAGCGCGTGCTCGCCACCGGTGGCGCAGACACCCCCGAAGGTACCGGCGCGACCGCTGTGTTGCTGTCCCGCGGCCTGAACGCCCTGGATGACTACTACACCAAGACCCTGACCGCGTTCGTTTCCACCGCGATTGTGCCGTTCATCCTCTGGGTTGTTGTGGCGGCCCTAGACTGGATGAGCGCCATGGTGCTGGCATGCACCTTGCCGCTTATTCCGGTGTTCATGATCCTGATTGGTAAGAACACCCGCGACGAGACCGCAGAAGCTCAGGCTGAACTGCACCGCCTCTCCGACCATATTCTGGAGCTGGTGCGCGGCCTGCCCGTCATTATCGGTCTGGGCCGTGAACGTGCACAGACCCGTTCCATGAACGCCCTCGGCCAGCGTTACCGTGAACGTACTATGCAGACTTTGCGTAGCGCCTTCATGTCTTCGCTTGCGCTGGAGCTCATCACCACCATTTCGGTGGCGCTGATTGCTGTGCTGATTGGTGTGCGCCTGGTCAACGGCACCCTGGGCCTGGACACCGCAATTCTCGTGCTGCTGCTGGCTCCCGAATGCTACCAGCCGCTGCGTGATGTGGGTGCCGCTTACCACCAGTCGGAGGACGGCGTTGCCGCCCTGCGTAGCGCCCAGAAGATTATTGATGCGCCCCTGCCCGCCGCCGCTGCGGACTCGACTGCACAGGATCCGTCTGCAAAGGATTCGGTAGTGCAGAAGGGCCAGCCTTCCACCATCGCTGTTGAGGACCTGTCGGTGAGCTACCCGGCGCGTCCTGCCGTGCTGACTAACCTGTCCCTGAACCTGGATCGTCGCGTTGCTACCGCCCAGAGTGAAACTGCTCAGGGTGAGCGCGGTGCGGTTATCGGCGTGATGGGTGAGTCCGGTTGCGGTAAGTCCACCCTGCTGAACGTGTTCTCCGGTGCAGTACGTGAGGGTCTGGTGCCCACCGGCTCGGAGGAGCCCGTGCACCTGACCGGTAGCGTGAGCGGTCTGGGAACCACCCTGGTTATTCCGCAGTCGCCGGTCTTCACCGCGCCGACCGTGCAGACCGAAATGGCTCTCTACGCACTCAGCGCCACCGAGGCGGAGCGTGAGCGTGCAGCCGCTCTGCTCGGTGAAGCGATGGACTCCAAGAAGCTGTCCGTCACCGATGCCGAGTCCGCGCTGATGGTTGGCCCGCTGGCTCAGCTGGGCATGGAGAAGCTGACCGCCCTTGAACCCGGTGCCCTCAGTGCTGGTCAGGCGCGCCGCCTCGCCGTGGCACGCACCCTGGCTCGTGCCGAGGCTATCTACCGTGCCGGCGGTGAGCAGACCGTGCTGACCGTCCTGGTGGATGAGCCGACCGCGCACCTGGACGCCTACTCGGCATACCTGGTGACCCGCGCCCTGCACCGCCTGGCGGAACTAGGCGCAACCGTGCTGATCGTGACCCACGAGCAGGAGCTCGCCGCTGGCTGCGACACCCTCGTTCGTGCCGTGCAGACCGCCCAGGGCTACACATGGACCGCTGAGGCGAACACCGCCCGCGTTGCGGTTCCCGCGCAAGCCCCCGCGCACCTGCTCAAGGACAGGGAAGAGTACGAGGCTGAAAGCACCGCCCCGGCGGGCACCTCCGCAGCTACCGAGGTCAAGGAAGCCGAGCCTGCCGGCCTGTTCGCAAGCCTGCGCACCCTGAAGGAACTGACCGGTATCGGTGTTCGCGCCGCAACCGGCCCGGTGATCATGGCTGCGATTACTTCCCTGATGGCTGCGGCACTGACCGCGCTGTCCGGCTGGCTGATTGTTCGCGCCGCCGAGGGCCCGGCAATGATGTACCTGATGGTCGCCATCGTGGGCGTGCGTTTCTTCGGCCTGGGCCGTGCCTGCGCCCGCTACGCTGAGCGTCTGATGACCCACTCGAAGGTCCTTGCCGCCGCTAATATTCTGCGTCTGCGCGCCTGGGTTGGCGCATGGCAGAGCGTGAGCAGCGTGCGTGCCCTGCTGCGCGGTGACGCGCTGCTCGAACGCCTCGTCGGCGGTATTGATGAGCTGCGTGACGGCGTGCCGCGCGTTATTATTCCGCCGGCTGCGCACCTGCTGGTCATGACCGCGGCGCTGATTACAACCGCGTGCATCCTGCCGCAGGCTCTGATTCCGGTTCTGCTTGCCGTGCTGGTCAGCACTTTTGTGGCTCCGTGGATTGTGCTTCGCGCTGATGCCCGTGCGGAGTCGCTGGCTCGCCGCTCCACCGCGCAGATGCTGCGCCTGGGTACCGGCATGCTCTCGGCTGCTGAGGACCTGCGCGCTAACGGCGTGGCAACCACCGCTGAGAAGGCTAACGGCGCCCTGGACGCCGAGAACCTGTCCGCCCTGCAGAAGGGCTCGACCGCTCAGGGCGTGGGTCGTACCCTCGTGACTCTGAGCTGGTTCGGTGCGGCTCTGGCAAGCGCAGTCATTGCGTACCCGCTGGCTGTCGACGGCACCGTGCGTGCCCCCGAAGCGGCGATTGTGGTGCTGCTGTGCACCGGCATGCTGGAAAGCTCCCTGGGCCATGTTGAGGCGGTCCGCTCCTGGCCCGCGTTCAGCCGCCTGCTCGCTACGATTGCCCCGAGTGTGCGTGACGTATCCCTGGAGGGTGTTGTTGCCGTCTCGACCCTGAAGCGTTCCGTGCCGACCGAGGCTGAGGTGGACACCCACGTTCTGCCGCGTCGTGTTGAGCGTCTGCGTGCCCGCGCAGAGGCCGAGATGGAGGAGCTGCTGGAAGCTGACCGTCAGCGTGCCCACCGCTTTGATCGCCCCGGATCTGCGGCTGGCGCTCAGACGGATTCTAAGGCTGGTTCTAAGGCTGGCGCCCCGCGCCCGCCGAAGCCCGGCGAACCCACCCTGGTCAGCTGCGGCACCCCGCAGGAACTCGGCGTGAAGGTCACCGACCCCGCCCCGGCACTGAGCCTGCAGGACGCAGCCGCCCGCTGGCCCGGCATGGATCACCCGGTCTTCACCGACCTGAACATGAACGCCCGCGCCGGCTCCTGGACTGCGGTGACCGGCCCCTCCGGTTCCGGTAAGTCTACCGTGCTTGCAACCGTTCTGGGCTTCTTGCCGCTGGAGTCCGGCCGCGTGCTGGCTTCCGGCGAGGTCCTGGAGGGTGAGCAGCTGCGCGGCTACGCGGCGTGGTGCCCGCAGGCGGCTCACATTTTCGAGTCGACCCTTGAGGGCAACCTGATGCTGGCTCGTGACCGTTCGGATCGCCCGAGCGAGGAAGAGCTGATTGAGGTTCTGCGCCGTGTGGGTCTGGGCGAGTGGTTTGACGCTCTGCCTCAGGGCCTGCGCACCCCGGTGGGTGCTGGCGGTTCCTTCCTTTCCGGCGGTCAGCGCCAGCGTCTGGCGGTGGCTCGTGCCCTGCTGGTGAACTCGCCGGTGCTGCTGCTGGATGAGCCGACCGCGCACCTGGATGCCGAGTCTGCCCGTGCGCTGATGGCTGACTTGGATGCGGCGACCCGCTCCAGCTCTGTGGCTACGGTTTTGGTGTCGCACCGTCCTGAGGATATTGCCCGTTGCGATGAGGTGGTTCGTCTCTAGCAGCTGCTCTCTAGCAGGCGGCGGGGCGCGCCGATGATGCGCCCCGAAAGAACGCTCCTAGAAAAACGCCCCTAGAAAAAATAGTGTGCATGGGAATGCCCCGGTACTTCGTGAAAGTACCGGGGCATTTCTTGTGCGCGAATAGGTTCGGGTGAGGGTGGGGAGGAGAGAGCTAGACCCAGCCGAGTATCTGCGCGCTCAATCGCAGCAGCATGAGGGTCATAACGATAACGAGCACGCGGCGAATGAATCGCTCGCCCAGGTGAATTGCGGTGCGGGCACCAACCCAGCTTCCCGCCATGTTGGCGCATCCCATGGCGATTCCGAGGAGCCAGTGAATCGAGCCCAGCGGAATGAAATAGAGGAGCGCGCCGAGGTTGGTGGCGGTGTTAAGAACCTTGGCGGCTGCGGTTGCGTGGAGCATATCGTAGCCCATGGCTATCTGCAGGGCGACGAGCATCATCGCGCCGGTGCCAGCCCCGAGGATGCCGTCGTAGCCGCCCAGAATCAGACCCAGCGCAAAGCCGCGCACTAGGAATGATGAGGTTGTGAGCGTGCGAGGCCGCCCGCGAGGTATGCGCGGTTGTAGCACCGAGAAGACGAGGATAGCGGCTAGAACCACCACAATGGCGGGGCGGAAAATATGTGCCGGCAGGATCGTAGCGCAGTGCGCGCCGGCGGCGGAGGCGCAGAACGCCACGAACGCTACGGGGAGCAGGATTTTCCACGGGATTTTGAGCGAGCGAATATAGGTTGAGGCGCTCGTCAAAGTGCCCATGGCGCTGGCAACTTTATTGGTGCTCAGGGCGGCGACGGGTGAGAATCCGGGTGCCATGAGCAGGGCGGGGAGCTGGATCATGCCGCCTCCGCCCACGACAGAGTCGATGCATCCTGCGCAGAAGGCAGCGAGCAGGAGCACGATAAATAACTCTGGTGTGACGGACAGTAAATCAAGCACGACAAATCCTCTAGGAATAATGCGTCAATGAATGTGTGCTGTGTTACTTAAGGTACACCACATAAAAGCCGGGGGTGAAGACACACACAACGTGTCTTCACCCCCGGCTTCGTTAACAACCTAAGGCCGAAAGGCCGTGAACGGCGCGCCTAGAAGAGCTTTTCACCCTCCGGGCTAACCGCCATCGCAGCAGAAACAGCCGCATAGTTCGGGCCCACAATGCCGATGCTCTGAGTGAGCATCACACCGGAACCGTCACGGGCACCGTGCTCGGTCGGCAGGGAACGAGCCACACCGCCGGAGGACGCCGCCTTCGCCGGGCCCACGCCCACCCACGCCAGAGCCAGCTGGCTCTCACCGGTGAGGAAACGGTGCGCACGCACACCGCCGGTTGCGCGGCCCTTCTGCGGGTACTCGCTCAGGGCGGTGACCTTGGCGCTCGCCAGGCCGTCCTTGCCGTTGGCGACGGTTACGACCTCCGCCGCGTCGCCGGGCGCGGTCACACCCAGGGCGATGAGGCGGTCGTCGTCGGCAAGCTTGATGCCTGCGATACCGCCGCCGGTGCGTCCCTGCGGGCGGACCTTTGCCGCGTCGAAGGTCAGTAGCTTCGCGTCGCGGGTGACGAAGGTGAGTACCGCATCGTCAGTGGGGCAGGGGGCGGCGACTACGATTTCGTCGCCATCCTTGAGCTTCATGATGTCCCACTCGGTCTGGTTCAGCGGGTAATCCGGGTTGAGGCGCTTGATCACGCCGCCCGCGGTTGCCAGCGCCAGCACCGTGTTCAGCGGTACGAGGGCGACCAGCTTCTCACCCTTGGCGAGCTGAACCAGCTCGGCTGCCTTCACAGCAGACGTCATGGAGGGGGTGCCACCGTTCTCGTCCAGCACCGCAATGTCCATGACGGACAGGCGCACCATGCGTCCTGCGGAGGTCACGGCACCGATCTCACCGCGCGCGGTGGTCGGCGCAATCGAGGTGAACACGTCGTGCTTGAAACGCTTGCCGGGATCCACGAGCGCCTCGCGGATGGGCTTGCCGGGGGTACGTCCCATCATGCCGGATGCCGAAAGTAGCACCCAGCAGGGATCATCCGCGATTTCGAGGGCGAGGCCCAGGCTCTTCTTCGCCTTGGACTGCGCGGTGACTGCCTCAATGGCGACCTGCATGTCGTCCTTGGTTTTGAGCTGGGTGCGGCGGTCGGTGCCGTAGCGTTCGGCAACTTCGGCGAGCTCGTCGGAGACCAGTTCACGTAGCGCCGCATCGGAGCTGAGGATACGCTGCAATTCCGCGATTTCCTGCTGCAGGGTGTCGCGCTCTGCTTCGAGTTCCAGGCGGGAGTACTTGGTGAGCTGGCGCAGGCGCAGCTCCAGAATGTGGTTCGCCTGGGTGTCGGTCAGGTCGAAGACGACCTTCAGCTTTTCGCGCGCCTGAGCGGTCTCGTCAGATTCACGAATGATCTGGATGACCTCGTCAATGTCGAGGATTGCCACGAGCAGGCCCTCCACCAGGTGCAGGCGGTCGGTGCGCTTGCCCAGGCGGAATTCGGTGCGGCGGCGGACCACGTTCAGGCGGTGGTCAATGTACACGCGCATCAGGTCGAGCAGGCCGAGGGTCTGCGGCTGACCGTCCACGAGCGCCACGTTGTTGATGCCGAAGGAATCCTCAAGCGGAGTGTGCTTGTAGAGGGCGGCGAGCACCGCCTCCGGGTTGAAGCCGTTCTTGATTTCGATGACGAGGCGCAGACCGTTGGTGCGGTCGGTCAGGTCGACCACGTCGGAGATGCCGGTGAGTTTCTTGGAGTTGACGCCGTCCTTGATCTTTTCGATGACCTTTTCGGGGCCGACCATGTACGGCAGTTCGGTGACGACGATGCCCTGCTTGCGGGGGCTGACCTGCTCGATGGAGACCTTCGCGCGGGTCTTGAAGGTGCCGCGGCCGGTTTCGTAGGCGTCACGGATGCCTCCCAGACCCACGATGGTGCCGCCGGTGGGCAGGTCGGGGCCGGGGATGAACTTCATGATGTCTTTGAGGCTCGCCTCGGGGTGAGCGATGAGGTGGCGGGTACCGGCGATGACCTCGCGCAGGTTGTGCGGCGCCATGTTGGTTGCCATGCCGACCGCGATGCCGGTGGTGCCGTTGACGAGCAGGTTCGGGAACGCTGCGGGCAGCACGGAGGGCTGCATGAACTGGTTGTCGTAGTTCGGTACGAAGTCAACCACGTCTTCTTCGAGGTCTGCGGTGAGTGCCTGCGCGGCGGGTGCCATGCGTGCTTCGGTGTATCGGGCGGCTGCCGGGCCGTCGTCGAGGGAGCCGAAGTTACCGTGACCGTCAACGAGGGGCAGACGCAGCGCGAAGGGCTGGGCGAGGCGCACCATGGCGTCGTAGATGGCGGCGTCGCCGTGCGGGTGGAGCTTACCCATGACCTCGCCGGTCACGCGGGCGCTCTTGACGTGGCCCTTGTCGGGGCGCAGACCCATCTGCTGCATCATGTAGAGGATGCGGCGCTGCACGGGCTTGAGGCCGTCGCGGGCGTCGGGGAGGGCGCGCGAATAAATCACCGAGTAGGAGTATTCCAGGAAGCTGGTTTCCATCTCGGCGGATACGTCGATGTCGACGATATTCTCTACCACATCCACCGGGTAGTCGCTGACGGCGGATTTGGATCGGCGAGCCATATATCTCCTCGTGTCGGTGTGTTTTCGCTCCTCCTATTTTAGCGGGTGGGAGCGGATGAAACGGGCTGGCTGGTCAGCGTCACCTGTGGGGTGCGCCAAGCCGGTCGCGGGCCAGTAACCGAAGCGTACCGGGGGAGCGCACGCCGTCATATACGCCTGTATCAGCGTGGTCAAGTAGCACAGCCCGGCTGGAACCCTCTAAGGTAGAGGGGAGTAATACCTAACCGCCTTCATCGTGTGCGCCGACCGACGTCGCCTCATGAGGGCACCGCACGAAAGAGGTACGATGTACGCCACCACCCCCGAACGCGAGCAACTGGTCGCAGATATTAAGCATGCCGGTTTCTACCCCGACCTCGTGCTGGAAGTGGTGGATGACGCGCTGGCGGGCATGAACCCGGACGCGCACTTCGTACAGCATGAAACCCACTTCTCCCGCGATGATTTTCACCGCCACATCACCGTGATGGTGCTCTGCGGTGAGCACGTCATCTTTGCGCACCTGGACGACCAGCACCTTGAAGGTGACGCGCAGGGCACCGTGGCGCATGTGAGCGTGGAGGCGGTGCACCTGAGCGCCCTGAACGCGGTCACCATCAGCTACGGTTTCAGCCAGCCGCAGGCGTACAACGCCGGTAGCACCGCCCCGACTGAGATTTCCTTCCAGATTGCTTGGACCGGTTCGCTGCACATGGAGCTGGCTCCTGCTGGCTGCCAGGATCCGCAGTGCAACGCCGACCACGGCTTCACCGGCGATGCGCGCCGCGAGGACATTGCGGTGCGTGTTTCTGCGACCGCTGACGGTCCTGAGTCGGTTCAGCGTGCGCAGCATTTTGCGCGTGCTCTGCACCGTGCCCGCATGTACGCAACCCGCCGATAAAAACCAGCGCCCCAACGGCGCTCGCTACACCCCTAAGACACCCGAGAGGAACTTATGACGGCCCCGTCCCGCACCGAACAGCCCACTCTGCACGATGTTCTGGGCGCGCCGTTGCCTCCCGCGCCCGCCTACGGTAGCAATAGCATCGCCGATGTGCTGGAGTCCGCCTCCTCTCTGGTGGCTCAGCGAAGCCTGGCGCGCCCCGCGCACGCGCTAGATTCCGACCCGGCGTTCCACGCTGTTGCCGACCCGCTGAACCTTGCCGGCCGCCTCGCGGAGCAGGATGTTGACCCGGTGTCGTTCCGTCACGCCTGCGTGATCATGGTGGACGGCCTGGGCGAGCAGCTGCTCAACAGCTACGGTGGCTACGCGCCCGCCCTGCGTAAGACCCTGAACCTGGGCCCGCTGGACGCCGCGTTCCCCACTACGACTGCCGCCTCCCTGACCTCGCTGGGTACCGGCACGGCACCCGGCGCGCACGGCATTGCCGGCTATGAGGTGCGCAACCCGGCAGGTAATGGGGGAGCGGGCTCGGTCATGAACCACCTGTCCGGCTGGGATCAGTCGGTGGACCCGCACGCCTGGCAGCCGCTGCCGACCGTGCTGGAACGCCACCATACGAACCGCCGCGTGCTCACCATTTCGCTGGGTAAGTACCGCGGTACCGGTCTGACGGAGGCGGCGCTGCGTGGCGGCGACTTCGTGGATGCTGTCGGCTATAACGCCCGCGTCACCTACGCCCTGGAGGCGCTCTCCAGCCGCACCCCCACCACCGTGTACCTGTACTGGGGCGAGATTGACGCGGCGGGCCACCGCTACGGCGTGGGTAGCGACGAATGGCTACAGCAGCTGGAGGAACTGAACTCGGCGCTGAAGCGTCTGGCGGAGCGCGCCCCGGCGTGGGCGGCACTCTTCGTGACCGCCGATCACGGCATGGTGAACGTGCCCGAGCACCAGCGCATCGACTACTCCGGTGTGGAAGAGCTGACCCGCAATATCGCCATGACCGCCGGTGAACCGCGCGCCGTGCACCTGTACCTCGAAGACACCTCGGAGGCGGCACGTACCGCCACCGCTCAGCGTTGGGCGCAGTACTGGGGCGAGCGCGCCTGGGTGATTGACTCTCGCGAGCTGATGCGTGCCGGCTACTTCGGCCCGGTCATCACGGATGCGGCGCGCGGCCGCATTGGCGACCTAATGGTGTGTGCTCGCGACGACTGGGCGCTGTACGATATGCGCCACTACCAGGAGCGTGCCCTGCACATGGTTGGTCAGCACGGTTCGCTCACGGACGCGGAACGTCTGGTGCCGTTGCGCATGCTCAAGACTTTCTAAAGTACTAGTCTTCTAAAACCCAGAGGGCATAAAAAACCGCTGGTTATTCGGGTGAATAACCAGCGGTTTTCGTATGTCTAGATGCTCTCGTCTCGATGCCCCTATCGGGCAGCGCGAGGGCGGTCGCTTACTTGCGGCTGCCGAAGATGATGTCGTCCCACGCCGGAACGCTTACACGCTGCTTCTTCGAGGAGGAGGACTTGGGCTTCTCCTCAGCAGGTTCTTCAGCAGCTTCTGCGGGTGCGGACTCTGCCGGTGCCTCAGCAGTCTCTGCGGCGGGTGCGTGCTCACTGTAGTCTTCCGGTGCCGGATGCGCCGCGGGGGTGTGTGCGGCGGGTGCGCCGGTCAGCGGGCCGCGAGCAGATGCAACCTCGGCGGGAGCCTCAGTAGCGGGCGCTACGGGAGCCTCAGCGGCAGGCGCCTCAGCTTTCGGAGCCTCTGCCGGTGCAGTAGCTACAGGTGCAGCAGCTTCGGGCGCCTCAGCGGGCTGTGCGGACTCGCGGTGCACGAACACCTCGGGCTCCTCAACCTGTGCCGGGCGCACCGAACGGGCGCGCTCCAGAAGCTCCTTGAGCTTACGCTCATCAGCGCTCTCAGAAGAAGTAAGGGGTGCCGGTGCAGGCTCGGGTGACTTCGGCAGGCGGGCGGGAGGAACCTCCACGGGAGCCTTCTTAGCGGCGGCGGCAACAGCGTCCTCACTGTTGCCCATCAGGAAGTACGCCGCCTCATTCGAAGCGTACAGGCCCTGGTTCGCCGGGTTGTACACCCAACGTGCGGGGAAGACGACCTGCGCGGGCAGGTTCTGACGCACCGAATCCTTCAGCGCAATATCAACCTCAACGCGCCACTGGCCGTTCTCCTGCTGGCGGGTGGTCCAGTCCTGGGTTGCGTCCTCAAAACCGTAACGCTCGGAGACTTCCTCAATGCGGGCGCTCAGGGTCACGGGAATCTGTGCAGTACCCGAAGCGGAGCTGCGGCGACCAATCTTCACGCTCTGAGCGGCACGAATAATGTGAGCACGCTCAGCAACAATCGGCCACTCGTAGCGGCGCACGCGCTCCGGCTCCCAACCGGACTCTTCAGCGATTTCCTCAACGGAGGCACCCTGACGGAAACGGGTCTGAATATCGCGCGGACCGAAGGTGCCCTTAGCGCCCAGACCGCGGGCGGGCTGAATACGGCGAGCCTTGGTGATGCTCGTGCGCAGGTTCGCGTCAATCGGCAGCAAGAAGCGGGTGCCGTCAGCAGACTCAAGCACCAGATTTTCGCCGTCATC
This sequence comes from Rothia sp. HMSC071B01, assembly GCF_001808945.1. Taxonomy (NCBI): domain Bacteria; kingdom Bacillati; phylum Actinomycetota; class Actinomycetes; order Micrococcales; family Micrococcaceae; genus Rothia; species Rothia sp. HMSC071B01. The sequence continues at coordinate 171,493 of NZ_KV795071.1, read as the reverse complement.
GTGAACGCCAATCAGACGCAGTTCAAGCATGAGAACCTCCATAGGTGAACCGGACGCGTTCGTGAATGTGTTGCACGGAACGCAAACTACCTTCCAGGGTACCGTGAAAGCGCGGTAAATCAGTAGCGGAGGCGGGATTTTCCCCAAAAAAAGATGTACTTTTCGGACCGAAAAAGCTAGAATGTGACGCCTAAACCGTCCAAAGCCTACCCAGGATTAGACAAATAGGGTGCCAATGGTGAACAATACCTGGCATGCCGTCGGGGTTAAATCCTCACCAGCGGCACCTAGAGCACTCATTAAACCAGCGTGGCCTAGTTCAACACACAGCCACAGAACCAACGGAGCGTGAAAGTTTGGCAACTGATTACGATGCACCTCGCAAGCAGGACGAAGAGCAGAACGAAGAGTCCTACGAGGAGCTGAACGCCCGCCGTTCCGAGATGCAGTCCGGTGCGGTGGACGAAGACGAAAACAGCGCAGCAGAAAGCTTCGAGCTGCCCGGTGCTGACCTCTCCAACGAGGAGCTGAACGTTGTTGTTCTGCCCGCTCAGGACGACGAGTTCACCTGCGCATCCTGCTTCCTGGTACGCCACCGCTCGCAGATTGCACGCGAAGAGGGCGGCCTGTCCTACTGCATCGAGTGCGAGGGCTAAAACTTTAGGGAAGGGCTAACACCCACCCGACATACACCTCATGACGGGGCGAGTGCCGAGTGCACCCGCCCCGTTGAGTATGTGAAAGCCGCGCGCGCAAGAACAGCGCCGCATCGCACCCAACACGGCACACCGCGGCACGCGCTGAACGCGAACAAGCAACGAAAACACCCCGCAGTAGAGCCTCAACACAGCGCGAGGTGATGGCACAGACACCCGCGAAAGGTTAGAGTATTGACCATGATGACCCCCGTAAACGTCCACATTAAGCTGCTCGACCCCGAGCTGCCCGCACCCGCCTACGCAAAGCCCGGCGACGCCGGCGCTGACCTGCGCTCCCGTATCGACTTCGAGCTGGAACCGGGCGAACGCGCCCTCGTTCCCACCGGCGTGGCAATTGCCCTGCCCGAAGGTTACGTTGGTCTGGTGCACCCGCGCTCCGGCCTGGCAACCAAGAACGGTATCACCATTGTGAACGCACCCGGCACCGTTGATTCCGGCTACCGCGGCGAGCTGATGGTCACCCTGCTCAACACTGACAAGACCAAGTCCTTCCACGTGCAGCGCGGCGACCGCATTGCCCAGCTGATCATTCAGAAGTACGAGCACGCAACCTTTACCGTGGTGGATGAACTGGAACAGACCGAACGCGGCTCCAGCGGCTTCGGCTCCAGCGGAATCCACTAGTCTGCTCTCACCGCGAAAACCGCACGAGAGAAGAGAAGAAACCCCCGCACCCTGCGTGCGGTGAAAGTAGGAATACCATGTTCGGATTTGGTAAGAAGAAGCACGCCGAGGAGGCTGAAAAGGCCGCCATCGACAAGGCTGTCGCCGAAGAGATTGAGGAGACCAACGTCGAGGTTGAGGAGCTGAAGGAAGAGGAGAACTCTCCCGAGGTCATCAAGTACGACCGCGTCAACGGCCCGCACGACATTGAAGAAGTCACCGCCGAAGACCTCGAAGACTACGTCGACCTGGGTGCACTGCGCATCAAGCTGCTCGACGGCATGAACCTGCGCCTCGAAACTGACGACGCAACCGGCGCGGTAATCGCCGCAACCATCACCCGCGACGGCGCAACCTTGCAGGTGCAGGCATTCGCCGCACCGCGCACCACCGGCATTTGGGATGACATCCGTCACGACCTGACCGAGTCCGTCGCCTCCCAGGGCGGCATCGTCGAAATCTACGCCGGCGTATTCGGTGCCGAGATGCTGACCCGCCTGCCCGCCGTCACCCCGGACGGTCAGCCCGGCGAGCGCATCGCCCGTTTCGTGGGTGTGGACGGCCCCCGCTGGTTCCTGCGCGGCGTCATCTCCGGCGCGGCTGTGCTCGGTGACGATAAGGCTGCCGCCTCCGTGGAGGAAGTCTTCCGCACTGTCGTGGTGGACCGTGGCGACGACCCGCGCCCGCCGCGCGAGCTGCTGCCCATGACTCTGCCCGCCGACCTGGTTGTGGCTGAGGAAGAGCCCGCCGTTGAGGAAGAAACCGAGAACGAGCACAGCAAGCTGCGCCCGATGCCTCGCCGCGGCCCTGAGATTACCGAGATTGGCTAATGCCTGAGTTTTCGAACTACCCGAGTGCGCTCGCGGTTCCTGAGGAGCAGATTCTTGCTCCCGGGTACCCCGAGCGCTTTCGCGTACGCCTTGCCGGACGCGTGGAGCAGGTATGGCTGCCTGCGCTGCAGGATAAGCCGATGTACCGTGCCGAGCTGGTGGTGGCTAAGTCGAAGCCCCTGCAGTGGTCGAGTCCGCTGGCGCTGATTGGTATGCCGATTGTGGAGCCGCCCGGTGAGGATTTCGAGGAGGAATCCGAGGACCTCGAGAAGCAGCACCATTTGAACACGGCGTCTTTGGCGACCGTGGCGGTGCAGGAGCCTCACGAGGTGTCTTTCCCGCCGTATGCGCCGTTCAACCCGGGGGATAGGGTGCTGCTGAAGTGGCAGGGGCAGCGGATGGTGCCCGGCGTGCTTGCCGGTGCGTTGCTGCGCTGTTCCGGTGTGGTGTCGGTGAGGGCTCATCAGCCGGTGATTTATAACCCGCGCTATGAGATCGTGCCGCAATTCTTTGTTGAGAAGGGAAAACATGAGCGCTGAGCAGTCTTCGACCCAGCCCGATCCGAACGCTAACCCCGCAACTAGCCCGGCTGTTGACCCGGCGCGGGAGGAAAATCAGCTGGCGCAGAGCCTGAGCGCCTCCATGGGTGCGAATATGCGCCGCACCGCCAACGGTGATGTGGATATTCTGCACGCTATCGGCGGCTGGCGCGGCCTGGTGGAATCCTCCCTGCCCGCTGTGGCGTTCCTGGTGCTGTTCACCGTGACGAAGGAACTGAACCTGTCCCTGATTGCGGCGCTGGCTGCGGCGGGCGTGTTCACCCTGATTCGCCTGGTGCAGGGCTCTAAGCTGGTGAGCGCGCTGACCGGTCTGGTGGGCGTGGCGATTTGTGCGTTTGCCGCGTACCGTACCGGTAATGCGAGCGACTACTTTGTGGTGGGCTTCTGGACGAACGGCGTGTACATCCTGGCGTATCTGCTGTCGATGCTGGTGCGTTGGCCGCTGATGGGTCTGATTTTTGCGGTCATTCGCGGTGAGGCGCTGAGCTGGCGCCAGAACCCGGTGCGCCTGCGCCAGTACATGCTGGCGACCTGGATTATTACCGTGCTGATGATGCTGCGCCTTGCCGTGCAGGTGCCCCTGTATTTTGCGGATAATGTGGAAGCGCTGGGCGCGACCCGCCTGATTATGGGTCTGCCGCTGTACGCTTTGGGCGTGTGGCTGGCGTGGCGTGTGTCGGCTCCCGAGGAGGCGCCGGTGAACGAGGACCCAGAGGCTGACGAAACTGCCGACACTGCCGAAGTTGACGGTTCAGAAAGCCGCTAATCCCACAACTTCATACATAGAAGAACTTCGTAGAAGTATGCGAAGGCCCCGGTACCCGTAAAGGGGACCGGGGCCTTCGCCTCCTCAAAACTTACGTATAAACGCTATGCAAAAGCTTGCGCATAAACGCTTAGGCGAACAGTGCGCGGATCTGGTCCTCACCGGCAATGGTCGTGATGAAGAACAGCTCGTCGCCGCCCTCAATCGCCACGTCGGCACTGGGCGGAATCGGTGCGCCGTCACGCAGGATCGCGGTGAGCACCGTATCGGCAGGCCACTGCACGTGATCCACGCGGTAACCGATGACGGGGTGGTCCGCGGGCACCGTGTACTCGGCGAGGGTCGCGCCGCCAGCCTGCAGAGTCAGCAGGCGCACCACGTCGCCGACTTCCACGGCTTCCTCGACGAGAGCGGTCATCAGACGCGGGGTGGACACGGCAACGTCCACGCCCCAGGAATCGTCAAAGAGCCACTCATTACGCGGGTTGTTCACGCGCGCCACGGTACGCGGCACACCAAATTCACTGCGCACCAGCAGAGACACCATCAGGTTTGCCTTGTCGTCACCGGTTGCGGCAACGACCACATCCGCCTTGTTCGGGTGCACCTGGCGCAGTACGGACAGTTCGCAGGCGTCACCTATATGCCAGCGCACGCCGGGCAAATCGGCGCGCTTCTTGACTTCGGGCTTGGAGTCGATGATGGTCACGTCGTGGCCGTTCATCATGAGCTCTTTAGCGATGGAGGCGCCCACGGAACCGGCACCAACAATAAGGACCTTCACTTACTTCTCACCTTTCGAGGAATCACGATGGCGGCCGATGAGTTCGAGGGGGTCGGGCAGCTCCGGGGGAGTGTCACCGAGGTGGAACTCATGCTCGACAACGGGGCCGTCGTTGTGCTTCTGCTCGGCGGGTTTCTTCGGGGCGTGGGGGTGCTTGCGGTGGCCCGAGGCGGGGGCATAGTCCACCTCCACTTCTTCGTCTTCAACGCGCGGCGGGCGGGAGAGAATACGGGTTACGTCCGCAACGTCGTCGGTGCGCATCATGACGTGCACGCTATCGCCCTGCTGGTAGGCGGAATCGGGGCGGGGGAGCATACCCTCACCGAATCGGGTGATGTAGGCGATGCGCACCCCGGCGGCACTTTCGATGCTGGTCAGCGCGTGACCCGCCCAGCCGTCGTCGAGCGGAATTTCGGTGAGCATGAGGCGGCCCGAGGGTTCACGAAAATCACCCTTGAGCGCCTGCTCGGGCAGCAGGCGGCGCAGCACCTGGTCGGTGGACCAACGCACCGACGCCACCGTAGGAATACCCATACGCTGGAAGAACTCGGCGCGGTTCGGGTCGTACACACGCGCCACAACGTTCTTCACCTTGAACATTTCGCGTGCCACACGGGCGGCAATAATATTCGAGTTATCGCCCGAAGAGACGGCGGCAAAAGCATACGCCTCGGTAATACCGGCACGCTTGAGAGTGTCCTCATCGAAGCCAACACCGGTCACCAGACGGCCCTCAAAGCCCTTACGCAGCGGCTGGAAAGCACGTTCGTCCTGGTCAATGACGGCGACCGTATGCCCCGAAGCTTCCAGAGTGCGCGCCAACATGACGCCCACGCGCCCGGCACCCATAATGACGAAGTGAGGCATACAACCCTCCGAATGTGTTGATGTTTTGTGTCGATAAGGCGTTACCGCCTACCCCTACCAGTGTAATGGGCGGGTGAGCCTCCGCGCCGATGCTCCGTGATATTCCGCTCGCCATGCCCACTATTCGGCTGAATAAAATTGAGCTTTGAAGCCGCGACCTATAGCCTTAACAGCGTGAGGAATCGTTGGGATAAGATGCGCATCGCCCTGACCGGCAGGCCGGTCAGCACGCGAAATCTTTCGGCTGTCAATCTGCCGAAGCGCTACGCCCTGCCTCTTTTCGGTGCCGACGGCATCTCTTCGGTCGCCTACGCCGCCGATCAGATGATTCTGACCCTTGCCGCCGCGGGTGCCTCTGCGCTCGCTTTTTCGCCCTGGATTGGTTTGGGTGTGGCGATGGTGGGTCTGCTGGTGATTGGCACCTACCGGTACAACATTAACCAGATTGCCTCCAAGGGCGATATTCAGCTGGTGCACCACAAACTGGGTGCGCTGCCCTCGATCGTGATGGGCGCTTCCTCGCTGATGGACTATATGCTCACAGTGGCGGTTTCGATGTCTTCGGCGTCCTCGTTTTTGGTGGCGCTGTACCCGCAGATTCAGGATTGGCGCACCCTCATTGCGGTGCTGCTCATTGTTGCCCTGACGCTGTTTGCGCTGCGTGGCGTGCAGCTGCTGGGCAAGATTGCGTACTGGCCGCTGTACGTTTTCTTGGCGCTGTTAGGAGCGACCCTCATTGTGGGTTGGATTCGTGCCGCGACGGGTACCCTGCCGCTGGCTGAGTCGGCGACCTACGTGATTGCCCCCGAATACCACGATCATGCCCTGGAAGGCTTGGCGCTGGTGCTGCTTCTGGCGCGTTCGTTCTCCGCCGGTGTGGTGGCGTTCTCGGGTGTTTCTACGATCTCTAATTCGGTGAAGTATTTCCGCCGTCCGAAGAAATATAACGCGGCGGTCACCATGATGATGATGGGCCTGATTACCTCGGTCCTGCTGGTGAGCCTGCTCGGTTTTGCGGCGGCAACCCGCGTGCACATGGTGCACGATACGACCCGTTTCTTGTTCATTGACGGGCACGCGCCGGGGGAGTACTTCCACCAGAAGCCGGCGCTGTACCAGGTGGCTTTGGCGATTTATCAGGGTGTTCCGTTCTTCGCGCAGCTGCTGGTGTTTGCCACGGTGGGCGTGCTGATTATTGCCTCGCTGACTGCGTTTACCGGCTTCCCGGTGATTGCCTCGTCGCTGGCTGATTACCAGTACCTGCCGGTGTTCTTCCGCAGCATGGAATCACGCGGCCTGTATGCGAACGGTGTGCTGGCGCTGTCGGCATTCTCAATTTTCCTCACCACCGTTTTCGGCTCGGACGTGTACTCGCTGATTCAGCTGTACATCGTGGGCATGTGCCTGTCGATGGTGCTGGTTCAGCTGGCGGTGGTGCGCTACCGCATGCGTCTGCTGCGCATCACCCTGGCACAGATGCCGCGCCGCGCCCTGATTCGTGATATCGCTGTCTCTGTGGTGGGTGTGGTCGTAACCGCCGCGGTGCTGGTCATCGTCGTGGTGACGAAGTTCGCCGCCGGTGCGTGGCTCTCCCTTGGAATGATTGCCCTGATGGTTGGAGGTATGGTTGTGACTCGCCGCCACTACGATGCGGTGGATGCCGCCCTGGACATCCCCCTGAACGCCGAATCCGTTGCGGATGTGGCGGCCCTGCCTTCGCGTGTGCACGCCATCGTGTACGTGGAGCGTGTGCGCCGCCCGGTGGTTCGTGCTCTCTCCTATGCGCGTGCCGGTCGCCCCTCCACGATTGAGGCGCTGACGGTCAACAATGACCGGGCCGCCCTGGAGGTCGTGAAGAAGCGCTGGTACGCCCTCGGTATTCCGGTGCCGCTGTCGGTCATTGACTCGCCGTACCGTGACACGGTGGATGCTGTCGTCTCGTATATTCGCCGCCGCCGCAAGAAGTCACCGCGCGATATTTTGGTGGTCTACCTGCCGGAATTCGTGGTGGAGCACTGGTGGCAGCGTCTTCTGCACCGCCGCACGGTGCGCCGCCTCAAGCAGGCGCTTCTGCATGAGCCAGGCGTTATGACGGCAACCGTGCCCTGGGCGATGCACGAGGATGAGGTGTATGATGAGATTTTTGATCAGCGTTTACAAAGCGAAGAATCAACGGTAGAAGCAGAGGACCCAACGGCAGCTGTCGCCCCGAAGATTACTCGTTCAGCCGGTGGCGGCCGCGAACTGATTCAGAGTAACCGCCACGCGGTGTACCGCGGCCGCCTGCACGAGGCGGACGCTGTGGCGCGCGAGAAGAAGCGCTAGCCGTATCGGCTAAGCCGATTTCTGAGCCTCCGTACACCCCGTACGTAGCCTCGTACATCCCCTCGAATAGCGCCTGGACTTTGCCCTTTACGCCCTATTCGGTACCCCTAGCGGGGCGTCGGAATCGGAATAAAGATACAAACCGGTGTAAAATAGTTCACATTAAGTGATTCTTTAGGAGACAATGCTGTGACTCACACTGCTACCACGCCTGCCGCCTCCAAAAAAGTAGACGGATACAGCGTCGGGCAGACCCTCACCGTCACCTGTGAGGCACCCGCACACGGCGGCGCCTTCGTAGCGCGCACCGAACAGGGCGTCATCTTTGTGCGTCACGGCATCGTCGGCGAACAGGCAGAAGTACGCATCACCGCAATCGGCCCCAAGCGCCGCTTCTACTTCGCGGACGTTATTTCCGTACCCGTACCCTCCCTGGCGCGCCGTGCCCACCCCTGGATTCAGGCGGATGCGCTCGCCACCGAAGAGGAACGCGCCGCAGCAACCGGCGTACCCGAACTACTCGGCGGCATGGAGTACGGCCACATCAACCTGGATGAGCAGCGACGCTACAAGACCGATATCGTCCGCACCCAAATCAACCGCCTGGGCGGCCTGCCCCTCGAATCGCCGTTGCTGACCAACCTCATGGTTGAAGAGCTGCCCCTGCGCGATAACAACGAGGGTCTGTCCTGGCGTAGCCGCGTGCGCTACAACGTGACCAAGGTCCGCGCGCACAATAGCGAAGAGCAGAACGGCGGCAAGAAGAGCCCTGCCGTCACCTGGCGCGTCGGCATGCACCCGTACCGCGCCTCCCAGCCCGTACCGGTCGTCGACTTTCCCCTCGCCGCCACCGAGTTGCGTAACCTGCAGCTTGAACAGCTGAACCTGCGCGGCGTACGCGAAGTCGAGGCGACCGTCTCCTCCCGCGGTAGGGTCCTGCTGCAGTTCATCGTCGACCCGCGCTTCTCCGTCGAGGAGGTCGCTAAGGACATCGAACAGCAGGCATCCGACGCCTGGGGTCTGCTCGCCAAGCGCAAGATTTCGCTGTTCTTTACCCCGCAGTCCACCTCCAACGGCAAGCCCAAGCGCCGCCGCCCCGGTTCCGCCCACAGCCCCTACCGCCGCGTACCCGAAGGCGACCAGCTGCTCGGCGCGGGTCTGCGCTCCGTCACCGAAGAAGTCACCTTCGGCTCCCGCCGCTTCAGCTACCAGGTGTCCGCCGGCGGCTTCTGGCAGATTCACCGCGCCGCCCCCTCCACCATGGTCGGAACCATGCTCACCATGCTCCGCCCGCAGGAAGGCGAATGCACCCTCGACCTGTACGCCGGCGCGGGTCTGTTCACCGCCGCGCTCGCGGACGCCGTGGGCGCCACCGGCACCGTGGTCAGCATTGAGGGCTCCCCGGTGACCCATAAGGATGCGCGCTCGAACTTCGCGCCGGATGGCTGCTCCCGCACCGAGAACTCTGCGGACACCCGCATTGAGGTGATTCGCGGCGACGTGGCACGTCACCTGGTGGACTTGAAGACCGCCCTTGAGTTTGGCGAAATCCCCGCCATTGATGCGGTGGTCCTTGACCCGTCCCGTGAGGGCGCGAACCGAACCACCTTGGAACGCCTGGATGCGCTGGACCCCAAGCGTATTCTGTACGTGGCGTGCGATCCGGCATCCCTGGGTCGTGACACCGGTATTTTGCGTGAGCTGGGTTGGGATATGGTGCAGCTTCGGGCGTTTGATATGTACCCGAATACGCATCATGTGGAGACGGTTGCGCTTTTTGAGCGTGCCCCGGCGAAGCCTCGTCCGCGCCGCCGCCGCACCAAGTAGTGCGGAGAGTAGCGCGAGGCTAGTAGCCGTAACAAAGCAGCAAATAATCGCCGTGTTGGACGGGTTGGGCTGTTCACCAGCCTGCCCACTAGGGGTTATTTCAGGCCGTTTTCGCTCAACCCGGTGCGTCTTGCTCTGCGGGCGCATAAATCTGCTTTTTGGCATCGTAAACGGTAGAATCATTGAAGAACCAACGCACGGAATGAGCCGTGCCCCGACCTTGAGGAGTGTGGGTGTATGTCCGCTGAAAACGCATTGCCGCAGGAGGAGACCCCGAATAGCGCCGCCGGTGGCGCACCCACCGCCGACTACAGCATTGGCGATGGCGCCACTGCTAAGTTGCTCCCGGGTATTCAGCGCCCGGCGGACCTGCAGAACCTCAGCTACGAGCAGCTGGAGGAGCTCTCTAAGGAGATCCGCCAGTTCATCGTGACGAACGTGTCGGCGACCGGCGGTCACCTGGGCCCGAACCTGGGCGTTGTGGAGCTGACCCTCGGCATTCACCGTGTCTTCGAATCTCCCAAGGACAACATTCTTTTCGACACCGGCCACCAGTCCTATGTGCATAAGCTGGTGACTGGTCGTCACGCGTTTAAGACTCTGCGTCAGAAGGGCGGCCTGTCCGGTTACCCGGATCGTGGCGAGTCTGAGCACGACATTATTGCTTCTTCGCACGCCTCCAGCTCGATTTCGTGGGCTGACGGTATTTCTCGCGCGCACAAGCTCAACGGTGAAGATGACCGCTACACCGTGGTCCTCATTGGTGACGGCGCGCTGACCGGCGGTATGGCGTGGGAGGCTGTGAACAATATTGCTGCCGACCGCACCCGCAAGGTCGTGATTGTGGTCAACGATAACGGCCGCTCCTACGCGCCGACCATTGGCGGTTTTGCGAACCAGCTGTCTGAGCTGAAGCACGGTGTGCAGCAGCAGGTGGATCGCGTGCGCCTCGATCACCGCTACGACCACGCCCTGGATGCGGTGCGCATCGGTCTGCAGCGCGGCGGCCCCGTTGGTCAGATGGTGTACCGCGGCCTGCACGGCATGAAGGCGGGCATTAAGGACGTCGTCGTACCCAAGGGCATTTTTGAAGACCTGGGCATGAAGTACGTGGGCCCCATTGACGGCCACGACCAGCAGGCTGTGGAGAACGCACTGACCGCGGCGAAGAACTACGCCGGCCCGGTGATTGTGCACGCCATTACCGAGAAGGGCCACGGCTACGCGCCCGCCCGCGCGAATGAGGACGACCAGTTCCACGCGGTGGGCCAGATTGACCCGCTGACCGGTGAGGATGTTTCGACCAGCACCTCCGAGTCGTGGACCGGTGTCTTCGGTAGCGAAATCGCGGATATTGCGGATGAGCAGGAGAACGTCGTCGGTATTACCGGCGCGATGCTCATCCCCGTGGGTCTGCGCGAATTCCAGAAACGCCACCCCGAGCGCGTTATTGACGTAGGTATCGCTGAGCAGCACGCCGTGGCGATGAGCGCCGGCCTGGCGTACGGCGGCATGCACCCGGTGGTTGCCCTCTACGCAACCTTCCTGAACCGCGGCTTTGACCAGCTGCTCATGGACGTTGCCCTGCACAAGGCGGGCGTGACCGTGGTGCTGGACCGCTCCGGCATTACCGGCCCGGACGGCGCAAGCCACCACGGCATGTGGGATTTGGCGATGCTGCAGTTCATTCCGGGTCTGCACCTGGCGGCTCCGCGTGATGGTGCGACCCTGCGTGAAGAACTGCGTGAGGCCGTAGCTATCAACGATGCACCGACCGTGATTCGTTACCCGAAGGGCTCCGTGGGTGAGGACATTCCCGCCCTGGAGCGTCGCAGCGACGGTGTGGACGTGCTGGCACGCACCGGTGAACCCCACCCGGAGACCGGTCAGCGTGACGTGCTGTTCGTTGCCGTGGGTGCTATGGCTCGTGTGGCTCTGGAAGCCTCCAAGGTGCTTGCCGCTGAGGGTATTCAGTCGACCGTCGTTGACCCGCGCTGGGTGATGCCGGTGCCGCCTTCGGTCATTGAACTGGCCCGTGATCACCGCATTGTGGTGACCATTGAGGACGGCGTGCGTTCCGGCGGCGTGGGTTCGCGCATCCGCCAGGAAATGCGTGCAGCTGGTGTGGATACCGCGCTGAGCGAGCTGGGTCTTCCGGCGGAGTTCATCCCGCACGCTTCCCGTGAAGAGATCCTGGAAGAGGTCGGCCTCACCGCGGAGACCATTATCGCGGACCTGCGTGCGCAGCTGGCAGGCGATAAGGTGCCGTTCGCACGTGAAGAGGGCCAGAAGCCGCGCCACACCCGCTAAGCGGTCGTATCTGAGTGCCGCCTGAGCTTCTCTTAGTAGCGCGCCGCAATAGCAGGCGCTTAGCGACGGACACAGTATAGACATTAACGCCCCGCCCATCGATTGTGATGGGCGGGGCTTTGCCGTATGCACTATGCTGTATCCACTGTACGGGGCGCTATCGGCCAGCGCCTGAGCTTATGAGCATGAGAAGTAGTGGTTTTAGGAATTGTTAGTAGTGCCGCTGACGAAAATCTTGCCGCCCTTCACCTGCACTGGGTAGCTGGTCAGAGGCGCCTCCGCAGGGCCGTGCACTACCGAGCCGTCAGCTACGGCGTACTCGGAACCGTGGCAGGGGCACACGATGCGGTTGGAGTCCTGCACCTGCACCTGACAACCCTGGTGGGTGCACACGGTGCTGAACGCCTTGTACTCACCCGAAGACGGCTGGGACACGATAACGGTCGTGGAGCCGTGGGTCAGACGCGCCGTCTTGCCCACGCCCACTGCGGAGGCGAAACCCACCTCAACGGTGCCTTCCGGGGCGGTGACGGCGCCGTCACCTTCGGCGCAGGAAGCGAGTAGCGCACCGGACGCGACGGCACCGGTGACGAGGGTTGCGCGGCGGGAGAAGACGCGCGCAGAAGATTCAGTCTCTGCGGTATCGACTGCGGTGTCGACGGCATTAGACTCGACTGCGGCGGGGGAGGCGCACGCCTTCTGAGAGCGGCAGCATCCGTTGGGTGCGGGCATGGTGGTTCCTTTCGTGTACTCTTTCCACCCTATGCCGGTTTGGGATAAAAATCGAATGAGAGCAGGCGAAGCTTGGTTCGCATTTGCTCCCCCCCCGAGACAAAATCCTGAGGCACACTCCGGAGGCACACAAAATGCCGGTCGGGTGGTCGCATCAGCAACACACCCAACCGGCACACATCTATTGAGCGTTAGTGAAATCTACCCCAGGTGACGGGCAAAAATCGGCGCAATCACGGGGGCAACCAGACCAGTCTGCCAGGGGCGCGCACCGTACTCGGCGAGTGCATCCCGCAGGGTCTGCTCGTCAAAACGCGCCGGCGGCTCCCAGCAGAGGCGGCGAACATAATCGGTCGTGATCAGGTTCTGCGCTGGAATGGTCAGCTCCTCAGAGAGCTCATCAATTGCCTGACGAACCTCGGTGAACAGCGCCAAGTTTTCGGGGCGCTTAGACTCCCAAGCCTTCAACGGCGGCGGGGCAGTCGACGGCAAAGTGAACGGTACGGCGTTCTCACCGCGTGCCGCCGCGGCAATAGCACGCACCCAGCGCGGGCCCTCACGGCGCAGACCGCGCGTCTGAAAACCGGGGATCGCCATAACCGCGGGCACGTTACGCGGCATGGTGCGTGCCGCCTCCACAATCGCAGAATCGGGTAGCAGACGCTTCGCGTCAACGTCCTTCTTACGCGCCAGCGAGTCACGCTCATGCCACAGGTTACGCAGCGCCGTCAGCTGCTTGACCGAACGCAACATCGTGCGGCCCTTCGTCTTACGCCAACGCTCCGGCTGATCCGTCGGATCCTTCACCGGGGTCTTGCACAGGTACTCGAACTCCTCCAGAGCGTACTGCAGCTTACCCTGCTGGCGGAGCAAATCCTCCAACGCGTCACGCAAATCAATGAGCACGTCAACATCCAGCAGCGCATAGTTCAGCCAAGACTCCGGCAGGGGGCGGCGCGACCAGTCTTCCTTCGAGTGCTTCTTCGCCAGCTTATAGCCGAGCAGCTCCTCAACGGTCGCACCCAGATTCACGCGCTCCAGACCGGCAAGACGCGCACCAAGCTCCGTATCAAACAGGCGGTTCGGGCGCATACCGAGCATATCCAGGCTCGGGAAGTCCTGAATCGCGGCGTGAATAACCCACTCAGCATCCGCCAAAGCATCGTTAATAATGCGCAAATCCTTAAACGCCTCAGGGTCAATCAGGTACAACTGATCTTCACGCTTAAGCTGCACCAAAAAAGCACGCGAACCGTAGCGGATGCCCTGAGCACGCTCAGTATCAACAGCCACCGGGCCGGACGCCGCCGCCAACTGCTCAGCGGCACGACGCAGACCACTCTCAGTGGTGATGAGAGTCGGAATCGGTGAGGAAGGGGCCTCCAGAGGAACAACGTCCGGAACTTCGATACCGTTAAGGGTCAGCTGAGGGGTGCCTGCGGCATTCTGTTCAGCTGCGGTACTCATGCACTCAATCCTTTTCCTCTGTCTGGTTCGACGCGCCCATACGATGCGCCAGATGCCTGGGTAGGCGTACGCCCGAGCAAACACGAGCCCGGGCGGGGTGGCGTGCCCGCGAAGGCACTACGCCATTCTACCCGCCCGAGCTTAAAGCCTCGAATTTAGAGAGACTCACAATAAGGGGTTCACCGGTGTGCCCGCGAGGGGGCATTGCCTGGGTTTATTCCGCGGATTCCGCCTCGTCAGCTGACGCCTCACCAGCCGGGGTCAGCGTCAGACACACCGAATTAATGCAATACCGCAAATCCGTGGGAGTCGGAAAACCCTCACCCTCAAACACGTGACCCAGATGCGAATCGCAGGCGGCGCAACGCACCTCCACACGGCGCATACCGAACGTCGTATCCTCCAGGTAACGCACACGATCCTCAGCCAGCGGCGCGAAAAACGACGGCCAACCACAATGCGAATCGAACTTCTGATCAGAACGGAACAGCTCCGTACCGCAGGCACGGCAAGAATACACACCCTCCGTGTGGGTGTTCCAGTACTCGCCCGTGAACGCGCGCTCGGTGCCGCCCTCACGCAGAACAGCGTACTCTTCAGGCTTGAGCACCTCACGCCAGTTCTTGGCGATAGCACCCACGCCGGGTAGCGAATTGCCCATCATGACTCCTTCAGTTTGCTCTCATGCCCAGACTCTTACGGCATATGTAACGCCGCGGCCGGGCGGATTATTCCCGCTGAGCGCGGACTAAGCGCGGATGTCAGCGTACTTGCCGTTGGTGAGCTTCAGCAGGTCGTCCGGGGCGAGCTCAACGTCCAGGCCGCGCTTACCGCCAGAGACCATGATCGTGTCAAAAAGCTGCGCAGACTCATCGAGCAGGGTGGGGGAGGGGGTCTTCTGGCCCAGCGGGGAGATGCCTCCGACCACGTAGCCGGTGCGGCGTTCGGCGACCTTCGGGTCGCACATGGAGGCGTTCTTCCAGCCGAGGGCTGCGGCGGCCGCCTTCACGTTGAGCTTGCCAGACACGGGTACGATTGCGACCGCGAAATCCTTCTCGTGCACAATCAGCAGGGTCTTGAACACCTGCTCCTCGGAGGCGCCGAGGTTCTTCGCGGCCTCTTCACCGAAGGAGGTGACGCCCTCAACGTGCTCGTATTCGCGCATCTGGAAGGGGGTGTTCGTTTCGGTCAGCAGTGCTACGGCGGCGGTTGCTGCGCCGCTCTTCTTACCTTTAGTTTTCTTAGCCATAGATACCATTTTACGGAAGTCACCACGCGCCGATACCTATGCGCTGATACCCATGCGCCGAGAAGCCACATGTGTTTCGAGAAGCCACAATAATGGTGGCTTCTCGAAACACATGTGGCTTCTCAATGGTTATGGGGTTATTTCAGTAGCCCTTTTTCCTTCAGCTGCTCTTGAGAAAGCGAGCCAACGACAGTCCAAAATCCATCTGATTTGTCTACGTTCTGAGGTGGCCTTTAGGCTCCCTTTTTTCTTAGTAAATACCGATGAGTAATTGCATGCCAAGACTAGTCAAGATGATAGCAATCCAGCAAAGGGCTCCAAGAAAAATGGATTTTCCACTGGATTTGATCATAGCAATGAGGTTGGTTTTGAGACCAATAGCACTCATAGCCATGATGATGAGGAATATGGAGAGTTGTTTGAGAGGTGAAAAGAAGCTATTGCTGACACCGAAAGATGTGAGAAGAGTAGTTAGCAGAGAAGCTAGGATAAAGTAGAGAATGAAAACGGGGAAGATTTTTTTAAGCTTCACTCCTTGGTTGTTGCCTTGTTGACGGCTTTGCCAATAGGAGAGGAAGAGAACGATAGGGATAATAGCTAGAGTACGTGTCAGCTTGACAATAGTTGCAGGCTCAAGAGTGTTTGCATTGTAAAGACTATCCCAGGCACTAGCAGTAGCTGTCACAGAGGAAGTATCGTTGACCGCAGTACCCGCAAAGAGAGCAAAACCTTCGTTGGAAAGATGGAGCCAAGAACCTAGAGTTGGAAAGATAAGAGCTGCCAAGACATTGAAGAAAAAGATAACAGAAATGGCTTGGGCCACTTCTTTTTCCTTGGCGTGAATAACAGGAGCAGTCGCTGCAATGGCAGAACCGCCACAGATAGAAGAACCTACACCGACCAAGGTAGCAAGCTTTGTATCCAGATTAAAAAAGCGTTGGAAAAAGAAAGCAATAATTAAAGCGATAGAAATGGTCGAAATGATGACAGGAAGGGAAGATTTTCCAACTGCGAAAACTTGTGAGATACTGAGTCCAAACCCAAGCAAAATAACAGCATACTGAAGCAATTTTTTGGAGCTATAAGTCAAACCGGCATCCAGTTGTGTATAGGAAGTGAGAAAGGGATGGAGAATCATTCCGATAAAAATGGCGAAAACAGGTGCTCCCACAACAGGCAGAAATCCTCCTAAAACCCAAGAGATGATAGAAATGATCAGACAGACTGACAGCCCTGCCCAATTTTTTGATAGAAATGACATAAAAACCTCCGAAAATAGATACTCCTTATTATAGTCTTATTTGGTAAACTAGAAAGTAGGAATACAGACCCAGTCCGGGGAGCGCACCACCTCACCCTCCGCGCTGATAAAGGCGTTCGATATCCTTGAGGAACTTAATATCCTTCTCGTAGGTATCCAGCATATAGGGCCATACATACTGCATGTCATTGCGCGGCGGGTCAAAAGAGTGGAAGCCATGGAAACGTATTCCTTATATCGGTGTGGTGTGTAAAAGGTGAATGCTGCTTAGACGTTGAATTCTTCGAAGTCTAGAATTGACCACTTTTGGCCGTCATGTTTCATTTTGACTTTGAGAGTATCGTTAGTTTTATCCTCGTTATCCCACGCAGTCCATTTACCGTCTGGTTCAACGTGGATTTCCTGATTCCAGTTACGATACATTTTCCAGAAATATGTTTCGCCGTCTTCGGACCAAGGCGACCCATCAGCTGTAAATTTTTCGATACCGTCGATAACCCATCCGCCGCGCCTGTATAGTTTTTCGACGCTTTCGTAGGCTTCTAATTCGGAGCTGAAATTAGGCGAGATGAATTCTCGTGCCTTTGCATAGTCACCAGTCTGGATACCGTAGTTTCCCCACTGGACCCATGCGTCAAATGTTTTACGTAGGCCTTCTAGAGACTTTTCGTTGTAGCCATCTTCGGGCGCAGTGGGTTTGGGTACATTCTGGGCTGGACCGTATTTGTCAGCCGAGCGGTACTCGCCGTCAGGTGCCTTGGAGCCACCCGAGTAGCCGCGGGTAATGACCGGGCTCGGAGTAGCGGAAGCAGAAGCCGCATCAGATGCCGCCGCAGAAGCCGAAACGGTCTCACTCGGCGCAGCGGAAGTCGTGGCTGCCGCCTCATTATTTGCCTGCTGGCCACACGCTGCAAGCAGGGCGCCAAGGCCCACAAATGCGCTGCCGCTCAACATCGCCCGGCGGGTAAGAAAAACAGAATTCATGGAAGTAGATTCCTTATATCGGTGTGGTATGTGAATCAAAAGAAAAGGCTACTTCTCGTTTTGCAATTCCTCTTCCGTTTTACTGCCAGCAATTTTCCAATAGCCGTCAGAGTAGGTGAAAAGGAAGTAGAAAGTATCGTCGCTGGTGTCAGTATTAGCCTGCATATCAAGGTGACCATTAGACTCCACGTACATAACAGTGGTCCAGAACCGGCGATGCAGCATTCGGTACTTTTTCTTCGCCTCATCGTAGATGAGCGGGCCTTGGGGTTGGTAGCTATCCAGCCCGTCAACAGTCCACCCGCCGTTCTGGTAAAGGTCCTCAATGAACAGGTAAAATCCGTATTCTTCAGATTCGTCCGTAACGTATTTGAAAGCGTAGGAGCAGTCACCGGTCTGAATCGCGTAGTTATGGGAGACAAGCCAATCCTTCATCATACGGTAGAGGCCTTGTTCAGACTCGGGGTACTGCTACGGCTCTGCTTTCGGAAGAGGAACATTCTGTGCAGGACCATATCCGTCTGCCTTGCGATACTCGCCGTCAGGTGCCTTGGAACCGCCGGAGTAGCCGCGGGTAACGACCGGCTTCAGGGTTGCGCTTGCCGAAGGCGACTCAGATGCTGCCGCAACCGCCGAAGCGGTTTCGCTCGGTGCTGCGGAGGCGGCGGCTACCGCCTCATTAGCCGCCTGCTGGCCGCAGGCTGCGAACAGGGTACCAATGCTCAACATTGCGCTGCCGCTCAACATTGCGCGGCGAGTAAGAAAAACGGAAGTCATGGAAATAAATTCCTCGTATCGGGGTGGTGGTGAGTTAAAGGAAAAGGCTATTTCTCGTTTTGCAATTCTTCGTCTGATTTACTTCCAGCAATCTTCCAATAGCCATCAGAGTAGGTGAAAAGGAAATAGAAAGTATCGTCACTAGTCTCAGTGTTAGCCTTCATTGTGAGGTGGCCATTAGATTCCACGTACATAACAGTGCTCCAGAACCGGCGATGTAGCATACGGTACTTTTTCTTCGCCTCATCGTAGATGAGCGGGCCCTCTGGCTGGTAGCTATCCAGACCATCAACAGTCCAACCACCGCGCTGATAAAGACCCTGAATATACAGGTAGAACTCATATTCTTCTGCATCTTCCGTGATGTACTTGAACGCGTAGGAGCAGTCACCGGTCTGGATAGCGTAGTTGTGCGCAACAACCCAGTCCTTCATCATGCGGTAGAGGCCTTGTTCAGTCTCAGGGTACTGTGCGGGTTCCTTGCGGGGTTCCTGGACGTTCTGCGCAGGACCGTACTCATCGGCTTTACGGTACTCTCCGTCAGGAGCTTTAGAATTACCTGAATACCCGCGAGTTACTCTTGAGGTAGCGCTTGCCGAAGGCGACTCAGAAGCCGACGCCGACTCGCTCGGTGTAGCGGTTGAGGACGCCGAAGCACCCGCTTCGTTAGCGGCCTGCTGACCGCAGGCTGCGAGCAGGGCCCCCAGGCCCACAAGTGCGCCGCCGCTCAACATCGCGCGGCGGGTAAGAAAAACGGAAGTCATGGAAATACATTCCTCGTATCGGTGTGAAGTGTGAATAGGGGGGGCTGGTTAGAAACCGGAAGACTAACCAACCACAGAGAAGAATCCAATAGCTGAGAAGCCACATGTGTTTCGAAAAGCCACCATTATCGTGGCTTCTCGGCGAACATGTGGCTTCTCAACGTAAGACCCACGGGGGGCTTTACATGTCGGGCCAGTCGCGGTGCAACGAATACTCCGTATCCCCGTCACCGCTATCGTTCAGGTGCCAGCGCTGACCGGTACGGATATCGGCCTTGCGCAGGCGTGGGTTCGGGTTATCCTTCTTACCCATCGTGGGATCGTTCTTGCAACCCCAACGAGTGTCGTCTTCATCGCAGGTGCCGCCGACACGACCCACATCAACCCACCACACACGAATCAGCAGCGGATCGACAGTTTCCTTCGTCAAAACGACATCCAGAGCCTGCCAATCGCCACCGTCAACACGGAAACGGCCAGAATAAGAAACGGTCGCGTACGCATGGAAATTACCTGAACGTTTGTAGGTATAACTGGTCGCGGTCTTGCGTTACTCTTCACCACGTGCCCTGCTAACCGGCTTGCCCATGGTGTAGAAGCTGCCCTCGTCACCGTTGCCGTACTGGATGGTCATCTGGGTGGGGTAGGACTCCATCTCAACGTGGCCAATCATCAGGTCGCCTTCCCAACGTGCGGTGGGTGCATCGACGTAGAAGTTGACGGCCTGGTTCTTGTAGACGTTGGGGTTATCTTCACCCAGGCCGGTGCCAAGGTTGTAGGACTGCTTCAGTACGGGGGCCTGGATGTTGGTGTTAGCGAATTGGTCCTCAACTTCTTGGAGCATTTCCTCAGGAGAAGGGCCCTTGGGCTGTTCAGGATTGTTGGAGGTGAGGGTTTTAGTGTCATTGGGTACGCAGTAGCGCCCGCCGACCTGGTTGGGTATTCTGTTAGCGTTATCTCCCAGGGGTAGTGATCCTATGACGTAGTGGCCAGGACGATGGTCTGGTTCTGTATGACATTCTGCATCTCCGGCTTGTCGGGCTTTGACGCTACTTGCGCGATATGTTTGATTTGCTCCATCGAGTTGTATTGGATGTTCTTCATTCCATTTTTGGACTGCCTCTTCTGGAGAAATTGCTGATCCTGATGGAGTTGAATTAGCTTTTACTAAGTCTTGCGTATTATTCTCGGATTTGTTTCCTTTGCGATTTGAGCTCGGAACTTGCTTATCTTTGGAGACTTTAACACAATGTCCATTTGAATCTCCCGTGGTGCACTCACTGCTTAATGCTGGGGGGATATTTAAGGTAGATACAATTAATGTTGAAAGTATAAAAAGCGTAGATATTTTGCTAATGTTCTTCATATTTCAATTAGCCTCTAAAGTTCGTTCTCGTACTTGCTGTCGATTATTTTCCAATAACCATTAGAATAGGTATAAAGGAAGTAGAAAGTATCGTCACTTGTATCAGTGTTTGCCTTTCTCGTTATATCTCCATTTGATTCAATGTATATTTCAGTTGACCAAATTCTGCGGACTTTCATGCGATAGATTTTCTTAGATTCATCATAAAATAGGGCGCTTTCACTCTGGTACGAATCTAGGGAATCTACAGCCCATCCGCCATTTTTGTAAAGTATTTCAATATATTTGTAGAACCCATATTCTTCAGTATCTTCTGTTACATACTTGAAGGCATAGGAGCAGTCACCAGTCTGAATTGCGTAGTTATGGGCATTGACCCAATCCTCCATCATACGATTGAGGCCTTCTTCGGTCTCAGGATACTGAGCGGGCTCATTACGAGGCTTGGGGACATTCTGCGCGGGTCCGTAGCCGTCTGCCTTACGGTACTCACCATCGGGTGCCTTGGACTGTCCTGAGTATCCGCGAGTAACCTTCGGTTTAGGGGTAGTACTCGCTGAAGGTGACTCAGTAGCTGCCGCAGATGCCGAAGCGGTCTCGCTCGGCGCGGCGGTCGCGGTAGCTGCCGCCTCATTGTTAGCCTGCTGGCCACATGCCGCAAGCAGGGCCCCCAGGCCCACAAGTGCGCCGCTACCCAGCAGGG
>NZ_KV795071.1:148078-150439 GCF_001808945.1 Rothia sp. HMSC071B01 | reverse complement strand
CGGTGATGGTGTGTTGTTTAGTTACTAGTCGGGCTGGTTTTGTGGGTCGTACCTGACCACCGGAAGGAAAACAGCCCCGTAGCGCACCCAACAAACGCATCAATGCGTTATGGAACACTACAGTTACCACCCTACCGCATCTTTGTGTATATTTGCGTTGCTTTGAGTGCAATAGTATCTGAACGTCATTATTCGGACACATCAATGCTTTATGCATCAAATAAATCTACACTCACGGAGGCTCTGCCCCTGCAGAATTTGTGCCATGGTTTAGTGTCTTCGACCATGGTTTTTAACTACGACCAAAGACACTAACCTATGGCACAAATCCGTAACCCAATACCGAATTTGGGTCTGCGTCGGATATGTGGGCGGGAATCGATAATGACTTAGTTTTTCGGTAATGGGTTAGTGACTTTAGGCTGGGGTTTTAACCATTACCAAAGATGCTAAGTCATGGCTGAAATTGCTAGGTCATGACCGAACCTCCACCGGCGCGGAGCAGCACCTCCACTGGAACTGAGCGGCCTAAACAAAACAGAGCGGCCCCGCACCCCGCCGCCGCCCCTCCTCATACCCGTAATGTGGCGGGCAACTCATGCGGCTCACGCGGGGTGTTAGACAGTACTACACTTAAAGCGGAAGTCACATCGCCGTCACTGAAGAAAAGAGTTTTTGTGCCCACCACGACCGTACACTTGACCGACCGCATCCCTCGCGTTTCTGCTGATGAGTTGCTGGCGGGTTTCCGCCCCTCTGAGCGTTTTGGTGAAGTGTCTTTTGATAGCTACATTCCTGATCCGAATCAGCCGTCGCAGGCTGAGGCTGTGCAGAAGCTGAAGGATTTTGGCGACAAGATTAATGGTGGCGGCGCTGGTGCCGGTTTCTTTGGTCGCCTGTTTGGTGGCAAGAAGAAGGATTCGACGAAGGCTGGCCTGTACCTTGACGGCGGTTTTGGTGTGGGTAAGACTCACCTGTTGGCGTCGCTGTGGCATTATGTGGATGGCCCGAAGGCGTTCGGTACTTTTGTGGAGTACACGAACCTGGTGGGTGCGTTGACGTTCCGTAAGACGGTTGAGGCGTTGAGCAGCTACAAGCTGGTGTGTATTGACGAGTTTGAGCTGGATGATCCGGGCGATACTGTGCTCATGTCTCGTCTGATGCGTGAGCTGGCGGATGCTGGCGTGAAGCTTGTGGCGACTTCGAACACGCTGCCTGGTGCGCTGGGTGAGGGCCGTTTCGCGGCTGAGGATTTTAAGCGTGAGATTCAGGTGCTTGCTTCGCAGTTTGAGGTGCACCGTGTGGATGGTGAGGATTTCCGTCACCGTGGTCTGCCTGCCGCACCGGAGCCTGTTGCTGATGACGCGTTTGATGCGAAGGTTGAGGAAGTGTTCGGCGGCCAGACTGTTGGTGTTGATAACTTCGCTGACCTGGTGGAGCATCTGGCGAAGGTACACCCGTCGCGTTACCGTCAGCTGATTGATGGTCTGGATGGTATTGCGTGGCGTGATGTTCACCCGATTACTGAGCAGTCGGTGGCGTTGCGTTTTGTGGTGTTGGCTGACCGTCTGTATGACAAGGACTTGCCGATTGTTTCTTCGGGTGTGCCTTTTGACAAGGTGTTTACTGAGGAGATGCTGGCTGGTGGTTATCAGAAGAAGTATTTCCGTGCGGTGTCTCGTTTGACTGCGTTGGCTCGTGAGGGCATGCTGGGTGAGGAGGCGGAGCGCTAGTTCCGCTGTTCGCCGGGGCCGAGCTTTGGCCGGCTCGGGTTTTGATGCGCTGTTCTTTCTAGTCCCGTGAGACTCGAAGCTCGCCCGATTTGCATGGTTAGCTTGGTTAGTCTGGTTTACCTGAACCGCGCCAACCCCTCTCATACGTGAGGACCCTCGCCGGGTCGCTTAGGAAGCACCCGGCGGGGGTCTTTGTGTGAGCGAGAACCTGGTACGTGACGGGAACATGGCGTGTCGCTCGCATGGTTTCTTCCCTTGCCAGGGAGTTATGCGGGGGTAGATGTGGTTGGAGTGTATAATTTTGCGTGTAGCCTCCGCGAGGTTCTCGCGAAGCACCCGTTTCTGCCGCATGGTTGCGGGCTATTTTCGGGTAGCTATTTCCCTTCCTTTTCGGAGGGACTTTCATTGAGGGCGGCAGGTGGTATGTAGATGATACACCTTCACGCACATTTCCCTTCCTTTTCGGAGGGACTTTCATTGAGGGCCCGTCGCTTTCATTTCATGCGCTTTGCCCTATCGTGAATTTCCCTTCCTTTTCGGAGGGACTTTCATTGAGGGCGCGCCGATTGGGGGCGCGGGCTGGAATGGGCGCAGGATTTCCCTTCCTTTTCGGAGGGACTTTCATTGA
>NZ_KV795071.1:147727-147978 GCF_001808945.1 Rothia sp. HMSC071B01 | reverse complement strand
CCTTCCTTTTCGGAGGGACTTTCATTGAGGGTCTCCAGAATCGTGGTTGTCTTACCGAACCCGGACGGACCAAATTTCCCTTCCTTTTCGGAGGGACTTTCATTGAGGGAACGCTCTGGTCGAGGCGCATAATACCGCGCTAGAGATTTCCCTTCCTTTTCGGAGGGACTTTCATTGAGGGTCAGGTGTTGGATGAATCCACCGCCCGCGTGCTGGTGATTTCCCTTCCTTTTCGGAGGGACTTTCATTGA
>NZ_KV795071.1:147309-147627 GCF_001808945.1 Rothia sp. HMSC071B01 | reverse complement strand
CTTCCTTTTCGGAGGGACTTTCATTGAGGGCTCAGAGGGGCACCCGTACCACGCCAGGTAAACATCATTTCCCTTCCTTTTCGGAGGGACTTTCATTGAGGGGAACTCCAGCGATTATCAATCCCACCGGTACCCCCAAGATTTCCCTTCCTTTTCGGAGGGACTTTCATTGAGGGGTCCTTGTTAAGCCGAGGCGTTCTAAGAGCAAGAAGAAATTTCCCTTCCTTTTCGGAGGGACTTTCATTGAGGGAGGGCCGGCGCAGGACGATTAATGCCCAAATTCAAAATTTCCCTTCCTTTTCGGAGGGACTTTCATTG
>NZ_KV795071.1:146892-147209 GCF_001808945.1 Rothia sp. HMSC071B01 | reverse complement strand
CCCTTCCTTTTCGGAGGGACTTTCATTGAGGGCGTCTTTTCCACGGGCGTCTACGGTGCGGAACGCGATTTCCCTTCCTTTTCGGAGGGACTTTCATTGAGGGAAGTGCGATTGCCAGGTGGTGCCCGGGTTTGAGGGCAAATTTCCCTTCCTTTTCGGAGGGACTTTCATTGAGGGACTTCTGTTCGTCGTGGCGATGTGCTTGTTGATGAATTTCCCTTCCTTTTCGGAGGGACTTTCATTGAGGGCTCATAGCACCCGCGCGGGGCGCGTCAAGCACTTTACATTTCCCTTCCTTTTCGGAGGGACTTTCATTG
>NZ_KV795071.1:144727-146792 GCF_001808945.1 Rothia sp. HMSC071B01 | reverse complement strand
CTTCCTTTTCGGAGGGACTTTCATTGAGGGTCAGATTCGCCGAGCATGCCCTCACGAGCCAACGCAGATTTCCCTTCCTTTTGGGAGGGACTTTCATTGAGGCAAGCAGCAGCCTGCGGACAAGATCTTGGTCGCCCAGGATTTCCCTTCCTTTTTGGAAGGGCTTTCATTGAGGCCCGCAAACCCGCAGGTTCTCAATTGTCGGGCCAATTTCCCTTCCTTCTGGGAAGGGCTTTCATTGAGGCGAGGCGTTCCGCTATTATTTCCCTGAGCGCAACGGCGAATTTTCTCTTCTTCTTGGAGGGGCTTTCATTGAGGCTCGATCGGGTTGCCGTTATCGTCCGTCAGCGGCGCGATTTCCCTTCCTTTTTTGGAAGGGGTTTCATTGAGGCGCGACTGTGCATGCCACCCTGGCAACCCACCAGCTCTTTCCCTTCCTTTTGGGAAGGGCTTTCATTGAGGCCAACGGTGCCAAGGCCGGGCCGCTCAGTATCCGCCCCGGATTTCCCTTCCTTTTCGGGAGGGCTTTCATTGAGGCGCCTACGGCACCCGCACTATTCCTGCTGACCAGGTCATTTTCCCTTCCTTTCCGGAAGGGCTTTCATCGAGGCGACGGCTATGTCGCTAACAACGGCTACGTCTGGTTCATTTTCCTTCCTATTCGGAGGGGCTTTCTTTGAGGCCCAGAAGGCTCTTTCAAATCCTCAGCCTAGGCACTCCAATTCCCTTCCTTTTTGGGAGGGCTTTCATTGAGGCCGTGTCCGTCGAACCAGCGTTAGCGAGGCCCTCCAATTTCCCTTCCTTTTTGGAGGGGCTTTCATTGAGGCTGGGACGGCCGCCGCGGAGAGCACACCCGCACCAAAATTTCCCTTCCTATTGGGAGGGCTTTCATTGAGGCAAGCCGTTTATTAGCGGCGGCGAAATGGTGAAGACTCAATTTCCCTTCCTTTTCGGAGGGGCTTTCATTGAGGCAAGCCCGTGGCCTCGCTGATCTATGCGGCCGCGTTCAAGATTTCCCTTCTTTTTTGGAGGGGCTTTCATTGAGGCTTCAACGCTGCACACCCGCGCGTGGTCTTCCATGACGGGGTTTCCCTTCCTTTTCGGAAGGGCTTTCATTGAGGCCGTACCCATGCGCGGGTTGTTGGGTTGTTTTTGGGGTATTTCCCTTCCTTTTCGGAGGGGCTTTTATTGAGGACTCATGCACTGAGTGAGACAGGTGTATATTATGAGATGTTCTCTCTCTATCAGGAGAGACTTGCATTAAGGCACAACGTGGCCGCGCCAACGGTATGTATCGCCGCAGGCTATTCCCTACCTATTCGTAGGGACTTTCATTGAGGCACCCACCTCTGCCTCTACATTTCGGGCGCTTACGACAATTTCCCTTCCTCCTGGGAAGGGCTTTCATTGAGGCGGGGCGTATGCCACGTCGGGGGTATCGTCGGTGACGCATTTCCCTACCTTTTCGGGAGGGCTTTCATTGAGGCGAGCCCGCGAAGGCATAGGTCTTGGTCATCGCATCACTTCCCTACAATTTCGTAAGGACTTTCATTGAGGTTACGACGCGCTAGGAAACAACAACCGCTAAGCGCCTATTTCCCTGCTTTTTCGTAGGGATTTTCATTGAGGCTATCAGCGGCTTGGCCTTCGGTTTACAATGGTTGCATTTCCCTTCCTTATGGGAAGGGCTTTCATTGAGGCTACGTCCACGGCGGCATGGCTCAAGACTTCAAGAAAATTTCCCTTCCTTTTGGGAAGGGCTTTCATTGAGGCTTTGGTGAGTGCACCTCGTATGTCGCGTGGAAGCTCAATTTCTCTTCCTTTTCGGAAGGGCTTTCATTGAGGCGACGGCACTGGCCCGGCATGCCTTCGTCCAGGAGGCGGCGATTTCCCTTCCTTTTCGGAGGGGCTTTCATTGAGGGGCCGTCACCCTCTACGGGGCACCCCAAATCCCCGACAATCTCCCTTCCTTTTCGGAAGGGCTTTCATTGAGGCTTGATTGTGTCTTCTACGACGGCTCCGATAGCTTCGAATTTCCCTTCCTTTTTGGAGGGGCTTTCATTGA
>NZ_KV795071.1:127425-144627 GCF_001808945.1 Rothia sp. HMSC071B01 | reverse complement strand
TTTCCCTTCCTTTTTGGAGGGGCTTTCATTGAGGGCTCGATGACGTGGCGGTGCTGTGGCATACGACCTACATTTCCCTACTTTTTCGTAGGGACTTTCATTGAGGCACTGTCGGCGGTGTGAAGGAAAAGAACCCCCTTGCGGATTTCTTCGCTTTCTAGTGGGGACTTTCATTGAGGTGGGTTTGCGTTTGAGGATTTCAAGGGCGGAGACGGATTTCCCTACTTTTTCGTAGGGACCTTCATCGAGGCGGGCTCATCCCTGCTTGCGCAGGAAACACCTCAACCTTCCCTACAGTTTTTGTATGGACTTTCCCTAAAACCTCCCTGCTCCGTTCCTGGACCCACCACAGTCCAGGAACGGAGCTTTTCCTTTTTTCGCAGCGCAGGAAGCAACCAGGCCAAAACACCTGCCGCAAACCCCACCCGCCAACTGCTACCCGCCTCCTCCACACATCCATGCCGAAAAACTCAACACGCCGGAATAGCGTCATAAACTCGCTGATAAGCCAAAACACTCCGCCGTGGTGCTACCCTCAAAACCAAGCAGCCAAAGCAGACTGCCCACCATACTCGCTCACACCAAGGAGACACCGATGTCTACCCCCTACAGTGCAGGCGACGAACTTCCTATTTCACTCGTCATGCACACCGTGTACTGCCCCCGCCGCGCATGGATCGAATCCAATGGTGAAAAGACCGACACCTCGCAAATGCAAGAAGGGCAATCCGCCCACAAACGAGTCGACGACCCCAAAACATCCCGTGGCACGCAACAGCGCGCAGTCACCATCTCATCAACACGTCTCGGGCTCACCGGACGATGCGACGCCGTCGAACCGCAAGAAGACGGTTCTACCCGCATCATCGAATACAAGGCAACACCCGTACGCCGCAACGCATCTGTCACGCCCGCCCACAGGGTGCAGCTTGCCCTTCAGAAAATCTGCCTCGAAGAAGCTGGCGAAACCGTCAGTGAATGTGCGGTGCACTTCACCAACCACAACAAAACCGTGCCCGTCGACATTTCAGACGAAGACATCCGCACCGCAGAAGAATACGTACACACCACCCGCGCACTCATCGACAACCCGACAGCACCGCAACCCCTCGAAGACTCACCCCGCTGCAGCTGGTGCTCCCACATCTCCGTGTGCCTACCCGACGAATCCCGCGGAAAAGAAAACATTACACGCGTCGTCGCCAGCAACCCCGACAGTCAAGTAGCACACCTAACCACGCAAGGATCAAGAGCGACCGTCCAGCAAGGACGCCTCATCGTGCAACACCTCGGCGAAACAATCAGCAGCGTACCCCTCGAACGCGTGCACAGCCTCGTTGTCCACGGAAACATCGACGTTTCCTCCGCGCTTCTACGAGAACTCATGTGGCGCAACTGCACCATCATCTGGTGCTCCAGCACCGGCCGAGTCTACGGCTGGTCGCAACCCGGAACCGGGCCCAACGGCCTGGCCCGCGTGCAACAGCATGTCCTCTCAGCGCAGGGATATCTGCCCATAGCGAGCGCCATGATTGCCAGCAAAATCGCAAACCAAGCGACCCTGCTGCGCCGCAACGGCCACGCCGCAGATGTATGCCGCACCATGCGAGACATCCAGAAGAACACGCCGCAGGCTACCTCAATCCCGGAACTGCTCGGCCTCGAAGGTGAAGCCGCCTCGCTCTACTTCGGCAACTTTGCGACCATGCTCAAAGAAGACGCGCTCACCGAACTCGGCTGGATCTGGACCGGGCGGCAGGGGAGAGGAGCCAACGACCCCATCAACATTCTGCTGAACTACGCCTACGGTATGCTCAGCTCAGAATGCATTCGTGGGATTCTCACCTGCGGGCTCGACCCTCACGCCGGGTTCCTGCACAGCAGCTCTCGCAATAAGCCGGCGCTCGCGCTTGACCTCATGGAAGAATTCCGTGCCGTCATCGCGGACTCCGTGGTGGTGTCTCTTATTAACAGGAAGCAGGTCAAAGCGGCGCACTTCACCACGGTTGGCGGAAGCTACCGGCTCACACCCGAAGGGCGGAAGACCATCATCGCCGCGTTCGAGAAGCGAATGGTCACAGAGATTACCCACCCCACCTACGGGTACTCGGTGACGTGGCGCCGCGCTATTGAAGTGCAGGCCCGCATGCTCCTGGGCGTTATCAACGGAACCACCCGCGAGTACACGGGGGTGACCGTACGATAATGCGTGACGACGCCCGACGAACACTCATCGCTTACGACGTGCCCAGCGACCGGCGGCGAACCAAACTGGCCAAGCTCATTCTCAGTTATGGGGACCGAATTCAGTACAGCGTTTTCATTGTGGATGCAGCCCCCGCCAAGGTTCGACGCATCAAAGACGAAGTTCAGGAACTCATCGATCCAGACGAGGATTCGGTGCTCTTCTGCGACCTGGGGCTGCTGGCCCGGCTTGACGAGCCGACCTTCAGCTACATTGGCCGGGCGCGCGAGGTGACCGAATCGGATGCGCTCATTCTCTAGCCGCGTGCTGCTCATTCGCTAGCGACGCGCGGCAGGGGAGCGGAGGAATGACGAGTTCGATTGCGGACAGGTAGTAGAGGTGAGGATAATGGCCTTTGGAGGCTTTGTCTGTCTCCGCGAGAACCTGGCACATGACGTAATGTTGGCGTGTCGCTCGCGTGATGTTTTGGCTTGTCAATAGTGTTTAAAGGCCTGATTGGCTGCTTGGGTATACATTGATTTCCCGCCTTCGGGCGGGGGACTTTCATTGAGGCATGCAGCGCGTGGACTCGGGCGAAACCCTCTTCTTAATTTCCCTGCCTTCGGGCGGGGACTTTCATTGAGGTGTCTTGAACGTGTTCAGTAGCTGAGTCAGGTCAGCGATTTCCCCGCTTTCGGGTGGGGACTTTCATTGAGGCTAGCCAAGTGCCGGGGAGTCTACCTCGGTGTCGGCGGATTTCCCCGCCTTCGGGCGGGGACTTTCATTGAGGCACCTGGGATTCTGATAACCCTGATGCACGCGGTACGGATTTCCCCGTCTTCGGGCAGGGACTTTCATTGAGGTGGGAGCCATGAGCCGCCGCGCCGCATCATCGGCTGGATTTCCCCGCTTTAGGGTGGGGACTTTCATTGAGGCGCGTGCATCTTATCCGCCGAATCCTTGAATACAGCATTTCCCTGCCTTCGGGCGGGGACTTTCATTGAGGCACCGGCGAAAACATCCACGGCACGGTGAGGACCGTGCAATTTCCCCGCCTTCGGGTGGGGACTTTCATTGAGGCCAGCGTGGCGCATCGTTCCCTGCGAAAATGGCAGCCATTTCCCCGCCTTCGGGCGGGGACTTTCATTGAGGCAATAAGTCCGCCCGTGAAATCGCCGCCGTCGACCCGCATTTCCCCGCCTTCGGGCGGGGACTTTCATTGAGGCAAAAACTTTAAGCCTATGCACCTTGGGCTTACCCCGATTTCCCTGCCTTCGGGTGGGGACTTTCATTGAGAGGGGTAGGTGTCGCCGCCAGCTTATTTCTCCACCTTTGGATGACGATGCTGCGGTAGGCACAGATATTGTGTGATGTACACTTTGGGTACGTAATCCGTGAGAATCTCGTGCCATAGCAGTTTCTGTTGCGCCGTAACATGCTAGTTTTAGCTAGCTATTTCTCCGCCTTCGGTCGGGGACTTTCATTGAGGCTGGCAGGAGTGCGGTGATTTCATCTACGCGCACCTATTTCCCCTCTTTCGGGTGAGGGATTTTCTGTGCGAATCTGAGCATGAATCGCGAAATCTCGCGCGGGTTGCGTAGCCCCGGTTTAGAAACCATCCTGGTGTCTAGACCGGGGCTCTTCTCTTTAAAACATGAAGATGGGGCTAGACGCGGCACCCACTGCAGATTCCTCTTGCCTGCTATCTGAGTCTGAAATGACCAAATCGGATGCGCATAACCTGCAACAGCATTATGGTGAAGTTATGAGCGGAGAAGAGGACCGATTGCATCACTGGGGAGAGGCGAGGATAATAGAGGGGACTAGTATTGCTCTCGAAGTACATATTTCTCGATCTATACCCTCGCGTATGTTTAGCGTGAGCCTTCATTGAGGTGTTCGATGAACTTTTAGAAGGGCAAGTAAGTTCTCTTTATCTCTTAAGTTGCATAGTCAACTTGAGAGCTTTCAATGTTACCTCTCCCAAAAAATGTAGGGAGAGGTTTTTATCTCTTACGTTCGATGAACATTTAAGAGAGCTCGAGATGTTTTAATGCTTGAAAGTTGTGGGTCTTAATGCTATGGTTGAGGCATCAACCGGTTTGGAGGTTACTTCGGCAACCTGCTGAAGTGGCTCTAACCCCGACCTTGGAGGTGAAGGATAACGACCCCGCTTATGACCTAGACAAAAAGCCGCCCGCTACGCGAGGCGCAACGGGCGGCTTTTGTTCAATAAGTATTTACCGCATCAAGCGGCGGTCATGTTTTGCTGCAACAAAACATGACCGATTCAGTATACCGGGGTTCTGGAAAAGAATCCTAATTCCAGCCCAATACTGACCGCTTGTGTGGCTATATGCTTACCTTCCACACCCTGTGCTGTCACTACCTGAAATATGGGACGTGACAGCACAGGGGGAGAAGGAAAAGGCATACCGAATTAGCAGCGTGACGAAAACGCGCGCATCATTCGGAAAAGACAGGTAGCTTAAAGCTACGCAAGAAAAATCGTGCACAACCCACGCACCGACGCGAGATGTGCACACACTACCTAAGGAGACAACCATGTCCCAGAACGAGTCCCAGACCATCATCGCCCTCGCCGACCTCATCGAGAACGTCAAGCTCGGTGGCGGCTCCGTTATCACCTCTATCACTGAACAGGAACCTGCAGCAGGCCCCCACGCACCCTTGGCACCCGCCAAGTTTGTCGATGGTAAGGGGAGCGACAGTAAGTCTGTCTTCGCATACGAAATCCGCTACATCGTAGAGAAGCCTGAAGACCAGGACGAACCCGAGAAGGCCGTCAAGGGCAAGCCTCAGAAGGTCGTCCTCATTGACAGCAAGCAGTCTGAACTCAACCGTGCAGAAGCCGCCATCGAACAGGGCCGCCAGTACGGCGACGAAGCAGTCGTCAAGATTCCCCGCGCCGTCGTCACCTACCAGACCGAAAACGGTCCCGTCGAATACACCGACATGGAACTCTCCCACCGCATCTTCGATGGCCACTTCCGTGCCGGTCACATCGACGGTAAGCCCATCACCGAAAACGACCAGTACCGCGCACTGCGCAACTGCACCCCCGCAGACATGAGCGCACTGCTCAACACCGCCCCCGCAGCGCTCCTCTTCGGTGCGTGGGACTCTACTCGCAAGAGCAACCAGGTGCGCCTGCGCAGCGCCCTCGTCGGTGAAATCATCGGCGTCCTCGCAGACCAGGAACCCGGCGCTGAACACCGACAGGCACGCCGTGGCGGTGCCCGTGTTGATGCCGTAGCCGCCAGTGTAAAGCTTGACGCTAAGGAACTTAACTCTCTCGTCGATGACCAGGAAGCTGAGCTGAGCGCCAAGAACGTTGCCGCACGCCGCAAGGAAGTAAAGACCGCCAAGGCTGACGCCCGCATCTCCGCTTCCACTCTCGGCCTGGGTAGCATCCCGCCCACGCTCGAAGAAACCGGTGCCGTCGCATGCCGCCGTATCATCCGTTCCTGGGTTCTGAGCCTCGCCACCCTGCGTCAGTTGCGCTTCGGTACCGACGAAACCAAGAACATTGCTGCGCGTGCACTCCTTGCCGCACTCGGCCTCAACGCTATCGCTCGTGCGGAGCGTGAACTCTACATCCGTGCCAACTGCGACCTGATCGAATCCTCCGCACCCGTCGTTACCCTCGACCAGCGGTTCGGTAAGAAGAAGACCTTCGCACCCCTGACCGTTGAACACACCGACCAGCTTCTCCTCGAAGCTATCGAGAACGCCAAGAAGGCTGGCGTGGCTGACTGGAACGGTCAGACTTTCAACGTCGACGGCAACCCCATCATCATCAAGAACGCCACCGCGGAGGACGCTGAATAATATGACGAACCTCGGAATTC
The DNA here is from genome assembly GCF_001808945.1 of Rothia sp. HMSC071B01. Classification (NCBI taxonomy): domain Bacteria; kingdom Bacillati; phylum Actinomycetota; class Actinomycetes; order Micrococcales; family Micrococcaceae; genus Rothia; species Rothia sp. HMSC071B01. The sequence goes on along the minus strand of NZ_KV795071.1, from coordinate 138,570 downwards.
TCGCGAGGTTCCCGCTCGGCGTATACCAGGGCCACAAGGCAGACGGAAGCCCCGACGCCTTCCCCGACCCTGCCCGCTTGCAGGCCGCGCTCCTCAGCGCGGCCGCGCAGGGACCTCACGCAATTATCGAAAACGGGCAGCTGGCCCCCTCGGAAGAATCTCTCAAGGCTCTCAAATGGCTTGAGGAGAACCCCCCGACCGGGTTGCAGATTCCCGACATGTGCCCCGTGTACCGCTCACGCAACAAGATGAGCCGCTTTATGTACCGTGAAGTGGCATATTCCGAGAAGGATGGGCGACAGACCGAGCGTCGCGCCGTATCCGACGGCTGGGCTGTATCCGACACCATCGGCTGGCAGTACGATAAGGTGCCCGCAGACATCGCGGAAACCATCACCCAGCTCTGCGGCGAAGTACCCTCCCTCGGAGAAGCCAGCAGCTTCACCGCCCTCTACACCGGGGAAGTAGAGCCTACCCATACCATCGACACTAAGTCGGGCCCCTTCGAAGCAGGCGGCATGCCCGTCCGCGTGCCCGTACCCGGTCGAACCGATGCGCTCATGCGTGCCCACGCAGAAGCGTACCCCGCCAAGGTACCCACCAAGGCAGGCGACAAGACCGCTATGAGTGACACGATGCGCCCCTCCCCGGTACCCACCGCAGGCCTGGGATCCATCAAGTACCAGCCTGTGGAGGCTGAAACCTCCACCAGCCCCTGGGAATATTTGTGGCTCCTCGAAGTAGACGGTGAAGAGCTGAAGCCCGAGCAGTACGTCAAGACAAGCTCCCTACTACACAAGGCTCTCGTAGCTGCCGCAGGATTCGGCGCGCCCAGCCTCATCACCGGCAGGTACCCCAAGGGTCACAAGCCCGCCAACAGCCTGGCGTTGCAGTACCTACCCGCCCGGTACCTGCCTGACTACCTGCGTCGTGAGGTGAAGTCTAAGGGAGTTCTGCTCGTCTTGGTCCCGGCCAACGCCCCGACCGATGAAGCAGTCGAGCTCGGTATCGCGCTCAGGAGTGTAGAAACCCTCTACGCTCAGGACTTCCCCCGACTCACCGTGAAGCTTCGCCAGAAGCGCCTGCCCGCGCAAGGTTTCTGGGATGCTCCCAAGACCGGGTACAAGCGCCTGTGGCGTACCCTCAGCGCTGCCGTTCCCGAATCGCGCGTTTTCAACCGCCCGAAGAAGACCGAAACGAAGGCATGGACCTTCGCTGACGCCGCTCTGCTTTCCATCGCCTATGTGTGGCGTGGCAGCTTCGAAGTGCCCGAGGCTGAAACCTCACGTGAACGAATTCGTAGCTTGAGGAATCAGGTTGAGGAAAAGGCTGAAGCCAAGGTTCTGGAAGCTCACCGAGTAACCCAGAACCCCGCCGCCTACGCCTACAAGTTGCCCCGCACTCTGCCCGCAGAGCCGTGGCGCGGCGTTGTAGACCTCGGCAACCTGGCAACGGACACGACCCTCGTAGCCATCGGCCAGTCCCGCCACATGGGCGGCGGCCTGTTGGTTCCGTTCGACGTGCCCACCGAAGAATACGACCGCCGCAAGAAGGAGGAAAAGCATGACTAGCCCCGCTACCAAGCTGCCCTCTATTACTCGTGATGAGTTCGGTGAGTTCTTTGCCGCGCTTGATGCTGCGCTTGATGCCGCACGTAACAACGCACCTAACGAAGCACCCAAGGAAAAGCAAAAGCGCTACCCCTTCAGCTGGCAGGAAGAAGTGCTCGACCACATTTGCGAGCACGGCGTATGGCCGGAACGTATTAACGCGCCGACCGGCTCCGGCAAGTCCTCCGTGGTTGATATCCACCTCTTCGCGAATGCGCTCGCCGCGGTTGGCGCCGCGCCGCGCGTTCCCCGTCGCCTCTGCGTGACCGTGGGACGCCGCGCGCTGGTCGACAGCCAGGCAACCCGTGCCGACAAGATTCTCGGCTGCCTGGAGGACGCGCTCGCTGATGGATCCGGTGAGCCCGATATTCTGCGTAGGGTTGCTGAAGCTCTCCAGAGCTTCCAGACCCGCAACGACGAGAAGGGGAGCAAACCCTTCGAGACTGGTCACATCCGTGGCGAACTCTCGAACCGCAACCTGCCGGTCACCGACATTTCGGCTTGCGCAATCATCGCCGCAACCCCGGATATGTATGGTTCGCGAGCGCTCTTCCGCGGCTACGGCAGCACCAAGGCTGCCCGCCCGCGTGAGACCGCTCTGCTGGCCATGGACACCGTCATGGTGCTCGATGAGGCACACATGAACCGTCAGCTGCTGCACACCACTCAGCGTATTGCCGAGCTGCAGAAGCGCGAGGCCAACCTGGGTGTTCCTACCCTGCAGGTGATTGAGACGACCGCTACCCCCTCCACTGAGGACAGCGATTCAACCACGCTGGGCGTGGACATTGAGGCTCTCGACAGCCCGAATGATGAAGAGCTGCGCAAGCGTGTCCACTCGCATAAGGAACTGGTGCTCCGCCCCATCGATAAGTGGGATGGCAAGCCCGGTAACGCTGCGACCGTGAATGCTGCTGTGGACGCAATTAAGGATTTCCTTGCTCACCGTGAGGCGGGCGAAGGCTCCGATGAAGCCCACACTGTCGGTTGTATCGTCAACCATGTGCGGACGGCTATCTCCATCAAGGAGAAACTCACCAAGGACAAGGTGCTTGGAAAGGATGAGGTTGAGCTTCTCGTAGGACGCATGCGCCCGTACGACCTGCAAAAGTTGCACCCCGACCTCTTCACTACCGAAGGCGATGAGTCCGTGAAGGTTGTTGTTGCCACCCAGACTCTTGAAGTCGGTATTGACGTTGACTTTGCTGACCTGGTGACCGAGTTGGCTCCGGCCTCTTCCTTGGCACAGCGCTTCGGCCGTGTTAACCGTCTGGGTCGCCGTACGGATTCCAAGGTCGTCGTTATTAGGCCTACCAATAGTGACTCGGTCAAGAAGGACGCGCCTCCCTACAAGGCGGTCGACCTTAGCAATGCGTATGGTTGGCTCGAAGCGCTCAACGATGCTGAGAACCCGTCGGTGAACCCCGCTGCAATGGTGAAGAACCCGCCGGTACAGTCCTCCCCGGAGCGTCTGCTTTACCAGCGCCCGGAATGGTCTGACCTGCTGGAATTCTCACGTACCGACGAGAACCCCTACGACGAGCCGGACCTTGACCTGTGGCTGCACGACTCCCTGGATGCAGAAACCGCAATGGGTGGTGTTATTGTGCGCGATAACCTGCCGAGCAACACGTCTGCCGCCATGGAGATTCTCAAGACCAGCTACTTCGCTCCGAGCGACGAGGAAACCTTCCCCGCGAATCTGAAGATTCTCCATGAGATTCTGGACTACCAGGATGAGCACGGTGTGAAGCCGCGTAAGTTCCTGTACCGTCAGGGTGAAATTTCCCTGTGGCAGGATGCTGACCATGAGGAAGAGAGCCGTCAGTCGTTGGCTCCCGGTGACGTTCTGCTTCTTGACACGGGCAGTGTTCCGTTCACGAACCAGGGCATTGCCGTGACTCAGCGTGAGTTGCCTTCTAAGAAAGACGAGCTGGAGGCTGTGCCCTTCCCCAAGGGCATCAAGCTCTACGTGTACGAGAAGTGCGCGGACCGTGAGAAAGACTTCAGGGAATACCTGGGTCTCTCGCCCGAAGAAGTAGCGGAGCTGCTCGACAGCCAAAGTTCGGGCAGTGAGACGAGGATTGCTTCTGAGCTTTCTATCGAGGCTGAGGACGGTCAGGAAGTTATCTCCTGGTACGCCGTTGTGACCGACGAAGAGTCTGTTGAAGATTCCGATATCGCTCAGGAGTTGGCCCCGACCGATCCTGTTCTTCTGGATGACCACCAGAACGATGTTGCTGAGCGTACCCGCCAGCTTGCCGAGAACCTCGGCCTGGCGCCGGAATTCTCGGAGGCCCTGGAACTGGCTGCAAAGTACCACGACGAGGGCAAGCGTGACCTGCGCTTCCAGCAGATGCTGGGTGCAGACCTGCAGGCGGACGCGCTCGCAAAGAGCGGCCACCGTTCCGTGGCAGAAGCGTACCGTGCCCGTAGCCGTAGCGCCCTGCCGAGGGGCTGGCGTCACGAGCAGCTGTCTGCACTCATGGTTGCGGCCTCGCCCGAAAAGGTGGGGGAGCACCGCGACCTGGTATTGCGCATCATTGGCTGCAGTCACGGTCACGGCCGGTTCTCCTTCGCTCATGACGCAGGCTTCCTACTCAAGGAAGGCTACCTGCCTGAAGGAATGGACTACGAAGCGCTCAAGGAACAGGCGATCCGACTCTTCAATGTCGGTTACTGGGATAACCTCATGGAGCAGACGAGCCGCACCTACGGCCCGTACGCTACCGCCTACCTTGAGGCCGTTGAACGCGCAGCAGACGCCCAGATTTCACGGGAGGGACACTAATGGCAACGCTGACTATTGCCGGTGACTACACCTCGGCATTGACCCATTTTGCCCTCTACGGGCTGTCCCTGATGGTTGAGCAGAAGCACCCCGGAACCATCACTGTCGGTTGGTCTCAGGAGGGTCAGCCGTGCGCCCAGATGCATGCTGAAGGCGTGTCAGAAGAAGAAATTGCCGAGTGCGTGCACTCCTACGTTTCCTCCCTGGCCGCTGAAGACAGCTGGGTGAACGTCGACCAGTCCTACGGTGTGGGTAAGGAAGCTGCTGTTTTCTCCCCGTTCTCCCCGCGTATTCGAGGAATCGACGCGGAGAAGTACCCGGATGACTGGGCATCTCACCAGAAGACCCGACAGGCTCATCTGGACACGCTGATTGAACGTGACGACCTGCTGTCTCTGCTCTGGATCTCCGGCCTGGGCGAACCTTCCTACTGGCGTTTTGAAGCCAAGGCACCTCGCCCGGATCACGGCGCGTCTCGCTGGGAGATGAAGACTCGCAACAAGGGTCAGGAGTTCATTAAGCACCGCCTGCGTTTGATGTGCGCGGACCTGGCAACCTGGGAACCTTCCGCGATGCTCAGCGGCATTACCGGGCAGACCTTGTACGACTCGCTGGATAATAAGCCGGACTCCCGAACCGGAACCGGTTTCACCGTCCCGCAGCCGACGGATACTGCGCTCGCCTTCTGTGCGCTGGTGGGTATTGCGAACTTCCCGGTGATTCACCAGATCCACCGGATTGGCGTGACCCCCGGTGCGTACCCGTACAACGCTTTGCACCCGCGGCTCATGGTGCTTCCGGTATCCTCCGGAAGGGTTACGCCCGCCCGGCTGCGAACCGTGCTGCGCAGCCACCCCTACCGTAGGGTGGTTGACGAGGTCGGTAAGGCGATGGAACGCGGCTCTTTGAGCCCTGACATTTTCGTGTCCGAGCTGGCGGATGAGAAGGCGATCCTTCGTGAGAAGGGCGTTCAGGCGTTTGTTGCTTTCCCCATCGCGAAGGTGGGTAGTGATTCGGCTCCTGAGCGTCAGGTTCTGAAGGGTAGCGCGATTCCGCTGGGCTAACCTAGCTGCTTATCGAAACCGGCAAATATGCCCGCAGAATGCAGAGGGAGGGGCCCTCCGGTTGAATGACCGGAGGGCCCCTCCCTCTACTTATTATGAGTGTCTACATATCGCTGGGTGGATATGCGGTAGCTGGTGCGCTAGGGAACTGCCCTTTACGCCACCGCCACTGCTCCCTTGGCTGCGGTGCCGCTTCGGGTCCACAGTAGGAGCGCTGCCACGCTGTTGATGATGTAGAAGATGTACTTGCCGACGTTCGCGAAGTTGCCCTGGGTTAGCGACTTCACGCACTGCACGGCGTTGTACAGGAACCAGAATTGCCACTGCATCGTGAGCTTCAGCGCGTTCAGAATGTTTGCTGACAGGGAGAGACCGAACACTACGGTCGTGATCCAGAACAGGAACGTCATCTGGCCGCGGTAGCCAATGTAGTTCGCAGCCAGGGAGAACGCGAACGAACCCGCCACAATACCGCTAATAATCAGCAGCCCCTTCGTGCCGGTCGGCGGTTCCAACGCCTTGCCGCGTTCGGAGTTCTGCCACCTGCGAATCGCGAAGGTGTACACGATAAAGGTCACCGGGTAGGTGATGATTGCCGCCTTGTTGCCCATAATGTAGTCAATCGCGCAAGACAGCGCCGTGTTAATAATGCCTAGCACGTTGCCGATGTTTGAGAGGCGGCCGGTCAGGCGGGTAGACATCATTGAAATACCCACGTTAATCACGGAAATCACGCCGAGGGGAATGAATTTCGTGATCGGGCCCCAGTCGACGTATTTGTCGAGGGTGGTGCTCAGGTATCCTGAGGCGACTGCGATGGCGATAACCAGTGCTACGCCGAAAAGGTCGGCGTACTTAGACTTGGCAAAAAAGAGGAGAGCCTTCTCGTATGAGAATTCCTTGGCCTCCATGGGTAACTCCTTTGTTGAGGATATAGGAACAGTGATAGGGTACCAATAACTATAACTCTTTGAAAAGGGCTTGAAACGGCGTGTCACACATAAAACTTCAGAAACCCACATAATCCACCCCCCGGAACGCCTCGGTGTGGAACAACCCAAAATCACCCCATCAAGAACCCATACCAACTTCCGGCAAACCTTGCCAGATATCGCCTCTACTTCGTTGGATATCGAAAATGGGCGTAAAATCACCGCCGGTTCGTCTTCGCTTTATAGGAAACCTTAAGGTACGCTAGATGACTGGGTCAGGGAACTCGTGCCGGTCTCACTCACCGCGCATCCGCCCGACAGACACCCGCACCCCGGTATGCTGCGTCTCACTCACGCACACAGGGGAGGGAACCCAACGTATCGGCCTCACTCACCGTTTACGCCGCTGTCCGCGCATCCTGCCACCCGTAACTCACTCAACTCAAACAAGAACTGAATAGGACAATCATGCCCTTGCTTACCCATCGACTCTCACGACGATTTTTCGTAAAGGGTGCTTCCGCCGCCGCCGCTGCAGGCGCACTGACCCTGCAGGCACAGGCCGCTCAGGCTGACGAAGCTCCCGCAAACCTTGCCCCGGCAACCGAGGAAACTAAAGGCCCGCGCCTCGTTATTCAGCGTGCCACCATCACTGAAACCGGTATGACCGTCAACTACACTGCACACGGTCTGCGCGAATTCCTCACCGAAGGCACCACTCTGACCGTACGCCACGGCTACGTTCGTAACGACTCTTTCGAAACTCTGCGCTCCTGGCCGCTCACCCCCGAATTTGACGGTGATGCTGACAGCTTCAGCGGTAGCGACCAGTTCCCCATCGAGCTGATGCAGGGTGAGGGTGTCGAGCACGCCCTGCAGCTGGATATTTGCTCCGACCCGTGGGGCCAGGAGATTGCCCACCAGATTGCTGCGCGCATCCCCGTGGCTGAGACTAAGATCCTGAAGACTTCTTTCGAGGATGTTCCGGGTAACCACCCGTTCGCTGAGGATATCCGCATGGCGAACCAGAAGAAGTGGCTGATGCCGAACCCGCAGACTGGCGCGTTTGAGCCGGACCGCCCTGTGACCCGTGAGGAGCTTATTGCTCTGCTGAACCACGCTGCTGGTCACGCTGGCGTGAGCGAAAACTCTGAGGTTGCCCCCTTTGCGGATGCGGCAGACCGCCCGACCGCGAACGCGCTGCACTGGGCTCGTGACCGCAGGATTACCGAGCCGCTCACCGGTGGCGACAAGATTGACCCGACCGCACCGGTTTCTCACGAGGAGCTGGCGGCTGTGCTGTTCCAGTACAACGCGGAGGTTCAGCTGACTGAAATGAACGAGGCTGCTGGTTCTCGTTTCCGCGATGTGCTCGGTGCCGGTACTCTGCACCGTTACGTTGCGTGGGCTGGCGCGAACGACATCGTGCTGGATTCTTCGGGTGTGTTCAACCCGACCGCGCCGACTACTCGCGCGGAGCTGGCTCGTTTCATTCGCCGCTACAAGCTGCAGAACCTGCTGTTCACTGACTTCTCGTACGTTTCCTAATTCTCGTACGGCTCCTAAATTTAGCTACCCCCGGCACTGCGCGTGCCTGTTGGGGTTGCGTGAAACCCCCGTCTTCTGGCTTTTGCTGGAGGCGGGGGTTTCGCTATGCCCCGTTGTACGGCGCGCCCTGGGTGGTGCGCCCTGCGGTGCGCTTTGGGATGCGCCATGTCGGGGTACCGTTTTGGCGTGCTATTTCGGGGCGCCGAGTCGTGCCGTGCTGCTACATTGCCGCACCTCGGGGAGTTTTAGTGACAGGCTGTGCCTGGCATATGAAATTTTGCGTTATATATGCCTAAAATCTTGCAAAATCCTGTGCGCTAAGTAAGTATTACCTAGAAGGTAAGTTAAAGGTTGCCTTACTTAATACTGTGTGAAGACTAGTTTCCTTCCTCATGGGCCCACGAAACCCACACCAAAGAGCAGGAAAAAACGCGGCGCCTCACCACCCATCGGTGGGGGAGAGACGCACCTTCACACACCACCCACGAAAAAGGACATACATATGAACCTCGCTTCAAGCAAGGCATTCAAGGGCCTCGCCGTTGGATCGCTGGCACTGGCAATTTCCGGCGTTGCCACCATCCCCGCATCGTTCGCGGCAGACTCCACCCCGGCGGCAAGCCAGAGCACTGACGCTCGCACCATCACCGACAAGGCGATGGCAAAGATCACCCAGGGCCTGCCCGGTCAGTTCCAGGTCGCATACTCCAAGAAGACCAACAAGATTTGGGTTGCGGGCACTGCAGACCGCGACAAGCACGTTTCTACTATCGCTCGCATTGACGCAAACTCCCTGAAGATTGAGGCTGTCGCCGAGCTGCCCATCGTCAAGAACGACAAGGGCTACCAGTACGACGCAGCCTACGGCATCACCGTTGACGATGTAGACGGCACCGTTTGGGTTACCAACACCACCGACAACTCCGTGTCCGTGTACGATCAGGCAACGATGCAGCAGGTCTGGACCACCGCGGGTATCGCGGAGACCGACCCGAACTGGATTGAGCACCCCCGCTCCGTTCTGGTTGACCACGAGTCCGGTAAGGCGTTCGTGACCGGCCGCTTCTTCGTATCCGCGATTGACCTGAAGACCAAGCAGGTTGAGAAGATCCAGCTCGAAGGCGCACCCGACGGCGGCACCCGCTACATCAGCATGAACATCCTGGTTGACGGCGGTAAGCTGTACGTGCCCGAGCGTACCGGCGGCAAGATTTTCGTCATCGACACCAAGACCTTCAAGGTGGAGACCAGCTTCGACACCAAGGGCAACGCTGAGGGTGAGGTTCGCCCCTCCGACATCGCGATTGACCACTCCCAGAACGAAATTTACGTCTCCTCCCAGGGCGTGAAGGGAGCGAACTCCGGCGTGTCCATCTACGACGCGACCACCCACGAGTTCAAGAAGTTCATCCCGGTCGGCACCCAGGCGCTCTCGCTCGATAACGATGAGGCCAACGACCTGGTGTACGTCTCTGATTTCGGTACCGGCAAGGTCGGCGTGATTGACGGCGGCGCAGCGGACAAGCTGATTGCAGAGGTCGCCATGAACGGCGGCAAGGCAAACGACCTGGTTGTGCTGCCCAACGGCTCCGTTGTTGCTGTGGACAAGCAGGCTGGCGCAACCGCAACCGTGCCCTACGTGCTCGACGGCACCACCGGCACCGTCAACACCTCCAACAAGGTGACCAGCAAGCCTTCTAAGGACAAGCAGGGCAACGACGTACCCGCCAAGACCACCGACATTCAGGCGAACTCCATCCTGAAGTTCAAGGTCACCGCAACCGCGGGCGACAACTCCGAGGTCAAGCAGGTCACCCCCGAAACCCGCGAGTTCCAGGGCTACCCGGCAACCGCCACCAAGACCAAGGCAGCCGACTCTACCGCCCCCTCCACCGAGGCACACCGCACCGTGGATGCAAACGGTAGCGTTGCGAACATCATTCAGGGTCTGCCCGGCCAGTTCCAGGTTGGCTACTCCAAGAAGAACCACAAGCTGTTCGTGCCCACCGTGGGTGCACGAGGCAATCTTGCTTCCTCCCTGGCGCGCGTGGATGCAGACACCCTGCAGACCGAGGCATTCGCCGAGCTGCCCGTGAAGAAGAACGACAAGGGCCAGTACGGCTACACCTCCGCGTACGGCGTGACCGTCGATGACGTGGACGGCACCGTCTGGGTCACCAACACCACCGACAACTCCGTGGCGGTGTACGATCAGCAGACCCTCAAGCTCATCTGGAGCAACGAGGGCGTGAAGGAGGGCGACCCGAACTGGATTGAGCACCCCCGTTCTGTGCTCGTCGACCACGAGTCCGGTAAGGCGTTCGTGACCGGCCGCTTCTTCGTCTCCGCTATCGACCTGAAGACCAAGCAGGTTGAGAAGATTCAGCTCGAGGGTGCCCCCGACGGCGGTACCCGCTACATCAGCATGAACCTGTTCCTGGACGGCGGCAAGCTGTACGTGCCCGAGCGTACCGGCGGTAAGCTCTTCGTCGTGGACACCAAGACCTTCAAGGTTGAGAAGACCATCCAGACTCAGGGTGAGGACTCCACCGTTGAGGTTCGCCCCTCCGACGTTGCAGTGGACCGTTCCCTGGGCGAAATCTACGTCTCCTCCCAGGGCGTGAAGGGCGTCAACTCCGGTATTTCCGTGTACGACCTGCGCACCGGCGATTTCAAGAAGTTCGTCAAGTTCGGCACCCAGGCGCTCGCCCTGGAGCACGATGAGGACAGCGACCTGGTGTACGTGACCGACTTCGGCACCGGTAAGGTTGCAGTCTTTGACGGCCGCGCCGACGAGGTGATCGGCGAGGTCGAGATGAACGGCGCCGCAGCGAACGACGTGACCCTGCTCAAGGACGGCTCCGTGCTGGTCCTCGACAAGAAGGACCGCGACGAGAAGGTCACCCTGCCCTACGTGCTCAACGGCACCACCGGAGAGATTACCACCGCCAGCGAGTACACCACCCTGCCCGGCAAGGACCGCCAGGGTAACGATGTTCCCGCATCGGTTCAGCAGCTGAAGGCTAACTCGATTCTGAAGTTCAAGGTTGGCCTGAAGGACACCGACGCGAGCGCAGCTCCGGTGGGTATCACCCCGACTTCGTTGCAGTTCGCTGGTTACCCGACGGTGACCGGTGTGAAGGCTGAGGATTCGAAGCCGGCTGACCCGAAGCCTGCAGATCCGAAGCCTGCAGATCCGA
>NZ_KV795071.1:115274-127325 GCF_001808945.1 Rothia sp. HMSC071B01 | reverse complement strand
GAAGCCTGCAGATCCGAAGCCTGCAGATCCGAAGGTAGAGGACAAGAAGGCTGAAGATAAGAAGTCTGAGGACGTTAAGTCTGAGGATAAGAAGTCTGACGCGAAGACCGGTGCACAGGACTCCAAGTCTGCTCCGGATGCGGTGAAGGCTGATAAGTCGGGTTCGGCTGTGAAGAACGGTGGTTCCTCCGCAGGTGGTTCCGATAATTTGGGCGGTGGCTCCTCGGTAGCTAAGAGCGACGCAGGTTCCTCGCAGGCTGGTTCTTCGCGTGGCGCTCTGGCGAACACCGGTGCGAACGCTGTGATGCCGCTGGTTGCTTTTGCTTCTGTGGCTCTGATTGCGGGTGCTGCTCTGGTGGTGCGTCGCCGCAAGGCATAGCGTTTAGCTCTCGGGCTTAAAAGCTCGATATAACGCGTGAGAAGGCGGGTATTTTCTCTTTCGGATTCTTTGAATCTGGGGGAGGGAGTACCCGCCTTTTGCGTGCCCGCTTGGGCTAATGCTGGGTGGGTGGTTTTAAAGCATATTTATATATGTGCACTTGCTTGTAAAAATATAGGTTTTGAATGTTAAAAAATGTGTGGCCCGTGGTGAATGTCGCTGGCGCGCCTCACCTAAACATTTACATTAATGTGTAAATATAAAAGCATCACAATACCCCTCGCGACCTGGGTTTTTGCCCGCAAGAGCAAGGAAAAACCGGGGAAGCGCCTCAACCTTCACGTGATACTGAAGGCGAATTAGGGGATCACTCACAAAAACACAAAACACGCCCACGTCGCTGCTTGTATTTTCCTGGGAAAACATTGAGGATTAGAAGGTAGGTAAATTTATGCGTTACCTGCATTTCTGCTTTTCGTGCCGTCGAATATGTCACCGCATATTCACGGGTGTCTCGTTAGCATTCGCATGCGGCATGTGAGCACTTCCGTTACACATTTGAAGGACACACATTGAACCTCACTCCCTCCTCGGGCAAAGCACTGAAGGGGCTCGCCGTCGGCTCCCTCGCGCTCGCAATCTCCGGCGCAGCCATGATTCCTGCCTCCTTCGCAGCACCGAACACCGCAAACCAGACCGCGACCCCCAGCGCATCGGCTCCTTCCACCGCATCGCTGAGCCGCGTTGTTGACACCTCCGCGTCCGTCGCGCAGATTACCCAGGGTCTGCCCGGCCAGTACCAGGTTGCATACTCTAAGGCGACCAACAAGATCTGGATGGTCGGTGTGGGTGCCCGCGGCGACCTCGCCTCCACCATTGCTCGTGTCAACGCAGACACTCTTCAGATTGAAGAAGTGGCGGCGCTTCCCTTCGAGCTGGATAAGAACGGCGAATTTGGCTACATTTCCGCGTACGGCATCACTGTTGATGACGTGTCCGGCACCGTGTGGGTTACTAACACCACCGATAACTCCCTGTCCGTGTTCGACCAGAACACCATGGAACAGATTTGGACTAACCACGGTATCGCTGAGAGCGACCCGAACTGGATTGAGCACCCCCGCTCTGTGCTGGTGGACCACAACTCCGGCAAGGTGTTCGTGACCGGCCGCTACTATGTGTCCGCAATCGACATGAAGACCTTCGAGGTCACCAAGCTGCAGCTGGAGGGCGCCCCCAACGGCGGTACCCGCTACATCGGCATGAACATGACCGTTGACGGCGACAAGCTGTACGTGCCCGAGCGCACCGGCGGCAAGGTCTTCGTGATCAACACTCATACGTTCAAGACCGAGCAGGTTATTCAGACCCGCGGCGAGAACTCCTCCGTTGAGGTTCGCCCCTCTGACGTCACTATTGACCACTCCGAGAACGAAATTTACGTCTCCTCGCAGGGTGTGGATGGCGTGAACTCCGGTATCTCCGTCTACGATCTGACCACCGGTGCGTTCAAGAAGTTCGTCAAGTTCGGCACCCAGGCGCTGTCCATGGAGAACGACGAGGGTCGCGACCTGGTGTACGTGACCGATTTCGGTACCGGCAAGATCGCTATCTTTGACGCTAAGACCGACCGCGTAATCGGTGAGGTTGAGATGAACGGCGGTAAGGCTAACGACCTGACCGTCACCGAGGACGGCTCCGTCATCGCAGTGGACAAGCAGGATATCGCTAACACCACCGCGGCTGTGCCCTACGTGCTGAACTCGAAGACCGGCGACGGCACCATGACCGACACCTACACCTCCAAGGCGACCGTGGATCGTAACGGCAAGGCTGTTCCTTCCTCGCAGCAGAAGCTGGTTCCGAACTCCATCGTGAAGTTCTACGCCGAGGTTTCCGAGGGTGAGTTCACCTCCACCGCGACCATTAACCCCGCTAAGGTTCCCTTCCAGGGCTACCCGAAGCAGGCTACCGCAGTGCTGATTGACCCCACCCTGAACTTCGCTGAGGGCACCGTCGACATTACCCGCCCCTACACCTTCCACGTCTCCGGCTACGACTTTGAGAAGCCCCCGGCAGAAGGTATTCGCCTGTTCCTCGTCAAGGAAGGCGAATGGTCGATGGGTTACGACAAACTGACCGATAGCGAACTGGCAAACATTCAGAAGGTCTCCACTGTCGTTCCTGCGAGCGCGTTTGTCTACAACGCACGCACCGGCAAGTACTCCTTCGAGGCAACTCTGCGTGTTCCGGCGAACACCATGCAGTACAGCCAGGGCTACATGCTCGGTACCGTCACCGCTGGTTCTGATGTGGCTACCAACCGCAATTACGATTCGGCTGTTTCGCTGATTGTTAACGATGCGAAGGATGCCGGTAATGCAGATAATCGCGACGAGGCTGACGAGCCGGCATTCCCGACCAATGCTTCGGCATCGCCTTCCGCATCTGCTGCAGTAGAAAAGAAGCCGGCAGTTGAACAGCCCAAGGGTGAGCAGTCGAAGGCTGAGGACGCTAACGATCAGCTGGGAACCACCGCGAAGACCGCGCCGCTGAAGAACTCTTCTTCGGTGAAGTCTGAGTCGCAGCCTAAGGGCTCTAGCTCCGATGCTCAGGTGAACGCTTCGGCTACCAAGTCTGCGCCTCAGAGCAAGGGCTCGCTGGCTAAGACCGGTGCTCAGAATGTTCTGAGCCTGTCTGCTGTCGGTGCGTTTGCATTGATTGCTGGTGCCGCTGTGATGGTGCTTCGCCGCCGTAAGGCATAGTTTCTTGCTCTAGTTTGAGCGGATGCGCCCCGTACACTGTGCGGGGCGCATTTTTGTGCCTTGATGATGCTGTGGCGTTTTATGGGGTGGAGGCGTGGTGCCGTGGTGGTTGAAGCTGCCAGGGGATCGCCTGGTATAGCTGGAAAAGAGCCTAGGCGGTGAGTCTTGCACTCAGTGTAAAATATGTGATTCAATTCACCGCTTTTCGATTTGGTTGTTTCTGGGAAGCTCTGTATAGTTATATGTGTTGCCAGGGAGATCTGGTAAAAGAGATGTAAATCTCACGGCCCCATCGTATAGCGGCCTAGTACTCCGCCCTCTCACGGCGGCAACACCGGTTCAAATCCGGTTGGGGTCACACTAGGAAAAAAGCCTTGGTTCTTCGGAATCAAGGTTTTTTGTTTATATCTGTCTGTATCTGTCGGATGATCTTTTAGATTCTATGGCGGCGCAGTGAGCCTCTCAAAGAATAAAGGCGAAAAGCCACATGTGTTTCGAAAAGCAACCATAATGGTGGCTTCTCGAAACACATGTGGCTTCTCAGCGGTATAAAGGGGATCTGAATCTACTGTGCCGACGCCTCAGCAGAAGCAGTAGTAGCCTCCGCCGAACCTGCAGCAGTCGCCTCTGCAGACGCAGTACCCTCAGCCGAAACGCTCGGGCTCAGCGACGGAACCGGCGAAGCAGACGCAGTACCCGGAGCGCGACGCACCATACGCCAAGTGCCGTCCTGGTAGTGCGCCACAACCTGACCAGCCACCGGCTTACCCGGGTACTTGAACACCTCGGTCAGCGGCTGCACACGATCATTAGTCTTGCTGTACACGCCAGCACCCTCAGCACCATCAATCACCATCTCGGTTGCCCAAGTGTAGTAGCCGGTGCGAGTATCCTTGGTCGGGCGGTCAGCAGTCAGCGACAGAACCATCGGACGCTCCGAACCAATAACCCAGCCGCTCTCCGAAGCGTACATGCTCTGGAAAAACTCAGCCACGGTCGAGTAGTCGCCGGTGTGGTCAATGTTCGTGAAGCGGGTACCGTCACCGGTCAGCAGCAGGTAGTTCAGGGTAGCCTGCCAGTACGCAATGAACGCGTGCAGACCCTCAACACTGTTCTCACGCAGCTTCGCCGGCTCCACGGGGATCGCAACGTTCACTGCCTTGTGCTCCTTGGTGCCGGGCTCAAAAGTGCCGGTGGAGGAGTAGTCGGCAAGAACGACCTCACCCTTCATGCTGGGGCCAGGCTCAACGGTAGTGGTTGCCTCCGCGGTGGGGGAGACGGATGCGGTAGCGCTCGCGGATGCCGAAGACTCGGGTGCGGATGCGCTCGCGGTTGCTGAAGATTCGGAGGACTTTGAGGAACATGCGGCAAGAAGTGCAGCGGTGCCCAGGCCCAGTGCGGTCAGGGCGGTGCGGCGGGTATACATGGTAGACATGGGGCTCTTTCTGAGGTGAATAAAGTATGTGCCGGTATTGAACTAATTCCAGAATATCGCAGGGGAGCGGCCAGCCCAATGTTGTGTGCGCCTTCAACGCCGTAAAAGCGGCGGTAGATGACGAAAAACACGGGGCACAGAGATTTTCGCACGACTACGATATGACCGGGGTTCTAAATGGAGGTGCCGGAGCTGCTCGCGCTTGAGCTGGGTGAGCTCGTTGTAAGTTTGGCTGGTTCATTCCGAACCGTCCAGGCGCCATCCTGATACTCCAAGATAAAGAAGAACTCATAATCACCGGGGCCGCTACTCAATGAAGCCATGGTGAGTTCCCTGCCATCTGTGTAGTGAATCTTTGCTTCCTTGTTATACCGGCCAACACCCAGCCAGCGGTACTGTTGTTCGTCAACCTTCTGCGGAGCGTCCTCGGTCAGCTCTGCTGAGAATGGCGCATCAGTACCGTACACCCAGCCAGTGTTCTTCTCATAAAATTCGACGAAAGGTTCGGCCTTGTAGATATCGTTTCGGTTTATATCCACAGCCTTAAACGGCTCAATGTCGCCGGTAATCATAAGGTAATTGAAAGAAGCCAACCAGTAGTTTATGGCGGCGTACATGCCCTCCGTCGTTTTGGCTTTCATCTCTGCAGGAGGGACAGGCTTGGGCGGATTCTCCGCCTTCTTCGAGCTGGTTGCGGGAACGTAGGTGCCGCGTGATTCGTAGCCGTTGAACTTCAGCTCGCCCTTGTAGGAGCGTTGTTCCCCGGGCGTGCTCTGGTTGCTGAGCGGGCGAATATCGCTGGCGCAGGCGGTCAAGGAGGCGAGCGCGGTGGTGGTGGCGATGCCAAGGGCGGCGCGTCGGGTCACGAAGGTAGACATAAGGTACCCTTCAATAGATTATCGGTGCATCTACTTCAGGGTACCTTAGTGTATTTGGATATGTTTATGATTTCTTGGGTATTAAACCTGGGAAAATACTACAAAAACTGCGTTAGCTAACGAAAAGTGCTGTTTGTTAGGCGTACGTGGTGTCGGTGTCTATGCCACTGCATCCTAAACATTGAGGCCAGAATTGCTTCCGCCCGAGGAGTCGGGGGCAGCTGTCGAAGAGCTTTTCGTCTCAATGGTGACCATCCACGTATTGTTCCGATAATTCAACACAAAAGTGACCTCATCATTAGCAGAGCTGCCGCTCGTATCTGCAATGTGAATATCCCTGTCCTCCGGTACGTAATGGAGAACGGCGGCCTTATGGTTACGGCCAATACCCTTCCAACGGTACTGCTCATCGTCAACCTTCTGTGGAGTCTCTTCGATCAGCTCAGCCAAGAGCGGCGTATCGGTGCCGTACATCCACCCCTCATCCTTCGCGTACAAGTCTACGTATATCTTCATCTTCTGTACGTAGATACCGTCTAGGTCCACGTCCTTGAACGGGGCAGCGTCGCCGGTAACCGTCAGATAGTTCAGGGCTGCGAGCCAGTAGCCCAGCGCCGCATAACATGCCCGAGATCGTCTTCGACTTTATGTTCTCAGGAGGAACGGGCATGGGCGGGTTCTCCGCCTTCTTCGTGGTGCTTGCGGGGCGGTAGGTTCCGGTGGACTTGTAGCTATTGAATTTCAAGTCACCCTTGTAAGGGCGCATCGGGTCAACTACGCTCGGGTCCTCCAGCGGGCGGATATCGCTGGCGCAGGCAGTCAGGGAAGCGAGCGCGGCAGCGGTAGCAACGCCCAGGGCGGTGCGGCGAGTAACGAAAGTAGGCATGAGAACCCCTAAACGGTTTGTCAGTGTACTTTTAAGCGTACCCGAAGGAACTGATGCATGTTCAAAGTCCGCTCATGAACGCATAAGGGAACATCGCCACCGCACGTAGGTAAAGGGGAAGCTCCCGCACGCAGCCTCAACTGCATTCGAGAGCTTCCCTCACTTTTAGAACCAGCCGCTTAGAGGCGGGTTTTAGGCGCTAGCGCTGCTCTTCTCGGAAGAGGATGCATCAGCATCCTCATCACTGAGCATGTACCACGCACCGTCCTTGTAGTCCGCCGCGAAGTTGGTTGCCTCGCTCTTAGTGGATCCATCGACTAGGGGAGCGGGGTCCTGACCCTCAATGTGGATCTTCGCGTTGGGGTCATAGATGATGCGTCCGAGCCAATCGTAGCGGTTGGGTCCGCCCGCGACCTTCTTCGGGGCGTCGGTCAGAAGCTGAACGGTAACCGGCGTATCCGTGTCGTATACCCAGCCCCTGCCGGAAGAGTAGATGATAACAGCATTGCTGCCCTCGTTCGCATAGCGGCCTTCAGGGTCAGCCTTCTTGAGCGGCTCGTAATCACCGGTCATGAACATGTAGTTGAAGCTTGCCACCCAGTAGCTGAGGAACTCGTACATGCCCTCAATGGTTGCCTCGTTCATCTTCTCCGGAACAATAGGTTTCGGCACGTTCTGCGCCTTCTTCTCAGCCGTGGCAGGAACGTACTCGCCGTTCTTCTCGTACTTGTCGAGCTTTACGGTACCCTTGTACGACTTCTTAGCAGACTCAGTCGCTGAAGCAGATGCCGAGGCGGATGCGCTCGCAGACTCAGAAGTGCTGGCACTGGCCGAAGCCTCACCGGAGGCGGAGCTATCAGCCAGCGGGCGAATATCGCTAGCGCAAGCAGTCAGTGCTGCAACCGCGCCGGCACCGGTAGCAGCAGCTAATGCGGCACGTCGAGAAAGAAAAGTTGCCATGAAAAATCCTTAAATGATAAGTAGGGTAAGGGATGAAGCTCTGGAGCTTATTAACCCTATAAGTGAGGTAGATCCTCACCCCTAAGGTGAACTCTGCAAAGATGCTCTAGGCGTTATTAGGGGTAGCCTCAGTCGATGCTTTAGCGCTTGGGCTTGGAGTGCTCTGCTCGCCGCCCTTAGTGGCGGCATAAAACCATCTACCGTCCTTATAGGACAACTTCAGCTTGGCGTGGTCAGGAGTCAAAGCCTTACTAGGGAACATAGGCTCATCTGCTCGCCCTTCAATGCGAGACATCGCATTAGGATCCCTAACAAATCTGATAGGCCAAATATAGAGGGTGTCGCTACCCGATGCCTTTTCAGGCCGGGGGGTTAGCATCTCAGTTTGAACCGGTTTCTCCGAACCGTAAAACCATCCCTCATTGGTTTCGTATACAGTTACATAACCTTGAAAAGCTTTGACGTCCTTGCCAACAGGATCAGCTTCTTTCAACGGTTCAACATCACCGGTAAGTACTAAGTAGTTGAGGCTTGCTTCATAAAAACTATAGGCCGCGTAAGCTCCATCAACAGTATTCTCGTACATATTTGCCGGCGGTCGAGGCCTAGGCATGTTCAGCGCCTTATGCGTCTCATCCGCAGGGATATACTCGCCCTTCTTCTCATAGTTGTCGAACTTTACCGGCCCCAGATAGGACTTCTCAGAAGAACCACCCGAAGAGGCGCTAGCAGAAGGGCTCGCAGACTCAGAAGCGCTGGCACTGGCCGAAGCCTCACCGGAGGCGGAGCTATCAGCCAGCGGACGGATATCGCTAGCGCAAGCTGTCAGCGCCGCAGCCGCGCCAGCACCGGTAGCAGCTGCTAGTGCGGCACGTCGAGAAAGAAAAGCTGCCATGAAAAATCCTTAAGTAGTGCGTATCAGAAGATGAGGGAAACTAACTATCGTTGTTCAAAAGCATGCGCCACATGCCTTCCTTGTACTCCATGATGAACTTCGTCG
The DNA here is from genome assembly GCF_001808945.1 of Rothia sp. HMSC071B01. Taxonomy (NCBI): domain Bacteria; kingdom Bacillati; phylum Actinomycetota; class Actinomycetes; order Micrococcales; family Micrococcaceae; genus Rothia; species Rothia sp. HMSC071B01. The sequence goes on along the minus strand of NZ_KV795071.1, from coordinate 119,022 downwards.
TGCGAGGAATCGTCTTTTCCTCCTCAACGATAGTCGCATCAGGCTCACCCTCAATGTGGTACTTAGCGGCAGCGTCATACGCGACGGTCACAAGCCACTCGTAACGGTCCGGCTTATTAGCAACCGGCTGAAGCTCATTCTCCGCAATCTCAATCTTGTACGGCTGATCCGAACCGTAAATCCAACCCAGACCCGACTCGTAGAGCTTAATCATGGTCCTAGAGTTCCTCAAAAAAGCCTTCGCAGGATCCGCCTTCATCAGCGGCTCAACATCGCCGGTCAGAATCAGATAATTCTGGGAAGCAAGCCAATAACCCATCAGAGCGTAAGCACCCTCGGGGCTGTTCTCCTTCATCTTCTCCGGGATAAGAGGCTTCGGCACGTTCTGCGCCGGCGCCTCCGCACTCGCCGGAATGTAGGTGCCGCTCCGCTCGTAGTTATTGAACTTAATCGGGCCCACGTATGAGCCGGGCGTGTGATCATCGGTAGGAGAAGGTGACGCCGAGGCGCTCACAGAAGAGGAAGCCGCGCCAGAAGTAGCGCCAGAAGCAGCATTAGAAGCCGAACCAGAGGAACCGCCGGAACCCTGCGACAGCGGGCGAATATCGCTAGCGCACGCAGTCAGCGCTGCAAGAACACCGGTCGCACCCACGCCCAGGAGAGTACGTCGAGTGAAGAAGGTAGTCATCGGAAGCCCTTCGTTGGAGCCAATACAGAGCAAATCACGCCACACACCGTGGCGGGCATGCGCACCCCGTACAGACCTATCAGTACGTCAATGTATATATTTTTAAGGTTACCCGAGAGCCACCACCTAGCCCCCGCGACCACCTCAAGTGTTCAGAAAATTAAGACCCCACACCCAGCGTTTTACCAGGTGCGGGGTCTTATAACATGAAAAATCACCACGAGAGGAAACCCTCCGCCAGACGGCAACTAAGCGGCGCTAGACAGCTCCCACTTGTCGTCCTTGTACTCCAGACGGAACCTCGCCACCCTCTTCTTCGACTCATCAGCACTCGTCGCCTTCTCAGGCTGATTCCTATAATGCCGTATCATCTTGGGGTCCATATAGGAAAAGCCTTCCCAAATAAAGCGAGTATTGTCGCTGCCTGGCACCTCACGTGGAGCATCAGTCAGTAGCTCAACAATATACGGAGTTTCCGTACCGTACACCCAACCAGCACCCGACGCATACAGCTTCAACGTGCCAGGATACTTCTCCAAGGCGTAGCCCTCATAGTAAGCAAGCTCAATCGGGCCCGGGTCACCCGTAATCATCAAATGGTTCAAGCTCGCCAGCCAGAAACTCAAGAAAGCGTACGCACCATCAACGCTGTGCTCCTTGAAGTTCTCAGGAGGCGCGGGCTTCGGCACGTTCTCAGCCGGATTCGTAGCGGTCGCCGCAACATATTTGCCGTTCTCCACATAATTCTCGAAAGTGATGATGCCCTTATACTTCCTGCCCGAAGAGCGAAGACCCGAAGCGGCAGAAGCACTCGCAGAAGCACTCTCAGACGCCGAAGGAGAAGCGCTCGCAGACGCTGCGGCGGAAGCAGTTTCGGAGGCGGTCGCCGCCTCCGACGGAGAAGCCGAGCCGGTACTGTCGGCCAGCGGGCGAATATCGCTAGCGCACGCAGTCAACGCAGAAAGCGCGCCAGCAACGGCAACACCCAGGGCAGTACGTCGAGTGAAGAAAGTAGTCATCGGAAGTCCTTCGTTGGATCCTTCACCCCCAAAGCCGTCAGCACGAAGCTCACAACCTGCAGGTAAAGACCACATGTAGTACGTCAATGTATATACGTTAAGCGTACCCGAGCGCCCCTCCTCCGACCCCGAACATCCGCTGGGTTTTCCCCTGGGTGTTCCCTGGGTTTCCTACCCTGGGGTTCCGCAGAGTTACGGCAGAATTTTCGCAGAGTTTCGGCACAAAGAAACCCCGCCCACGGTGCATTACCGCAGGCGGGGGAGAAGCCTACCTCAAACCGTTAGACCGGAACCGATATGGTGGGGCCTAGACAGAAGAAGAGCTAGAGGAAGAAGCGGAAGCCGACGAAGAAGAGCCTTCATCGCCGGTGAGCATAATCCACTTACCGTCCTTGTATTCCACGGCAACCTTCGCCAGCTTGCCATTCGGGCTAGAAGCGGTCTTAAAGGGCTGGTCAGACTTGCCCTCAATGTGAATCTTCGCATCGGCGCTGTAGTTCATGTATGCCGGCCAGTCGTAACGGGTACCCTTACCGGACGCCTTCTTCGGTGAACCACTAGTCAGCTCAAGAGTAACCGGGGTATCCGTACCGTACATCCAGCCCAGATCGTTCTCGTACATGATCGTAAGTTCCTGCAGACCATTCACATACACATCTGCAGGGTCAGCCTTCTTCATCGGCTCAGTATCACCGGTCATTAGCGCATAGTTAAAGCTTGCCAGCCAGTAGCCAATGAACGCATACATGCCATCAACGTTATCTTCGTTCATGTTCGCCGGGGCGAGGGGCTTGGGCACATTCTGCGCCTTCTTCTCGGCAGTGGCAGGAACGTATTCGCCGTTCTTCTCGAAGTTATCGAACTTCACAAAGCCCTTATAGGACTTGTCCGAAGAAGCAGATGCGGAAGCAGCGGCCGAGGCGCTTTCAGAAGCGGAGCTAGACGCCGAACCTTCAGCCGTCGGGCGAATATCGCTAGCGCACGCAGTCAATGCAGCCAGCACACCGGCACCGGTCGCGCCCAGCGCCACGCGGCGGGACATACCAGCAGAAATGGGGGAAGGGCTCGTCATAATCAGCCTTTCATAGGAAGTCAACAAAGGAAATTGAGTGAGTTGACAACCCCATCATACCGGCAAATACACAGATGCCCATCAGCGGTCGTCATTTAGCGCCGATGACAAAGCAACCTAATACCGCTGCAAAGCAACCTAAATACCGCAGCAAAGCATCACCGAGTTCCGGCATAAAGAAACCCCGCCCACGGTGCATTACCGCAGGCGGGGGAGAAGTCTATCTTAAGCCGTTAGACCTTACCTATAGGGTAGGTGCTTAGACAGAAGAAGACCCGCCGGCAGAGTCAGTCGCAGAAGAGCCATCCTCACTGCTGACCATAATCCACTTACCGTCCTTGTACTCCACACTAACCTTCGTCAGTTCCCGCGAACTATCCTCCATGAAAGGTTCATCAGGGCTGCCTTCAATGTGAATCTTCATATCGGCGCTGTAGTTCATGTACGCCAACCAGTCATAACGAGTTCTGCTACCGGAAATTTTCTGTGGTGAATCAGAAAGCAACTCAAGAGTCATAGGGCTATCCACACCGTAGAGCCAGCCCGCATTATTTTCATAGGCAACCGTCAAATTCTGGTAATTCTGCAGTGAATCCGCAGATTCAACCTTCTGCAGCGGCTCAGTATCGCCGGTCATCAGCAGATAGTTGGAACTCGCCAACCAATAACCAACGAACGCGTAAATACCGTCAACGTTCTGCTCGTTCATGTTCGCCGGAACGAGAGGCTTCGGCACATTCTGCGCCTTATGAGTGGCGGTTGCCGGAACGTACTCGCCGTTCTTCTCGAAGTTATCGAACTTCACGAGGCCCTTATAATGCTTGCCGGAAGAAGCAGAAGGCGAAGCGCTAGCCGAGGCACTGGGTGAGGCACTAGCTGAAGCGCTCGCGGATGCACTAGCAGAACCGGAAGTAGAGTTAGACGCCGAGCCATCAGCCAGCGGGCGAATATCGCTAGCGCACGCAGTCA
>NZ_KV795071.1:108692-115174 GCF_001808945.1 Rothia sp. HMSC071B01 | reverse complement strand
GAATATCGCTAGCGCACGCAGTCAATGCAGCCAGTACGCCGGCACCGGTTGCACCCAGTGCCACGCGGCGGGACATACCAACAGAGGTGGGGGAAGGGCTCGTCATAATCAGCCTTTCAAAAGAAGTCAACAAAGGAAATAGAGTGAGTTGACACCATCATTATACCCTAAGCACATGAATGGATATCAAATACCACTACCTATATCCTTTTGCGAAGAAAGGTCTAAAAAGCTGCAATTAGTGCACTAGGACGCTGAGGGGCTCGCAGACTCCGTGCTCTTATCAGCATCCTTATCTTTCTGAGTGCTCATAAACCAAGCACCCTCCTTATACTCCACAACAATCCTCATCGCCTGCCCCTGAGAATCTTCTGCCCTAGCCAGCGACTTATCGCGGTTGTCCCCCTCCGTCAGATGCCTCTTCGCATTCTGGTCAACCAGAGAACGAGCACGCCAGAAATAACGAATACGGTCGCCCTCAACCTGCGTGGGAGTGTCCGTCATCAGGTACACAGACATCGGCTCGCTCGTATCGTAAATCCAGCCGCGCCCTGTCTCATAGAGCTTAACCATCGGCTCAAGCTCCTTATAGTATTCGCTACTCGGGTCCGTCTTCTTCAACGGCTCAATATCACCCGTCAACGCCAAATAATTAAAGCTAGAAATCCAATAGCCAATCAGCGCATAAATACCGTCAATGCTCAGCTCCTGCACCTTCTCCGGCATGAGCGGTTTGGGCACGTTCTGCGCCTTCTTCTCAGCCGTGGCAGGAACGTACTCGCCGTTCTTCTCAAAGTTATCGAACGTGACCTTACCCTTATACGACTTATTCGCAGACGGCAACGTCGACGAAGCAGAGGGGCTCGCGCTCGCTGACTCAGAGGTGGCAGCATCAACCGGCGGATGCACCGTACGCGCACACGCAGACAACACAGCGGCAAGACCAACACCGCCCGCACCCAACACGGCGCGGCGGCTCAAGGCGACGGGCTTAGAAGAGGGGCTAGTCATCAGCAGTCTTTCGGTGAGGTCAACGGATGTGGGGAGTGAGTCGACACCCCCATCATACCGGGCGCACCTTATAGCAACCGTAAAGCACCGGCGAATAACAAATAGTCGGGCGCATATGAAGACACCCCATAGCTGCCACACAACAAAAGACAGCTACGGGGTGAACAACGTAATACGCCTCGGCTGAACCGGGCCCACCGGCTAGCAGAGTAGTTAACGGAGCAGATGCGCAAAATTACGGCGCGCGTGAGCCACCTTCGGGCTCACCACAAATGCACAATAACCCTGCGCCGGATTCAACGCGTAATAATTCTGGTGATAATCCTCAGCCTCATAGAACACACCCAGAGGCTTAATCTCCGTAACAATGGGGGAGGGGTACAGCTGCTGAGCACGCGCCACCGCACGCTCAAATGCCTCACGCTGCTGCTCATCCGCGTAGAAAAGCACCGAACGGTACTGCGAACCGGTATCCGCACCCTGACGATCCCAGCTGGTCGGATCGTGGCTCGTGAAGAAAATATCCAGCACCGTGTCCAGGTCAATCACCTGCGGGTCAAAGCTGAGCTTCAGCGCTTCCTGGTGACCGGTCGTACCCGAACACACCGAACGATAATCAGGGTCGGGAGTCTCGCCGCCCGTATAGCCGCAGACGCTCGCCTCAACCCCGCGGAACTGGCGGTACACCGCATCCAGGCACCAGAAACAGCCGCCGGCAAGAACAACATCAGTCATGATTCCTCCTTGAACTATAAAACCACACTACCTGAAGAACACCGCCGAGCCGCATAATATTCCTGAGCTGCCGCCGCGCCACCTGCCACAATAGAGGTATGACTGAAAAACTAGAAACCCCCACCCTCGCAGAAGTCGTCGACGCCTTCCACACGCTCTTCCCGCCGCAGCTCGCCGCCGGATGGGACGCATCCGGCCTCGTCGCCGGACGTGGCGCCGCCAAAGTGAGCACCGTCCTCTTCGCAGTAGACGCCCTCACCGCCACCGCCGAAGAAGCCGTAGCCGAAGGCGCGCAGCTACTCATCACCCACCACCCGCTGCTGCTCCGCGGCGCAAAGTTCATCCCCGACAGCGACTACAAGGGCAACGTTCTGCACACCCTCATCGAAGGCGGATGCGGCCTGCTCGGCGCGCACACCAACGCCGATGCCGCCGTCGAAGGTGTGAACGAAGCACTCTGTGACGCTATCGGTCTGATTGACCGCGAACCGCTCACCGAAGCGCAAACCCAGGTGCTCGACGAGCAGGAACACGCGGTAGGCACCGGTCGCCTCGGCACCCTGCCCGAAGAAGTCACCCTCAAGGAGCTTGCAGAACGCCTCGCTGCGGCACTGCCCGCGACCGCCGGTGGCCTGCGCATCGCCGGACGCGCCGACCAGCCGATCCGCCGCGTCGCCCTCTGCGGTGGTGCCGGTGACTCTCTCTTCGACGCGGTACGCGCCACCGACGCGCAGGTGTACATTACCGCCGACCTGCGCCACCACCCCGCTAGCGAATTCCGCGAAACCGCACGAGTTGACGGTAGCAACATCGCCCTGATTGATTGCTCCCACGCCGCCAGCGAATCCCTCTGGCTGCAGTCGGCGGCAAACCGCCTGCGCGCCCTGCTCGCTGAGCGCGGCTTCACCATCGAAACGAAGCTGTCTGCACTCAACACCGACCCGTGGGACTTCACCGTCTCCACCGGCGTGGCAACCGGTCATGACGCGCACTCGGCAAGCACCGCCGCAGCCCCCGCGTGGGAACTCTAGGGCGAGAATTCTAGGGGTGAGAACTCTAGAAGAATCCGCGCGGATTCCCTCAGTGCGTAAGAGCCCGGGCACCCCGTCCGTTGTGACGAGGTGCCCGGGCTAGAACCGGCCTGGCCTACTTAGTTAGCAATGCGATACAGGCCAGTAGTGATAGGGTTCATCACGCGATGCCGGTAATAGAACAACATCCAGTCCAATTCAATGCGGGTCACAGCATGATTCGGTTCAAACATGCCAGTCTCGGGAGTAATAACATTCTGCTGGGTAGCCCACAGAATCTCACGGTAGAACGCGGAATCCGGCGTAACATCCGGGAAGGATGAAACACCCGATACTTCCGGTGAACCAGACGCACGGTAAATCATTGCGGCAACGGTTGCATTCGTGAGACCGTCCTCCGCGTGGAACTTTCCGTCAGGTCCGCCGAAGGTAACACCCTTTTCACGAGCCCAAATGTAGGCGGCGTAGTTCGGATCGTCCGTCTTCACATCCGGCCACGGGGAGACTTCAGGAAGGTCCACCTTGGGGCTGCCCTTCATCTCATAAAGGGAGGAAACCAGCTCACCGCGGGTGGCAGGCTGCTTCTGTTCCTCGTCGTTCAGCGATGTCGAAAAGTACATACGTTCCTCTACGGGTACGTAAGCATTCGTGAACCGCTGGACACCCTCAAACTTCAAATCCTGGTGCGCCAAAAGAACGCCGCGGTGCTCCGGGGCAAAACCCACCATCGGGGTAATGAGAGTCTTATCCGTCTTGCTGGGGTAACCGTAGTCGCTCCACGCCTCAATGACGTACTGCTTGGACGGATCCAGCGTGTTCGCGGGAATCTTGAGATTGACGAAAGCGAAGCCTCCCTCCAGGCCCGTCTCGTATTCATCATCACCGTGGACGTAACGCTTCATCTCGCTCATAACCAGGACGGGGGAACCCGTGCCCTTCTCGCGAATGACGTACATCATGCCCTCAACGCCGGGGATGTCAGTCCCTACGAAGCCCTGACCCTGAATCAGCAGCTCCTGATCCTTTGTGGTGTCCTTCAAAGCGTCGTATTTCAACTTAGGTGCGAAGGTGTCGAAGTGATAATCATTGGTGCTCAGACCGTGATGCGTCACAACGTTCTTGCGAGCCCAGATATCCTGAACGGTTGACTGCGGCTGGCCCTCGGACTCGGCGAGGATGCCAACCTCGTAACGTACCTTGTCCAGAGTCATATCCGGAAAATACTCCGTGAGGGTGTAGTAACTCGGCAAAGTATTAGCTTCAACCTTCAGCGGGGCGACAAAGGTGCCGTCATCGTCAATGGTGAAGTCCTTGCCCTCTTCAAACCGCAAGAGGGTATCGGTCACCTGATGGGCGTTGTAGGGGACGTTCTCCTCGGGCGCGATGTAGATGACTACCTTGCCGTGCTGCTTGCGCCACTCCTTGGTGAAGCCGGTGCCCAGAACCGTAATTTTACTGTCCTCACCGGTGTACAGGCCGTCGCCCTCTTGCTCGAAGACGTCACGGCCGTCCTGGTAGTAGTAATCCTCATAGACAACGGTGAAAGACGGCTCATCCGCGACGTCCTGAGTTGCAGGGGTGGGGGTATTGGCAGTCGGTGCGTTAGCAACGGGCGCGTTTGCGGTGGGCGCTGCGTCCTGGGCTAACGCCGGGGTCAGCGGCAGGACCATCGCGCTCGCCAGTACGAGCGCGCTACAGTTGCGGGCCGCGTGGAAGAATGAAGACTTAGAGTTCGGAAGCGAGGACATGAGACATCCTTAAAGTTGTTTCTCCGGGGCTACGCGAGCTCGCCGGTAGGTAGGGAATCTACCGTTGAATCTGCGCACGCCCCATGAGAAAAGTGGTTGAAAATCCCCCTCGGTTTCGGGGATATTCTCACCCTATCAAAGCGTTGAACGATTGTCAGGAAACACTCAAGGAATACTTTAAGGTTTCGAGAAATCTCACACCGCGGTAGCTGTTAAAAGCTGAACCCCGCGCCCCCGAACAGAAAACCATTCGGGAACACGGGGGATTCAGAGAACTATCCGATGCGCCGCACTCGCCCTCAAGGTAAAACCCGAGGGGGACGCGGGCGGGCTAAACGACCTTACTTAGCGCGAGCCTGGAACGCCTCAATCAGAGTCTCCAGCTCACCATGAGTCACCATGTGCTGAGCGTCAAAAGCGCCGCTAGCGTTCAGCACCACCTTGTTCTGCTGAGCCCACAGAATCTCACGGTAGAACGCCGAACCCGGAGCCACATCGCTGTAGGGAGAGTTGCCCGTCACCGCAGGAGAACCAGCCGCACGGTAGGCGAACGCCGCAACGGTAGCATTCGAAATGCCGGCATCAGCATGGAACTTGCCGTCCGACCAGCCGAAGGTAATACCCTTCTGACGAGCCCACACGTACGCCGGGAAGTTCGGGTCGTCGGTCTTCACATCCGGCCAGGGGGAAGTCTCAGGCAGCTTCACCTCGGGGGTGCCCGCCTGGATGTACAGGGCAGCCGCGAGCTCACCGCGAGTTGCGGGGGTCTTCAGCTTCTCATCAGAAGGAGCAGGCTTCTGATCGTCGTCCTTCTTGGGATCCTGAGCGTTGGGCAGGTTCGCATCCTTGTAACCGTTCGTGCCGTTCAGGTCCAGGTCCTGCCATGCGAGCAGGGTACCGCGGCCCTCGGTGGACTTGCCCACGACCGGTGCGAGCAGCTCGCCCGTCTCGCTGTAACCGTCATTAGCCCAAACCTCAATCACGTACTTCTTCGAAGCATTCAGAGTGTTCGCCGGAAGATGCACGTTACCGTACAGGTTGCCGTCACGGTACGCCGAAGACTCGGTGGGGTGGTCAAACTCGATGATGTTGCTGGTTGCCAGAACCGGGGTGTTCGAGCCCTTCTCACGAACCACGAACTGGACACCCTTAACGGAGTGGATATCGCCGTGGAAGCCCTGAGCGCCAACGTTCAAATCCTGCGATTTTGCGGGATCAGCCACACCGTTGTAACCCAGGCGCGGTGCGAACGGCGCCGGCTTCTCACCCATAGTATTCAGTACCTGGGTGCTCACCACGTTCTTGCTGACCCACAGCTCCTGAGCGGTCAGCGGCTTCTGGTCCTTCTGCTCAGCAACCACGTGAATCTCGTAGCGGACATCGTACTTGGTGCCGCCGGTCGGATCGTGGAAGTTGTCGTCATCAACGAAGTAGTAGGCGGCAAGATCGTACGCCTCAACCTTCAGGTCAGCCTCAAAAGTGCCGTCATCGGCAATGGTGAAGTCCTGACCCTCCACAAAACGCAGCATCTTCGAAGTCGGAATCTCGTAGCCGGACGGTGCGTAGTTCGCGGGGGCAATGTACAGTGCCACGGTGCCGTGCTGGGCACGCCACTCCTTGGTGTAGCCGGTACCCTTCACATGAACGGTACCGCCCTCGGTCGTGATGAGGAAGGGGTTCACGCCGTCGTACTTGTAACCGTCAGGGATGGATACATCCAGGGTCGGGGTAGCCGCAGCGACCTGGTGAGCAGCCTGAGGGGTAGCGGCGGCAACGGCTGCATCAGCGGCAGGAGCCGCATTCTGAGCCAGTGCCGGGGCCATCGGCAGAACCATAGCACTAGCCAACGCCAACGCGCCGCAGCTCTGAGCTGCGCGGAGGAAAGAGGACTTAGAGTTCGGAAGCGAGGACATAACACATCCTTAAAAGTTGTTTCTCGCAGGGTCCTGGGGGGGGG
>NZ_KV795071.1:46219-108592 GCF_001808945.1 Rothia sp. HMSC071B01 | reverse complement strand
GGGGGGGGGTCAACGGCGGGTAGGGAATTCGCCGTTGAATCTGCGCGCCCTATGAGAAAAATGGTTGGAAGCCCCGTCGGTTTCGGGGACATTTTCACCCTATCAAACCCTCCAAATGATGTCAGGGAACACTCAAGGGAGGCTTGAAGGTTTTGAGACATTTCACAGGTTGATCAGCCGGTAAAAGCTGAACCCCGTGTTCCCGAATAGAAAAACCATTCGGGAACACGGGGTATTCAGCTTAGAACTAGTCCGTCTTACATAGCGCGGTTCTACCCTGCACCGTTCTACTTGGCGCGGTTCTGGAAGTTGAACAGCATCTGCTCCAACTGACCACGATTCACCAGATCCGTCGCATTAAAAGAGCCGAAATCCGGATTAATGACATACTGCTGAGTGGACCACAGAATCTCACGGTAGAACGCAGAACTCGGCTTCACATCGGTAAAGGAAGACACGCCCGATACAGCCGGGGAACCCGCTGCACGGTAAGTGAACGCTGCAACGGTGGCGTTCGAGATGCTTGCCTCCGCGTGGAACTTGCCATCAGACCAGCCGAAAGTAATGCCCTTCTGGCGAGCCCACACGTAGGCGGCGTAGTTCGGGTCGGTGGTCTTCACATCCGGCCAGGGGGAAGTCTTAGGCAGATTCACCTTGGGACTACCAGCCTGAGCGTACAGAGCCGCAGTCAACTCGCCGCGAGTAGCGCGCTGCTGCTGCTCCTGGTAGGTGAGCTTCGAAATCAGGCTCTTGTACTCTCCCTTAGGTACGGTAGCATCCGCGAAGTCCTGAACACCCTCAAACTTCAAATCCTGACGACCCATAAGAACACCGCGGTGCTCCGGCGCGTAACCCACAATCGGGGTGATGAGGGGCCTGTCCTTCCTGGTGAGGTCGTAGTCGTAGTCGCTCCACGCCTCAACGACGTACTGCTTAGAAGGATTCAGGGTGTTTGCGGGGAGCTTGATGGTGCGGTAAAGAGTGCCTCCCTCAAGGCGGGTTACGCCATCGGGACCTTCATAGTAGGACTTCATATCGCTCATCGCCAGGACGGGGGTGCCGGTGCCCTTCTCACGAATCACGTACATGGCACCCTCACGACCGGGCAGCTCCTCCCCAACGAAACCCTCACCCTGAATCAGCAGCTCCTGATCCTTCGTGGTGTCCTTCAGAGCATCGTACTTCCACTTAGGTGCCAGGACCTGCGGATGGTAAGCGCGGGTGTACATCGGGTGGTGGGCGATAACGTTCTTACGAGCCCAAATATCCTCAATGCTCGACTGCGGCTGGCCTTTAGCCTCGGTCAAAATACCCGTCTCGTAACGCACCTCGTCCAGGGTGATACCCGGGAAATAATCGATGGGAGTGTAGAAATTCTCCAGGGCATTAGCCTTGATGGTCAGCTTCGCCTCAAAAGTGCCATCATCGGCAATGGTGAAGTCCTTACCCTCTTCAAAGCGGAGCATCGACGTGGAAGGCTCAGCGTTACCGGGGCGGTCCTTCGTAGCAGCAATGTAGAAGATAACGGTGCCGTGCTGCTCACGCCACTGCTTAGTGAAACCAGTACCCTTCAGAGTCACGGTGCCACCCTCGCCGGTGTACAGAATGCCGTCATAATCAGTGGAGTACGTCGGCTGTGCCGCTGCGTCCTGAGCAGCCGGCTTGGGGGATGCAGTATTTGCCGCCGGTGCATTAGCCACAGGTGTCGCATCCTGGGCGAGTGCCGGAGTCATTGGCAGAACCATAGCGCCAGCCAGCACCAGTGCGCCGCAACCCTGCGCCGCACGGAGGAAAGAAGACTTAGAATTCGGAAGCGGGGACATACATCATCCTTACGGGTCGTACCCACCGGGATGATGCAGGTTCATAGGGTTTCTGGGGTGAGAAATCTCTGTCGAATCTGCGCCAACCCAATGAGAAGTGGTTGAGTATCCCCGTCGGTTTCGGGGACATTTTCACCCTATCAAAGGGGTGAACAGATGTCAGGGAACACTCAAGAGAGGCTTGAAGGTTCTGATGGTTTTCACAGGTTGACCAGCCGCTAAGAACTGAACCCAGCACGCTAAATTCAGCAAGCTAAACCCCGAAAACAGAACCCCGCGCTCCCGAATAGAAACACCACTCGGAAACACGGGGTTATTCGTGCGACTAGTCGATAAGCAGAGCCAGTTTAGCGAGCTAGCTTAGCGAGACTGGAAAGCAGTCAGAACAGTCTCCAGATGGCCGCGAGTCAGCAGCTGCTTAGGAAGGAAATAGTGACCACCGTACACAGTAGGCAAGTTCTGGCTCGCCCACAGAATCTCACGGTAGAACGGAGCACCAGGCTTAACATCCACATAGGGAGAATCGCCCTTCACCGCAGGAGAACCAGCCGCACGGTAGGTGAACGCCGCAACGGTAGCGTTCGAGATACCAGCGTCCGCATGGAACTTGCCGTCCGACCAACCGTAGCTGATGCCCTTCTCACGAACCCAAATGTACGCAGCGTAGTTCGGGTCGTCAGTCTTCACGTCCGGCCAGGGAGAGACTTCCGGCAGCTTCACCTCGGGGGCGCCAGCCTGAAGGTACAGAGCCACCGCCAGCTCACCGCGGGTAGCGCGTTCCTTGCGCTGCTCATCGGTCAAGCTAGGCTTCTTATCCTCAACAGCGTCAGAGCCCTTGAAATTCAGGTCCTGAGAAGCCAACAGCTCACCGCGACCCTCGGGCGCCTTACCCACAACGGGGGCAAGGAACTCGCCGCTCTCGCTGTAGCCGTCATTAGCCCAGACCTCCACCACGTACTTCTTCGAAGCATCCAAAGTGTTAGCCGGAACCTTCACGGTGCCGTTCACTACGCCGTTCACATACTCAAAGGCACGGTCGTGGTGGTTGTACTCAATGATGTCGCTGGTCGCCAGAACAGGGGTGTTCGAACCCTTCTCACGGATTACATACTGAACACCCTTGACGGAGTGAATCTCACCGTAGAAACCGGTACCCGAGAAGTAAATGTCCTGATCCGCGGTGGTGTCGCCCAGAGCCTTGTACTCCACCTTGGGAGCAAACTTCTCAGGGCGGTACGCCTGAGTCTGCACCGCAATACGTTGCACCACGTTCTTACCAGCCCACAGATCCTTAAGGGTCAGCTGGGGCTGACCCTGCTGTTCAGCAACCAGGACAACCTCGTAACGCACCTCGTAACGCGGGATACCGGGGAAGTAGTTGCGAGGCTCATAGTAGCGCTGAAGCACGTCCGGCTTGACCGTCAGCTGAGCATCCAGGGTGCCATCCTCGGCAATGGTGAAGTCCTTACCCTCTTCATAGCGGAGCGGCGTATCATCAGCGGGCAGAACGCTACCATCGGGAACGCCCTGAGAAGCGGCCAGATAAACCGCCACCTTGCCGTGCTTCTCGCGCCACTCCTTGGTGAACCCCGAACCCTTCACGTGGACGGTACCGCCCTCGAAGGTGTACAGCAGCTGAGCCTTGCCGTCGTACAGAACCTCAAACGTCGGGGTAGCCTCCTGAATAGGCTTAGCTCCCGGAACATCCGCAGCCTGCGAACCATCAGAACCATTAAAGTTCAGCGCCTGGGAAGCAAGCAGAGTGCCGCGGCCCTCGGGTGCCTTACCTACGACAGGGGTAATGAACTCGTCGTCATCGTAGCCATTGTTACCCCACACCTCGACGGTGTACTGCTTAGCTGAATCCAGGGTGTTAGCGGGAATCTTAACGTTACCGTTGAGGAGCCCATGCTGATACTGGGACGAATACTCGGGGTCGTTGTACTCGATGATGTCGCTAATAGCCAGGACGGGGGTGCTCGAGCCCTTCTCACGCACAACAATCTGAACACCCTTCGGGGAGTTAATATCGCCGTTGAAGTCCCAACCTGAGAAGTTCAGAACCTGATCGTTACCGGTATCCTTCAAAGCGTTGTAGCTCCAATGAGGAGCGAACTCATCAGAAGTAGCAACAGGATTCTCGCGGACGCGATCATCCGGCAGGGAACCAGCAACAGCCGCCGCAGGAGTATCCGCGGCAACATTCTGAGCAAGCGCAGGAGACATCGGCAGAATCATCGCGCCAGCCAGCGCCAATGCACCGCAACCCCGTGCTGCACGGAAGAAGGACGAAGCCTTGAAATTCGGAAGAGCGGACATAATCATTCCTTATTGGTCGAACCCATCGCGCCAATGCAGTTTCTAAAAGGGGAGTGAGAAATCTTCGTCGAATCTGCGCCAACCCAATGAGAAGTGGTCGAATATCCCCGTCAGTTTCGGGGACAATTTCACCCTATCAAAGGGGTGAATAGAAGTCAGGAAACACTCAAGAGAGACTTGAAGGTTCTGAGGGTTTTCCCAGGTTGACCAGCCGCTAAAAACTGAGCCCAGCAGGCTAAAGCCCGAAAAAAGAACCCCGCACTCCCAAACAAGAGTGCGGGGCCGCCAAACACGCTAAAGCAAAGCGCTAAAACAAAGCACAGAAACTAGGAAGTGCAAAAACTAGGAAGTGCGGAAGTATAGGTACATCATCATCGCAACACGACCACGAGACGTTTGAGCCGTCGGCTCAAAAGCATTACCCTCAGACACCGTCGACACGCCATGGCGAGACGCCCACACAATCTGACGGTAGAACGGAGTCGCAGACGAAACATCGCTAAACGGGGAAGTACCCGACATCTGAATCTTCTGCGCGCCATCAGCACGGTACAGCAGAGCCGCAGCAGAAGCATTCGACAGGCGCGCCTCCGCATGGAACTTACCATCAACCCAACCGGACGTAATACGCTCCTGACGCGCCCACAGGTACGCATCATAGTTCGGGTCAGACTCATCAACATCCGCATACGGCGAATGCTCCGGGCGGGTCACCGCCGGCGAACCCGCCAACTTATAGAACATGGTGATCAGTTCGCCACGAGTCACCGGATCCTCAGCACCAAAATGGTCCTCAGAAAGCGGCTCCATCGTCTGAGTGCGAACAGCCCAACGGATACCCGCATAGTACGCAGAATCTTCAGTGGCATCAGCAAAAATAGTGTTCGCATCCGGCGCGGTCACGGACGGACGCAGAATCTTCGGGCCCTGCGTCGAAGAACTCGACACCAGGACAGAAGCAGAAGTCGCCGAAGCGGGCGCCGGCGCAGCAGTATCCGCCGAAGAAAGACGCGCCTCCGACGAATCATAAAAAGAGAAAAGAGGTGAGAACGGCAGATACAAAACACCCGCCAGCGCCACAGCGCCAACAGCCAGCTCAATACGGCGGCGCTTACGCTTCTTCGACTCAGCCTGAGAAGAAGCCTCGGCGGTGCCCTCCGGTGCCAGCAGAGGTGCAGAAGAATTATGGGCAGTATCAGTCGACTGCTTAAAATTCTGGGACATAAATCCTCAATGTGGTTGATGTATCGGTGTGTGATGGGCTCCCTCGCACAACAGGCGCCCAACCGGAAACGGGCGCGCACCAAGGGGGCGCAACAGTCCTAAGCATAAACCACAGCTTGAAGAATATTAATTTACACTCCACGGAACAATTGTGAAAAAGGGGAGTGGAGCACCCCAAAAATCCACCCAATAGCGGGTACTGCATGAGGCGCGCCCCACATGCGGTACAGCCCACACTAGCGTGGCAACCGGCAAAAATACCCCGAAAAACCGCAGGATAGCAGCGGACAACAGCCCCGTTCACACCCCCTACAGATACCCTGCAGACACCTCATAAACACCCCGCAAGAGCACAGAAAAGCCGGGCCAGCGGCGATGAAACCAACGTTTCATCGCCGCCAGCCCGGCATAATCCCTAGACCCTAGAGGCTAGTCCTAGCGAACCTTATAAAGCCCTATCGGACCTTGTAGTTCATCAAGAAACCAGCCAGCTCACCACGGCTCACCAGCGCAGACGGGTGGTACTCAGAACCCGGGAAAACCTGTAGCTTCTGCTGCTTAGCCCAAGTAATCTCACGGTAGAACGCAGAGCCGACCTTCACATCGGTGTACGGCGCCTCAGTCACAGCAACCGGCTTCTTACCGTCAAAACGGTACAGGAACGCCGCAACAGTAGCATTAGACACAGACGCATTCGCGTGGAACTTACCATCAGACCAGCCGAAAGTAATACCCTTCTGACGAGCCCAAATGTACGCAGCGTAGTTCGGGTCATCGCTCTTCACATCCGCGTACGGGCTAGTAGCCGGCAGGGTAACCTTCGGGGAACCAGCCATGCGGTACAGCGCAACAGTTAGATCACCGCGGGTCGCATCATCATTAACGCCGAACCAATCCTTCTCGCGAGAATCAATCAGCTTCTGATCAGCAACCCACAGAACAGCCTTGTGGTTCGCGTGAGCAGCCGGAACATCAGCGAAACGCTCACGAGCCTTCTTGTTCGCAGACTCACCGGTCAGAGTCAGGTAATCAGCCGCGATGCGCTCGCTGTCACCGTCAGCGTAGTTCACGGTCACGAAAATAGCGTAGTGGCCATCAGCATCCAGCTTGGTGCCGTCAACGTTAACGGTCGTCTCAAACGCGCCGGTCGCCACACGGTCAGCGCTCAGAGTGATGCTCTCCAGAGCCTCACCGGTCGGGTTGCCGTCAGCCTCAGCAGCCGAGAACAGCACGTTCACGGTAGCGCCAGCGGGGACCTCGAAATCCTTACCCTTCACACGGATAGTGGTCGAAGAGCTCAGATCCACCTTGTCAGTGCTCAAAGAAACCGAAGGAGACGCCTTCTTAACGTTCTCGCCGTTCACCGGAACAAACGTCTGAGTGCTCAGCGCCTGGCTGTTCGCCTCATCGTTATCTTCCGGAACGTTGAACTCGAAAGTCTGCACAACGTAGGAGCTACCGGACTTCAGGGTGCCCGCCGGGATGTCCAGAACAGTCGAGAAACGGCCGTTGGTGTAACCCATGTACTGGCCGAAGAACGCAGAGTAGGAGGTGAACTTAGCCTCCGACTGAGCCAGCGCGGGGCCGGTCGCCTTGCCGGTCGCCGGATCAACCGCACGAACCGCAACAATCAGCGACTCGCTACCGTTGTACGAAATGTTCTGGAAGCCAGCACCGTTCACAGTGACCTTAGCGTTCTCAGAAGCATTCACCGACGAAGCGCTGTACGACAGGGTAGGGGAATCAACGGTGGGAACATCCGCAACCTTCAGTTCAGTACGAACCTCATCCGCGGGAATCCAGCCGTCTTCAGCGTCATCGCGGTAACCGAGCACAACATCGAAGGACGAGCCATTGGCCTCCAGATAGTTAGCGCCGATAGAAGCGGTCAGGTTCACGGTGCCGTCAGCCGCGAAAGCGGAGGCGGGAACATCCTGAACATAGAAGGGGTAATCACGCGGACGGTGCGGCGAGAAAGCAACGCTTTCACCCTTCGGAACAACGTACAGGCGGAACGACTTGCCCTTAACGAAGTCCTTGGAGAAACCGGAGCCGCTAACCGTCACGTTGCCGCCCTTGAGAATATCAAAAGTGCCGGAGGTAACCTGCAGACGCTGAGCACCCTGAACCTCACCCTGCTCAACAGCCTGGGCTGCTATCGGAGTAGCAGGTGCGGCAAACGCGGGAGAGAGGGGCAAGAGCATGGCGCCCGCCAAAGTGAGGGCGCAGCCGCTCTTAGCCATGTTTTTGGGTAGCGCAAAGCGCATGTGGTTGGGAAGTGAGGACATTGTTATCCAATCAGTTTTTATCGGTGTCACGCATCGAGTGTGGTGCGCATAAACACCGTAGCAAATAGTTAAGACGTGCTGGAACCTGAAAGGTCATCAGTGCGAAAAATGCCTGTGTGTTTTATCGCATGTCTTAAGGTGAAGTATAGCTTTAAAAAGTATGTGCATGACGTGGAAAATATGCCTAAATAGTGTGCTGATAAGCACAAACACCGGTCACTGTACAAAAAAGAAAGCACAAAAAACCCACCGCATTCGAAAAATTCGCACCTATGCAACCTCTGCAGGTTGAGAATATTCACAATGCGGTGGGCAAGGCAACATAAAAGTCACCCACAATAAAAATGGCACATAAACAGAGCCATAAAGTCGCCTATTTGACGAAAGCCAACCAGAATGGCTAACACCACGGAGAGACACTATGTGAGACGGCTACCGCCGTGCGCCATACGGTACAGCATCGTAGCGAGTTCCGTGTGCCCAATAAACGACTGCCCATACGCCTCATAGATAGACTGTTCGCTGATATAACCCCAAATGTGCTGATCAATCGCCCACTGGGACTCCTTACGGAACGAGTAATGCCAGCCAAGAACAGTATTCCACCCGCGCTCAGAAGAACCATCCGGCAGACTACTCTTCTTTGACGCCGAAGAAACAGGACGAGGCTTCGCCGCAGGAACCTTACCCTGCGCCCTCTGATACCTATACAGGAACGCCACCGCCGAAGAATTGTAAACACTCGCCTCCGGGTGGAAATTACCATCAATCCAACCGAACGTAATGCTCTGCTGACGAGCCCACACAATCGCGGCATAGTCCGGGTCGTTGGGCTGAACATCCGGATACGGACTGGTCGCCGGAAGCTCAACCTTCGGGGAACCCGCCAGGCGGTACAACACCACCGTCAGATCACGGCGCGTCAAATTCTCAGAAGAATAGGACTCTGACTTAGGAAGCTGCTGAGCCTTGTACCACCTTTTCGCAGCCTCACGCTCCTCAAACGCATTCACCACCAAACCAAGGTCAGTAGAAACAACCTGCTGCACAGAATCCGCGGCACCACCCTGACCGGGAAGAACCTTCTCCACCACCAGCTTGTAACCGCCCTGATAATTCAGCGCCTCACCGGGAACAGTGAGCGTCGCCTCCGTGTAACCGCTCTGGATGCGGTCAGCCGCAATATCCTGCTCCAGCGCCTTCTGGCCGGTCAGATTGCCAGAAGCATCCGTAGCCTGCAGCGAGAAGCGGTAATGGCCCTCAGCGAGGTTCGGCAGGTTCACGGCACGCACCTGCAACGTGTTCTTCTCCCAATAGGGGCTCACTTGCGGTGAATCAGAACGATATTGGTCCATCTGCTGCGGCTCAACACGCAGAACCGGGGCGGCATCCTTCACCTCGGTGTTCGAGTTGGGCGAGCGCACCGGAATAAACGGGGCAATATCCGTCAAAAGGCTACCGGGTACCTTCTCCTCATCCGGATTCGGGAAGAGGCCGCTGTAGACACCAATCATGTACGACTTGCCCGGTCGCAGAGTACCCGCAGGAATTGTTACATCCGCAGAGAAATAGTTGTTCAGAAAACTCCAACAATAGTATTCACCGCAATCCGTATAACGAACTTTATGGGTGAAAACAGGCTTGCCCACCATCTTTCCCGTTGCAGGGTCAACCTCATACAGCATCAGATACGCCGGGGCACTCCCCGGCTCAACAAGCTGCTTAGAGAGAATATGGTAGCCCTCAATCTTCAGCTGCGTATCAACCCAGGGGTTATCGACCGCCGGCATGCTGTACACGTAAGTAGTATGATCCGGCTCAGGGTCCTGAGTCAGGCTGAGCGGAGTGCGGGCAGTAAGACGGGGGTCCTCATACTCCTCGGCGTTCGGCTCGCGCTCGCCCGCCGGGTAGTAGGTCAACACCACGTCAAGGGCAGGCGAAGGGGCGGCCGGGATGGTCTGCTTCTTGACCTCAAAGGTGAAGGTGAGGCTCCCGTCCGGGTTGTCGCGGACAATACCGTCATCTCGAAGATGATCAACCTTGCCGCGGTACAGAGGATATTGGGTTGCCTCGCCGGTACGGGACCACTCGTAACCGGTACCACGGTTTACGAGGCCGAACTGGAAGAGCTTGTACTTCTTACGGAACTCGGGGGTCAACGGGGAGGTCGTCACGGACACCGTGCCACCCTGAGAAATATTTAGAGTGCCGGTGGTGACCTTCAAATCAATCTTGTCGGCATCGCTGACGCCAGTGGCTGCGGCACCTGTACCTGATGCGGCGGGGGCAGCAGCTACGGGGGTTGCCTGCAACGATGCGGCGGGGGAGGCGGGGCTCGCCGGATCCGCTTGAGCAGGCTCCACCTGTGCGGGTTTCGCCTGCGCCGCATCAGCATGCATAGCAGGGGTGACCGTCAGAGCCGGGGTCATACCCAGCAGCAGGGAGAGGCTGATCGCCTTCTTGCCCCGGGTATTTTGAAGGCGGTTTTTCTGGGCAGGCGTCTTAGCGCCCTGAGTTGTGGTTGGTTGGAAGAAAGAAGACACGGTTATCCCATCTAATGTTCTGCACTGTGCTTTCTATACCGCGGCTTTACACGGTGGTTTCTGCAGGGTGGTTTTCTGCACAGTGGCATTCTGTACGGTGATTGAAGTGAGTGAGGGAAAACGTTGAGTGGAAGGGGAGAAATGAACGGTGAAAATGAACGAAAAGTTGAGTAGAAAAAGGGGTGCACCAGGCGCCTTAGCGAAAGTGCTGGCGGGCTGAAAAGCCGGGCGAATCAGCCCGAAAATTTCAGCCCGCCATCACCGATTGTAAAGCAACACAGTATCAGGCTGCGTGGCCGCGGGAGGCGACTCTCAAATAACTACTTCAGGTAACTACTTGAGACGACTACCGCCGTGCGTCATACGGTAGAGCATGACCGAGAACTCCGAAGAGGAAACAGTATCCGAGCTGAAATCCTCACCGTGGCCTCGATAATATTCTGCGTATCCCCAGATAATCTGCTGGGTAGCCCACAGCGATTCCCTCCAGAACGCAGTATCCATACGCTCATACTCGGGCCAGTGCACCCGCGAACGTGAATCCCGTGTGGGAGACTCCTCCGGTACATTACTGCTATCTGACGTATCGCTCTTCGGTACAGGCGAAGACGGCAAACTGCTCGACTCCGGCGAAGACGCAGGGGTTAGCGCTCGTTGGTACCTGTACAGGAACGCCACCGTCGAGGCAATCGAAAGGTTCACCTCCGGGTGGAACTTACCATCGACCCAACCGAACGTAATACCCTTCTGACGAGCCCACACAATCGCGGCATAGTCCGGATCGTCCGGGGTTACATCCGCGTAAGGACTGGTTGCAGGCAGCTCAACATGAGGTGCGCCCGCAAGACGGTACAGCGCCACCGTGACATCGCGGCGACTCAGAACGGTCTTACTCTCATCCAGAAGAACCTGCTGCTTAACCCACTCAACAGCCGCTTCCCGCTCCGCAGTGTAGCTTACAAAGAGCTCAAGGCCCTCAGAAGTGACCTGCTCGACCGCATCCGCGGCACCGTTCTTGCCGGGGATTACCTTCTCCAAGACAACCCCGTAAGACCCCTCATAATTCAGCGCGCTACCGGGAATATTCAGCTTCTCATCCGTAGAACCATTCAGAAGGTGTTCAGCAGGGATAACCTGTTCCAGAGCCTTCTCGCCGGTTGGCTCGCCAGAATCATCCGTCGCTTGAACCGAGAAACGGTAATGGCCATCGGTAAGCTTCGAAAGATTTGAGACACGCGCGGTGAGGGTATTCATCTCCTGATACGGGTTGACGCGCTTATACGGAATGTACAAATCCGGACGCGCTACAGGCTGGTCAGGGTTCGGCTGGTTATCACTCGGCTGCCCCGACCGCACCGGAAGGAACTGCGCAACACTGGCCAGCAAGCTACCGCTGTACTCCTCCTCACCCGGGTGAGGCAGATTAGAACCGTAGATACCAATCATGTAGAGCCTACCCGGCTTCAACGTACCCGCCGGAATCGTCATCTTCGTGCCGAAATAGTTATTGCGGAAACCCGTACAGTGATGCAAGCAGTTGCCCGTCAACGGAACAACATGGGAGAAAACAGGGCGTCCCATAATCTTTCCCGTAGCCGGGTCTGCCTCATACAGAGTGACGTACGCCTGGCTGTCGTATCCACCTACGATATTCGGGGGAAGAATATGGTAGCCCTCAACCGTCAGAGTCGTATCCTGCCACGGCTTATCAATCGCCGAAATGTTGTAGCGGTACGTCGGCTGCTCAGGCTCAGGGTCGCGCACCGTGGGCAAAGGAATTCGCGCCGTAAGACGATAATCTTCATACGGATAGTCGTGTGGGTCAGGCTTATCGGACGGGTAGTAAGTCAGCACCACATCGAAGAGGGTACCCTCAGGAACCATCATCCACTGCTTCGGAATATCAAGAGTGAACGTGACACTCCCGTCAGGATTATCGTGGGCTTTACCCTCAGCGCGGAGGCCGGCAACCTTGCTGCCGTACTGCGCCTCAGGAAGGGGATTGCCGTAATATGGCTCAAGGTAATTCTCACCGCGCTCCACAATGCCGAACTCATAGAACGTGTACTTCGCGCGGAACTCGGCACTCAGCGGCGCGGTGGTCACAGAGACAGTACCGCCCTCAGAAATATTGAGGGTGCCCGAGGTGAGCTTCATGCCAACCGGGTTATCAGGCTTATTCTCCTCAGCTGCGGGGGAGGCGGGGGTCGCCTGTTCCGGGTCTGCCTGAGCGGGGGTTGCCTGTGCCGGCTGGTCCGGTGCTACCTGGGTCGGTGTTGCCAGAGCCGCCGGGGTGATACCGGCAAGCGGGCTCAAACCCAACAGCAGGGACAGGCTGAGCGCACGGACGCTCGCCGGGTGGCGCGGCGCAGTTGAGCGGCACCGGGCGCCTCGTGGTGTGAAGAATGAAGACATCATTATCCCATCTACAAAAAACTGTACGGTGAGTGAAGCGAGCGAGTAGACGAAGCAAGTGAAGAAGTTGAGCGGATAAAGCGTGAGAAGAAAAACCTCGAACAGGGGAGAAGAAGCCCCGTAAAGCCCGGTGTCGGGCACAAGAACTCGCAGAGGCAGGGAAGAAAAACAGAAGCAACACCGGTGGGCTGAAAAGCCGAACTATGTCGAGCATTCCAGCCCACCGGTTACCACGACCGCGCTACCTGAGGTGGCTGCCGCCGTGCTCCAAACGGTAGAGCATCAACGCCAAATCACCAGCGGAAACGAAAGACCTATCAAAGTCCTCATAAGCGTATTCCCCGTCAATGCGGTAACCCCACATGCGGTGATCAACAGCCCACTGAGCCTCACGCCAGAAAGCGCTACCCTGACGAACCTTATGCTGCCAGCCGCTAGCACTCCGGGGCGCGTCATTATTGCCCGGCAGGCTACTGTTCTTCGGCAGCGAGGCAGAGGTCGGTGCCTTCGGAATGGCCTGACCCATCGCCTTCTGATACCTGTACAGGAACGCCACCGTCGACGGGGCCGAAAGCTTCACCTCCGGGTGGAACTTACCATCAATCCAGCCGAAGGTAATGCCCCTCTGACGAGCCCAAATGTACGCGGCGTAGTCCGGGTCGCTTGTTGCCACATCCGCGTACGGGCTAAAAGCAGGCAGCTCAACCTTCGGGGAACCCGCCAGACGGTACAGCGACACCGTCACATCGTGGCGCGTCATACCGCTATGCCAGGACATCGGCGAAGGATTAGGCAAAATATCACGCTCAGCAAACCACTGCTCAGCCGCCTGCAACTCATCCTCACGCGTCAGCTTCAGAGGAATATCCTCGACAGCAAGCTGCTCCACCGACTCGCCAGCACCATCCTTACCGGGGGTGACCTTCTCCAAGACCAGACGATAAGCGCCCGAATAGCTCAGCTGCTGATCAATCGTCAGATTCAGCTCCACCCTGCCATCCTGGATGCGATCAGCGGGAATCGCCTGCTGGAACACCGTCTGACCGGTCAAACGCCCCTGCTCATCAACATGCTGCACCGAGAGGCGGTACGATCCTTCACCCGGTGCAGAGAGCCCGGTAGTGCGCGCCGTAAACAAGTTCGTCCGCGCGTACGGGTTCAGCCCCACCGACCCAAGGTGCAGCGTGGGCCCCGCAGAGTCCTGCTCGGGAGAATGCACCGGAAGGAACTCCGCAACATCATTCAGCATAGAACCCGGAGAATCTTCCATGCCGGGGTAAGGCAACCCGTTCCCATACATACCAATAAAGTAGAGCTTGCCCGGCTTCAACGTACCCGCAGGAATCTTCAGCTCCGCACTGAAATAGTTATTGCGGAACCACCTGGTGTTAACCCCGTAGTACGTGTAGTCATCCCGCTGAGTGAACACAGGCTCACCCACCATCTTTCCCGTTGCAGGGTCAGCCTCATAGATAGCGATGACCGGCCAATCATTACCAACCATTTCACTAGCCTGGGAGAGGATATGGCGTCCCTCAACCCGCAGCGTCGTATCCTTCCACGGGTTATCGATAGCGGACTGACTGAAGGTGTAGGTTCCACGGGTCGGCTGCGCTTCCTGAACCACATCAATATGGGCGCGGGCATACAAACGGTTCGACCTACTCGAAGGTTCCGGCTCAGTTTCATCCGACGGGTAGTACGTCATCACCACATCGAAGAGCTCACCGTCGGCAGCCTCAACGTACTGCGGGGGAACCTTAAACGTGTAGGTGAGGCTACCGTCCGGGTTCTCCCGCACCTGATGCACCAAATCCTTGAGCATTCCGCCGTACTCGTCGAGAGGCTCATAACTATTGTGCTCCGCATACACGTACACCGACCCGCGCTGCACCAGAGCCAGCTCGTAGAAAGTGTACTTCTTACGGAACTCGGGGCTCAACGGGGAAGTCGTCACCGACACCGTACCGCCCTGAGAAATATTGAGGGTTCCCGAAGTCACCTTCAACTCAACATTCCCCGGGTTCTCCGAATCAACAGCATCAGCGGCAAGAGGCGCCATCGGAAGCTGCGCGCTCACCGTGAACTTATGGCTACCGTACGAATACTGAGAGTCCGAGAACACCACACGCACTTCAGCCATCGAACCGCGAGAAGAAGGCCTATTGTAGGAATCACCATGAGCCTTATACTCAACCTCCACGGTCAGAGTGCCGTCAGCATTGCGGGTTACCAGCTCGTCACGCTTATAGTATTGACCCGCTACATCATTCCTCGCAAAATATCCCTGCTCACCAGAGGTAGCGTTATAAATCGACACAGAGTCAATGTAGTACCCCAGGTCAACCTCGGGTGAAATATTAGAAATAGTCACCTTATAGACGCGGTCCTGACCGGGATCAAAATCCTGCGCAGCAACAGATACCTTCGGCAGGGTATTCCTGAACGAATTATCCTGATACGCCATGCGCGCAGGGTTATTGCCCACCGGAACGAAGGGGAACTTACGCGTCAGCTTATTCCACCCGTGGGTTTCTACACCGGAAACACCCAGGGAATATCCCTTACCGGACTTCAAGACTCCCGCAGGGATAGTGACCTTCTTCTGGAAATAGCCGTTAGGAATCAGGCCCTTGAAAATGCGCTGATTCTCTTCCGTATCCGGTGCCTTCAGCTCACCAAGCGAAGCCACATTATCGTTCGTGACCTTTCCCTGCTCATCATGCTCGGATAGGGTGAACTTCACGGAGCTGACATCCTGAAAACCGGTACCCGTCAGCGTCACCTCAATCGGCTGACCGGAAGCAATCTGCTCCTCAGAAATAGCCGAAACATCATAGGTGATGGAGGGGAGCGCCGCCTTCGGGAGGTTGAACTCCACCGGCAGCGCCGTACGGACGCGATCCTCAGTATTCCACGCATAGGGGTGCGCCTCATCTACGGGGCGGTAGGTGAGAATAACCTCGTACTCCAGGTTTGCCGGCAGGCTATTCGCCGGAACCGTCAGGTCAGCGCTGAAACTGCCGTCAGCAGCCGGTTTCGGGGCGTCAAAGACAAGGCCGCGGTGATCAAGCTTCTGGTAGGGGTTAGCGTAGGTCGAAGAGCCCTTCGGGGCAATCGTGAGGCTACGCAGCTCATGATGCGCCAAGAACTCGGGGCTCAGCCCGGTACCCTCCACGTGCACGGTACCGCCGTGAAGAATGTCGAGGGAGCCGCTGGACACGCGCAGGGTCGGCAGGGAAGCATCCTGCTTAGCACCCTGCACGGGAGTGTTCTGCGCAGGTTCGTTCTGCGCAGGTTTGTTCTGGGCAGGCGCGTTCTGGGCGGGTGTTTCTTGAGGCGCCGCCAGCGCCGCCGGAGTGATACCTGCAAGCGGGCTCAAACCCAGCAACAGGGAAAGGCTGAGCGCGCGGGCGCTCGCCGGGTGGCGCGGGGTATCAGAATGGTGTGGGGCACCTCGTGGGGCGAAGAATGAAGACATCATAATCCCATCTACAAAATTTATACGGTGATTGAAGTGAGTGAGTAGATGAAGTGAGTGAAGAAGTTGAGCGGATAGATTCTGAAAAGCCAGGCTAGGGGAGACCCGTAAAGCCTGGTGTCAGGCAAGAGAGAACGCTGGTGAGAGGGCAACCGAGGCGGCACCGGCGGGCTGAAAAGCCGAACTACGTCGAGCATCCCAGCCCACCGGTTACCCCCTCACCGCGACCGGGCGTTACCTGAGGTGGCTGCCTCCGTGCTCCATACGGTATAGCATCACAGCCACCTGACGGTACGACATCTTGAAGCCCTCAAAGCTCTCATAGAAGTAACCTTGATCAGGCATGTAACCCCAGATACGTCGCTCAATAGCCCAACGAGACTCACGTGAAAAAGCAGTCTCCGGGCTGATCCAGAGCCGCCAATGAGAGCTATACGGGAAATGCGTCTGTTTCTTCGGGGTAGAGTCCGGTAGCGAAGGAGACGTCGGCAAGCTTGGCGACACCTCCCCCTGGGATCGCTGATACCTGTAGAGGAACGCAGCCGTGGAACGGTCCGAAAGCGGCTCATTCGGGTGGAAGCGACCATCAACCCAACCGAACGTAATACCCCGCTGACGAGCCCAAATAATCGCGGTATAGTCAGGGTCATCCGGCGTAATATCCGTGTAAGGGCTGACTGCAGGAAGCTCAACCTGCGGCGCGCCCGCTAACCGATACAGTGCCACCGTCACAGAACGGCGGTTCACTGATTCCC
Source organism: Rothia sp. HMSC071B01 (assembly GCF_001808945.1). NCBI lineage: Bacteria > Bacillati > Actinomycetota > Actinomycetes > Micrococcales > Micrococcaceae > Rothia > Rothia sp. HMSC071B01. The sequence continues at coordinate 91,744 of NZ_KV795071.1, read as the reverse complement.
AATCGCGATCAGTGGGGTAGCCTGGCAGAATTTGACGGTTCACAATCCATTTCCTGGCAGCCTCCATTTCCCGTTCCTGACTGATATCCAAGTCCAGGTCTTTGGAAGCAACCTGCTCAACCGAATCGACAGTGTCACCCTGATTTGGGGTTACCTTCTCCACAAAGAGCCTATAGGCCACCTCAAAATTCAGGGCATAGCCGGGAAGAGAAAGCGTCTGCGCCGTACGACCCTTCTGAATGCTCTCGGCAGGAATCACTTTCTCCCAAGACTTCTGCCCGGTCGGACGGCCATGATCATCAATCGGCTGCAAGGAGAAACGGTAGTAGCCCTTGGTCAGCGGCGGCAGACCCAAAACAGTCACCTTCAAAGTATTATTCTCGCGATAAGGGCTCATCTTATCTCCCGAGACGTAGATGCTGGTGGGAGCTGCATCTTGCTCCGGGGTACCTACCGGGATGAAATCTGCCACATCGGTCATCCATGCACCAGGGTATTCCTCGGAACCCGGGCCAGGATAACCACCGCCGTAGAAACCAATCCTGTACAGCCTGCCCGCTTTGAGAGTACCCCCGGGAATCGTGATAGCCGTACTGAAATGGTCGTTCAAGAAACTATCACAGTACTGATTGCACCTGGTGTAATTCAGATTCTGCATAAACACAGGCGAACCAATACCCTGCCCGGTCACCGGATCAACCTCATAGAGGGTCAGGACCGCCGGGCCTTCAGGACCCCAAAAGGTGCTTTTCGAGAGGATATGGAAACCCTCAACCGTCAGGGTTGTATCCTCTTCCGGGTGCTCGATAGAAGATGAACTGAAAAGGTAGGTGGTCTTCGTAGGTTTAGCGTCCTGCACCACATCGGTAGGAGTGCGGACTACCCGGCGATTCGACCACGTCAACGGATCCGGCGCATACTCATTCGACGGGTAATACGTCAGTACCGTATCGAAGAGAGTCCCCTCTTTAGCCTCAACAATATGGGCGGGAACAACGAGCGTGAAAGTGAGGCTGCCATCCGGGTTCTCTCGCACATTACCCTGCTGCTTGAGGTCCTCGACCATCCCACCGTACTGAGTGAGGGGAACATAATTATGATGCCCGACATGGACGTACGTGGAACCACGTTCCACCAACGCGAGCTCGTGGAACGTGTACTTCTGCCTAAACTCGGCGCTCAACGGAGAGGTTGTCACCGACACGATACCGCCCTGAGAAATGTTGAGGGGGCCTGTCGTGACCTTCAAATCAATGTTCTCCAGCTCAGAGGCGGGATCGCCACCCTGCACTTGAGGCATCTGACGGGCCGGTGTTTCTTGAGTAGTTGCCTGCTGCGTGTTCACAGGGGAGGCGGGCGCCGGCTGGGCCGCCACCGGCGTCAAAGCCAACAGCGGAGACACGCCCAACAGCTGAGTCAAACCCAACGCCAGGGAAGCGCCCGCAACTTTTCGGCGTGCGCCACGGGCAGGCTTAAAGAATGAGGACATCATTATCCAATCTGAATTTTCTGCATGAATGAGGGTGAATGAGAAAAGAAGTTGAGAGGATCAATGAGTGACAGTCCACCGCGCTGAGCCTACGCCAAATCCACATCGTGGAGGACCCGTAGCGGCGGCATGCTGAAGTGCAATTTCAGCCTACCAACCCGCGTCTTAGACATTCAATGAAAACACGAGAAAAACATTCCAATAAGAGTTATAAGACAAAAAATTCGAAAATTACGCCCCCGGTTTTATACAAAGCCCGACCCCCAAAAAGACCACACAATAGAGAGACAAAAATGGAAGCATCACCAGCACTAAAAACCGCACCCAGCAGCGCCTGCACCAGAAAACGGGCACACGAAAAAAAGGGGCATACAAAAAGGGGCGGTGAGAGAAAAACTCTCGCCGCCCCTTCTATAGGCCATAGGCCACTATCTTCAGCTGCTGTTCTCAGAGATCAACCCAAGCTAAAACATGTAGGTTAACCGCCCGGTTCACGGCACCTGCCAAATCTTAAGCATCGATATAAGGGCTACTGGGGATGTCAATCATGTCCAGCATTGACAGGACACGAGCCAGCTCCTCGCGGGTAGCAATCTTGGTCGGACGGAAATCCTTGCTCTTATTGTGAAAGCTCGTATCAATATTCACCGACGAGTGCAGCCACACCGACTCGGTGTAGAACGGGGCACCCGGCTTCATGTCCTGCGGGGTAGTGGGACGGAACCACGAAGGACGACGGCCGGGGGTAAGCATAAAGTAACGGTAGAAGAACGCTGCCATCGTAGCGCGGCTAGCCACCGCCTCCGGGTGCATCTTACCGTCAGACCAACCCGAGGTCAGACCATTCTGGTATGCCCAAATGTATGCCGAGTAACGCTCATCCTTCGGGGACACATCCGGGAACGGGGAACGCGCCGGAAGCTTAACCTTCGGCGAGCGGGCGCCTCGGTAGATTGCATCCATCAGATCGCTGCGGGTCACCGCACGCTTAGGGTAGAAGCAACGTTCCTTATCGAGCAGCAAAACCTTTGCCTTACATGACCTGTAGATATCGGGAGCGTACTCGCCATCCATATCAATATCCACAATGAAAGGTGCCCACGCAAACTCAGTGTTAATCGTCGGGCGAACCTCAATAGTACGCAGGATGGTGTACTGCTCACGGCGCGGACGAAGAGACAAGCGAATCCCGTAGTCCGCCTTCGGGCCACCAGTGACCTCGCGAGAAATGACGTGGTGCCTCACGTAGGGGTCATTCTCGATGCGCTTCTTCGGCTCAAGAGCGAAGAAGTAGAACTGCGTGAAGCCCTTCTCCTTGGTGTAGTAGCCAGCCTCAATGTATGGGGTGTACAGGCCAGTATCAAGCACAGCCTGCAGGCCTGTAATCTCGTAGCTGAGGTTGAAGCCGCTAATATCAAACGACGCCTCGGTAATCTTGAACGTCAGCGGGGTGGTCATAACGTCCAAGGTGGCAGCCTGGGCGCTCTGCTCGCCGGCATGGTGCGCACCCAAAGCGCCAGCGACTGTTAGTGCTGCCGCACCCTTAAAAAGGGCGCGACGAGAGGAAAAAGTAGACATATCATTGTCCCATCGATGTGTTTCTGAGTGGTTACTTCTACGCTAGCAAACCAATAACCATTGGTTAAGCCTCTAGTCGTTTGCTATGCGTACGCGGCGTGACGTGTTTCCATGTGTGCTGAGTTGAGAATGTGAATGCTAGTGAGTGATGTACCCGCCACCAATGGCGAGACGTTTAATACTATAAGCACTTCTGTGCACAAAAAGAAGGCGGATAGATAGACACTACCCGTCTTCTGCCCCGCAAAAACCTACCCGCTTAATGTGGGGAAATGTGGTTTTACAGGGGGAAATACAGACTTAAGCCCCTAGAAAAATAGTTAAAAAATTTTCAATATGATGCAAAAAATAGGCGAAAACAAATAGTTGGGCGACCTACTGCTCATGTACCAGCAACGTCAAAACGCCTGCCTTACGCGCCGTCGGCAGGGTGCACTCCACCGACCAGTCCGCGCTGATCGCCTCCAAAAATTCGGCAATACCAGCCGTAGAACCATCAATAGGACGAGCCGCCAAACCCGACTGAATCAGGTAGCGCGCAAACAAGCCACGATAATGCTTCGCCATATGCGAGACGACCTTACGCGACCCATCAGCCGCCACACGCTCCACGCGAACCGCCAGAGTCTGCGACGGGGGAGTCACCCACGACTTCGCGTACGCTGCAGAGCGGCAATCCAGAATCAGCTGGTCCTTCGCGGTTGCCTCCAGTGCGGTACCCAACGCACCCTTCCAGAAGGAGGCGAGCGCACCAATTGAACCCAGCTTCACGCCCATGGACAGGCGGTAGGCGGGAATCGCGTCCTCGGGGCGCAGAATACCCCACAGCGCCGAAGAAATCAGCAGCGACCAGTGCGCGGCATCGCGTTCGGCGGGGGAGAAGCTCGCATAATCCAGTGCCTCGAACAGCACGCCAGTGTAGGTGCGGATCGCGGGCTGCGCCGGTTCGGTCAGCAGGCGCGTATTGCGATCCACTTCTGCTTCGAGGGACGTGCCCACCTTGAGCTCTGCAAGGGCGTCGGGACCCGAGCTGACAGTCGCCAGCTCCTCCAGGACGCTCTCACGCTCAGCGGTCAGTTCGGGGAACGAGAGGTCAGCAAAGCATACGGGCGCGTTGCCTGCGGGGGCGGGGGTTTTACCTTCGGAGGGGGGAAGAAGAATCAGCATCTCTCCAGTGTACCCGTGAGACGCCGGGTAGCTACGAGGCGCAGGGTAGTTGCGAGACGATAGCGCGCCCGCGAGGCCGCTAGTGCGCCTCCGTGTACCCCTAAAGCACCCGCGAGACGAACCCGGAAAATAGCCGCCGCCAGGGGTATGCGTATAATGGGTGAGGTGAAACGGGCCGTCCGGGCAATCGCGAGGCACACGTGCTTCGAGGAAAGTCCGGGCTCCACAGCACAGGATGGTGGATAACATCCACTCGGGGTAACCCGCAGGCCAGTGCCACAGAAAGTAAACCGCCGCGGTTCGCCGCGGTAAGGGTGAAAGGGTGGTGTAAGAGACCACCAGCGGGCGCGGTGACGTGCCCGGCTAGGTAAACCCCATTCGGAGCAAGGTCAAACAGAATACGCCATGGTAGGGTAGTGCGCCCGATCCCCGTCAGCTTCCTTTACGGAGGTGGGGTGCGTATTCGGGTAGGCTGCTTGAGACGTGCGGCAACGTACGTTCTAGATAGATGATTGCCTCGAAACGCCCCTTCGGGCGGCGTTTTAGACAGAACCCGGCTCATAGGATGACCCGTTTCACGCTACCGTTGGCTGATGGAAAACATCATCAGTTGATGGGAAAACGAAGACCGCGAATGCGCTTGAGAGTGCATTCGCGGTCTTCGTTTATGCTCTGTCTAAGAGTCCTCTACTGAAAAGCTGGAGAGGCTCTGATTGGGTGAGTCAGCGATTAGTGGCCGAACGGATCCGGATCCACGCCGGGCATCCACGAGTTACCGTCGACGGTCCAGCCTTCCTTCTTCACGACCTTCTTCATCTTGCCGGTCCACTTCTTGTTCAGACGGTTCACGTACAGCTTGCCGTCCAGGTGGTCAGTTTCGTGCTGCATGCAGCGTGCGAACCAGCCGGTCGCCTCAAAGTGGACGGGGTTGCCGTGCTCGTCAAGACCGTTCACGGTCACCCACTCGGCGCGCTTGAGGGGGAAGCCGTAACCGGGGAAGGACAGGCAGCCCTCTTCCTCCTCGTACGGGTCCGGGTCAGCGGTAGAAATCTTGCCCAGGGTCAGTACCGGGTTGATGATGCAGCCGCGCGGGGGAACGCCGTCCTCATTCTCCATCTTGTAGGTGAAGATGCGCAGGCCCACACCAATCTGCGGTGCCGCCAGGCCCACACCGTTGGATGCGTCCATGGTCTCGTACATGTCAGCCACGAGCTCCTTGAGCTCATCATTAAACTCGGTGACGGGTGCCGCGGGGCGGTGCAGAACGGGGTTGCCGTGAATAACGATGGGGCGAATAGCCACGGAATTATCCTTTGCTTGTGTTGAACGGGAACTGTTGAGTGGGAACTTGCCGGGTGCCCCTGTCGCATGAGGATGCGGGGCATGCCCTGTTTCCGCTCGCTGGTTTAAAGTGCGGGTGTAAAAGCTCTGTTCCGGTAAACCGTGTGCGGGGCAACCGAACAGGGGATAACGCGAACAGAGGGTAAAGCGAAAGGGCCGTTACGGATAACCATAACGACCCTTTCCATCGGGGTGATCGACGGGGGTTGAACCCGCGACCTCCTGGACCACAACCAGGCGCTCTGCCAACTGAGCTACGACCACCATGTGCTTCGCTTGGTTTCCCTTGCGATATGCAACGGATACTACTGTACAGGAGATTCAGAAACCTGCCAAGTTGAAAAGCCGTGATGCTCGTTACATGCTGTGCTTACGCCTCGGACGCCTCTGCCGCCTCAGAAGCGGATGCCTCAGCCTCGCGCTCAGCCGACTCGCGTGCGGCACGCTCCGCCTCCACCTCACGCGCAATCTGCGCCGAAGCAATTGCATCCGGGCCCTGCGGCACAAAAATGGCGCGGCGGTAATACTTCAACTCATCAATCGAATCCTTGATATCGCCCAGCGCGCGGTGGTTACCGGTCTTCGCCGGGGCACTATGACGAGCCGCCGGATACCAGCGCGACGCCAGCTCCTTAATGGTGGACACGTCAATCACGCGGTAGTGAAGGTGCGCCATGACCTCTGGCATGTAACGCTCCAAGAAGCGCTTATCCATGCCCACCGAGTTGCCGCCCAGCTGCGCCTTGCCCGCCACCGGAACATACTTCTTGATGTAACGAAGCACCTGCTCCTGCGCGTAATCCATCGACACACCGTGCTCAATATCGGGCAGCAGACCCGACGCCTCATGCATCGAACGCACAAAATCATTCATGTTCTCCAGCGCACCGGCAGGAGACTCATCACCGGGCTTAATGACGAACTCAACGCCAGAACCCAGAATGTTCAAATCGGCATCCGTGACCAGGACGCCCACCTCGACGAGAGCGTCGTTCTCCACGTCCAGGCCGGTCATCTCGCAGTCAATCCATACAATACGTTCACTAGAAATACTCACCCTCCCACTCTACCCCCAAACGCCGCCGACACGGCGGACAGCACGTCACAAAAGGGTGCAAGACGGCACAGGCGGATGCGCAAACGGCGGTAGCGGGGGGAGAACTGCGCCACTCTGCGCGCCCTTGAGGTGTGTCCACAAGCGCTTTCGTAACAGTGATTCTCACAAGTGCGTCCAAGGGCTCCGGTATGATAAAAGCCAGAACGACGATGCAGACAGAAAGGGAGTTATGCGCGCACCAACAGAGCTAGCACACCGGCTCACCACCCCCGGTGCACACGACGCACCTCTCTCACCCAAACTCTTGGACTACGTCAATAATCACCGTCTGCGCACGGTAATTATTGGCACCATCGGCTCTATCATGGTCACCCTCGGCTCCTACGCCGTCGGCTGGCTCGCCGACAGCTCCAGCTTCTGGCGCTACGACATTATCCGCGCCATCCGATTCGAAGCCGCATGGGTCATCACCGGCATTATTATGCTCGCCCTCGGCGCCATGATTATGTGCCGCGAATGGTTGCGCATCTACCAGAAAATGGGCGACTGGAACGAACCCAACACCATGCGTTGGATGATTGCCGTCATCACCAGCTGGTCCCTGCCGCAGGTCTTCGCCTTCACCATCTACAGCCGCGACATGTTCTCCTACTACGGTCAGGGCATGGTCATGGCGCACGGCCTCAACCCGTACAAGCACGGTGTCTCCGAAATCTCGAACTTCATGCAGAACGGTGCGGACCCCATGTGGGCGGAATCCCCGCCCCCGTACGGACCGGTCTCCCTCAAGCTCGAAGAGTGGATTGTGCGCCTGGCGGGGGAGAACATCGACCTCTCCCTCTTCTACTTCCGCCTGCTCTCCGTGCTCGCGGTCATCGGCATCCTCTTCTACGTAGCAAAACTTGCCAAGGCACACGGCTTCAACCAGGTCCGCGCTCTCTGGCAGATCGGCCCGAACCCTCTGTTCATCGCATCGTTCATCGCCAGCGGCCACAACGACTCGCTCATGACCATGTTCATGCTCGGTGGCCTCTACTACGCTAAGCGCTACCGCGACACCTGGTGGGGTGGCCCGCTCGGTGTGACCTTCGTAGCCCTCGGCGTTGCCGTCAAGCCGCTCGCCCTCGTGGTGCTGCCCTTCGTGGGTCTGCTCTGGGCGGGTAAGAACGCCTCCTGGCCGCGCAAGTTCATCTTCTGGGCACTCTCCGGCGTGCTACTGCTCGCCGAAATGGCGCTCATGGGCTGGGCGACCGGACTGGAATTCGGCTGGATTAAGGCACTGTCCACCACCGGCGGCCAGTACATCTGGTACACCCCCTTCGGTCTGCTCATCGGCGCCGCCTCCCTATTCGTTCAAGGCGACGCATTCGAGGTCATCCGCAAGCTCATCGAAACCGTCGGCAAGGGCATCGGCATGCTTGGCGCCGTGGCAATGGCATTCGTCGGACGCGACCGCAACATCGTGCGCCACGCCGGCCTCGCGATCCTGTTCATGCTCCTGTGCAGCCCCATGATTCAGCCCTGGTACCTGCTCTGGGCAATCCCGATGCTCGCCGCAACCGGTCTGCGCTCGCACTTCCAGCTCATGTGGTACTTCATCACCACGCTGTTCTTCATGGCGTACGGTGTGAGCGACCAGCTGAACGTGTCGCCCTACCTGCGCGATTTCAACCAGGACATGGGCCGACTCATCGCGACCGTCATCTGCCTGGGCTACATCATCTACCTGGTCGCCCTCGACCCGGCAACCCGCCGCCTGGTGTACGTGAGCCTGCACCCCACGCAGATTCGCCGCACCACCATCCGCCTGTGGTGGCAGCTGTTCCCCGGCGCATCAAGCCGCCGTGCACGCCGCCGCGAGGTGAAGAAGGCAGAACGGGAAGCCGCCAAGGTAGGTTCCTAGCGCGAACTCCTAGTTCGCCAGCCTGGCTTAGCTCAGTGGAACAGCCCCGCGTGAGATGCGCTGTGCATGAGAAGCATAAATTCTCATGTACCCTAGAGGAAGGCCTCAGTAGCTCAGAGGATAGAGCAGGAGCCTTCTAATCTCTTGGTCGGGGGTTCGATTCCCTCCTGGGGCGCCACATGCAAAAACCGCCCCGCACCCTAAACTCAGGGTGCGGGGCGGTTTTCTTTATGCTTTTTGCGTGCGTGCCGGGAAGCTACTTCTTGGTCGGGGCTACTTCTTAGTGGGGTTCGTGTCCTTGCAAGAGTTGAGGACGCGCTCCATAACCTTCTTCTCGTCCGCGGTCACCCACAGTTTGTACTTCGCCTTCACGTGCACCTGGCGTGCCACGTAGGTGCAGCGGTAGGCGGTGTTGCTCGGCAGCCAGTCGGCGGCGTCCGCATCGGACTTCTGCTGGTTCGCCGGGCCGTCTGCAGCGAGCAGGTTCTCCGGGTCGTTCGCCAGCTGGCGGCGTTGCTCTGCGGTCAGATCCTGCGCGCCGGTCTGCCATGCGTTCGAAAGAGCCACCACGTGGTCAATCTGCACAGCCGAGGAGGTCTTCTTACCGCGCTTGAACTCGATGGTCTTGCCGGTGTACGGGTCAGCTAGAGTGCCGGTGATGACGGTGCAAGCGTGGGTCCTCACCTTGAAACGAACATTGGTCAGATCGCGGCGCAGAATGTCGTCGCGGGTGTTGCACTTGTTGCCGTCAACGTCATCCCAGGCGGGACCGAACTGATCACGAGAGTAGCCAACCTTCGACGCGCGTTCCTTCACTTGCAGGGACGCCAGCTCGCTCTTCGCGGTCGCCAGATCCGGTGCGAGCGCGGTCGCGGGATCAACCGCCTTGTACGGGTTCTTGACCTCGGCGAGGGTTTCGGTCTGAACGTTGGTCTCTTCATCCTCGGTGGCGGAGGTCGTCTTATCCGAACCGAGCAGCCCGTCCACACCGTTCTTACTCACATAGACCAGACCAATAATCAGCACGATCACGGTGAACAGGGCGAGCAGACCGTAAATGAGGCGCTTCTTCTGCGGGTCCATCGAATCGGGCAGCTTGGGTAGGTTGCGCTGCAGCTGCTGAAGTTCCTGCAGGGAGGGCAGGTTGTTGTTCGCGGGCTTTTTGCTCACGGGTTCTCCAAGGCGGGTAGACGGGATGCGGCTGAGTGCACCGCATCATCAAGGATAGAGCGCGAGGGGCTGAAATAGTTAACTTGAGGGCAAAAATAGCCGCCCCGACGCTGAGATACCTATCACGATGATACCTATCACGATGTCGAATGGGGCATAGCCGTCATATTTCTGCAGGGAATGCGTTGCCCGCAGGCGATTTTTGAAAAAACGGGGTGAAAAGTTCAAAAACTCTATCCACAGGCGGTGCCCAAAACCGCAAAACGCGAGGTTATCCACAGAACCGGTAACCACCGGGTGCAGGAGCGGGTCAGCGCTGGCAAGGTGAAGGAACCCACCCACTAGTTTCTAAGGAGAAACCATGAGCGACACCATCCTGATCCGCGGATTCACCGCCTCCGACCCGGCACTGAGCACCCTGCCCAACGGGGTGCCCGTCGTGAACTTTCGCCTCGCCAGTACCCCGCGCTGGCAGGACGCCACCGGCACCTGGAAAGAAGGCACCACCAACTGGTACACCGTGAAAGCCTACCGCCGCCTCGCCCAGAACATTGCCACCTCCATTGAGAAGGGGCAGCCGCTGGTCGTGAGTGGCCGCCAGCGCATTAGCCGCTGGAACCGCGAAGATGGCACGCAGGGCACTACCGTAGAGGTGGATGCCCTCGGCATCGGTCACGACCTGAACTACGGCACGAGTACCTTTGCCCGCACCGTGGAGAAGCGCACGGTCAACGAAGGCTCCCTGCCGGGTGCGCCTCAGCAGGGTATGCCGGGTGCGCCGTTGCAGGAGGTACCTCAGTACACGCAGCAGTATGCTCCTTCGCCTGCACCCCAGCAGAACGCGGAGGCACCGGGCGTGACCGCTCAGGGTACTCCGGCGCAGAACGGCGCATCCCAGGGCGGGGGAGCACAGAGTGACGAACCCCCCTTCTAAAAGTGCTCCCCGGATGCTTGCATAAACGCGGGTGCATTGGGATAATGGAGCATTGTGTTGACATCGGGCACGCCCCTGCCGCAGGGGGAAGAGCGACCAACGATGTCAACCTTCGGGCACCAATCCTGTCCGAAGCATAAAGTTTTCTGTCCCGCAGTGGGGCAGAGCAATCTGAGTCTATTTGACCTGCGGCAGATGACTCTGGAGATCTACAACTATGCAGACTCTTGACTTCCTCGACAAGAAGTCCCTCCGTGACGACGTCCCCGCATTCGGCCCCGGTGACACCCTGAACGTTCACGTTAAGATCGTTGAAGGTAAGAACCACCGTATCCAGGTCTTCAAGGGCTTCGTCGTTGGCCGCCAGGGTGCAGGCGTTCGCGAGACCTTCACCGTCCGCAAGGTTTCCTTCGGCGTTGGTGTTGAGCGTACCTTCCCCGTTCACTCTCCCTCCATCGAGAAGATCGAGGTTGTGACCCGCGGTGACGTCCGTCGTGCAAAGCTGTACTACATGCGCGACCGCCACGGTAAGGCTGCTCGTATCCGCGAGAAGCGCGAGTTCTAATCTTTATAGATACAGAATTCTGTTGCAAACCGCTCCCCAACCGCATTCCGCGGGAGAGGAGCGGTTTTTGCATATTCTGAGACCCCGCTTTCTGAGAACCTTGCCGCTCTCAGAAAATAAAAGCCCAAGAGCGCAAACACTCTCGATACAATAGCTAGGTACCGTTTCACTCGAGCTAGGTATCTCTCAAACGAAAGGCTCACTCCAGCATGGCAGACGACAAGAACACTGCGAACACCAGCCCCTTCCCTGAGGGATACCAGCCTCAAAGCCGCCGCGAGCGCCGCGAAATGGAAGAATACTTTGCGCGCCTCGCCGCTGAAAAGGCTGCGGCAGAGAAGACGGCTACCGAGCAGAATGCCGCAGCGAAGAATGCCGAGCGCGAAGAAACCACCGATGAGGAGAGCGCCGTAGACGTGGAAACCACCAAGGACTTCTCCGAAATGACCCCCAAGGAACGCCGCAAGGCAAAGCGCGCCGAACAGGCGGAGCTGACCTACTCCCAGGCGCAGGAAGAAGGCCGCCTCGGCGAATGGCTCTGGGTACAGGCACGTGAGGGCGGCACCGTCATCCTCTACGCGCTGGTCATCGCATTCCTGGTCAAGACCTTCCTGCTGCGCGGCTTCTACATTCCCTCCGGCTCCATGGAGCAGACCCTGCAGGTCAACGACCGCGTGTTCATTAACGTGGCGGGCTCCTACTTTAGCGAGCCCAAGCGCGGCGACGTCATCGTCTTCAAGGATTCTCAGGGCTGGATTCCCTCCACCCAGAAGACCAGCAGCCCGCTCAAGGACGCCCTGTCCTTCGCGGGTATTCTGCCGGATACCTCCTCGAACTTCCTGGTCAAGCGCGTTATCGGTACCCCCGGTGACGTGGTCGAAAGCGACGGCAACGGCAAGATCAAGGTCAACGGCGTAGAAATCACCGAACCGTACCTGTACCCCGGCAACCCGCCCTCGGAGATGCCCTTCAAGGTGCCCGTGCCCGCCGGCAAGTACTTCGTGATGGGCGACCACCGCAGCAACTCCGCCGACTCCCGCTACCACATTAGCGACGGCACCGCGTTCATCTCCAAGGACGACGTGCAGGGTAACGTGTTCGTGGTGGCGTGGCCGCTGAACCACTTCGGTCTGCTACAGGATCAGAGCTCGGTGTTCTCCTCGGTTCCCGAGCCGACCTCCACCCCGAGCGAGTAAGCGAGCTTGGGAATGATGGTGAGCGCTCAGAAGAGCGCAACGAAACCCGCTCAAGCTAAGCCCGTGAAAGCAACCCCGCCCGCCGCCGACCTCGAGTACGAGCAGCAGCTCTTCGCCTCCGGCGCCCGCACGGTTGCCGGAATCGACGAGGTGGGCCGCGGCTCCATGGCGGGCCCGGTCACCGTGGGCGTCGCAATCCTCACCCCGGACGCCACCCTCGAAGTGGGCGGGCTGATCGACTCCAAGGCGCTCTCACCGGCACGCCGCGAATCCATGGTTCCCGAAATCCGCCAGTGGTGCGCCGTGGCGGTCGGGCACGTGGAACCGGCAGACATTGACCGGCTCGGCATGACCCTCTCGCTGAGGCTTGCCGCCCAGCGTGCGCTCGCAGAGCTGGCGCGCCGCGGATACCGTGCCGACGCCGCCCTGCTGGACGGTAAGCACGACTGGTTCACCCCTCCGCAGGAAGACCTGTTCAGTGCGCTGGCACCGGACCCGGCGCAGGCACACTACAACGCACTGCTCGCCCAGGCTTGGGAAGGCGCAGGCGACCCCGCGCAGATGCCGGTGACCATGGTCATTAAGGGCGACTACAAGTGCGCCTCCATTGCCGCAGCATCGGTGGTAGCGAAGGTAGAACGTGATGAGCTGATGGTCCAGCTGGATACCCGCTATCCGGGGTACGGTTGGGCAAAGAACAAAGGCTACGGATCCGCCGCTCACCGCGAGGCGATTAGCGTGCAGGGCCCCAGCCTGCAGCATCGACTGTCATGGTCGCTTCCGGCGACCGCCGAGCAGATTGAGGCCGCCGCGGCACAGCGCGGCTAGGGCGCGTGGCACTCCTGAAAACCGCGCCTCGGAAGCTGGCGAAAACCTAACGTGCCACCGCTGAATCAGTACTAACCAGGAAAGGAAGAGCAGTGAGCGCAGAAGACCTCGAAAACTACGAGACCGACGCCCAAATGGCGCTCTACCGCGAATACAAAGACGTCATGTCGCTCTTTAGCTACGCGGTAGAAACCGACCGACGCTTCTACCTGGCAAACCAGGTGGACGTCACCCCGCACGTGCAGGACGGCACCCTCTACTTTGAGGTGAGCATGAGCGACGTGTGGGTGTGGGATGTATTCCGCTCCAACCGCTTTGTGAAGAAGGTGCACGCCTACTCGGTACGTGACGTGAACGTGGAGGAGCGCCTGCCCAACCAGGAGTTCACCGTGCCGGAAATGCCGGACTTTAACACCTAGCTCACGCCTGATTCACCGCATTGCCGGGGGAAGCAGGCGGCTGCTGAGCTACCGGGCGGCAGCGCTGGGTGATGAAACCGCGTGATGAAACTGCGTGATAAACCAGCACGAATATGACGCGGCGAATCGGCACTCGAGCGGTGTTTTTGAAAAATATGCCCCAAAATTTCAAATAAATGGCTGTGGATAACCTCTAATTCCTTCTGAGAACCGAGGTTATCCACAGTTTTTCGTTAACCGCGTTCAGGCACGCGCGCGGCGGGCACAGTAGAAACACTACCGCTATCTACCTGGGGAGAGACCCATGACAACAGCCCGAATAACAGCCCGCGCCGCAACCCGAAGCGCACCCAACAGACCCCTGCTCCGCAGAACCTCGCCCCGCGCCCACAGCGTCGGTAGGTGGGGCGAGGAGCTGACCGCCCGCATCCTGGAGACGAACGGCTACCGGATTCTGGAGAGGAATTGGCGACCGCCCGCTGGACTGGAACACGAACAGATTCGCGGGGAGCTCGACCTGATCGCCATTGACCCCGAGGACGAACTGGTTTTCGTTGAGGTCAAGACCCGCAGCAGCGAAGACTTTGGGCACCCGTTCGCGTCCATTGACCGTGATAAGGCGCGCCGCACGCGCTCGCTGGCGATTCTCTGGTGCAGGCTGCGCGAGAACCTGGATTTTCCACGCTTTCGCATCGACGCAATTGCGGTGACCGGAACTTGCGAAACCTTTACCTTCGAGCATCTGAAGGCGGTGGCGTAATGGGATTCGCACGCACCTATTCCGTGGCGCTCGTGGGCTTGCGCGGGCACATTGTTGACGTTGAGGCTGACATCTCACAGGGCCTGCCCGGCTTCGTGCTGCTGGGTCTGCCTGACACCGCCCTCAACGAGTCGAAAGAGCGTGTGCGCTCCGCAGCGAAGAACACCGGCATCACCCTCACTCAGCACCGGCTTACGGTGAACCTGACCCCGGCGACCCTGCCCAAGCGCGGCTCGGCGTTCGATCTAGCCATTGTGGTTGCGGCGCTGCAGGCGGAGAAGAAACTGCACCCCAGCGGCGATAGCGTCTTCCTGGGTGAGCTGGGCCTGGACGGAACGCTACGCCCCGTGCCGGGCATCCTGCCGGCAGTTAAAGCCGCCGTGGACGCCGGACACCACCGCGTGATTGTGCCCGCCGAAAACGCTGAGGAGGCGGCGCTCATTCCCGGCGCGCAGGTGAGCGGTTTCCGCTGCCTGGCTGAGGTTTTTGCCGCGCTCGGCGCGGAGAGTCAGAAGCTGACCTACCCGCCCGCCCCGCAGACGGAGGCGAGCGCACCGGTAGCGAAACCGACTGAAATTCCCTCCGATATGAGCGATGTTGCCGGTCAGTCACAGGGCCGTTTCGCCCTGGAAATTGCAGCTGCCGGCGGCCACCATATGCTGCTGACAGGCCCGCCCGGCTCGGGTAAAACCATGCTGGCGGAGCGCCTGCCGAGCATCCTGCCGACCCTCGATAATGATGCCGCGATGGAAGTGACCGCTATTCGTTCCCTCTGCTCGGCGGGGGAGCACCTGAGCGAGCTGGTGCGTCAGCCGCCCTTTGAGGCGCCGCATCATAGCGCCTCCGCGCCGGCGATTCTTGGTGGCGGTAGCGGCATTCCCCGCCCGGGCTGTGTGTCTAAAGCGCACCGCGGCGTGCTCTTTCTCGACGAGGCGCCGGAGTTCAAACGCACGGTGCTCGATTCGCTCCGTCAGCCCCTGGAGTCGGGGACCGTGACCTTGGATCGTTCGAGCGCGTCGGCGACCTATCCGGCGCGGTTTCAGCTGATCCTGGCGGCGAACCCGTGCCCCTGCGGCATGAACGTGGGCACCGGTACGGAGTGCACGTGCGCCCCGCGTGAGCGTCGCGCCTATTTTGGGCGGCTGTCCGGCCCGCTGGTGGACCGCATTGACGTGAATGTGACGGTTCCGAAGGTGTCGTCCACGGAGCTTGCGGGCGGTCAGGTGAACGAGAGTTCGGCGCAGATTCGTGAGCGCGTCATGGCGGCGCGACAGGCTCAGCGGGAGCGTCTGGAGCCGTACGGGTTGAAGACGAATGCGGAGATGAACGGCAAGATTTTGCGCGGTCCGTTGCGTCTGGATGCGAAGCTCACCGGCGAACTGAACGCCGCCGTGGACCGCGGAACGCTGACGGCTCGCGGCTACGACCGGGTGCTGCGTATCGCCTGGACTCTCGCCGATTTGGAGGGGGCCGCCTACCCGAGCCGGGAGCACCTGGATGTGGCGCTTTTTCTGCGGCAGCAGGGGCAATTGAAATAATGCGCCAGCTGAAATAGGGCCAGCTGACATAGCGTGCCGGTTTATAGAAGGAATCACTCACGAGAGGAGAAGAACGTCATGAGTGAGAAGAAGCTCAGAAAACGAGCTGAAGAGGCCGAATTGAAAGAAAATGGGCTGAGAGAAACAGCGCCGGACGAGTGTGTGCCAGAAGAGAAAGTAACGGGGGAGAGCGCGCCTGAAGAGAGCGCGGCGGAGGATTTTGTGCAGGAGGAACTGCAGATTCGCCTGCCCGGTCGCACCCTGGATGCGCACGCCCTGGCGCGTGAGAGAGTGGCGCATATCCTGTCGCTGGGGCAGGAGCCTTCGCCGAGCCCGTATAACGCGGCGCGGTTGCCGGGGTTCCTCGCATCCTGCCTGAACCCGGTGTACCTGGAAGAGATGCACCTGAATGAGATGAATCAGCAGGAACAGCAGAGGGAGCGGCTACAGGGTGAGGCGCTACAGGGTGAGCGCCCCGAACCTGTGATGGGCACCGCCTCCAGCGGTTCTGATTCCGCGCCCCTGTTCAATCCCGCCCTCAGCGCGGAGCAGCTTGAGGCGGCGTGCCGCGAGTACATCCGCTGCTGCACCGCCCAGCTGATGCGCTACGCCGAGCCCGCCGATGAGCTCGTGGTCGAATCCCTCACCACCCTGGGAGCGCCGCTGACCCTGCACTACCTGCTGACCGGGCACATCCCCGATGAGCACACCTGGGAGCACGGCGAACCGGATACGCAGCTCAGCGATTTTCTGCACTCGGTGGGTGCACCCGCGGAAGGGGAGTCCGCCCTGTTCTGTAGCGCGAATGGCTACTACACGCCGGGCGAACATCAGATGAGCCGCGATAAGTTCGGCAAGGCGCTCGCGACTCGCCGCCTGCGCTGGAACCGCCGTATGGAACGCACCCTGAACGCGGAGGCGCATATGGCGGCAACCTGCGGGGCGTGGCTGGTCACTCCCGCCGATCCGCTGTGGCCGCCGCAGCTGAACGATTTGGGGCCTGCTCGACCGTACGGGCTGTGGTGCCGAGGCGATTCGCGGCACCTGCTGGATTTGGCCTCTGCCCCGAGCGTGGCGCTGGTCGGTTCGCGCGACCCGAGCATCTACGGTACGGAGGCGACGACCCACCTCGCCGCGGAGCTGGCGCGCCGCGGGTACACGGTGATTTCTGGCGGTGCGATGGGCATTGATATTGCGGCGCATCGGGCGGCGCTGACCCAGCAGGGTAGCGACCTGCCGACCATCGCTTTCATGGCGGGTGGGCTGGACCGGCTCTACCCGGCGCAGAACTCGGACGCGTTGAACATGATTGTTGACCGCGGGCTCATCATGAGCGAGGTGAGCGTGGGCAACACCCCCACGCGTTGGCGTTTTCTGGAGCGTAACCGCCTGATTGCGGCGTTGGCGCGGCACACCATTGTGGTGGAGGCGCGTTGGCGTTCCGGTGCCCTGAACACGGCTCGTCACGCGATGGAGATTGGGCGTACCCTCTGGGCGGTTCCGGGGCAGATTAATTCGCCGAACTCGGTGGGCACGAACCGTCTGCTACGCGATGGACTAGCGCAAACACTCACCCAGGCCGCCGACATCCTCGAGTACGATGCCGCCGCCGGGTTCGAGCTGGGTACCGAGCACGAGAGTGAGTGGGATCAGGCTGCCTCCTCCAGCGCGCTGGATGAGCTGACCGAACGACAGGGCAGGGTCTGGGACGATTTGAGCCCGCGCTCCTACCGCGGCGTGGACGAGATTGCCGCAGCTCTCGGGTTGAGCGCTCGCGACGTGATGGCTGACCTGTTCCACCTGGGTCGTTGTGGTCTGGCGGAGAGTAGCGGAACAAGCTGGAGAAAGGTCCGCCCGGCTGTCGCTGCGTAGAAGAGCCCCCGCTGAACGCCCGTGCTGACCCCCGCTGAGCACCCCGGCTGAACGCCCGTAGTGAACATCCCGGCAGTAGCGGGTTACTGCGGTCGGTCATGACGGGCGGCACGTGGAGAGCGTGGAACCTCTCTACAATTGGGGTAGGCTTGCGCGTACTGGCGTGGAGCCTACCCGCCGCCACGCTATCAGCAGATACGCTGGGGGCAGAAATACAACGTCGAGAAGCATCAACGCCGCCAGGGCCAGGAACCAGAAACCCGAAAGGAGGGACGCATGACCGCCGCCCGCCAGCCCGAAAACCGGGCTGAAAACCAGGCAGAAAACCGGAGTGAGAACCGTGAGGAGTACCGGGATGAGGCTCCCTCCACGACCCTGCCGGTGACCTACACCCGCACGCTTGCGCCGGAGCAAGTAGAGAGCTCTGCTCTACCTGATTCTGCACTGGGTGTTTCCGGTGAGGTGTTCCGCCCCGTCCTGGACCGTTTTGAGCGTTTTTTGCGCTATGAGAAGCACCGTTCCGAAGAGACGATCCGCTCGTATATCTCCGATTTGGAGGGCTTCTTCGGCTACATGGCGCGCCGCGGCGTGCGGCATCTGGACAGCATTGATGCGTCCCTGATTCGTGAGTGGTTGGGTTCGTTGCATCTGCGGCAGGCGGCTCGTTCTACGGTGGCGCGCCGCGGTTCGACCCTGCGCACGTTCTTCACCTGGGCTCAGGAAGAGGAACTGGTGCACGCTAACCCGACCCGCGGTATGCGCGCTCCCAAGCGGGAGAATCACCTGCCGCCGGTGCTGAGCCGTGAGCAGATGAACCAGCTGCTGACTACCCTGCAGGAGCGTCGGGCGCAGGATCCTCGTGATGCGCGTCTGCTGCGCCTGGAAGCTGTGGTTGAGGTTCTGTACGCTTCGGGCATGCGTATTTCTGAGCTGACCGGCCTGGATTTGCAGAGCGTGGACCGGGCGAATAAGACGGTGCGCGTGCTGGGTAAGGGCAATAAGGAGCGCGTGGTGCCGCTGGGCACCCCGGCGCTTAAGGCGTTGAATCGTTGGGTGTCCTATGGTCGTCCGCAGTGGATTCCGGAGGGCGCGCAGGGTGTGACGGCGCTGTTTATTGGCCCTCGGGGTGGGCGTGCGAATGCCCGTCAGATTCGTGAGGACCTGACCCGCCTGTTGCGCACGGTGGAGAATACTCAGGCGTCGGGTGCGCACGTTTTGCGTCATTCGGCGGCGACTCACCTGGTGGATGGTGGCGCCGATATTCGTTCGGTGCAGGAGCTGTTGGGACATTCGTCGTTGGCGACCACGCAGATTTACACGCACGTGTCGATGAAGCGTCTGGCGGAGACGTACGCGCGGGCGCATCCGCGGGCATAGGGCGTTCGCGCCTCTAAAGGGGAGCGCACCGATATGGGGGAGTGTGCTGGGCTGTGTTGGAGTGTGCTTTGAATAGTGCTCTAAATAGTGCGCTGAGCGCCGCCGTTTAATGTCTCTCTATTTGAACCTTGTGCGGCTGAACTGTACGAATGGGGGAAATCGTTCTAAGCTATACACTGTTCAACCTCTGTCTAAGCTCCCAGCGCAGCCCAAAGTTTCTGCACAGTGATGTTTATACAAAGCGGCTGAACAAGGTAGCATAGGTAACAGACTAACCGTGGTCTCCGTCTCTATAATGGCACCGCGTACGAGTACTAAAAACCAGAAAGGTCGCACCGCATGCGCGCACTCGTTTGCCCCGGACAGGGCTCCCAGAAGAAGGGCTTCCTGAGCCCCTGGCTCGAGATTGAAGGTGTGCGTGAGCACCTGGAACGACTCTCCGAAGCGGCAGGCATCGACCTGATTCACTACGGCACCGAAGCCGAAGAAGAAACCATCAAAGACACCGCAATCGCCCAGCCCCTCATCGTGGCTGCAGGCATCGTCACCGGTCGCCTCGCACTGCGCGAACTCGACGGTGAAGAGCTCATCTTCGCGGGCCACTCCGTCGGTGAAATCACCGCAGCAGCCCTCGCGGGCGTACTCAGCGACGAAGACGCAATGCGTTTCGTGCGCGTGCGCGCCAACGGCATGGCGGAGGCGGCAGCCGCCTCCCCGACCGGCATGGCTGCAGTACTCGGCGGCGTTGAAGAAAACGTCCGCGAAGCCATCGACGCAGCAGGCCTCGTCGCAGCAAACTCCAACGGCGGCGGCCAGATCGTAGCCGCAGGCCCCATCCCCGCCATCGAAGCATTCGCCGCGAACCCGCCCGCACGCGCTCGCGTCATCCCCTTGAAGGTTGCTGGCGCATTCCACACCGAGGCAATGGCACCCGCCGTGCCCGCCCTGGAAGAGTTCGCCGCATCCCTGCAGGTCTCCGACCCGACCTCCGCACTGCTGACCAACCGCGACGGTTCCGCCGTGGCATCCGGTGAAGAGTTCGTCAAGACCCTCGTCTCCCAGGTCACCAGCCCCGTCCGCTGGGACCTGTGCATGGCAACCCTGCTCGAGCGTGAGGTCGCCGGCATTATCGAGGTCGCCCCCGCAGGCACCCTGGTCGGCCTGGCAAAGCGCGCGATGCGCGGCGTGCCCGGCACCTCCATCAACACCCCCGAGGACCTCGCCTCGCTGAAGGGTTAAACACCGGGAGAGAGCCCCCGCCCTCCCCGCACTGGGAACCCTTCACACTAGACATGCACTTTAGACCTGCGAGGCACACACCGCCTTGCAAGCATCAGCACTAAGGATTGAATACGTGACTACCCTCAAGCAGTACGAAATCAACCGCTACTCCCGCATCCTCGGTTACGGCGCAGCCCGCGGCGAGGTCATCGTCCCCAACGACGACATCGTTGAGGCAATCGACTCCTCCGACGAGTGGATCAAGCAGCGCACCGGCATCGCAACCCGCCACCGCGCCAGCGAAAACCAGTCGGTAACCGACCTTGCCATCGGCGCCGCCAAGGACGCCCTCGAAGCGTCCGGTGTAACCGGTGAGGACATTGAGACGGTCATCATCTCGACCATCTCGCACCCCTACGCAACCCCCTCCCTGGCAACCCTGGTCGCCGACGCAATCGGCTCCAAGTGCCCCGCATACGACATCTCCGCAGCGTGTGCAGGTTTCTGCTACGGCATCGCCCAGGCAGACGCCCTCGTCCGCGCCGGCACCGCAAAGCATGTGCTGGTCATCGGCGTTGAGAAGCTCTCCGACTTCATCGACAACACCGAACGCACCATCTCCTTCCTGCTCGGCGACGGCGCAGGCGCAGCAGTCGTAGGCGTATCCGACGAACCCGGCATCGCCCCGACCGTATGGGGTTCGGACGGCTCCCGCTGGGGCACCGTCGGCATGACCCACTCCCTGCTGGACATCCGCAACCGCGACTTCGCCGCAAACCCCGTCGAAGAAGGCGAAAAGATCTGGCCCACCCTGCGACAGGACGGCCCCTCCGTCTTCCGCTGGGCAGTATGGGAAATGGCGAAGGTCGCCAAGCAGGCACTCGAAACCGCCGGCATCACCCCCGACGAGCTCGGCGCGCTCATCCCGCACCAGGCAAACGCCCGCATCATTGACCAGATGGTCAAGACCCTCAAGCTTCCCGACACGGTGGCAGTGGCACGCGACATCGTCGATGCCGGTAACACCTCCGCCGCATCGGTCCCCCTCGCCGCGCACCGCCTGCTCAAGGAGAACCCGGAACTCTCCGGCAAGTTCGCCCTGCAGATCGGTTTCGGTGCCGGCCTGGCATTCGCAGCTCAGGTAGTCGTCCTTCCCTAAGGAAAACCACCGGAGCCCGATGCTCACCGCCCCTCACGGCCGGCACAGCGCCGGTTCGCGAGAAAGAAAATAAAGCGGGAAAGCATCCCCACAAACTCCGAGTTGACGCATGCGTACACCACGCAGACACGATAAACTCGGTAATGCACGCGTACCCCCACCCGGCGGGTGCGATGACCATCGAAAAAACAAAGGAGCCCCTGAATGGCTAACAAGGAAGAGATCCTCGCAGGTCTGGCAGAAATCGTTAACGAAGAGACCGGCGTTGAGGTTGAGGACGTTCAGCTGGACAAGTCCTTCACCGAGGACCTGGACATCGACTCCATCTCGATGATGACCATCGTCGTGAACGCTGAGGAGAAGTTCGAGGTGACCATCCCGGACGAAGAGGTCAAGAACCTCAAGACCGTTGGCGACGCAGTCGAGTTCATCGCGAACGCTGCCTAAGCTATAACCAATAACGAGGCGGCGCGGGCTCTCACCGGCCCGCGCCGCATCGCTATTCACCCAACCAACCCAACACACCCCGGGGAACGCGCAGAACGGAATACACAGGGCGCAGCGACAGCACCCTCCACCGTGTGACCCACCGCGTAAAACGCACACCGCAAACCCCGGGCCCAACAGGTTTTTATCCACACACCACCGGATAAACCACCAAATCGACCACCGAAGAGAAAGTGCCACAATGTCTCGAAAAGTGCTGGTGACCGGCCTCGGCGCGACCACCCCCATTGGCGGCGACGTCCCCACCACCTGGGAAAACGCAACCAAGGGCGTATCTGGTGTATCCACCCTCGACCACCCCTGGGTCAAGGAATACGACCTGCCCGTATACATTGCAGGCCAGCTCGCCGTGCCCGCCCTCGAATCCGGCCGCCTCACCAAGGTAGAAGCAAAGCGCCTGGATCCCTCGGGCCAGCTCGCCCTCATCGCCGCACGCGAAGCATGGGAAGACGCAGGATTCTCCGGCCCCGACGCCGACTCCGCAGAAGAAGTCGACCCCGAACGCACCGGCGTAGCCTTCGGTACCGGTATCGGCGGCGTGTGGACCCTTCTCGACGCATGGGACACCCTCCGCGAAAAGGGCCCCCGCCGCGTCCTCCCTATGACCGTTCCCATGCTCATGCCCAACGGCAACGCAGCAGCCGTCTCCATGAACCTCAAGGCACGCGCCGCAGCACAGACCGTCGTCTCCGCATGCGCATCCTCCACCGAAGCCATGCAGCTCGGTGCTGAAATGATCCGCAGCGGCAAGGCAGACGTCGTCATCGTCGGCGGTGCCGAAGCAGCAATCCACCCGCTTCCCATGGCAGCATTCGCCAAGATGCAGGCACTCTCCTCCCGCAACGACGAACCCGAAAAAGCATCCCGCCCCTACGACGTCGACCGCGACGGCTTCGTCATGGGTGAAGGCGCAGCAGCCCTCATCCTCGAATCCGAAGAGCACGCCAAGGCACGCGGCGCACGCGTCTACGCGGAACTGGCAGGCACCGGCGTATCCGCCGACTCCTACCACATCACCGCACCCGACCCCGCAGCACTCGGCGCAACCCGCGCACTCCGCGAAGCCCTCGAAGACGGCAACATCGACCCGAAGACCGTCGTGCACATCAACGCGCACGCCACCAGCACCCCCGCCGGTGACCTGCCCGAAGCAACCGCAATGCACGAAACCTTCGGTGAGCACACCAAGAACATTGCCGTCTCCGCAACCAAGTCCATGACCGGCCACCTGCTCGGCGGCGCGGGCGCACTCGAAGCCGTACTCACCGTACTGGCACTGCACCACCGCACCGCACCCTGCACCATCAACCTGGACAACAAGGACCCCCAGATTGACCTGGACGTGGTGACCGAGGCACGCGAACTGCCCGCCGGCGAAATTGTGGCACTGTCGAACTCCTTCGGTTTCGGCGGCCACAACGCGGTTGTAGCATTCCGCTCCGTAGAGGACTAATCCCTCAGGGCTTCTAGCCTTATATAGATATAACGCTCCCTCAACTACCGCGTGTAGCTGGGGGAGCGTTACGTTTTGGATGCGTTGGGGGAGGTTGTACCGGACAACGCTTGCGGGGGAGTGCGGATTCCGTGGGGTAGTTGTTTGTAGAGTGTGCATACCGGACGCCGCTCGCGGGGTTTGGGTTCCATGGGGTAGTTGTTTGGGGAGAGTGCGTACCGGACGCCGCTCGCGGGGGAGTGCCCCCTCTTCGGCGCCTGGGGGCGCCTTGAGGACGGAGCCCCCGCTTCGCGTGTCCGGTACGCACTCTAGGTCGCCTACCCCTCGGTGGGGTTTATATAGGGGTTGGTCTGTGGTTGGGATTCAGAGGTAACGCGCCAATCCCTTGGGGTAGGGAATATGGGTGGCTTGGTGCGGGGTTTCCTTCTCGGGGTAGTTTGCCTCAGTCTGGGGTGCCCCTGTTTTAGATGTTAAAAACGGGTGGCGTATCCGCTCCGGCACTGCGAATACGCCACCCAAACACACCACACTCCACAAGACAATGCAGAGCGCGCGGGATCAACCATCCCGCAAGGTTCCCGTAACCTCCATCGCGCACCACGGTAGGCGACGACAGAAGAACGGGAGCTTATGACCGTTTGACACGCACAACGCCCCCTCGTACAGGTATACAAAGGCGCACGTCATGCGATCTTCCGGAAGTTTATTCGGAAGAGCTCCCACGCCGGTTCCGTTGAGAAAACAATTCGGTGTGGTTGCCTCCCGATGGTGAAGCACATCAACATCGTGTGCCGCAATACTGCGCAATCCAGTACGCGCAGATGTTGCGTGAAAACCATCCTCAGGAATGCAGTCCGCGGGCCAGTTTTCCAGCTTCAAATGGCAGAAGCTTAAGGGTTTGATGTGAGTGCTCGGATGGTCCGAATCATGTCGCTCTCAACGGAACCGGTTTATCGGTGATGGGAGCTCCTGTAGATAAGAATAACCTTAAATCACCCCTGGAGTAAACCTTAAACCAATAATTTAACCTTATTGTTATAATTCCTTGTCATAAAGGTATTGACGAGTGTTCAATGTGCTCTGAGTAGCCCCCTGGAGGCCCTCATAACTCTTTGGTCTGTTTGGCGCTCTCCACCGTTATGAAACCGTGATAAATCATTCCCGAAAATTGAAGAATCGGGTCCAAAACGGTCCCGCAAGTGGCTGCCGCAAGGGCTTGTTGAGAGGGGCTTGAAAACGCACTGAGAGTACAGTCATAAAACGTCATCTTGTCACGGAAGTTATCCCAGAGAAAACAAATTAAACCCCCGGCGTGCGCTGTGGCATAATCAGTATCAACATCGTGCTCCGGGGTCGGTGAAATTCCGAACCGGCGGTCACAGCCCGCGAACCGCTCTCGCAAGCAGGCAAAAATCGTACGAATCTTCGCATCCGCACAGGATGCAAGACTCCGCTAGAGAAGCCCGCCCGCAAGAGAGGCCGAACCGGTGAAAATCCGGTGCCGACAGTACAGTCTGGATGGAAGGTAGCACGAGCAGAAAAAGGCAGGAGCGCACTCCACCGCACCTCCCGAAAACCGGGATAACGTGTAGGGTGCACCAAAGCAGTTACTTGAGAAAACTGTTGCTCGAGAGCGCAGCGGTTTTCTGCGAGACGGCTTTTTGCAAGACAGGGGAGAGGCATCTTTCGTAGGTGCCGGTACGTTATTCCCCTCGACCGCAGCCGGCTGGTGTCAGCTGCGGTTTTCAGCTACGGTTGGCTGAATCGCCGCTCCCGCCTCACCACGGATACCGGGCACTCCCTAAGAAGCCCGCGCGGTAGCCGCCCTTTTTCTGTTCCTCTCCCCGGAGCCGCCGCAGATGCGCACCCAGCGCATCCGACACACGGTCCAACTCAGAGAGGAAAGAACCAAATGGACATCTTGCGGTGGCTCTTCGACGCACAAATTCACGTGGGGGATCAGTCCCTCCTCGTGCGCGAAGTTCTCGGAAACGCATTCGGCCTGGCATCGGCGCTCGGCGGAATGCGACGCAAAGTATGGGCGTGGCCCGTCGGCATTCTCGGCAACCTGCTGCTCCTCACCGTCTTCCTGGGCGCCCTCGTCGGCAGCCCGCACCCCGTCACCATGCTCGGCCAGGCAGGCCGCCAGATCATGTTTATTGCCGTGTCCATCTGGGGCTGGCATCGTTGGCGTGCAACCCGCGCCGCCGGTGGTGACGCCTCCGAAGGTGCCGCGGTGATCCCCAAGTGGGCTACCAACACCGAACGCGCAGGCCTGGTTGTCGCCATGGTCGCAGGCACCCTGCTACTCACCCCCATCTTCCGCGCCCTCGGCTCCTACGAACCCGTCTGGTCCGACGCCTGGATCTTCACCGGCTCGCTGCTCGCCACCTACGGCATGGCGCGCGGCTGGGTTGAATTCTGGCTCATCTGGGTTGCCGTCGACCTGGTCGGCGTGCCGCTGCTGTGGAGTGCAGGCTACTACGCGACCTCCTTCATGTACGTGTTCTACGGGTGCTTCACCCTGGTTGGTTTCTTCGTCTGGTGGCGCACCCGCAACCTGGAGGCGCAGAAGACTCGGGTACAGACCCAGTTCCCCGACGTGACCGTTGAAGTAACCGACGTGCAGAAGGGCCGTGCATAAATGCCGCAGAACCCCTCGCAGCAGGTGCTGGCGAGCGCGCACCTGCCCGTAACCGTCACCCCGAGCGTATCTTCGCCGCGCAACGATGTGGACTATTCTGCCGCGGAGTACGGCCACCTCGCCGGGCTGCCCGCCGCACGCACCCTCCAGCTGCCCAGCCCCGAGCAGGAGCTCAGCCACGCAGAAGCCATGACCCTGGCACTGCAGGCGGCACGCCAGGGTATTCGCGGCGCGAATCCCCTCGTCGGCGCCGTCATCACTGACGCGCACGGGCACCTGCTGCACGTGGGCTACCACCGAGGCGCAGGCACCCCGCACGCCGAAGCAGACGCCCTCGCCGCCGCCCGAGCCGCGGGAACCGACCTCACCGGCGCCCGCATGTACGTGAGCCTTGAGCCCTGCAACCACACCGGACGCACCGGCCCCTGCTCCCACGCCGTCGCCGAGGCGGGCATCAGCGAACTCTACTACGCCTACAGCGACGACACCGAAAACGCAGCCGGAGGCGCCGCCTACCTGCGCTCCCAGGGCGTCACCGTGCACGCCATGGAGGAGTTCGCGAACGCATCCTACCAGCTGAATGAGCGCTGGTTCATTGCCGCCGCCGAACGCCGCCCCTTCATTACCGCAAAGAGCGCCTCCACCCTGGACGGGTTCATTGCGGCTGCTGATGGCACGAGCAAGTGGATTACCGGCCCCGCCGCGCGCGTTGACGGGCACCTGATTCGTCACCGCGCCGACGCCGTCATGATTGGCACCCGCACCACCCTCATGGACGACCCGACCCTGGACGCGCGCGACGCCAACGGGGAACGCTTCGAGAAGCAGCCGCTGCGCGTGGTCATGGGCAAAACCGAGATTACCGAGAACTACCGCGTGCGCGGCCTCAACCCGCCCGAAGGCGTGGAGGCGGACCCGCAGAACTTCCTACAGGTCTTCACCCACGACCCGCGTGAACTGCTCGACGAACTGTACGCCCGCGGGGTGCGGCACCTCATGATTGAGGGCGGCCCCGGCATGGTCGGCCTCTTCGCCGGTGAAGACCTCATCGACGAGATGGTCTGGTACCGCGCCCCCATGATCATGGGGCAGGGTAAGAGCGCCGTGTACCGTCTGCTCGTGGACACCCTCGCTCAGGCGCCGCGCCTGCAACTGGACGACCTGGGTATGTTCCCGGCGGTGCGCGTGCTCGGCAACGACACCGCAACGCACCTGGTGCCGGCACCTCGCGGAACGGTGCAGGACCCTGGGCAGCGGTGTACCCTGCCGAAGCTGGACGCCTGCCACGCGCCCGAACCGAGATTAGATTAGCCGAGGCTGGACTAGTCGCGGCTGGACTAGCATCCGCCTGGGTTGAGCGCGGGCGGGGGAGTCGTACCTCAAGAACCCCCGCCTGTGCCCGGCTAATTCATGCCGGCTGGTTCGTATGCTGGCACAAAAGCTCCCCGTCACGGGGAATATTCGAAAAATACGTATAGTTATACCGACGAACAAACCATCGCCGCCCGTCGCCCTCAACGACGACGCCCCGGCGGACACGGCGAGAAAAGGAAAAGCACACATGTTTACCGGAATCATTGGCGCCCTCGGCACCGTAGAATCCATCACCCCCATCGAAGGTAGCGACGCAGCCTACCTGACCCTCAACGCCGGTGACATCGTCGCCGACCTCGAACACGGTGGCTCCCTCGCCGTCAACGGTGTATGCCTCACCGCTATCGACCTCGACCAGCTGCAGCCCGGCCAGTTCCGCGCCTACGCGATGGGTGAGACTCTGCGCCGCACCAACCTCGGCAACCTGAACCCCGGCGACACCGTCAACCTGGAGCGCTGCCTGCCCGCCGGTGGCCGCCTCGACGGTCACGTCGTGCAGGGCCACGTGGATGCGGTGGGCACCCTCGCATCCATCACCGCGCACGAGGCGTGGAGCACCCTGCGTTTCAACCTGCCCACCGAACTGGCACCCCTGCTCGCTGAGAAGGGCTCCATCGCTGTTTCTGGCGTGTCCCTGACCGTCACCGCCGTTTCAGAGCCCGGCGAAACTCCCGCATGGTTCGAGGTCGGCCTGATTCCCGAAACTCTGAAGGCAACCAACCTCGGCGCCCTCAAGGTTGGCGACAGCGTGAACCTTGAGACCGATGCGCTCGCTAAGTACGTGCAGCGTCTGACCGCGTTCGCAGGCGTGCCCCAGGCTGACTCTGCACACTCCGGTGAGCAGGTTGCGCCGCGTCGCGCCGACGCCGCAAGCGTCCTCGACAGCGTGCAGACCGCAGTGGACGCTATCGCAGCAGGTCGCGCCGTGGTCGTCGTCGACGACGAAGACCGCGAAAACGAAGGCGACATCATTTTCGCTGCCGAGCACGCAACCCCCGAGCTGATGGGCTTCATGATCCGCTACACCTCCGGCGTGGTCTGCGCACCCCTGAGCAACAAGCGTGCCGACGAGATGAACCTGCCGCCCATGGTCACCAACAACGAGGACCCCAAGGGCACCGCCTACACCGTCTCCTGCGATGCGGCATCCGGCGTGAGCACCGGCATCTCCGCGGCAGATCGCGCACGCACCGTGCAGATCCTCGCGGACGCTGCCTCCACCCCGGCGGATATCACCCGCCCCGGCCACATCTTCCCGCTGCGCGCCGTTGACGGCGGCGTGGCGGAGCGCCCCGGCCACACCGAAGCCGCAGTGGAACTCTCCCTCGCGGCGGGCCTGTCCGGTGTGGGCGTTATCGCCGAGGTCGTGCACGACGACGGCTCCATGATGCGTTTCGACGCACTGCGCGCCTTCGCCACCGAGCACAACCTGCCCATGATCTCTATCGAAGACCTCATCAAGTACGTAGCTAAGGCGTAGGAGAACGCATGAGCGAAACCCCTAACACCCAAGCAACGCCAGGCACTCCCGCAGAGCTGAGCACCCCCGCGGCTGTCACCTTGGCAGAGCCGGGCACCCCCTCAGCGGACACCTTGGTCGAGTCGGTTGAGGCGCAGGTTGAAGAGCTCAGCGCCGAATCCCTGCGCATCGCCTCCCAGCTCGCTGAAGGCTACCGAGTCAGCCCCCTCGACATGGTGCCCAACCCCAGCCCGCTGCTGGTAGAAAGCACCGAAGAGGTCGCCGTACCCACCCCGCAGGGTGTGTTCGGCCTGCGCGCCTGGCGATTTGCAGACGGCGCCGAGCATCTCAGTGCCCGTGCCCTCGACCGTGACGGCACCCCCGTACCCGCCGAGGACGGGGGAGCGCCCGCGGTGCGCATCCACTCCGAATGCGCCACCGGCGACATTTTCGGTTCCTTCCGATGCGATTGCGGCCCCCAGCTGGAGAACGGCCTGCGCATCATTGGCCGCACCGGCGGGTACCTCATCTACGTGCGCAACCACGAAGGACGCGGCATCGGCCTGGTCAACAAGCTCCGCGCCTACGCGCTGCAGGATGCCGGGCTCGACACCCTCGACGCGAACCTGGCGCTCGGCCTGGATGGCGACATGCGCGACTACTCGCAGGCGGCACTGATCCTGCAGGAACTCGGTGTGAACGAGCTGAGGCTCGTGACCAATAACCCCGCCAAGCAGGAGGCGCTCGAAAGCCTCGGCCTGCAGGTCACCGAACTTATCCCGGACGAAATTCCCGCCCGAGTCGAGAACGCACACTACCTGCAGACTAAGCGTGAGCGTATGCGTCACGTGCTCAAAAGCGCGTAGCGGCACCCCTGCAAACTAAACTTTTCACAAACCCAAAACCTACAAGGAGAACACAATGAGCGGCGTAGGCGCAGCAGACACCACCCTCAACCCCGAAGACTACAAGGGCTTCAAGCTCGCAATCGTAGCGGCAAGCTGGCACACCCAGGTCATGGACGGCCTCATCGACGGTGCACAGCGTGCAGCACGCGATGCAGGCATCGAGCCGACCCTCGTGCGCGTTCCCGGCACCTTCGAGCTGCCCGTCGCAGCAACCCGCCTCGCTGAGAAGTTCGACGCAATCGTCGCGCTCGGCGTGGTTATCCGTGGCGGCACCCCCCACTTCGACTACGTCTGCCAGGGCGCAACCAACGGCCTGACCGACGTGTCCGTGCTGACCGGCCGCCCCATCGGCTTCGGCGTGCTCACCTGCGATAACGAGCAGCAGGCACTCGACCGTGCAGGCCTGGAAGGCTCCAACGAAGACAAGGGCTACGAGGCGACCGCGGCGGCACTGCAGACCGCAGCAACCCTCAAGCAGTTCAGCAACTAACACGGCTGAACGGTACGCGGCTCAGTTTCACGAAGAGAACGTTCTGATCTTCACCGTGGAACTGGGCCGTAGTACCGGTTAAACTGAAACAACCCGCGCACCGGGCTTACCGGGATTTATCAGGCATTATCGGGCGTCTATGGATCTGGCAAGTATGCGCCAGAGAGATACACACCGGAACATATGTCCCGGTACCCCATGTACCGGTAAAACCCCATGTACCGGTAAAAACCCCGCGCAGCAGCTAAGGGACACAGCGCACCGACGCGCTCCCAAACCAACACCAAGGAGTACAGCAATGCAGGATTTGGGCACCATCACCCCCAGCCTCGAAGAATTCCGCGCCCGCGCAGCCGGCACCCGCGTCATTCCCGTACACATCAAAATCCTCGCCGACTCACTCACCCCCATCGGCATCTACCGATCCCTCGTACTCCAAAACGACCAGGGCGAACCCGTCGATGCAGCCCACGGCACCTTCCTGCTCGAATCCGCCAAAATCTCCGCAGAAGGCGAATCCGCAGCCTGGGACCGCTACTCCTTCATCGGCGCGTCCTCCCGCTCCACCCTCACCACCGTTGACGGCGCAGTCCACTGGCAGGGCCGCACCCCCGCCGGCGCACCCGTCGACGGCGACCCCGTAGAAGCCATCGCAAAGACCCTGCAGATGCTCTACACCGAACCCGACCCGACCCTGCCGCCGCTCACCTCCGGCCTGGTTGGCTACCTCGGCTGGGACGTCGTGCGCCACTGGGAGCACCTGCCGTTCCCGCCCGCCGATGACGTGAACCTGCCCGAATTCGCGCTCAACATGGTCTCCGACATGGCAATTCACGACAACAAGGACGGCACCGTCCTGCTCGTCGCCAACGCCATCAACTTCAACGGCACCAGCGAAAACGTTGACGGCGCCTACGAGGATGCCGTCGCGCGCCTGCACAGCATGCTCCGCCGCCTACAGCGCGGCGCCACCGCAACCACCTCCACTCTCTCCGGCGTGGCAGACGTTGACCGTAAGGTCCGCGAAGACGTCACCCTCACCTGGAGCGAACAGGGCTTCAAGGACGCCATCGACCGCTCCAAGAAGAACATCATCGACGGCGACGTCTTCCAGATCGTGCTCTCACGCCGATTCGAAGCCGAAACCAACGCCAAGGCACTCGACGTGTACCGTGTACTGCGCCAGTCCAACCCCTCGCCGTACATGTACCTCTTCAACTTTGAAGACAGCAACGGCACCCCCTTCCACATCGTCGGCTCCTCCCCGGAGGCGCTCGTCACCCTCAAGGACGGCATCGCCAGCACCCACCCCATCGCCGGTTCCCGCCCGCGCGGCGCAACCCGCGAAGAAGACCTCGCACTCGCCGAGGAACTGCTCGCCGACCAGAAGGAACGCTCCGAACACCTCATGCTCGTCGACCTGGCACGCAACGACCTCTCACGCATCGCCAAGCCCGGCACCGTGTCCGTCGACCAGTTCATGATCATTGAGCGATTCAGCCACATCATGCACATTTCCTCCGCCGTCAGCGCCGAACTCGACCCGCAGTTCAGCGCCTACGACGTGCTGCGCGTCGCCTTCCCGGCAGGCACCCTCTCCGGTGCCCCCAAGCCGCGCGCCATGCAGCTCATCGACGAATACGAACCCACCCGCCGCGGCGTCTACGGCGGCGTATGTGGCTACTTCGACTTCGCCGGCAACATGGACATGGCAATCGCCATCCGCACCGCCGTACTCAAGGAAGGCACCGCCTACGTACAGGCAGGTGCGGGCCTCGTCATGGACTCCAACCCGGACTCCGAAACCCTCGAAACCGTCAACAAGTCCGCCGCCCCGCTGCGCGCCGTGCTGACCGCCTCCGGCCTGGCACCGCTGGACGCAGACGCAGCCGTCAACTCCACCAAGTAACCCAAGGAGACACCATGAGCACCGTTCTCGACGAGATCATCGTCGGCGTCCGCGAAGACCTCGCCGCCCGTGTACAGCAGGTTCCCCTCGAAGAAATGAAGAAGCGCGCCCTCGCAGCCGCACCCGCCCGCGACGCGCTCGCCTCCCTACGCGGTGAAGTACCCGGCGGCGGCAACGGCACGACGGCACGCATTATCTCCGAGGTGAAGCGTTCCTCACCCTCCAAGGGTGCGCTCGGCGAAATCCCCGACCCCGCCGCGCTCGCCGCACGCTATGAGGCGGGTGGCGCCGCAGCGATCTCCGTGCTCACCGAACAGCGCCGCTTCAACGGCTCCCTCGCCGACCTCGACGCAGTCCGCGCCGCCGTGAACATCCCCGTGCTCCGCAAGGACTTCACTGTCGACGAATACCAGATCTGGGAGGCACGCGCACACGGCGCCGACCTGGTGCTACTGATTGTGGCGGCCCTCGACGAGCAGACCCTGCGCGAGTTCCTCGAACTCACCGAATCGCTCGGCATGAACGCCCTCGTCGAAACCCACACCCCCGAAGAAATCGAGGTCGCCCAGCGCATCGGCGCGAAAATCGTCGGCATTAACGTGCGTAACCTCAAGACCCTCGAAGTCAACAACGAGCACTACGCATCCCTCGCAGCGCACCTGCCCAACTCCGTCATTAAGGTTGCTGAGTCCGGTGTCGCCAGCATCGAGGACGTGCGTGCCTACGCCGGCGCCGGTGCCGATGCCGTACTCATCGGTGAAGCACTGGTACGCTCCGGCGACCCCGAAGGTACCGTGCGTGAATTCTCCAAGGTGCCTGTGACCCGATAAAGGTTTTCTCTGGTTGTGAAGCCGGTGTCTGCTCCCTCGCAGGCACCGGCTTTTCTGTGGTCTTTTAACAAGCCACCAGGTGCCCTGTGACGTAAATCTATGAGTAGATTACAGGTGGAGAGTTTGTTATACGTGCCTGGTGGGTTAGTGGCTGATATTCTATGGGGGACATTTCACTAAAGTGCAGTGCATACCCCCCCCGGTCCGTGACCCATGACATACTCTAAAAAGTCTGGGAGTAGCGCCGAAACACACCAACTATTTCACTCATTCATACATACGGAACACCATGGCTGAACATCATGGACGGGTCGTGCCGTCCTTCAACTTACGTAACTTTTTTTATGGCTTCCTCACCGGTCCTGTACCGACTCTAGAAGCACTCCGAACCTCCACAAAGAGTGGAAGCGGAGACTCTCCCTCCTCTGGAGCCGACGCCAACCGACCTGAGCTACTGCCCGCTCGCCGAACATGGATTCCAGCCCTTATCATCTGGGCTGTCGCATGTATCCTCCACCTGGGTATGTTCTCTATCGCTCTTGAACAGCACAGGACCCACCCGCTCATTGACTTCGGTCAGCACAATGACCTCCTTGGGTTCCTGAACAGGTGGGACGCCCTGTTCTACGAACGCATTTATACCGAATGGTATCCTCAGAACCTGCCGCTCCGCGCTGACGGGTCTGTGGATTACAATGCTTGGGCTTTCATGCCGTTGCAATCCCTTATTGCCGGTGGAATCGCCAATACGTTCGGTATTGAGTATCGCGTCGCAACACTTGCACTGACCCTCGCAGCGGGCTTCGCTTTGGCTTACGTACTGTATCGCCTATTCATCGGCTGCCTGAACTGGCGTGACCGCGGCGTCTTCGACACTCGTGCGTTCGTAGGGGATGAATCCCGCAATCGCTTGGCGCTATGGGCTGTTGCCGTGTATGCATTCAGCATGGCCAGCCCCGTGTTCATTACCGGTTATGCTGAGGCACTGTCTATCCTGCTCATTGCTTTGAGCGTGTGGTGTGTGCTCCGGGGACGGTATGTATTGCTTCTGCCTGTGGCGCTTCTAGCGGCTCTTTCCCGCCCTGTGGGCGTGCCCCTCGGAGCCTTTGTTGGTTTGTGGTGGCTGTGGTGTACGGTGAACGACTACCGTCGCCGTCGTATCGAGGATGCATCGCACTCTGCGCTATCGGATGCGTGGGCTGCCTTCCGCGGACGCTTTGGACAGCTCCTCAGCGCTCTGCTCGTCTGTTCCTTCGCGTTCGTACACCCCCTGCATGCCGCCCTATACACGGGTCGTATAGACGCCTACTTCGCAACAGAACTGGGCTGGTCTAAGCGTAAACCCAGTGAAGGACACCAATACATTATCCAGTGGATCAACCAGCATTATCACTACTTCGGCGGAATGATTCCTAAGATTGTTGTGGCAATCTTATTTGTGGTAGCAATGATGGGCTTCTACTACTGGATTTCCCGCAAATTCAGCCGCACCCTCATCCACCCCGCCCTCTGGCTGTGGACCGCTTGCTACATGGGATACCTCTTCGTCTTCTGGCTCCCGATTTCTTCTACGAATCGTATTCTGTTGCCACTGTTCCCTCTGGCGTTGCT
The DNA here is from genome assembly GCF_001808945.1 of Rothia sp. HMSC071B01. Lineage (NCBI taxonomy): Bacteria > Bacillati > Actinomycetota > Actinomycetes > Micrococcales > Micrococcaceae > Rothia > Rothia sp. HMSC071B01. The sequence continues at coordinate 56,985 of NZ_KV795071.1, read as the reverse complement.
GGTAGCGGCATATTTGCCGAAGAGCCGATGGTACCGCCCCTCGCTAGTGGCATTTGGGATTCTGATTTCTATTCCTTGGGTCCTACTACTCTGGGGAGACCCCGCGATGATAGGCAATATTGTGCTCGTCCCCTAAATATCAAATGGTAAAAAGCCGGTGTCCGGTTCCTGTCACGCAACAGGAACCGGACACCGGCTTTTTACCTATTAGAGAGCTTTTAGCGGCCCGTATAGTCCGCGTCCGCAATATCCTTCGGCCAGCGCGCCTTCCGGAACGGCGCCCACGTAAACGCCGCCGCCACCAGCAACAAACCACTCATAATGAACGCCGGAACAAAGCCCCACGCATCCGCAATCAAACCAGCCACCAGCGGGCCCAAAATCATACCGAAATCGCTACACATCTGATACACCGCCAACACCTGGCCGCCACTGCGGCGAGTACCAATCACATCAGACACCGCAGCCTGAATCGACGGGCCCATAAACGCCGCACCAATACCCAGACACGCCGTCAACGACACAAACACCCACGCCACCGGCGCGAAACCCATAAACGTCACCGCAGAACCCGCCAACAGCAGACCCGAAAACGCCATCACACGGCGACCAAAACGATCCGAAAAACGACCCGAGAACGTCTGCGTCAACGCATTACCAAACGAGTTCGTCGCCATCGCCAACGAAGCCAACAGGGTACCCGCCACCGAATTCGACATGTCGCCGCCCGTCGCCAAATACGCCGCCGCCAACGGAATAATCGACGACTGCACACCAAACACCGACCAGCCAATCGCCCAATTCGACACCAGCGCAGAACGGTAATTCGAGAACTTCAACGCGTCACGAACCGTCATCGCCGGCAGGTCGCTCTTACCCGCAGCGCCGCCGGATGCAGCAGGCTTAGCCGCCTTGCCGGATGCGCCAGCCTGAGTGTCAGCAGGGGAAGGCGCCGCCGACGGCAGCACCCCGGTACCCTTACCCTCAGCCAGCGCCGCCGCCTCCATAATCGCGTCACGCTCCGCCTCCAGCGCCGCCTGCGACGGCATCAAAAACCACACAATCAGGCCCGCCGCCAGCAACGAAAAACCATACACAATGAACGGTGCACGCATACCAAAGGGCGCCAGGGCGCTCGCAATCACCGGGCCCAGCAGGTTACCCAGCAGGAACGCCGTTGCATAATAGCCCGAAATACGGCCACGCATATGCGCCGGGGACAAGCGCACCAGCAGACCCATCGCAGAGACCGTGAACATGACCGAGCCGATACCCGCCACCGCACGCGAACCCAGCAGAACCCAATAATCCCAGGCAAACGCAATCATGAACGACGTCACCGACACAATCAGCATGCCAATCGTGTACACCGGACGCTCACCCCACCGGGTAATCATCTGACCCGCCGACGGCGCAAAAATCAGGCGCGTAATCGCCAACGCAGAAACCACCATCGTCGCCATCGTGACCGTCGCATTAAAGTTCTGGGCATAGTTCGGCAGCACCGGCGCCACCAAACCAAAACCCACCGCAATCATGAACGAGGCAGCAATCAGAACCTTCAAGCCGGTCGGCACACGGTTCGGGTCAATCGTGCGCGGGTCAAAAACAGGCGGTGTTTTGGCAGGGTTCCTCATGTTCATCCTCGAAATCGTGCGGTGCCGTGCGGCAGCTGCGGGCCCCACCCGCAACTGTCAACCATGTGTTCGGCTAAAAAACTTAACAGTGTCCAGTCTACTCCGCCGACAGCCGGGCATGCGCGTCACCTCGACCAGCCAAACCGCCCAAACCGGTAAGCTAGTAGTGTGAATGAAACGATGATGATGATTTGCGCGATTGTGCTGGGTGTACTGGTTATCGCCGGTATACTTTTCGCCGTTCTGCGCCGACCCAAGAAGACCGCGGACCTGCAGTCTTTGCGCCAGGAGGCGGCTAAGGCCTCCGGCGGTTCGGCGGAAGAACCCGAAAGCTCGGCACCTCGCGCTATTGAACTTGATATGCCCGACCCGTCTGCGGGTCGCCTGGTGCGCCTGCGCGCCCGCCTGGCTCGTTCGAACAACATGCTCGGCAAGGGCCTGCTGGCTCTACTCTCCCGCGACCGCATCGACCAGGACGTCTGGGATGAGGTTGAGGAAACTCTGCTGCTCGCCGACCTCGGTTCCGAGCCGACCACCCGCCTGGTGGAGGCGCTGCAGCAGCGTGTGCGCGTTGAGGGTACGAGCAACCCCGCCGCCGTGAAGAAGATGCTCCGCGAAGAGCTCGTGAAGATTGTTCGCCCCGACATGGACCGCGAACTGAAGACCGCCGGCAGCGACGGCAACCCCGGCGTGGTGCTGGTCGTTGGCGTGAACGGCGTTGGTAAGACCACCACGGTCGGTAAGATTGCCCGCGTGATGGTTGCTGACGGTCAGACCCTGCTCCTGGGTGCCGCGGATACGTTCCGTGCCGCTGCGTCTGAGCAGCTGACCACCTGGGGTGACCGCGTGGGCGTGAAGACCGTGCGTTCCGAGAAGGAAGGCGCCGACCCCGCATCCGTCGCGTTTGACGCCGTGAAGGCTGGCAAGGAGCAGGGCGTCGACACCGTGCTCGTGGACACCGCGGGCCGCCTGCAGAACAAGTCCGGTCTGATGGATCAGCTCGGCAAGATTAAGCGCGTTATCGAGAAGGAAGCGCCGGTCACCGAGGTTCTGCTCGTGATTGACGCGACCACCGGCCAGAACGGTATGGTTCAGGCGAAGGTCTTCGGCGATATCGTGGACGTCACCGGTATCGTGCTGACCAAGCTCGACGGCACCGCAAAGGGCGGCATCGTGGTCGCTATCCAGGAGGAGCTCGGCGTTCCCGTCAAGCTCATCGGTCTGGGTGAAGGCCCGGATGACCTGGCACCGTTCGACCCGGAAGCATTCGTGGACGCGCTGCTGGACTAGCTTCCTTTTCCCTCTGCGCCGAGAAGCCACATGTGTTTCGAGAAGCCACCAAAGACGTGGCTTTTCGAAACACATGTGGCTTTTCGCGGTTAAGTTTGGGGCACTCCAGCAGCACGCAGCACCTGCAAGGCCCGCCTCGGACGGTAAATAGCATCCTTAGCAGAAACACGGACGACAGCATACCCCGCGTGGAGTAGCCGATCCTGTCGATTCTTCTCCCGAACCAGGTCCTCTTTGGCGTTGTATTTGATGTTTCCATCTACCTCCAGAATGACGGGCCTGCCGTGGAGGCTAGTGGCATGTAGCAGAAAGTCCACTCGATAGGCATGACCTTCGCAGATGATGGTTTCTTGCTGCTTGTATCGGATTCCCTGGTCATCGAGAAGTAACCGCATGCAGGTTTCAGCAACGGATTCTGAGTGTGGGCTGAGTTCATGTCCGACGAGGCGGGCGGTTCGGCACCCGCGGCCAGATGCAGATGAGAGCTCTTTCTTGAGCTCCCCGTAGGTGAGCATATCCGGTTCCCGCGCGAAGCGCTGAAGGGCGCTTTCGGCCAGAACGAGCCCTTCGCGAAAGGGGAGCGTTTTCACGCAGGTGGTGATAGCTGTTAGTGGTGTGACGGTGGGGATCCCTTCGGGCGTGTACACGATGGGGCTGTCCGCGGTGAGTGTGTCTTGGATGCGCTGGATGTTTTCTCTGCGGCCGCCTCCGGTTCCTCGTACTTGAACGTGACGTGGTGGGCTGAGGGAGGAGATACCCCAGGCGATGGCGGCGCTTTGAGCGGCGAGGATGTTGGCGGGGTATTCGTTGAGGTGGGCGAGGATGCACACGTAGTGCTGGTCGTTGGGGTGTAGGTTGTTCCAGGTTTGGGTGGGGAGAAGGTGCCCTTTTGAGATGCGGGTGAGTTCGCCGCGGTTGAGGGCGTGGCTCAGGGTGATTCGTGTGTGGGTGGCTGAGGTGATGAGTTCGGTGCGGGTGCTTATCATCGTTGATAGTTCTTCTCTAGTAATCATGCTTTAATTGCATCAAATGAGAGTATTTGTGTTCAAGTGTTACGTTGAGTTATTACGCCGAAAAGCCACATGTGTTTCGAAAAGCCACGTTTTTGGTGGCTTTTCGAAACACATGTGGCTTCTCGACGAGAGGGGTGTGGATAAGTTGAGTGAATACGGCTCGGTACCTTACCTACCGGATGCTACTTGTTGAACTGTGAAACAATCAGCTCAGCAAGCGCGGGCTGGCATGCTACCAGGCTCACAACAGCAAGGAAGAAGCTCATGCTTGCCTCCTGAACAGAAGGGCGAATGAGATTGCCGCGATAGAGTGCGTTCAGAGCCTTAACCGAGTACTTGAAGCACTGGAGCAAAGCCGCAGCCATGAAGACGACAGTAAGCAGGTTGAGCATGATCAGGGTGAAGCCTGCAGCACCGTATGACGCAGTAACTGCCTCAATGAAACGCATAGCCATACCACCCTGAGGGTGAGACTCGTAGTGTCCGCTGATGGTGGTGTAGATGGTCGCCATGTTGTACTTACCCGCCCCGATAAGAGTGAACCAAGTGCCACCAACAATCGCCAGCAGGGAAGCAGGGTAGAGCACATTCAGAATGGCGTGTGCAGAGGAGCTAGTGCTCTTGGCATTAAGCAGCTTTACCTGCCAACCGATGAGTGCGAGACAGGTAACCCAGTAGGCTACGAGGGTCCAGCTGATAGTGGGCCAGCTGATGAGGAACGCGCCCATGATAAGGAGGCCGCCACCAAAAGCAATCGCGATATTGCCCCAGGTATCGTCATCGCTTTCCTGACCCTTCTTGGAAGGTGCATGGTTGTGCGTGTGCTGGCTGTTGTCGATGGTGGTGCGGTTACCGTCGCCGCTAATGGCTGCGGAGCCGTTGCCTACCTGCTGGTGGGTGTTGTGCACGCGATTGCCATTACCGTTGATGGTGCCGACGCTGAGCTTCTGCGTGGTGCCCCCGGTGCTGGTGCCTGCCTCAGCCTTCTTGGCTTCTGCGCGGGCTGCCCGGGTCTTGAACAAGGCGGTGAAGAGCCCCGCGATTGCGGTGAGCAGGGGGATGACGATCGGTGCGAGCTTGTTGATAAACTCCATGAGTTTTTCTCCTATTGGGAGGAATCTGCCCCGGCCCGTGCGGGCCTGCACCGGGGCAGATGGGTTGGTGGCCGTGCAGTGACCTTGTATCTCCACGATAGGGTTAGGGTTTAGGGCTGCTGAGATTTTTTGGTTTACCCCGGGGTAAGCGAAAATTTGTCGGGCTGGGTGCGGGGTTGGGGGAATATATTCTTTGAATTCCTGCGGGCGGACGCTTACTAGCTGCCTCCAGAAGCCACATGTGTTTCGAAAAGCCACCAAACATGTTGCTTTTCGAAACACATGTGGCTTTTCGCGGTTAATGGGTGGTGAATGACGACGGGCAGCACACGATGCGGGGCTCTGGGATATTCTGAATTTAGAAGATGCGTAGAAAGAAGGCGCCCCGACCCCTCAGACGGCACCCCGCATCGCACACCATACAACCCAATTCACCCCGAACCTCAGTGAAGGAGCTACCATGGCAGCCACCCACCTCCCCGGAACTCTTCCCGACCCCAACTACCAGCCCACCTACCGTTCCAACGGCGCGGGCGACGACCTCGCCGCACTCGTTGCACCGTACAGCCTTTCGCGCGCCCAGCTCGCTGAGGCTACCGGCATTGCCGACGAGGCTACCGTGAGCAGCTGGGTTGCGCAGTGTTGCCCCGACCTCGCTACGGATGCGCCCGCGCCCCTCGAACCCGTGCTGCGCTACCTGGACGACACCTACCTTCCTGACCCCGCAAACTGGCCCGGCGACAACCCCTACGACGAGTTTGTCCTCGAGAACATTGCCGCACACACGCTCGCCCGCGTTGTTGCTGACACCTTCGGTGCTGACCGTTCGGGCAACTACCGTGAGCTTCTCGCGCTCATTGCGACCCTCGTGCTGATTGCCCGCTACTGGGATGCCCCCGAAGATGCTTTCCTGACCCTGCTCAACACCGAGCCCACCGCGGAAGCGGAAGAGTACCTGCAGGAGGCTATCGCGAACGCCCCCGAGTCCCTGCACCCCCTCCTGACCGAGCTTCTGCTACCCGCCCTGCGTGAGGCGCGCGGCACCTTCACCGCCGACGAAGCGCAGCTGCTCACCGGCTACGCGCTCGCCGCCGGATACTACGCGGGTGAGCACCCCTACGAGACCCTGAACAGCATCCACGTTGCGTTCGCCGCGGATGACCGCACCCTGCCCGATGCTGAGCTGATGAGCCGTGTTGAGGACGTCCTCAAGACTAACTTTTCCGCTGCTCGCGCGGAATCCGGCGCTGCTGACAAGAACCATGAGCCGCACCAGTTCACCCTGCCCGGCAACCAGGAAGGCTACGAAACCGCCGCGCACCTGATCGCAGCCCTGCCCCAGGCGCACGACGTTATCTCTTTCAGCACCCCTGAGGGTGATGACGCGGAGGCGCCCGCCGCCGACTGCCGCGCCGCCTTCACCCTATACCTGTGCTACCTGATGCTCGGTGATGACGAGTCCTTGGAGGAGCGCGCCGCTGAGCTGTACCGCACCAGCCGTGAGAACTAGCTAGACGCTGAAAAGCCACATGTGTTTCGAAAAGCCACGTTATTAGTGGCTTCTCGAAACACATGTGGCTTCTCGGGGTTAATGGTGGTGGGTGTGGTGTGGTGGGATTATTCTCAACGGTGACTGTGCACGGCGAATTTACACAGCTACGGGCTGTTCCGCGCGAATCGCGCTGTAGGTCGCGTCGCTGACGGTCACGCCGTACTGATTGGAGGTGAGGCGCAGGATCTCCTCGACGGTGTAGATGCGGAATACGCCGCCTCCGGTTGCCTTAGCGTATTCACGCAGCAGCTGACGGTTCGCGAGCTGGTGTACGGGTTCGCCGCCCGATGCGGCGCGTACCTGCTGACCGTTGCGTAGCCAGGTGTCGCGCACACCACCGGTGACGAAGACGCAGTCGGTGCCCTTCACGCGGGTGGTGGCTTCGGTAACGCACTGGTTCCAGAGCGCGAAGTCGGCGTCAAAGCTGGCATTAGCGAGCAGCGGGTGTCCCTGCTCGAGCGCTTCACGGCACTGCTGTTCGTGGCGTTCGGGGCTGGGTGCTGCGCCTACGTGTCCGGTGAAGATGCGGTTCAGTCGCGGCAGGATCGTGTCATCTTCGCGGCGTGCCATGTTGATGGATCCGGTGTCGGTGGTGGGTTCGAGGATCCGCATGATCTGTGCGATGGAGTGGTCCAGCTGGTGCGTGACGGAACGCAGCGCACTCCAGGGGGAGTTGCGTTCTTCGGGCAGGGTTTCTTTGAAGGATGCGAGCGCTGAGCGGACGCGGTCTGCAGCGGCGGGTACGGGGGAGGCGCCGTCGAGTGCTGCCCAGAATTCTTTGAGTGCCTGGTGGGGGAGGAAGGCGTGTCCGCGTAGCTGTGAGTAGGCGCGGAGGATTTCGTCGCTAATGTGGGTTGGGTAGTTGTAGAGGCTTGCAAGCGCGGTGGAGTCGAAGGCGATGAGAATTCCGGGGTGAATGGAAGTCAGCGGGGCGCGATCGAGTTCCTTGTACTCGACGAAGTCTGAGTACAGGGTGCGTGCTTGACGGGTGATTGACATGAATCCCCTCCGGGTATCGAGTATGGTCGGTCAAATGCGAGTGCCGGAGAAGTCGAGGAGAATAATCCATTCCAGTGTATCGGCCTTCTTTGGCAGGTGATGGAGTTTCGGTATAAATATTTTGTTTATTACGTTTGTATCTAACCCGACGACGCGTTATTGCATGTCAGAGTCATTTTCGGGTCTATGTTTTAGGTGTGAATTTCGCCGCGTGACCTCTGCGTTGTGCGGGTTTTTCTTTGTGGTCATGAGCAGTATAGAACAAAAACATGCATTAAGATGCAAAATCTGCGTGGTGGCTCAAAAATGACGAAAGAAAACTCCTCCCACCTGCACATAGGATGCATATAACACACCCGGGACAAGGCGAGAAAGTAGATGAACATTTATTCCCTCCTGTAGACTTTAAGTGATTCAAATTTGATAAAGGAGAAGAGTAATGTCAGAGCTGACCACTCAAAATCAGGCGGAGGAGCAGGGCCCGGCCCGCACTGTCGTCGTAGCAGAAGACGAGGCACTGATTCGCCTCGACATCGTTGAAATTCTGAAGGACCAGGGTTTCGATGTTGTTGCAGAAACCGATAACGGCAAGACCGCCGTCGAGCTAGCGCAGAAGCACCGCCCCGACCTCGTCCTCATGGACGTGAAGATGCCGATCATGGACGGCATCACCGCAGCTGAAGAAATCGCGAAGGAGCAGATTGCTCCCGTCGTTCTGCTGACCGCTTTCAGCCAGAAGGAACTCGTTGACCGTGCCGTTGAGGCAGGCGCTATGGCGTACGTCGTCAAGCCGTTCTCCCCGAACGACCTGGTTCCCGCAATCGAGGTGGCAATCAGCCGCTACGAGCAGATTCGCGCTCTCGAGAAGGAAGTTGGTACCATCCGCGACCAGTTCGAGACCCGCAAGCTGGTTGACCGCGCAAAGTCGCTGCTCATCACCAAGATGAACCTGACTGAGCCGGAAGCCTTCCGATGGATTCAGAAGACCTCCATGGACCGTCGCCTGTCCATGCGCGAAGTCTCCGACACCATCATCAAGCAGCTCTCCTAAATACGAGACGTACACAGTACAGATCGGTACAGGTACGAACGCACGCTACGGCGAAGACTAGGAATCGCCGCTGAGCACACACGGCTGGTGCATTGATGAACCAGCGCCTTATTCATGACACACAAACGCCCCACCCCTCACGATGAAGCTGAGGGACGGGGCGTTCGTGTTTAACGGTTCTCGTGTTTAACAGTTCCCGGGTGTGCGTTGTAAACCGGTCGCTTAGCGCGGGCGGGAACCCAATGCTACACGGAACTTAACGCAGGTAGCGGTTCAAATCGTCTTCGTCATTGTTCGGGCCGCTGATGGGGCGGTCCGTGGGGGAGCCAGCCCAGAGCATGCCGCCGGTACCGAGCATTACGCCCAGCCACCAGAAGCTGCCGGGGTTGTTGATGGCGGTCACCAGGCACACCAGCATCACGCCGATTGCGATGGGCAGGACAATGCGCTTGGCGCGCACAATCTTCGGGTAACGCTTGAAATAGGGGGTGCGCTCGCGGGCCATGGTGCTCCTTCTTGGTCGTACCTTCTGGTGGGGTGTTGGCGGGGTGCCGTGTACCCCGTGCTTCTACGATTTTAGGCTACTTGCTGAAGTTGTAGGACGTTAGGCGGTGGGAGTTTATGCAGTGGGGCGGGGAATCAGCATGTTGGTGATGCGTGCGGTGCAGGTGGTGCGGCCGCGCTCATCCACAATGTCGATGGAGTGGATGCACAGGGTGCGTCCGAGCTTGATGGCGGTGCAGGTTGCGGTAACCACGCCGGAGACTGCCGGGCGCACGTGGGTTGCGTTGATGTCCACGCCGACTGCTACGAGGTTTTCGCCGCCGTGCACGCCCGCGGAGAGCGATCCGAGGGTCTCTGCAAGGACCACGTTGGCGCCGCCGTGCAGCAGGCCGATGGGCTGGGTGTTACCGGCGACGGGCATGGTCGCGACGGTGCGTTCTGCGGTGAGTTCCTGGAACTTAATGCCCATGGCGGGGATGAGCTCGCCCAGGCCGCGGGGGAAGTAGGGGTGCAGGTGTTCGGGGATGCCGCTTTCGGTCAGCTGTGCCTTGATTTCTTCTGCGGTGAGGGTGGTGGGTGCTGCCGCGCGGACGGGTGCGTGGTGTGTGTTGTTTTCAGTCATGACTTCCAGTGTACTCCTCGGTTTTTGTTGCTTTAGGCGGGATAGCTTTTCGCGAGTGCTTCCGGGTACGGGTCAGCCCCGCCTCCTGAACTGAACTGCGCCCCGAAACTTGGACGCATTAAATACTAGCCGTTACGCGGCTTCCCTCAGGGCCTGAACCCGGTACTCTACCGGGGTCAGGCCCTTAAGCTTTACCTGACGCCTTACCGTATTCCAATGCGTAATATAGGCGTCAAGGTCGGCTTTGAAACTCTCAAAGGTCTGCCAGTCCTGGCCACGAAAAAACTCGTCCTTCAGGTGTCCGAAAACTTGCTCGGTGGCGCCATTGTCGATGCAGTTGCCTTTGCGTGACATGCTCTGGATAAAACCATTATCAGCGAGCGTACTGATGTAGGTCTCGTGCTGATACTGCCACCCCATATCCGAGTGCAAAATCGGCTTAGCTCCCTCGGGTTTGGCCTCCATGAGTGCCTGAAGCATCTCTTGTTGCTGGACGAGGTTAGGGCACATCGAGATGGAGTGAGCGACAATCTCTTTACTGGCAAAGTCATAAACCGGAGCAAGATACGCCTTACCAAAGGAAAGCTTAAACTCGGTAACATCGGTACCCAACTTCTGCCAAGGACCATCGGCCGTGAAGTCGCGACCGATGATATTGGCGAAACTTTGCCCCACCTCCCCCTTGTAGGAGTTGTACCTGTGGTAGGCCCTCTCACGGCGTATACCGCAGCGCAGCCCCATCTGGCGCATCATCTTCAAGACTGTCTTATCGGCGATGCGTTCCCCTTCCTCAGCGCGCAGGCACATAGCTACCTGCCTGTGACCGCACCCGTTGGGGGTTCGTGAAAAGATCTGTGCGACCTTGGGACGTAGCTGCACTCTGGTTGGCTGTTGGGGGTGAGCCAGTGCGTAGTAGTAGCTCGACCTGGCAAGGCCAGCAGCTTCGAGGAGATCACGCACCGCGTGTCCCTGCCCTGAAAGCTCAGCGACCACTAGGGCTTTGT
>NZ_KV795071.1:0-46119 GCF_001808945.1 Rothia sp. HMSC071B01 | reverse complement strand
GCACACGCTCTTCGAGTTCCTCCTCACGCGTTGGTGGCACCGCCCGCACCGACCCCTTCGGCCTGCCCTTAGGCTTAGGCTTAAGCGCCTGCGCGCCGCCCTGCCGGTACAGCCTGCACCACTGCTTCAACGGTGTCACGCTTGCAATACCGAAACGCGCCATCGCCTCAGGCTTACTCATCCCACCATCAACCACGGCCCTGGCTGCGGCAACCTTGGTCTCATAGTCGTATCTGGCCTGCTTTATTCCCATGGCAAGAAGCCCGCTCCTCCCGATTACGCGGTACATTTTCTGCCACTCTCTCACAGTCGCGGCGGACACACCAAGCCTGCTGGCGGTCAAACGATAGCCACGTCCCTTCTCAAACATTTGCGCTGCCTGTTCCCGAAGCAAACGGTCATGCCTTAATCCCAGATGCACGGACATGAAAAGCCTCCCGTTTCTTGGACTTCATTTTTGGTGTCCAAGAAACGGGAGGCAGTTCAAACTCAGGAGGCGGGGCTGAAAAACGCTATGGAAGCGGAGAGGACTAAGCGGAAATAGCTTCTGCCTTTTCGATGTCCTCGTCGCGGATTTCCTTATCGGGGTTCGCTCCGATTGCCTTGGAGATGCGTTCGGTCAGGGTTGCGATGGTCGCGTCACCGGTCACGTTGGTCGCGGTGCCGAAGGAATCCTGAGCCAGGTACAGAGCAATCATCAGGGCAATCATGGAGGAGTCAAAGCCAAGCATGGACTCCAGCAGACCGATTGCGGTCATCACGCCACCGCCGGGAACGCCGGGAGCGGCAACCATCATCACGCCGAGCACAAGAATCATGGGAACCAGCGAACCGAAATCGGGGCTCTTACCGGTCATGAACAGCACAGCCACCGCGCAGGAGGTAATGGTGATCATGGAGCCGGAGAGGTGAATGGTTGCGCACAACGGAATCGCGAAGTCCACCACGCGAGCAGAGATGCCAGCCTTCTTTGCAGAACGCACGGTCACCGGGATGGTCGCAGCCGAAGACTGGGTGCCGATTGCGGTGAAGTACGCGGGCATCATGGTCTTGAGCATCTGGATGGGGCTACGGCGAGACACCGCGCCAGCCACCGAGTACTGCAGAGCCAGGGTGACCCAGTGCAGAATAATCACCATGACGAACACAAGACCGAAGACGGAGAGGATCTTCGCCACCTGACCGGCGAGGGTCATGTTCGCGAACACGCCCACAATGTGCACCGGCAGCAGGGGGATAATCACGTAGCTGAGCATCTTCTCAACGATGACCTGGAAGTCCTCGAAGAGGTTCAGCATTGCGCGGGTCTTCAAAGCGGTAATGCCCAGGCCCAGGATGAAGGAGAGAATCAGGGCGCTCAGCACGCCCATAATCGGGGTCAGCTGAATGGAAACGTAACCGGTGGAGAGGGCGTTCTCGGGGTTATCGAAGGAGGCGAGCTGCTGACCCTTCAGGATGATGGGGTAGAGCAGCAGTGCGCAGGTCAGTGCCAGGAAGCCAGCAAGGATGCTGGAGATGTACGCCAGACCCACGGTGATGCCGAGCATCTTGCCCGCACCCTGCGCGAGGGAACCAATGCCGGGCACGATGAAACCGATAATAATCAGCGGAATCGCGAAGCTCAGGAAGGCACTGAATACGGTAGAGAAGGAGACGAAGAGCTGCACAATGAGGTCGGTGGGGATGGCTGCGCCTGTTGCGTCATTGATGCCGCTAATCATTCCGGGGGTCAGCAAGCCGATGAGTACACCCGATGCAATCGCGATGAGAATCCATACGAGAAGGGGTAGTTTTTTGAGTGCCTTCATAGTTTCCTAAATGAGGGTTCGTTGTGTGTTATGCGCGGGATGTGCCCTCACGGTCCGGTGGATCCTGCCGGTGAATTCTGGGTAGAGTTCTGCCTATGAATACACGGGGTGTGGGGGTTCCTACGCTGGAGGCGATAATAAGGTTATATATTATCTGGAAACTGTATTATTATCCACCTCACATAGTGGCTTGGGGCACAATTTTTGGGAGAAAACTCACCAAACGCCCCCCCACCGGCACCTACATATGAGGTAAAACTCTTTCCACACACCCTGTTATTCCGCTATATGGCACAGCACCGGCACCCAACACAGCACCGACACCCAACACAGCGCGGGCGCCTCCCCACAGGGCTAACCAGTAGCCACCGAAACTAGCCCCCCCCGAACCCAGCCGTCACGAAGCCAACCACCAAGAAAACTCAGACTCGATACACTAGAGGAGTGACTACAGAGAACAAAACCCTCCTGCTCATTGACGGACACTCCCTCGCCCTACGCTCCTTCTTCGGCATCTACACCATGGCCGAAAAGACCGGACAGCACATCTTCGTGCGCAGCGACGGCCAGCACACCGAAGCCGTCCATGCCTTCCTCTCCACCCTGCTGAGCATCATCAAAGACAACCAGCCCAGCCACATCGCCGTAGCCTTTGACCTGCCCGGCGGCACCTTCCGCACCGCCGAATACGGCGAATACAAGGGCGGCCGCAACGCCATCCCCGAAGCCTTCAACGGCCAGATTGACCTCATCAAAAAGATGCTCGGCGCGCTCAACATCCCCGCGCTCACCTACGAAAACTACGAAGCCGACGACATCGTCGCAACCCTCACCCGCCGCGGCACCGAAGCCGGCTACAAGGTCCTCATCCTCTCCGGCGACCGCGACATCTTCCAGCTCGTCACCGACGACGTCACCCTGCTCTACCCGGTCACCACCGGCCCCTCCAAGGGTATTCAGCGCATGGACCCCGCCGCCGTCGAAAAGAAAACCAAAGTACCCCCGCACATGTACCCCGACCTCGCCGCCCTCACCGGCGAACAGGCGGACAACCTGCCCGGCGTACCCGGCGTGGGCCCCGGTTTCGCCGCCAAATGGCTCGGCGAATACGGCTCCCTGCAGGGTGTGCTCGACAACCGCGACAAGATTGGCGGCAAGAAGGGCGAGGCGCTGCGCGAGAACGTGGATAACGTGGTGCGCAACCGTCGCCTCAACCAGCTCGTCAACGACCTCGACCTGAACGTCACCCTCGAAGACACCGCATTCACCCCCGACCTGGATGCACTCAACACCTTCTTCGACGAAGTAGAGTTCCGCACCATCCGCAAGCGCGCCGCCGACACCCTCGGCCCCATCGTGCGCGCCGCCGGATCCGCAGGCGCTACTAGCTCCGCCGCAGAAGCAGGGGAGGAGGGCGCCCCCAAGAAGGCACCCACCGGCCCCGTCTACGCACCCATCAATACCAGCGCACCCACCAAAAACGCAGACGCAGCAGCATTCCGCGCCTTCTGTTCCGCCGCAGCCGAAGAAAACTACGGCACCGACGAACAGGGCGCGCCCATCGCTGTACCCGAACGCCTCGAAGGCGCCGTGACCCTCTACCCGGTCACCAACCTGCCCGTAGCGCGCCCCGCCATCGGCGATGCCCCCGCCGTCAAGGTCACCAAAACCAAGATCCGCGCCGCCGAAGAAAACCCCGAACTGCTCGGCGTGCTCCTCACCAGCAAGAGCACCAGCCTCTGGATCGATACCCGCACCATCGACCCGGAACTCGACGCCGCCCTCGCCGCCTGGCTCTCCGACGAAGCAGCCCGCAAAATCGTCATGGACCTCAAGGTTCAGCGCAAACTCCTGCGCGCCTACGGCTACGAACTCGCCGGCGCCGTCGAGGACCCCGCGCTGTCCTCGTACATGTGCGGCTTCATCCCCACCGCAACCCGCAAGCTCTTTTCCGAACGCATGGAAGACCTCGCCGAACGCTACCTGTGGATTCCCAAGGAACCCTACGCGCAGCTGGTCTTCCAGCCCGAGACGCGCGAAGAACCCTCCCTGTTCAGCCTGCCCGGCGAAACCGAACCGGTCGAGAACCTGCGCTACTTCACGCAGATTAGCCGCATCATCCACGAGCTTGCGCGCCTGTTGCACTACGAAATGGAAGAGCACGGCCAGCTGAAGGTCTACGAAGAAATCGAGCTGCCGCTACTGTACGTGCTCGCAGACATGGAGCAGGCCGGCATCGCCGTCTCCGATGCGCTCCTGACCGAGCTGCACGACACCTTCTCGGCACGCGCCAACCAGGCGCAGGAATCCGCCCGAGCCATCATCGGCGGGGAGGTCGCCACCGAGGACGGCGAAGAACCCCTCAACCTCGCCTCCGTCAAACAGCTGCAGACCGTGCTCTTCGAGACCCTTGGCCTGCCGCACACCCGCAAGATTAAGTCCGGCTACTCCACCGACGCCGAATCCGTCACCGAGCTGCTCTCCAAGATCTCGCCTGAATCCGACGGCGCAGCCTTCCTTGGTGCGCTCATCGCCTACCGCGACAACATCAAGCTCGCCCAGACCGTCGAGGGCCTGCAGAAGGCCGCCACCGAGGACGGACGCGTGCACACCACCTTCCAGCAGGGCGCCGCATCCACCGGTCGACTCTCCTCGACCGCGCCGAACCTGCAGAACATCCCGATTCGCACCGAGGAGGGCCGCCGCATCCGCGGTGCCTTCATCGTGGCTCCCGAGCCCATCGACGGCGTGGAGTACGAGGGTCTGCTCACCGCCGACTACTCGCAGATCGAAATGCGCATCATGGTGCACCTGGCCGCCGACGAGAAGCTCATCGCCGCCTACGAGGCGGGGGAGGACCTGCACCGTTACGTCGGCTCCGAGGTCTTCGGTGTCGCCCCCGAGGACGTCACCCCCGAGCAGCGCTCCAAGGTCAAGGCCATGTCCTACGGTCTGGCATACGGTCTGTCCCGCTTCGGCCTCGCCAAGCAGCTGAACATCAGCTCCGACGAAGCGGGCGAACTGCGCACCAACTACTTCAAGCGCTTCGGACGCGTGGGACGCTTCCTGCGCGGCGTGCTCAAGCAGGCACACCAGGACGGCTACACCGAAACCATTTTCGGCCGCCGCCGCGTGCTGCCCGACCTGGACTCGCCCAACCGTGTACGCCGAGAAGCCGCCGAACGCGCCGCCCTCAACGCCCCGATTCAGGGCACCGCCGCGGACATCATCAAGATCGCCATGATCAACATTCACCGCCGCCTGCGCGAAGAGGGCCTGAAGACCCGCATGCTGCTGCAGGTGCACGACGAAATCATCCTCGAAGTCGCCACCGGTGAGCGTGAAGCCGCCGAACGCGTGCTCGTCGAGGAGATGAGCGGTGCCGCCTCCCTGCGTGTTCCTCTGGATGTGCAGGTCGGCTGGGGTAAGTCCTGGCAGGAGGCGGGCCACTAGGCTCACTACCTTGTATTGATTTCCGCACGGAAAGGCAGTTATCGTCCTCGTTCCTACAGGCAGGGGTGGGTGGGTACGCTATACCCTTCCTCCGCTCCTGCAGGGGAACCCACCCTCTCGGGCGCTCCGCCCTCTCCTTGCTTCGCTGCGGAGAGCACCCGAGAGGGTACCCTGATGTCGCTTCCGGAGGGTATAGCTACCCTGCGCTCCGGCTAGGCTTGGCGCGTCGCGTGGAGGGGCGGTGTCGTCCGTAGTGACATCAGGGTGCCCGAAGCGAAGCGAGGGCGGGTGCCCCTGTAGGAACGAGGACGAACGCCGTACCCTCCGCAAACCACAAGTTCAAAACCGCAAATAAGTACGGGAATCCCGGGCGCGTAACCATTGACGACACGCCCGGGATTCCCGTACACTATTAATCGCGTGTACCAACGTACGGGTTTTCTATGCTCTTTTTTCTCCTTAAGAAAACGGGGAGAAAACGGGCACAGACCGCTCGCACACCCTGCTAAAAGCATCTGCTTCCGGTGGGTGGTACACATTGTAAGTATCCGTCAGCTCGACGTTTCCTCACCCCATTCAAAGGCGTTAGCGGTCCTATGCCGTGCGCGCCGGGGTGAAACAGTGAGCCGGTCGGCGCCTCCACCCGGGGGTGTTGAGCGGTGAACCGGCAGCGTCGACCTATTAGAAATCCAATTGGAGCCCTCACTACATGAGCACCAACATCCCTCAGGTCGCAATCAACGACATCGGCGACGAGCAGGCATTCCTCGAGGCTGTCGAGCAGACCATTAAGGTCTTCAACGACGGCGATCTCGTCTCCGGCCAGGTCGTTAAGATCGACCACGATGAGGTTCTGCTCGACATCGGTTACAAGACCGAAGGCGTCATCCCCTCCCGCGAGCTGTCCATCAAGCACGACATCGACCCCTCTGAGGTTGTCGAGCTCGGCTCCGAGGTTGAGGCACTCGTCCTCACCAAGGAGGACAAGGAAGGTCGCCTGATCCTCTCCAAGAAGCGCGCACAGTACGAGCGTGCATGGGGCGACATCGAGAAGGTCAAGGAAAACGACGGCGTCGTTACCGGTACCGTTATCGAGGTTGTCAAGGGTGGCCTCATCCTCGACATCGGTCTGCGTGGCTTCCTGCCCGCATCCCTCGTTGAGATGCGCCGCGTCCGCGACCTCGCTCCCTACATCGGTCAGCAGATCGAAGCTAAGATCATCGAGCTGGACAAGAACCGCAACAACGTTGTTCTGTCCCGCCGTGCATACCTGGAAGAGACTCAGTCCGCTGTTCGCTCCTCCTTCCTCAACGAGCTGGAGAAGGGTCAGGTCCGCGAGGGCGTTGTCTCCTCCATCGTCAACTTCGGTGCATTCGTGGACCTGGGTGGCGTGGACGGTCTGGTTCACGTTTCCGAGCTGTCCTGGAAGCACATCGACCACCCGTCCGAGGTTGTCGAGGTTGGCCAGCCCGTTACCGTCGAGGTTCTCGAGGTGGACCTGGACCGCGAGCGCGTGTCCCTGTCCCTCAAGGCAACCCAGGAAGACCCGTGGCAGGCATTTGCTCGCACCCACGCTCTGGGCCAGATTGTTCCCGGCAAGGTCACCAAGCTCGTTCCCTTCGGTGCATTCGTGCGCGTTGAGGACGGCATCGAGGGCCTCGTCCACATCTCCGAGCTGGCAACCCGCCACGTTGACCTGGCTGAGCAGGTCGTCTCCGTTGGTGAAGAGGTCTTCGTTAAGATCATCGACATCGACATGGACCGCCGCCGCATCTCCCTGTCCCTCAAGCAGGCAAACGAGGGCGTTGACCCCAACGCTACCGAGTTTGACCCCGCTCTGTACGGCATGGCTGCAGAGTACGACGAGGCTGGCAACTACAAGTACCCCGAGGGCTTCGACCCCGAGGCTAACGAGTGGCTGGAAGGCTTCGACGCACAGCGCGAGGCTTGGGAAGCACAGTACGCAGAGGCACAGGCTCGCTTCGAGGCTCACAAGGTTCAGGTTGCTAAGGCTCTCGAGGCTGACGCAGAGGCTGCAGCAGCAGCTCCCGCAGCAGCTGAGCCCGCACCGACCTCTTACTCCTCCGAGGAGCCCGCTTCCGCAGGTACCCTCGCATCGGATGAGGCACTGGCTGAGCTCCGCAAGAAGCTGACCGGCAACTAATCTGCCGCTCAGATGAGCACTCATCAGGCGTAATAGCCGATAGGTAACCCCGCGTGGGGTGCCTAGAGCAGAGGAACCCCCTCATCTCCCGTTTGGGAGGTGAGGGGGTTCTTTGCGTTATTGGGGGTTTAGGTGAGTCAGGGTTGGGGGCGTTGGGATCCGGAGTACGCGCCCGGTGTTGCTATGCCCGCTGTTGCTGTGCCCCGTGTTGCTGGGGAGGATCTTAGGCGGCGGTCATCTGCTCCCAGACGGCGCGCACCTGCTCGGCGGTTTCCTCCAGCGAGCCGCCGTTATCGATAATCCAGGTTGCGACCGCCTCACGCTGCTCGTCGGTTGCCTGCGCGGCGATGCGGGCGCGTGCATCCTCCTCACTCATGCCGCGCGAAGATACGAGGCGCTGCAGGCGAGTCGCCAGGGGAGTACGCACCACGACCACGCCCTCAAAGGCGGACGGGTCGCCGGTCTCCACGAGCAGGGGAATATCCTCCAGCACCACGCCGCTGAACCCGGGTTCGGCCTGCGCCTGCTCCACCAGTTGCGCGGCACGCTCACGAATAGCGGGATGCACAATCGCGTTCAGGCGCAGGCGTGCCTGCTCATCTTTGAACACGATACGCGCCAGGGCGGGGCGGTTGAGGCGGCCGTCCTCGTCGAGCAGATGCTCGCCGAACTCCGCGACCGTGCGGGCGAGCACCGCCTCGCCGGGCTCCATGAGGGAGCGGGAGATGGCGTCCGCATCCACCAGGAATGCGCCCTGCTCCACGAAGAGGGCGGCGATGGTGCTCTTGCCACTGCCGATACCGCCGGTGAGGGCGTAACGGCGCAGCGTGGTAGAAGCGGGGGAAGAAGGCTGGGACATGGACGGTGCTCCTGACGGGCTGTGCCACAATAGATAGGTACTGATTAGAGGAGGACACATGCAGGAAGAAACTCGCGCCAACCGATACCTTGTGCCGCGCGGCGATGAGCCCTATGAGAGCCTCCTCGAAATTAAGCGTAGCGAATTTATTGGTCACATCAAACGCGTGAGCACCGTTGAGGAGGCGCGCGCCTACATTGAGTCAGTGCGCAAGACCTACCACGATGCCCGCCACGTGTGTTCAGCGTTCATTATTGGTGCTGACCGCGATATTCAGCGTTCCTCCGATGATGGTGAGCCCGCCGGTACCGCCGGTGTGCCGATGATGCAGGCGCTGCTGGCGCGTCAGACCCGCGAGGACGGCACCACCGACCTGTCGGATGTGGTTGCGGTGGTCGTGCGCTATTTCGGTGGCATTAAGCTCGGCGCGGGCGGTCTGGTGCGTGCCTACACTGATTCGGTGGTGCAGACCCTGGATGGCGCGCTATTCGATTCGCGTGAGCGTCTGCGCGTGGGTCAGGTGCCCAGTTCGCACGCGGATGCTGGCCGCCTGGAGAACGAGATCCGTGCCGCCGGACTGAACGTGCTGGGAACTGAGTACGGTGCGGAGGGTGCCACGATTTCCCTGGGTGTGTTTGACCGCCCGGAGGAGCTGGCGCGTGCCGAGGAGCTGGTGGTGAGCTTGAGTTCCGGTGCGGCGAGCGTGACCTGGGGGGACACGCAGTGGGTGGATTTGCCGGTCTAGGTTACCGGCCTCTAGATTCCCGGTCTTTGATTTCCGCTCCCAGAATTCCTCCTAGGGTTCCGGGCTAAAGCGCCTGCGTAAAGCTCTCAAAATCTAAAAGATAGTCCAACCTTAGTTAATAGTTACTTGAACCCTAGTAATTGACTGTTTTTGTTGCTAGGGTAGAAGGAGTGCCAAAAGGCTTATCCAATATCTGAGGTCGTGAAAACGTGACGCAGCCGGGAACCTACCGAGAACAAGCAGGCAAAAACTCATCAGAGCAGTCCGCGGGCAGCCGCGGCGGCACCGCAACCCTCAACCGCCAGGGAGCGCGCCTCCCCACGAGGGGCACCGTCGAGCAGCTTGAACCCGCCACCGTCGCCCAACTGCTCAACGCCTACCGACAGCAGAACCTCGGCACCCTGTTGGGCGTGCTCACGCAGCGTCCGGCAGAATTTGCCCGCCAGCTTGGCAGGCTCTGCCGCGTCTTCCCCGAACATGTTCACGCTATCGCCCAGGCGTTCGGCACTGTGGGCCGCGCCCTGCCCATTGACGAGCTGGTGCGCCTGCACAACCGCTACTCTAACGCCGCCCGCGGAGTTGGCGAACACCTCAGCCTGGACAACTCCGGTGTGGCGCACATGGTTCAGAGCCCAGCACTGAGCCGTGAAGGTGCGGGCCACCTGCTCATGGCGATTGAACTCTGCCTCGCCGGCAGGATGCGCGGGCTCACCATCGCCATGCCCGCCACCGAGGCATTCACCCCGGCTGAGCAGGCGCCGAGCCTCGGATCCTGCAACCCCGCCCTGGACGGTGCCCTCAATGCTTTTGCACCGGCAGGCTGGGAGCCGTTCCCCCTGGACGGCAGCGAAGTGTTGCTCGCGACCGGTGTGCGCGATGTACCCGACGGCTATGAGCTGTCCCTCTGGCTGCTCGATGACGACTATCAGTGCCGCGCCCGCATTGAGCGAGGCGCCCCGCAGGTGTGCGTGGCAAGCTTCTACGATGAAGAAGTCATCACCCGCACCGTGGAAGAAACCGGGTCGGGCGAAGCCGGTCTGGTCGAGAACTACCGCGTGGAGGAGTACGCGGAACTGGACTTCCTCAACGCCATGGACCGGCAGGTACGCTACGTGGCGGTCACCGCCGCGGTGGGGGAGCCGCTGCTGTCTGTGCTGAACGAGAAGAGCGCGGTGCCGAATAGTATTCCCGACCCTGCCGCTTTTGCGAACAGTGCGGGTGCCTCCCGGTTCGCGGGGAGTGCCTGCCCGGATATTCGCACCGCCGCCGTGGTCGGTAAGGGCCTGCGCACCGTCAATCACCGCGGCATGCTGCCCGTGCTGGGTGTGCCGAACCGCACCGTGTGCGCCGTGATTGACCTGTACAAGCAGCGTATCTGCGTGCCCGGCGTGGGTATTCCGCGCGGGCTGAGCGTGGAGGATGAAGAGCGCACCATGCAGCTGATTTTGAGCGCCCTGAACGGGTACCTTCCGCTGACGAACCGGGCGCTGATGAGCCTCGCCGGAGCCACCGTGGAGGTGCGCTAACGCTGCGGTTAACTAACGCTGAACTCGACTAATACAGTGGCACCCCACGGCTACAAACCAATAAAATACCGCCCGGAACCATGCTGTGAGCACGGTTCCGGGCGGTACGTGTTCAACGAACTAGCCGGTCGCCAAGTGAGCTACCGCCAGGCGAGTTAGTCGCCGGATTAGCTAGTTTCGGATTAGTTAGCTGCGGGGCCCTGACCATTGATGATGCGCTGCGCCTCATCCTCGGTCAGCTGGTAGCCGTAGAAGGTGGAGTAGAACTCGCGAGTCTCCTTCACCAGGTCAACGTCGGAGAACTTCTCGGGGTGGAACAGCTTCGCCGCCCACAGAATCTGCAGAGCCTCCTCAGCCGAGTAGCGGTCCCAGTTGAAGGTGCCAACCGGGTTCTTAACAATCTTGCCGTTCTTCACCGCCGGAACGTCAGCCCACGCGGCGTCAGCCTTGATCGCGTCAACGCCCTTCTGTGCATCCGCGCCGCCAATGATGATGTACTCCGGCTGCGAGGCAATAATCTGCTCCAGAGAAATGTTCTTCAGATTCTCCACGCCGTCCAGAGAGTTCTTCGCGCCCGAAAGCTTCATCCATTCGCCAATTAGGGAGTTTGAGCCGTCCACCTTCGTCAGGTCAGAACCGCCCGCAATGTGCAGCACCTTCGGGGACTCGGTGACACCCTGCAGGCGCTCCTTGATGAGGTTCTCGTTCTTCTCCAGATATGCCAGGTACTTCTCGGCACGCTCAATCGCCTCATCGGTACCGATGACCTCGGCGGTCAGCTCAACGGTGCGCTTCAAATCAGCGAAGTTCTGGAATTCCACGTGCACCGCCGGGATGCCTGCCTCAGTAGCCTTCGCAATCTGATCCTTCGAGGAGGCGAGTAGCACCTCCGGCTTATCGGCAAGCAGCTGCTCCATGTTCACGTCGGTGCCCTTCACCGGCGCGTCAACCTTCTCAATACCGGGGTACACCTGCTTAAACCACGCCAGAGACTTCACGGCAGTCGTGGTGGACACCAGCTTCTCAGCGCCGCCGAGCAACAGAACCACCTGGTTGTTTGCGTGCCACAGGTCAGCGATGCGCTCGGGGTTGGTCGGGACAGTGACCTCCTTGCCGTCAATGTCCTTAATGACCTTGGTGCCGTCACCGTTATCCTTCACGAAGAAGCTGGTGTGCTTCTTTGCGGAATTGCTCGAAGTCGAGACTGAGGTTGAGCTCGATGCGGAACCCGAGGAGGAGGCGGTGTTCGCTGCGCCGCAACCGGTCAGCGCAGCCAACAGGAGGGAAGTGGTCAGGGCAATGCCGGTGTGGAACTTCGTAATCTTCATGATGTGTCTTTCTGTGTCGACAGGGTGGGTGAATAACCCGGAGGCGGTTCGGGGAAGCGGCGCTCTAGGGGCGCGCCACCACAGCGGATGCGGCACCTCTACCGCATCTTCTGTATCTGGTTCAAACCGCCACCGGAAAACTAAAAGCTGTGGAGCCTCATATCGAGGCTCGTCATGTGCACGCTGGAACGACCCAGCTGTGGTGAATACACCACCGACAAATCTGTAGCGAAGGTGCGTGAGAGAACCTCGCTGGTGAGCACCTTGGAGGCGCGGCCCGTGAGCAGCTGAGCCGGCGCATGTGCAGATACCTGCGGCGTTGCGTTTGGCATGGTATCGGGCATATCGTGTACGCCAAGCAGGGCGACGGTCGCATCCAACAGGAGCGCGTGATCCGGATTGTGGGTCGTAAAAATAACCCCGTACCCGGCATCGCGCAGCTGCCGAATCTTGCGCAACACCTTCGCCTGATTCGCCACGTCCAGTGCACTCGTCGGCTCGTCCAGAACGATGAGCGGGGCGTCTTGCACCAGGGTTCGGGCAATACCTACCTGCTGACGCTGACCGCCGGACAGCTCATCCAGCGGGGAGTGCGCCAGGTCGAGCAGCCCCAGCTCCTCCATCACGGTATGCACCTGCTCACGGTCACGGCGCGAGGGTGAAGAGAACAACCCAATATAGGGTGCGCGACCCATCAGCAGGTACTCGGTCACGGTGTAGGAGATGCCGCGACCCTCCATCTGCGGAAGGTAGGCGATGCGGCGGGCACGCTCAGTCGCGGTCAAAGAATCCAGCGGCTCACCGCCCAGGTGAATGCTGCCCTCGGTGAGCGAATTTAAACCAATCAGGCAGTTCAACAGGGTGGACTTACCCACACCGTTGCGACCCAGAATGGCGAGGACCTCACCGCGTCGCACCTGCAGGTTCACGTTGCGGAAAATCCAGCGGCTGAAGCGGTGCCCGGAACGGTGCAGACCAGCGCGGTGATCCGTTCGGCGGCGCTTGATGTGCCCGCCCCGGTGGCCGTAACGGAAGCCCGCATCGTCCAGGTGCAGCAGAACCTCGGCGCTCGCATCCGTGCGGTGCTGAGTATAGGGAGTGGAAGACGACATTACTTCACCCGAACCTTTCCAAACAGCAGTAGCGCCACGTACAGGGGCGTGCCAATGAAGCCGGTCAGCACGCTCAGAGGAACCTCCGCGCTGGTGAGGCTACGCGCCAGGGTATCGACGAACATCATGAACGAAGCACCCATCAGCACGGACAGCGGCATGAGCTTGGTCGTGTCGCTACCAACCAGCAGGCGGCACAGGTGCGGAATGACCAAACCTACCCAAGAAATCGGGCCGCCAATGCATACGCTCGTCGCGGTCACCAGGGTTGCCAGCAGAATGGTGATACCGCGGGTGCGAGTCAGGTTAATGCCGAGGGTGCGCGCCTCATCGTCACCGAGCGAGAGGATATTGATGCGCCAACGCATCGCCAAGAGCAGCAGGATGCAGGGCGCCGCCACCAGCGCAAACTGGGTGAGTGCTTCTGCGCGTACGTCCTGCAGGGAGCCCATCTGCCAGAACACGATCTGCGCCAGCTGAGTTTCGGGGTTCGCAATGAACTTCAACGCACCGAGTGCGGCGGTGCCGAAGCCACCCACAATCACGCCCGAGAGCACCAGCATGAGCGTGGACTGATTCTTCAACAGGTGAGGAATACTCACGGTCAGCAGCACGGCGGCGAGACCACCGGCGAGGGCGGAACCCTGAATCGCGAGGCTCGTGCCCACACCCAGCAGAATGGCGGAGGCGGCACCCACCGACGCGCCCTGCGAAACACCCAGCAGGTAGGGGGAAACCAACGGGTTACGGAAAACTGCCTGGAAGGTGGCGCCCGCAATGGCGAGGGCGGCACCGATGAGCCCGGCGGCGAGCAGGCGCGGAATGCGCACGGTCAGCAGCATGTTTTCGGCGGGCTTGTAGACCTTCAAATCCATGCCGAACCAGTTCTTGCCGAGGATGCGGAAGAGCTCGTCCAGTTCGACCGGGTACCTGCCGGTGATGAGTGAGAGGTAGGTGACGCCCAGCAGAATGGCGAGGGCGATGAGCAGAATCAGCGGGTACGAGGACGCCAAGAGGGTACGGCGATGCTCGGTTTTGGCAACTAAGGTGGCAGCCGGTGTGCCGGTGGGGTTCGCCTCCGGGTTCGCTTCTGTGGATTCGTTCGGGGTTGCCTGTGAAGCTGTCTCCGTGGTCGTGCTCATGGAGTCCTTCCGTGCGCTCTTGTGGTCCCGTTCTGTCTGCGTGTGCGCTCTAAACATATGTGAGCCACATCAAGGAGGCAAAGGGTGCGGGTGCGGAGCGCCCGTCATAAGTCTTTATGTGTTGCCGCTTATCTTCTGCGGTGCGGCACCCGTGAGTGGCGGCGGCTGTGGGGGAGAGCGGCCGCCCCTAAGAGCGCTGTTCCTAAGAGCACCGTCATCGTGCGGGAAAATGCTCCCGCTCGCCTCCTGCCCGGTAGCGCAGATGAACCAGTCGAAAGACCCTTATCTTTTGCGTCCCCTCTTTTATGAACTTGGGCACTTTCATGGTGATGGCTTGTTACCTGTCGTGTCTGTACTATTGCGCGTGATTATATTGCGCCAGTAGAAAAGGGTGACCAATTCTGGGGCGTATGGGGCGGCTTTCCCCTAGGATGGATACATGAGTTACGCACCCGAGATTAACCGTATTGTCGCCCCCTTTGAGGTGGTCAGCCCCTTCCAGCCCGCGGGCGACCAGCCCAAGGCCATCGCCGAGCTCACCGAGCGTGTGCAGAACGGTGAGAAGGACATTGTGCTGATGGGCGCTACCGGTACCGGTAAGTCCGCGACCGCAGCCTGGCTGATTGAGGCGGTGCAGCGTCCGACTCTGGTGCTCGTGCAGAACAAGACCCTGGCGGCGCAGCTAGCGAATGAGCTGCGTGAGTTGCTGCCGAATAATGCGGTGGAGTATTTCGTCTCCTACTACGACTACTACCAGCCTGAGGCGTACGTGCCGCAGACCGATACGTTCATTGAGAAGGACTCCTCCATCAACGAGGAGGTGGAGCGTCTGCGCCACTCGGCGACGAACTCCCTGCTGACTCGCCGCGACGTGGTGGTGGTTGCGACAGTGTCCTGCATTTACGGTCTGGGCACGCCCGAGGAATACATTAAGCAGATGGTGACTTTGCGTCGCGGTGAGGAGGTTGACCGCGACGAGCTGTTGCGCCAGTTCGTGGCGATGCAGTACGCGCGTAACGATATGGACTTTCACCGTGGCACGTTCCGTGTGCGCGGCGATACCGTCGAAATCATCCCCATGTACGAGGAGAACGCGATCCGCATTGAGTTCTTCGGCGATGAGATTGAGGCGATTTACACCCTGCACCCGCTGACCGGCGAGGTGATTCGCGAGGAAGAAGAAATGTATGTCTTCCCCGCAAGCCACTACATCGCCGGTGCCGAGCGTATGGCGAAGGCCATTACCTCCATTGAGGATGAGCTACGCGAGCGCCTGCAGACCCTCGAATCTCAGGGCAAGCTGCTGGAGGCGCAGCGTCTGCGCATGCGCACCACTTACGACCTGGAAATGATGGAGCAGATGGGCTTCTGCAATGGCATTGAGAACTACTCGCGCCATATTGACGGTCGTGCCCCCGGTAGCGCTCCGAACTGTCTGCTGGATTATTTCCCGGATGATTTCCTGCTGATTATTGACGAGTCACACGTGACGGTTCCGCAGATTGGCGCCATGTATGAGGGTGATATGTCCCGTAAGCGCACCCTCGTGGAGCACGGTTTCCGTCTGCCGTCGGCGATGGATAACCGCCCGCTGAAGTGGGAGGAGTTCCTGGAGCGTATCGGTCAGACGATTTACCTCTCGGCGACCCCCGGCAAGTACGAGCTGTCGCAGGCTGATGGTTATGTGGAGCAGATTATTCGCCCGACCGGCCTGATTGACCCGGAGATTGTGGTCAAGCCGACCAAGGGTCAGATTGATGATTTGCTTGAGGAGATCCGCGTGCGCGTGGAGCGTGATGAGCGTGTGCTGGTCACGACCCTCACCAAGCGCATGGCGGAGGATTTGACCGAGTACCTGTTGCAGCACGGTGTGAAGGTGCAGTACCTGCACTCTGACGTTGACACGTTGCGCCGTGTGGAGCTTCTGCGTGAGCTGCGCCTGGGCACCTTCGACGTGCTGGTTGGTATTAACCTGCTGCGTGAGGGCCTGGACCTGCCCGAGGTGTCCCTGGTTGCGATTCTGGACGCCGATAAGGAAGGCTTCCTGCGTTCGACCACTTCGCTGATTCAGACGATTGGTCGTGCGGCGCGTAACGTGTCCGGTCAGGTGCACATGTACGCCGATAAGATTACGGATTCTATGCGCGTGGCGATTGATGAGACGAACCGCCGCCGCGAGATTCAGCAGGCGTACAACCGTGAGCACGGCATTGACCCGCAGCCGCTGCGTAAGAAGATTGCCGATATTACGGATGTGCTCGCCCGCGAGGAAGAGGACACCCGCGAGCTTCTGCAGCAGCGTAAGAGCGGTAAGAAGGGCGCCCGCACGGTGAGCGCGGGTGCGAAGACCGGTTCTGCGACCTCGTCGAAGATTGCCACGAGCACCCCGGAGTCGGAGGAGCTTCTCGCCCGTGCGGAGGCGCGCGTTCGTGCCGACGGCCTGGCGGCGGCACCCGCCGAGGACCTGCTGGATTTGATTGAGCAGATGAACGAGCAGATGCGCGTGGCGGCGGAGAACCTGCAATTTGAGTTGGCGGCGCGTCTGCGTGATGAGCTTGCCGATTTGAAGAAGGAGCTGCGTCTGATGAAGGAGGCGGGTCACGCCTAAACCCGGTGTTCTAGCCCGGCGTTTAGGGGTTCGACGTGGGTTTTTCGCCATGAGGTAACTCATTGTTCATGAAGTTCTACTGAGTGCAGATACATGCTGTACACTATCAAGGTGTTTTACGTGTCAAATAAAACCTTGATGCTTCCGAACGATAAAGAAAAATCTGTGACTATTTCTCATAACTCTTCAGACGCACACACCACGGGAGCTCGTTCCGTTACCCGCCGCAACCTCACCCGCGGCGCGCTCTGGGCTGTGCCCGCTATTGCCGCCTCCACGACGGTGCCCGCATTCGCTGCTTCGGCTGATGATTGCAAGACGGTACACGGCCCGGACTTCACCCAGGTCGGCGGCTGGATGATTACCAATCCCGCCAGTGGCGCCCTGCAGTCGCGCACCAAGAACAAGCCCGTGACTGCGCCGGAGACCGGTCAGGCGTGGTGGTCCATGGAGAATGCAACCTCCCCGAACCCCGCAACGATCCGCCTCATGTCCGTGTACGAGGCGACTCACGGCCCCGAAGGCGACCTCAACCTGAACTGCGGTGAGTTCGTGATGACCTACAACGTCTCCGCCCTGGAGGCGACGACCGGCACCACGCACCTGCACCCGTCCATGGACATTTACCTCTTCTCGCCCGAGGGTAAAATCATTGACCGCCAGATTTTCACGACTGACCCGACCGGCAAGGCAACCGTTATGACCCGCAACGGCAAGACTCAGACCGTTCAGGGCCAGGTTATTCCGTTTGCGTCGAGCGTGAATGATAAAGCGACCGGCATCTCCGCGCGTTTTGCGTTGCGTGGCAATACGCTCATGGAAGGCATGTACCAG
Source organism: Rothia sp. HMSC071B01 (assembly GCF_001808945.1). Taxonomy (NCBI): domain Bacteria; kingdom Bacillati; phylum Actinomycetota; class Actinomycetes; order Micrococcales; family Micrococcaceae; genus Rothia; species Rothia sp. HMSC071B01. Next base: position 28,540 of record NZ_KV795071.1, on the reverse strand, counting down.
TTCGAGGTGGTTATTACCGTCCCGACGATTCAGGAGAACGGCACGCTTGATACGAACAAGCAGGTCAATGCGATTGCGTTCACCCCGCCGACCTTCAACATGGTCTCCTAACTGAATGAAAAGTAGCCCTCCCCGTAATAGTTCACGGGGAGGGCTACTTTTGTATGGGCTTGCTGCACGGTGTTGATCTGTGTAGTGCTGGTCTGCAATACGCCGCTCTACATGTTGTCAAACTAATAGTGGCGCCAGCTAGACCCCCAACTAGACAGCGTGTATTCGTCACGCAGAACGCCGCATCCGACAGGTCAACCCCGCCGGATGCGGCGTTTCGGTGCACCTAGCTCCTGAAAGTTCTCCCGGAGGGGCTCCTGTGCGAAAACCCCAACCTGCTGTATAATCGTTCACCGAGCAAGGGAGTATCCCACCAATCGACTCATCGTCAGCACGTTAGCCGAAGGCGCCTAACCGGTGAATCGAGCCGACCTCCATTAAGGTCGGCGGGAGAGACTTGTGGTCCTGTACGCACACCACAAGAAAGGCTCCCCATGGAAGTTACCGGGTTGCAATGGTTGGTTACTATTCTCATCATCGCGGGTCTGTTGGCCTTCGACTTCGTGTTCCACGTTCGTAAGGCGCACGAACCTTCCGTCAAGGAAGCGGCCATCTGGTCGAGTATTTACATCGGCATCGCGATGCTGTTCGGTCTGTATATTTTCGTGACGAACGGCCCCTCCGCCGCCACCGAATTCTATGCAGGCTACATCACCGAAGAAGCTCTCTCGGTCGATAACCTCTTCGTTTTCATGATTATTATGGGCACCTTCCGTGTCGCCCGTGAGAATCAGCAGAAGGTTCTGCTCTTCGGTATTGTCTTCGCGATCCTGGCGCGCGGCTCCTTCATCTTCGCCGGCGCAGCGATCATCAACTCCTTCGCTTGGGTGTTCTACATCTTCGGCCTGGTCCTGCTCATGACCGCAGGTAACCTGCTCAAGGACGAAATCACCGAAGGTGACGGCGATGACGAAGCCGACAACATCATGGTCCGCCTCGCCAAGAAGTACCTGAAGACCAGCGACCACTTCGACGGTGACAAGCTCTTCACCATCGAAAACGGCAAGCGCGTCATGACCCCCATGATGCTCGTCATGGTCGCTATCGCTGGTTCCGACCTGCTCTTCGCGCTCGACTCGATCCCCGCGATCTTCGGCCTCACCCAGTCCGTCTACATTGTGTTCACCGCGACCGCGTTCTCCCTCATGGGTCTGCGCCAGCTGTACTTCCTTATTGACGGCCTGCTGGACCGCCTCGTCTACCTCTCCTACGGCCTGGCGACCATCCTCGCGTTCATTGGTGTGAAGCTCATCCTGCACGCAATGCACGAGAATAACCTGCCGTTCATCAACCACGGCGAGCCCGTGCACGTGGTCGAAATCAGCACCGAAATGTCGCTGATGGTCATCGTGGGCGTCCTGATCATTACCGTGCTTGCCTCGCTGCTCAGCCCCAAGGGCCGCGCGCTGCAGACCATTCAGCGTGTTCAGGCGCTCTCCGAGAAGTACCTGGCACTGCCCGAGGATGCATCCGCCGCCGAGCGTGCGGACATCACCGCCCGCTGGCAGAAGGAAACCGAGAAGCTCAACGCCATTCCCGCCAAGCTGCGTGACGAGCTGATCGAGAAGGAAGACGAATACCACGCCCTCGTGATGCGTGCCCGCACCGCACAGGATGCGCATTCTTCCTCCTCGAAGTAGTTTGAGTTACTGAGCCTGCGGCCTCACCAGGCTAAGCGCTCACACGAAAGCCCCTCACACCGGATCAACCGGGGTGAGGGGCTTTCGCTGTATCAAAATATATTCGGGGATATACCCGGGGCAGAATGACTACCCGGCGAAGAATTACTGGTTGTGAACCTCAGCCAGCATGTTCTTCAGGTGACCCAGAATGGTCAGCGGGTCAGAACCGAAACCGTCGTGGTGGTGGGTCTTCGAGGTCCACACCTGAGTGTTACCGACCCAGCGAGCGGTCTCCATGGAGTGCTCAAAGTCCACGTACACGTCCGGGTTGTACGCCGCAGCCACCACGGGAACCTCGTTCTTGTGCAGCTGTGCGTGGTCGTACAGGCGGCCCCAGTCCTTCTTCTCAGCCAGCAGGTTAGCAACCTCAGCCAGCGGACGCAGGGAAGGATCCTCCTCGTAGTACCAGGGGAAGATGTGCTCGCCGGTGAAGAGCAGACGATCCGCATCCGGTGCGAACTCGGGGCGGGAAGCCGCCACGCGAGCAGCAGACCAGTTGGTCGGCGCGGGGGAGGGGGACAGCTCGTAGCCGGGGATGCCGGGCAGAACGCCGTCAGCGGGGCCGTCAGCGTAAATGGTCTCGTGCATCAGGGCGTACAGCGGGTTCGCCTGGAAGGTCACCTCGGCACCCATAGCGGTCAGGAACTGATCGGACAGGTGGTCGTTACCCTCAGCGAAAGCGGTCTCCAGGAAGTAGTGCAGACCGCGCTCGCGCCAGCGGCCACCCAGGAAGTGACCGGCCATCTGGAAGCGGTGATCGGTCAGACGCTCACCGGTGGGCAGGTACTCCTTGTGGGTGCGCAGGTGCTCAGCAATGCGGGTAGCGAGCTCAGCGTCCTCGGGGAACCAGCTGTAGTACTCCTCAACACGTTCCTTCATGCGGTCGAAGGTGTGCTGGTAGACGTTGTCCACCGAGGTACGAATCGGCGCCAGGCCCGCGGTGATGCGCGAATCGCGCAGGGACTGCGGAGCGAAGGACAGGTACGAGAGGGTCAGGAAGCCACCGAAGGACTGGCCAATGGTGGACCAGCGCTTATCGGCGCGGTCAGCCAGCAGCACCTCGCGGACAGCCTCCGCGTCAGCGATGATGGAGTCCGCACGGAACAGCTCAGTGTACTCAGCCTGAACCTGCGGGTCACCCACAGCGGTGATGTTGCGAGCAGACAGCGGGGAAGACATGCCGGTACCGCGCTGATCCAGAAGAATCACGCGGTGAGTCTTCGCCAGCTCAGCAATCCAGCCGCCAATGGAGCCGGTCTTCGGCGAACCGAAACCGGGGCCGCCCTGCAGGTACACAATGTAAGGACGCTTATCAGCCGAAACGGTCAGAGTCTCGTTGGTGCTCACAACCTCGCGGGCGAACACGGTGATGGTCTGGTCCGCGAAACGGGAGGAGAGAGCGGCATCCTTGCCCTTGGAGAAAATCAGACCGTGGGTCAGGGGAACCTGGAACCAGTGGTCGGTAATCTCGTAGCCGTCGTGCTTGACGACCGAACCCTTACGGTACTCAACCTTGGGAAGCGAAGAAACGGTCAACGGTGAACCTTCTTTCATTCAAATAGATAGATACTCTGTATTCTAGCCCACTATGGGCAACATCTGGGCAGAGCCTCGGGCGGAGTCTCATTCGAGTCTCAATCGGAGCCTTAGAACTCGCCCACGCTCAGAATCTTCAGCACCGGGTAACCTGCCTCATCGGAGGCCGCCAAATCAACCTCGGCACGAATACCGAAGTCAAAGTTATCTTCGGGGTCGGCGAAGCTCTGCTGAACCTTCCACACGCCCGGGTGAGCGGCGGTGTCCTCATCCATGCTGACCAGGCGAGGCGAGCGCGCGTCGGCGTCCGTGTAGATGTCATCGTAGGTGTCGAAGTAGTCGTCCATGGCGTCCGCCCAGCGGTCGGCATCCCAGCCGCACCACTCGTCCAGGGCGCCCAGGGCGCGGTCACGCTCGTCAGCGAAGAGCTCCACACGGCGGAAGAGGGCGTTGCGTACCATCACGCGGAAGGCGCGCAGGTTCTTCGTCACGGCGGGAGGTTCTTCCTCCTCGATGGAGGCGTGCTCGGCTGCAATGGTCGCGGTGTCTTCGCCGGCAGCCAGCTTCTCCCACTCGTCCACCAGGGAGGAGTCGGTCTGGCGCACCAGCTCGCCGAGCCACTCGATAATGTCGTCGAGCTCGTCGGTCACGGCAGAATCGGGGATGGTGTGGCGAAGCGCCTTGTACGCGTCAGAGAGGTAACGTAGAAGCACACCCTCGGCACGTTCGAGCGAGTAGTACTGCACGAAGTCGTTGAAGCCCATTGCGCGTTCGTACATGTCACGTACGATCGACTTGGGGCGCGGCTCAAAACGTGCAACCCACGGCGCGGACTGCTTGTAGGTCGTGTACGCCTGATCAATGAGCTCCGCCAGAGGCTGCGGGTAGGTGACCTTGTCCAGCTCGTTCATGCGTTCGGTGTAGTCCACACCGTCCGCCTTCAACTGTGCCGACAGCTCGTTCTTCGCCTTGCGTTCCTGCGCGTACAGCACCTGGTTCGGTGATTCCAGGGTCGCCTCGATGAGGGAGAGCGCGTCCAGTGCGTAGCTGGGGGATTCGGGGTCGAGCAGTTCCAGCGCGGCGACCGCAAAAGCGGACAGCGGCTGGTTCAGGGCAAAGTTATCCTGCAGGTCCTCGGTCAGGCGCAGGTAGGAGCCGTGCTCGTCCGGGGTGTTGGTTCGCTCAATCACGCCGCCGGTCAGCAGCTCCTTGTAGATGCCAATTGCCTTGCGCAGCAGCTCGCGGCGGCGCGCAGGGCTCTCGTGGTTCTCCTGAATGATGCGGTACGCGGCAATGACCGGGTTCTCCGGGCGGTGCATCAGGTTCAGCAGCATCGAGTGGGTGATGTCGAAGGAGGAAGTCAGCGGCTCCGGGGCGGCTTCTACCAGCTGGTCGAAGGTCTTCTCGGACCAGCCAACGAAGCCTTCCGGCGCCTTCTTACGCTTGGAGGACAGCGACTGGTTAATGCGCTTGGTGTCGTCACCGAACTTCGCCTGAGCCTTAGCCAACAGGCGAGCATTCTCAATATCGTGCTCGGGTGCCTGAACCACCACGGTGCCGGCGGTATCAAAACCGGCGCGGCCGGCGCGTCCAGCAATCTGGTGGAACTCGCGGGCACGCAGACGGCGGCTGCGGGCACCATCAAACTTCGACAGCGCCGTAATCAGCACGGTACGGATGGGTACATTAATACCCACACCCAGGGTGTCGGTACCGCAAATCACCTTGAGCAGACCCTCCTGAGCCAGCTGCTCCACGAGGCGGCGGTACTTGGGCAGCATGCCCGCGTGGTGAATACCGATACCGGCACGCACCAGCTTATTCAGCGCCTTACCGAAGCCCGGACCGAAACGGAACTTCGCAATCAGCTCTGCAATGCGTTCCTTATCTTCCTTTGAGGCAATAGCCACCGAGAGCAGGGCGTTCGCCTGCTCCAGTGCCGCCTTCTGCGAGAAGTGCACAATGTAGACCGGAGTCTGCTTGGTCTGCACGAGCTCCTGCACGGTTTCCTGAACCGGGGTGGTGGAGTAGTAGAAATGCAGCGGAATGGGACGCTCAGAATGCGCCACCAGGTCACTCTCACGACCGGTCAGCGCCGTCATCTCCTCCTGGAAGCGAGTCGTATCGCCCAGGGTCGCGCTCATCAGCAGGAACTGCGCCTGCGGAAGCTCCAGCAGGGGAAGCTGCCACGCCCAGCCGCGCTGCGGGTCGGAGTAGAAGTGGAACTCGTCCATAATGACCTGGCACAGGTCCGCATCCTTACCCTCGCGCAGGGCAATATTGGCGAGAATTTCCGCGGTGCAGCAGATAATGGGCGCCTCCGTGTTGATGGCGGAGTCGCCGGTAATCATGCCCACGTTCTCGGCACCAAAAATATTGATTAGGTCAAAGAACTTTTCAGACACCAGCGCCTTAATGGGGGCGGTGTAGTAGGAACGCTGACCGGTCGCCAGGCCCGTAAAATGCGCGGCAACAGCCACAGTGGACTTACCCGAACCGGTCGGGGTTGCCAACACCACGTTATGGCCGGCGGCGATGCTCAGGACGGCCTCGTCCTGGGCGGGGTACAGGGTCATGCCGCGGGTCGAAATCCACTCGGTGAAGGATTCATAGATTTCTTCGGCGGTGAGGGGGTTGACCTTGAAATCGCGTCGATTGTAGTCGCCGGGGTTCTCGCCCAGCGAGGGAGAAAGAAAATTCAAAATACTCATGAGGATTCCAGTCTATCGGGAATAGGGCGGGCGCGGGGGCGTTATCGTTACGAGGGAACAACTCGGCATAGGCGCAAAGTCGCGTGCTCTAATGCGGGAAAACCTAAAGTTCAGGTAGGGTGGAATAAAGCGTTTTAGATGCAGTGATGCACAACCTGGCGCTCAGAAGGTCAAAGGCACAGGGCTCCACACTGCAGAGCCTCACACCGCAGGGTTCCATGCCGCATAAATTACCGCCTAGGTTCAAGTCCGCCGATTGATGCCGGACCATACTGTGCGGTCGATACACGCCCCAAAATACGTTGCACAAAATAACGACACGCCCCACCTAATACACTCTTAGTGTTGCGTGCCACATTGATAAAGGAATAGGGTAAGAGAAAGGAGAGACGTTGAATGACTGAATACAACGCTGACAAGGCACAAGAAAACGCTGCGCGTGAAGAAGCTACGCATGAAGAATCCATGCATAACAAAACCACGCAGGAAAAAGCCGCTCAGAAAAAATCTGCACCGGAAATAACCGGCAGCGAACTGCGCAAGGCTGAAGAAGAAGCCCTCAAAAAGCGCCTCGCCCTGCGAGTCACCGCGCCCGGACACAAATACCCCTGGCACCGCTGGGCAATCCCCATCGTGGGTGAAACTACCGCAGGTATTGGCGCAATCCTGATCCCCGTCATGGTGGGTCAATTCATCAACCAGCACATCGCTGGCAAAGCACCCGACGCCTGGCCCATGTTCTGGGTCGTCATCGCATCTATCACCTTCATCGTGATTAATGAGTTCTTTGGCTGGGGTACCTCCATGACCCTCAGTGCAGAACTCGGCCGCGACTGGCGCATCTACATCAACCGACTCATGGGCAAAACCCGCACCGGCGTAGACTCCGGCGAAGCAGTCACCGTCATGAACAAAGACGTACGCCGCATCACGGACGTCTACTTCTCACTGCCGCTATTCGTCAACGCCATGATTATCGCGACCCTCGGTGCCGTGCAGCTCTGGCTCATCAACCCCGTCACCGCGGTCGTCACCCTTATCGGCACGCTCATTGTGGTCGGCGTCATCGCCTGGTACTCGACCTTCCTCGAATCCAAAATCGGCGAATACCGTGAAAAGGACGGCGAAGCCTCCTCACGCGCCTCCGACATCGCCACCGGTCTGCGCACCATCGCCGGCCTCGGCGCCGAAGAACAGATGCGTGAACGCTACCACCGCGGTACCGACGAAGTTTTCGACAGCTACATGCGCTACGAAAAGACGCACCGCTGGATGTTCCTCATCCGCGCGCTGCTCGGTGGCGCCGTGACCCTGCTCGGCATCGGCTTCGCCCTCACCGGCCACGTCGAAAACGGCCGCTGGGTATCCGATACGCCCGCCGCGTCCCTGGTGACCGTCGCCTCCATTATCGCGATGATGGGCGGCCCCATCTGGATTACCCAGAACTTCCTCACCGCCTGGCGTTACGCCAAGATTGCGCTCGCCAAGGTCGCCCGCCTCGAAGGTCACGCCGGCGTGCGTCAGGGCGTGCTGAAGAGCCCGCGCACCGACGAAGAAATGGCGCATCTGGCACGCGTCGAACAGACAGTCGAGGCGAGCACCCTGAAGGTGCCCGTACCCGTCGCCCCCGCCGGTGCCAGCAACCCGCGCATCGTGTACGTCAACCCGCGCGACTACAACCTCACCGCGCAGGACTACGCCGAGGCGCTCGCCCGCACCCTGCGACGCGGGGGAGAGGACCTCAAGGACGCAACCGGCCGCCGCGTGCTGCTGAGCGAACCCAACCCCATGATTTTCGCCGGAACCCTGCAGGAGCACCTGCGCCTGGGCACCGTGCCGAACCCCGACGAGGAGCTGGCACAGGCAAAGGATGAGGAGCTGCTGAAGATTACCGACTCCCGCGAAATCGCCTACCGACTGGGCGGACGCAACCCCGAAGACTACTTCGCCGCACGCATCACCAGTGAAGGTGCGAACCTCTCCGGTGGTCAGCGTCAGCGTCTGGCGCTCGCCCGTGCGCTCGCACAGGACGCGCAGGTGCTGATTCTGACCGAGCCGCTGAACTCCGTGGACGAACCCAGCCAGCGTTACATCTACGATGCGATGGAAACCCAGATTGGTAGCGACCGCCTGCCCGTCGGCTACCCCGGCCTGCTGCAGGATTTGGAGCAGGTCTACGTTGTCTCCACGACCGCGGAGACGACCCGCCGCATGGAATGCGACGGCTACCCGGAAACCGCTCAGTCTGAAACCGCTCAGACCGAAACCACTCAGAATCAGGAGGTGAACTAGCATGGCAAAGCAGCTCCCCATCGAAACCCCCGCCTACGTGGCACGCCGCATGTGGAACTACCTCGCAGCGCATAAGGGGCGAGCCCTCTACACCTTCGTCATCTACATGGTCAGCACCCTCATGGGTGCGGTGGTGCCCCTGCAGATTGGTGCCACAGTGGACGACGTGGTGGCGGGTAAGTTCTCCAGCTACCCGTGGCAGCCGATTCTGATTATTCTGGCGGCGTTCATCGTGCAGGCAATAACCCTCATGGTCTCCTCGTACAGTGCGGCGCGACTGGGTGCGCTCGTCACCCGTGACGCCAACCAGGACACCCTCGACGGCACCCTCGACCTGGACGCACGCACCGTGGAAGAAGCCGGTAGCGGTGACCTGCTCACCCGCGTGACCGACGACCTCTCCTCGGCGGCGAAGTCCGTCAGTGAGGACCTGCTCGGCGCGATTTACGTGGTGCTGTACTTCATTATCTCCACGCTCTCCCTGGCGTTCGTGAGCCCGGCAATGGGTCTGATCATGCTACCCATGATTGCCGGTCTTGCCCTCATCATGTCGAAGATGCTGCCGCTCATGGCGGCACGCAACCAGACCGCCCAGGAGCGCGTGAGCGACCTCAACAGCGTGCTGACCGAGAACATTCGCGGCACCTCCACGATCCGTGAGCTGGGCGTTCATACCGCCCGCGAAGATGCCTTCGCCGGTGAGAACAAGCGCCAGTTCGCCGCGCAGCTGGGCATGGTGCGCATCCGCCAGCTGTACTTCACCGTGGACGCTATTAACGCCTGGATCCCGACGGTTCTGTGCATGCTCTGGGGCGCCGCCTGCGTGGCTCTCGGCTGGGCTTCCTGGGGCGCCGTAGCGACCGCCTCGGTCATGGTTTTCAGCCTGCGAATCCTCGCCGACATGCTGAACCACCACGTCAGCAGCCTGCGCATCATGCTCGTGAACATGGGCCGCGTGTTCGGTGTGGTCTCCCTGGCGAAGAAGCAGCGTGAGGCGCGTGCACAGCACCGTGCCGAAGCGTTCGCCGCCGTCTCGGATGAAGCCGTGAAGGACCCGCAGTACGCCATTGACTGCACCGACGTCTCCTACGGCTACTCGCCCGACGCCCTCGTTCTGGAAGGTATCAACCTGAAGATTCGCCGCGGTGAGGCGCTCGCCCTGGTGGGCCGTTCCGGTTCGGGTAAGACCACCCTGGCTCGTCTGATTGGTGGTTCGCTGACCGCCCTGGACGGCACCATCACCGTGATGGGTCGCCCGGTCGGTCACGGCGACTTCCCGACCGATGCCGCCGCCGACGGCCGCCCGCGCCTGCTGGTCTGCACCCAGGAAGCGCACGTCTTCTTCGGTACTCTCGCCGATAACTTTACGGTGGTCGTGCCGGATGCAACCGTCGAGCAGATGCGTGAGGCGCTGGACGCTATCGGTGCCCGCTGGTGGCGCGACCTGCCGCAGGGTATGGATACTGTCGTCAGCGGCGCGGATTCGCCTCTGACTCGCGACCAGATTCAGCAGCTGGCGCTGGCACGTATTGTGCTTGCTGACCCGCACGCCGTGATTCTGGACGAGTCCACCACTCAGCTGGAGCTCGCGGACGCAACCGAGTCCCTGAGCGCCGTGCTGGCGAACCGTGCGGTGCTGATCATTTCGCACGATGCGCGTATCGCCTCGCTGGCTGACCGTGCGGTCCTGCTGCACGAGGGCAGGATCATTGCGGAGGGTTCACCGGCAGAGATTTTCGCCCTCACCTAAGCTCTGGCCTAGCCCGGTGGATATGCCCGGCGATATGTCCGGCTGATAGTGCCCGGTACCGTCTAAAGCGGTGCCGGGCATTGCCTTTTAACGGGCGAGTTCTGGGGGGGGTGCTGAAGCCTGCGCTGGAAAACCTGAGCCGGAATGGTGGTGCAGTACCGCAATGCTCAAACGAAAATTTCGGAGAGATTCACTTGTCACCCGCAAAACTTTCAGCTACTGAGAATCGTTGTGATAACCTGGCAGAGCGATATGGGGTGCCTTGAGACGCCCGCGACCCGCTGACCCGCCCAACACCCGCCCAACGAAGGGCATACGGCACAGGGGGCGCACGAAACGGCGTAAGGAAACTCAAGGCTGAGAGAATCACCCATTGAACCTGCTCTAGTTCGAACTAGCGAAGGGATTATCGATCATGGCAGAGCAGCCTACCGCGCCCTCATGCGCACCCACCACCACCAACCCTGCACCCGGCGCGAGCGCCTCCGGAAACCCCCGAGAACCCCAGACAGCTCGGGCAGCTCGGGCAGCTCGGGTGCCGAGGGTTCTCTCCATTGCCGGAACCGACCCCTCCGGCGGTGCAGGTATTCAGGCGGACCTCAAGTCCATTGCCGCATCCGGCGGTTACGGCATGTGCGTGACTACCTCACTGGTCGCCCAGAACACCTGCGGAGTGCGTGAAGTATTCACCCCGCCCCTGGAATTTTTGACCGCGCAGCTTGCCGCCGTTTTTGACGATGTCGCGGTGGACGCCGTGAAAATCGGCATGCTCGGGGACGCAGACACGATCCGTACCGTCCGCACCTGGCTGAGCGAGCACCCCGTGCCCGTGGTCGTGCTCGACCCGGTCATGATTGCTTCTAGCGGTGACCGCCTGCTGCAGGCTGAAGCGGAGCAGGCGCTGCGCGACCTCGTGCCGCTCGTGGACGTGATTACCCCGAACATTCCGGAGCTCGCCGTGCTCTGCCAGAAGGAGCCCGCCCAGACTTTCGATGAGGCGCACGAGCAGGCGGCGAACCTTGCGGCGGCGACCGGAACTACCGTGATTGTGAAGGGCGGCCACCTGTGCGGTCAGGACGCCGGTAACACCGCGGTCTTCCTGGACGGCACCTGCGCGCACGTGCGCACCCCGCGCCTGGACAGCCGTAATACGCACGGCACCGGATGCTCCCTGTCCTCCTCGCTGGCAACCCGCCTGGGCGTGGAACTGCTCCAGCACACCGAAGCCGCAGGACACGCCGCAGGCCAGCAGAGCGTTCTGACCAGCGAAGACACCCACCGCGCCCTGCAGTGGAGCACCCGCTGGCTCCACGAATCCATCGCCGCAGGCGCCGGTCTGCAAGTTGGCTCCGGTGAGGGCCACGGCCCGGTGGACCACGCCGCCCGTGCCCGCCGCCTGGAGGCTGCCGCCTCCGCGTACCCGTGGCATCACCTGCTCGCCACCACCGACTCTGAGGGTAATATTCTGGACGGCACCAGCCCGGAGCGTCTGCTGCCGGTCAGCCCCGTACCCGCCGGTGAAGCCGTCGTAAAGCCCGCCGGACCCTGGACCGCCGCCCTCTGGGCAGCCGGTGGCGAAACCTGGCACCAGATCCTGGACCTGCCCTTCGTGCGTGCCCTCGGTGACGGCACCCTCGACGAGGACCTGTTCGCCTTCTACCTGGACCAGGACGCCCTCTACCTGCGGGATTATTCGCGTGCGCTCGCGACTCTCTCGGCGCGTGCTGACACCGCTGAGGCGCAGGTGCACTGGGCCGCCGGTGCGCACGAGGCGATTGCCGCCGAATCGCAGCTGCACGAAGGCTGGTTGGCGAACCGTGTGCGTCTGGGTGGCCCCTCGCCGATTACGATGGGGTACACGAATTTCCTGCGTGCCTCCGCCGCCGGTGATGATTACGTGGTCGGTGCCGCGGCAATCCTGCCCTGCTACTGGCTGTACGAAGAGGTGGGCGCTGTGCTCTCCTCGCAGAATCACGCGGACCACCCGTACGCGGAGTGGTTGAGCATGTACGGTGGCGAAGAGTTCGCCGCGGATGTGGCACGTAGCCTCGCGGAGGTGGAGCGTGCGTTTGAGGCGGCTTCACCGGCTCAGCGTGTGCGTGCGGCGCAGGCGTACCTGTCGGCGTGCGTGTACGAGCGTGAGTTCTTTGACCAGGCACACCGAGCATTGCGTTAGTTTGCCGGGCGCTGTGTTAGATGACTGGCGCTGCGCTAGGGGAGCACCGGAGCCAGCTCGCAGGTGCTTTGGGTACCGATGCTTTAGGTGCCGTTTTTGGGCTGAATACCGCCCCGGCATGGCGTGAGATGGGTGATTGATGCTTCACTCAAGCTACCGCCGGTTCGGGGGGTGCGCCGGTTATGCTTAAGGCGTCGGTGAAAACCGTTTGCGGCAGGATTCCGGCCCTCACCCAACTGGCTGATGTACCTGCCGCGCCCGCACCTCTACGGCGTGTAACCGACCAGTTTGGCCCGTCGCAACCACCTCATCCAACCCCCGCGGCGGGCCAAACGCCTTCCTTCCCGGGTTTTCTTCCCGGGTTTTCTTTTCGGCGCTCCGCTTTCGCGGGCTCCGTTTGAAAGCGTTTCGCGTATAAATTCCGCATAGAAATATCCCGTGCAGATACGTTTATCTGCACGGGATATTTATATGTTTCTCACCGTTGCGGGTCAGCCGCCGCGGCTAGTACTTCAGGCTAGTACATCAGAGGGGAGAAGCGCCTACTTGCTCTCGCCCTTGAGCGCACCCACGAGGGGGCCGATCACGTCCATGGGCAGCGGGAAGACCACGGTCGAGTTCTGGTCGGCGCCCAGCTCCAGCAGGGTCTGCAGGTAACGCAGCTGCAGGGAAGCGGGGGACTGGCTCAGAATGTCGGATGCTTCCTTCAGCTCGCTCGAAGCTTCAAGCTCACCGCGTGCCGAAATGATCTTTGCGCGACGCTCACGCTCGGCCTCAGCCTCACGAGCCATGGCGCGCTGCATGGCCTCGGGAATCTCAACGTCCTTAATCTCGACGAGCTCAACCTGGATGCCCCAGTGCTCGGTGCGGGAGCCGATGATGGAACGCAGGTCCTCGTTCAGGTCCTCGCGGTGTGCGAGCAGGGTGTCCAGGTCAACGCGACCGAGCAGGGAACGCAGGGTGGTCTGCGCGATCTGGCTGGTGGCAATCGGGTAGTTCTCAACCTCAAGCACCGCGTTCTTGGCGTTGGTAACGCGGAAGAGGACCACGGCGTTCACGCGGGCGGGAACGTTGTCCTTGGTGATGACTTCCTGCGGGGGAATGGTCAGGGTGATGACACGCATATCAACGCGCTGCAGGGAGTCGACGAGGGGGAAGACGATGTTCAGGCCGGGCTTCAGTTCCGAGCGCAGGTGACCGAAGCGGAAAGAGATGCCACGCTCGTATTCGGGGATGACGCGGAACATACGAATCAGAATAAAAAGAACAATGACGGCAACTGGGATGAGGATAGTTGCCAAAGTGACGGGATCCATGGTTTTCCTTCACAAGTATTGGGGGAGGACGGTATGTGTGCCCACCTGCCCGCGCCTCGTACGGTTCAGGTAGTAGGGGTGTAGGTAGTGGGTGTTGCCCGGTACCGGGCTGTGTGGGGAGTTTGGGAGGGGAATTTCCCGTCCCGGCGTACATCGCGGCGGTCGGTGCTTTAGCGGCACCCCACATGGAAAACTCAAAAGAGGAATAAAAGAGAAATCCATGCAGGGCAGCCGCCGAAGCTAACAGACGGACCCAACCGACCGGTCAGCCGCCGGAACGGAAAAACTTGTGCAGCGCTACTTCTTCGCCATCTTCTCTGCAGCCAGCTTTTCAGCCGCCTCAACCTCAGCCAGGTTCTGCTCCTGCAGGACCTCGTTCGTGGTCTTATGCAGACGCGGAACCGAGGTGCCGGTACCGCTCCATGCGGGGCGGTCCGGGTCGAGGGCAGAGGTACGAACCGGCAGGGTTGCATCCGCAATCATCTGCTTGCGGGTCTGCTCGGTACGGCGCTTACGCTCATTCGACACGCCACCCCACTTCGCCGCGAAACGGTCCATCTTCACGTTCACCGATTCGTCAGCGGTGGATGCGTGAATATGCTTCGGATCGTTCTCGAAGTTCGCGGGGGAACGCATGAGCTTCACAGCCAGCGGGTAGGTCAGCGACAGGCAGACCACCGCGGCGGCACCCTCCACCAGAAGCTCCAGCGGGGAGTGCCAGACGATGGCGGCACCAATCAGGATGACCACACCCAGCAACGAGACAGCAACCGCCAGCCCGCGGTGGAAACGACCCGACTCGGAGTAGGGCCATTCGTCCACTTCACGGGTGAGCTCGCGGCCGTTCGCCGAGACGGTGCAGCTGTCCTTAATCGGGCAGGTGTTGCACACGCTGGGCTTGGCGCGGTAACGCATCACTCGGTTATCCGAGTCGAATGCGGTCGCCCACAGCCACTGGTCTTCGGGGCAGAGCCACGCGTCGCTCTCTTCGTGGTAGGTGAACCCGAAGGTTCGCGCCGCCACCATGCGCTGGCTGGTGCGCTTGGCGAGAATATCGAAGCCCCAACCCACGGCGACCAGGCCGAACGCGTACACGCAGGCCAGCCACACGAGGAAAGAAACTCCAGCAATCTGCTCAGGCATGGTTAGCCTCGACGATCGCTACGGTAGGGGCTGGTCTGCTCGGGCAGCTCCTCGGCAGCCTTAGCGCCGGCGAACTCTGCGATGCGAGCGTCCTCAACCACCTCGTACAGCGGCGGTTCGGGCAGCTCCAGGACGGTTTCCTTAGCGTTCTTGGAGAAGATCTCCTTGATACCCAGCAGCGCCAGCTTAATCAGCGGGATAATGCCGACCAGGAAGATGACGTCACCGGGCATACGCATCCAACCCATCACGGCGGAAGCACCGTCGTGAATGAACGCGAAGGAACGAGCCTCGTAGTAGCCTTCACCCACGGACTTGTACAGCTGAGCAATACCCAGCGGCAGCAGCGAGATGAAGGACATCCACAGCAGACCAATGTTCAGGGTCCAGAAGGAGAACTTCAGACCCTTCTCAGGCCACTTGTCCTCAGGGATCAGGTAGCGCAGACCAAATACCGCGAACGCGATTGCGAGCATACCGTACACACCCATCATGGATGCGTGTGCGTGGTTTGCGGTCAGCGCGGTACCAATCTCGAAGTAGGACACGATCGGCAGGTTAATCAGGAAGCCGAACACACCTGCGCCGAGGAAGTTCCAGAAGCCCACAGCAATCAGGAACATGACAGCCCAACGGTGCGGGAAAGGCTTGGTGCGGTTGGAGTACTGGCGGGCACCCAGCTGCATGAAGCCCCACGCCTCAACGGTCAGGAAGGTCAGCGGGATAACCTCAGCAGCCGAGAAGAACGCACCGAATGCCATCTGCTCGGAGGGGGTACCGACGAAGTAGGTGTGGTGCAGAGTACCGATCACACCACCGGCGGAGTAGAGCACAGCGTCCATCATGATGATGGAGATTGCGATGCGCTCGCGGACCACGCCGAGCAGCACGAAGATGTACGCCACCATGACGGTGGTGAACAGTTCGAGGAAGTCCTCCACCCAGAGGTGAACCACCCAGAATCGCCAGAATTCGGCGACGGTCACGTGAGTGCGCTGACCTGCGAGCAAGCCGACCGCGTAGAACATGGGGATGGCGAGGCCGGAGAAGAGGAACAGCCACGGCAGGGAGGTCTTCTTCGAGCCCTTCAGACGAGCGGAGAGGGTACGCCAGACGATGACGATCCAGATGAACATACCCGCGGTGAGCAGGATCTGGAAGAATCGCGGCAGGTCCAGGAACTCCCACTGCTGCGAGAAGAAGCCGGTGAATTCCTTGGGGATGAGGCCCTTCTGGGAGAACCATTCGTTCAGCAGCGAGCCGAGGACCACGAAGACCACGGCGCCGATGAGAACGTAGGTGAGCAGGCCCTGCTTCTTGGGTTCGCGGCGGGTAATCAGCGGGGCGATGAAGATACCGCCCGCCAGGAACGCGCCTGCGGTCCAGAAGAGGGAGAGCTGAAGGTGCCAGGTTCGGGATACCGTGTAGGGCAGCAACTGGCCCATGTCGATACCGAAGAATCCGGTGAGTTCTTCACGGTAGTGCTCGGTGAGCGCACCCACCAGAGCCTGCAGCAGGAACAGCACCAGGATCGTTGCGAAGAGCAGGCAGGCTGCCTTCTGCGAGGGGGTCAGGCGAACTTCGTCGGGCTGACGGAAGTCGAGGACGGGTGCCTCTTCCGCGTGCCAGCCGATAGCGCGGGACCAGCGGCCGTAGATGGCGAACATCAGACCGGTACCACCGATGAGGGCAATCAGGGAGAGTGCCGACCAGACCATCAGATCCGCGGTGGGCTTGTTGTCCACGTTGGGTTCGGAAGGCCAGTTGTTGGTGTAGGAGTAGGGCTGGTCGGGGCGGTCTGCCGCCGATGCCCATGCGGTCCAGCCGAAGAATGCGACGATGTCGTGCAGTTCTTCGTCGTTCTTAATGGCGTCGGGGAACAGGCCCTGCGAGGTGTCACCCTTCATGAGGGTTTCACGGTAGTGCTTGAGCATGAGCTGGTAGCCCTTGGTCTCACCAGCGGACCAGGTGATGGTCTTAGTCTGCTCGTCGTACTTGTTCTCCTTGCGCCACTCGTTCTTGACGAGTTCGCGGGGGTCCTGCTTGCCCTGTTCACGGTACTCCTTGACGGCAGCATCGGTGGTCAGGCGCAGGTATTCTGCAGTGTAGTCGGGGCCGAGGTAGGCACCGTGACCGAGCACGGATCCGTACTGCTGCAGGCCGCGTCCCTGGAACAGTTCCTGACCGTGCAGGATCTGTTCTTGGGTTGCGATAGTTTTGCCGTCGTTGCCGACGATTTTATCGGGGAGCGGCATGGAGAGTGCGTAGGTGCGCATTGCAAGGACTGCCATAATGGTGAAGCCCAGGAGCATCACAAACGCAACAGCCTGTACCCAGCCTTTTCCGGCATAGGCACCGACCGTGTCTGAGCGGCGGGCAATCTTTGCTGCCTGCGCACGCGAGACGGGTTTTGTAGCCATAGTGTATGTCTCCAGTGTGCGTGGATTGTGTAGGTGGAGTGGTTCCGACGCACATCCGCTGGAGGGGCGGCTCACTATGTTCAGGGTGAATCGTCCTTGAGGGAGGTGCGACAGCCCACCCTGCTCTCATTTTTGCATATTAAATGCGTATTTACGAAACTTTGCTGACGTATCGTCACAATATGACAGGCGTATTCAGGCATAAAAGCCACAGTTACAAGGCAAAAAAGTTCGAATGTTACGTTGAGGTTGAATCCTTAGCTTCCGCGCTACTTCCCCGCCGGTAACAGAGGAGGAGGCGCCGGGGTGGAAGCTGCGCAGACTCCCTCAATCGGGGCTTTTACTCGGGTTCCTACTCGGGCTTCTACTTGAGCTTCTACCGGAAATCTTGCCGAAATTATTGGTGGGAGGCGCATCCCAGCATGTGGAAGGGGAATGCGGCACCCCTCACGTTCCTACACTCGGGTGTGGAATAATAAAACTCGGTACTACTAAACACAGTACAAATTTTTTCAGTACAGATTCTGTGCACCCACACGGTGTACCCTCAGAAGGGGCCACTCACCCCGCACCCACGGCAGCCCGCCACCACAGCCCGCAATCTATCGGCACCTCAGGAGAGTTCACGTGCTTCTCTACAAATCCACCCAGAAAGCAGTCACCGGAATCCTGCGCACCGTCTTCCGCGCCCGCGTGACCGGACTCGAAAACTTCCCCGCCACCGGCCCGGTGATTGTCGCCTCCAACCACCTGTCCTTCCTGGACTCCATCATTATTTCTGCCATGATGCCGCGCCGCGTGGCGTTCCTCGCCAAGGCTGAGTACGTGAACACCCCCGGCCCGCGCGGCAAGATGATGAAGGCATTCTTCGAAGCCGTGGATATTATTCCCGTGAACCGCTCCGACCGTTCCGAATCGCTCAAGGCGCTCGACATTGCCCTGGAGAAGCTACAGGAGGGTAAGGTCTTCGGCATTTACCCCGAGGGCACCCGCTCCCGCGACGGCTACCTGTACCGCGGCAAGATTGGTGTGGCGTGGCTGGCGCACATGACCGGCGCGCCCGTGGTTCCGGTTGGTCTGATTGGCACCGACCGCCTGCAGAAGCCCGGCTCGAACATGATTTACCCGCGCCGCTTCACGATTCGTGTGGGCAAGCCGCTTTACTTTGAGAAGACCGGTGAGAAGATGACCGGCAAGCAGCGCCGCGTCACCACCGACACGATCATGGATGAGATTGCTCAGCTGTCCGGTCAGGCGCGAAAGCATGAGTACAACGTTTCGCCCTCAGCCGCACGTGACGCAGGCTAGGGCACTCGCCGCCTATACCGCGTAGACTTAAACCGCGCATTCACGCACCGACCCCCGCGTTATGGGGGAGATGGGTGTAGGATGCGCGGTTTGTCGTATGCGCGAGCCTGGGATGCCCCCGGTAGCCCCAGCAGCGGCAACCCCGCAGAAAGTCCAGTAGAAAGCCCAGTAGAGCGAGGAGAAAGTACCCATGGCAGAGCCTTCCAGCTACCGCCCCGCCCCCGGCGAAATCCCCACCGACCCGGGTGTTTACCGTTTCCGCGATGCCGACGGCCGCGTCATCTACGTGGGTAAGGCGAAGAACCTGCGCAACCGCCTCAACAACTATTTTGCGTCCCCGCAGACGCTGAGCCCGAAGACCTACGCGATGGTGCATACGGCGGCGAGCGTTGAGTGGACCGTGGTGGCGAGCGAGATGGAGTCCCTGCAGCTCGAATACACCTGGATTAAGGAGTTTTCGCCGCGCTTCAACATTGCGTTCCGCGACGATAAGTCGTACCCGTACCTGGCGATTACCGTCAATGACGTGTACCCGCGCGCCATGGTGACCCGCGGCGAGCGCCGTAAGGGCGTGCGCTATTTTGGCCCGTATTCGCAGGCGTGGGCGATTCGTGAAACCCTGGATGCGCTGCTGCGCGTCTTCCCGGTGCGTACCTGCACGAACGGCGTGTTTAACCGCGCAAAGAATAGCGGCCGGCCGTGCCTACTCGGCTATATCGATAAGTGCGCGGCGCCGTGCGTGGGCAAGATTAGCGCCGAGGAGCACCGCAAGTTGGCGCGCGGGCTGACCCGGTTTATGGGTGGTGGCGCTGAGAAGCATATCGCCCAGTTGACCGCGGAAATGAAAGCCGCCGCAGCTGATATGGACTTTGAGCGCGCCGCGATTCTTCGTGACGATATTGCCGCGCTGACTAAGGCGTTTGAGCGTAACGCCGTGGTGCTTGGCGCGACCGTGGATGCCGACCTATTCGCCTACGCGGAGGACGACCTGGAGGCGTCCGTTCAGGTGTTCTTCGTGCGCGGCGGCAGGATTCGTGGCCAGCGCGGCTGGATTGTGGAGAAGGTCAACGACAGCACCGACGCGCAGCTCATCGAGCAGCTGATCGCGCAGGTGTACAGCGATATCGCGGCGAGCCTCGCCTCCCAGAAGGACGCCGAGAAGAGCCTGAACAGCTACGATATTCCGCGTTCCGTGCTCGTGCCGGTGGAGCCCGAGAATAAGGAGCAACTGGCGTCTTGGCTGGCGGAGGTGCGCGGCGGCCCCGTGGAGATTAGCGTCCCGCAGCGCGGCGACAAGGCAGAGCTCATGAAGACGGTCGCCGAGAACGCGCGCCAGTCGCTGACCCTGCACAAGAGCCGCCGTGCCGGCGATTTGACCACCCGCAGCGCCTCCCTCGTGGAGCTGCAGGAAGCGCTGGAACTACCGGACCCGCTGCTGCGCATCGAGTGCTACGACATTTCGCATGTGCAGGGCACGAACGTGGTCGCCTCCATGGTTGTCTTTGAGGACGGCATGCCCGCAAAGAACGCCTACCGCACCTACAGCATTACCGGCGACGCCGCGCGTGACGATACCGCCAGTATGTACGACGTCATCACCCGCCGATTCAAGAGGCATCTGGCGCAGCAGGCGGAGCGCGAAGCAGCCCCCGTGCACTCCGGCGAGATTGACGCCTCCACGCCCGAGCCGGCGAAGTTCGCCTACCCGCCGAACCTGGTGCTCGTGGACGGCGGCCCGCCTCAGGTGGCTGCCGCCTCCGCCGCGTTGAGCGATTTGGGCATTACGGATGTGTACGTTGCCGGCATCGCTAAGCGCCTGGAGGAACTGTGGCTACCGGACGACGACTACCCGGTCGTACTACCGCGTACTTCGCAGGCGCTGTACCTGGTGCAGCGCATCCGCGATGAGGCGCACCGTTTCGCTATCACCTTCCACCGTTCCAAGCGCGGTAAGGCGATGGTCGCCTCCGCCCTGGATGAGGTGCCCGGTTTGGGCGAGGTGAAGCGTGCCGCGCTGATTAAGCACTTCGGGTCGGTGGCTCAGATTAAGCAGGCGAGCGCCGAGGAGCTGACGGCGGTGCCGGGTATTGGTCCGGCGTTGGCTCAGAAGATTCTGGCGGCGCTGACCTAATCCTCTGGCTGGCGCTGAGTGAAGGCCCGCCCGGGGTGTGAACGCAGCACCCCGCCTCGTAATGGCGCTTAACAAACGTGTCATAATTGAAGGAAACCGTCATCATTACGAGCGCGCTATCTTCGCGCGCCCTCAACCAGTAGAGTGGAAACCGTGAGTAATAACCATCTGCGCCTATTCACCAGCGAGTCGGTGACTGAAGGCCACCCCGATAAGATTTGTGACCAGATTTCTGACGCCATCCTTGACGGCATTATTGCCCAGGATCCTGCAGCGAACGTTGCTGTGGAGACCATGGTGACCACCGGTCAGGTGCATGTTGCTGGTGAGGTGACCACCTCCAGCTACGTCGAAATCCCCTCCATCGTGCGCGAGACCATTCTGGGTATCGGCTACGATTCCTCTACCCGCGGCTTCGACGGTGAGTTCTGCGGCGTGTCCGTGTCCATTGG
Organism: Rothia sp. HMSC071B01; assembly: GCF_001808945.1. NCBI lineage: Bacteria > Bacillati > Actinomycetota > Actinomycetes > Micrococcales > Micrococcaceae > Rothia > Rothia sp. HMSC071B01. The sequence goes on along the minus strand of NZ_KV795071.1, from coordinate 7,512 downwards.
TGAGCAGTCCCCGGACATTAACGCCGGCGTGTACGAGTCCCTCGAGGTTCGTCAGGGTATTGCTGCTGACGAGTACGACCGCCAGGGTGCGGGCGACCAGGGCATCATGTTCGGTTACGCTTCGAACGAGACGAACGTGCTGATGCCCGCCCCGATTTGGCTGGCGCACCGCCTCTCTGAGCGTCTGACCAAGGTCCGTAAGGACGGCCTGCTGACCGAGCTGCGCCCCGACGGCAAGACTCAGGTGACCCTCGGCTACGATTCGAACAATGTGCCTGTCTCTGTGGACACCGTCGTTGTTTCGAGCCAGCACACCGCAAGCTACGACCTGGCTGACCTGCGTGCAGACATTGAGAAGCACGTTATCGCACCGGTTCTGGGCAGCGTCGAGCTGGATTCCTCCAACGCCAAGTTCATTGTGAACCCCGCTGGCCGCTTCGTTCAGGGTGGCCCCGTGGGTGACGCGGGCCTGACCGGCCGCAAGATCATTGTGGACACCTACGGCGGTTCGGCTCGTCACGGTGGTGGCGCGTTCTCCGGTAAGGACCCGTCGAAGGTGGACCGTTCCGCAGCGTACGCAATGCGTTGGGTTGCGAAGAACATTGTGGGTGCCGGTCTTGCTGACCGCGCCGAGGTTCAGGTTGCGTACGCTATCGGCCAGGCAGCGCCGGTCGGTCTGTATGTTGAAACCTTCGGCACCGAGAAGGTCAACCCGATCAAGATTGAGAAGGCTGTGCGTGAGGTCTTCGACCTGCGCCCGCTGGCAATCATTAACGAACTGGATTTGCGCCGCCCGATTTACAAGAAGACCGCAGCTCACGGCCACTTCGGTCGTACCGAGCCGGAATTCACCTGGGAGCGCCTGAACCGCGTGGATGCACTGCGTTCGGCAGTGTCCTCCTCCTAATATCTGTCAGGGTAGAGGAGCACGCAGATTCGGGTGACTCAGAGCAGTTCTGAATCGAACTCTTCGGCACCGTTGGGTGCTCAGCAGGAATCCCTGCAACAGCTTGACCTGTTGCAGGGATTTCCTGCTCTTCGTGATGCCCTGATTCCGGCTGCCCCGGAGCCGGTGAACGTTGCCGCCGAGTTGGAGGCGAGCGGCGTGCCGAACCCTGTGGCGCGTGTGCGCGTGGATAGCACCCTGCCGCAGGTGGACCGCACGTTTGATTATCGTGTGCCCGCTGAGCTGAGTGAGGATGCGGTGCCCGGCGCCCGCGTGCGCGTGCTGTTCAACGGTCACGAGCTGACCGGTTACATTGAGGAGCGCGCCGCCACGACCGATTGGACGCGTACCTCGCTGTTGCCGATCAAGTCGGTGCTGTCGCGTGTGCCGTCTGTTGCGCCCGAAATTTTTGCGCTTGCTGAGGCGCTTGCCGACCGTTACGCCTCCACGGTGGCGAACGTGTTGCGCCTGGCGGTGCCGCCGCGTATTGCCGCGCTGGATAAGAAGTACGCGCCGCTTCTGCCGGGTTATGAGTCGGATTATTTGGGCGATTCTGCCCCGGTAAGTACTTCCAATACCCCCGAGAGCACCCCGGAGAACGTCTCCGAGAGCACCCCGGCGAGCGCGGGGGAGAAGCCGCAGGAAAACGCTCCCGAAATCGCGGAACCTGAGTGTGCGGAATCTGAGCCTGATGCCGTCTCCGCCGCCTCCAGCACTGCCGACCCGTACGCTTGGCTTGCCACCCCCGGCGCGCCCGCACCCTTCGTGCTGGACCCGCCGACGCTGAACCCGGACGCGCCGGATGCCGCCTCCGTCTTCTCCGATTACGAGAACGGCGCGGAGTTCATTGAAGATGTTGCCGCCGGTGCCGCGACCCGCGCCGTGATGACGGTTCTTCCCGGCCACCTGGAGCACACGTGGGCGGATGTTTTGGCGACCGCACTCGCGGCTGCTGCTGCCAGTGGTCGCGGCGCTATTGCGGTGGTTCCGACCGCTAAGAACCTGGATCTTCTGGAGGCGGCGCTCGCCGAGCGTCTGCCGGCTGATTCGTTTGTGCGTTTGAGTTCTGATTCGACTCCGCATACTCGCTATCACGGGTTTGTGAAGGCGCGCTTGGGGCAGGTGCCGGTGGTGATTGGTACCCGCGCTGCCGCCTACGCGCCGGTGGCGAACCTGGGCCTGGTGGTGTGCTGGGATGACGGCGATTCTTCGCTGGTGGAGCAGCGCGCCCCGTATTGTCATGCCCGTGATGTGTTGCTTCTGCGTGCTTCTGCTGAGAATACTGCGGCGCTGTTTGCCGGGTTCAGCATGAGTAGTGAGGCGGCGCGTCTGGTGCGTACACGCTGGGCGTCTCATGTGCGTGCGCCGCGTGCGTTGGTGCGTGATTTTTCGCCGCGTATTTTTTCGACGGGTTCGGAGTTTGAGTTGGCGCGTGACCCGTTGGCGGCGATGGCGCGTATTCCTCACCTGGCGTTTGAGCATGCTCGTCGGGCGTTGGCGCGTGGTCCTGTGTTGGTGCAGGTGGCGCGTAGCGGTTATATTCCGTCGTTTTCGTGCGAGCGTTGCCGCATGCCGGCGCGTTGTGGCGAGTGTAGTGGGCCTTTGTCGGTGGCTTCGGGTTCGTCGGTTCCGTCGTGTTCGTGGTGCGGTCATTTGGCGCAGCAGTGGCGTTGTTCTGAATGCGGTTTTACGCATTGGCGTTATTCGGCGGCGGGTGCGACTCGTACTGCTGAGGAGCTGGGCCGTGCGTTCCCGAATGTTCCGGTGATTTCTTCGGCGGGTGACCATGTGCGGGCGTCGGTTGGTCCTGAGCCTGCGTTGGTGGTGGCGACTCCGGGTGCTGAGCCGGTGGCTTTTGGCGGCTATGCGGCGGCGCTTCTTCTGGATGCCGATAAGATGCTTCGTTTTGATTCGTTGCGTGCCCCGGAGGCGGCGTTGCGTCGCTGGTTGAATGCGGCGGCATTGGTTCGTCCTGCGGCTCTTGAGGGTACGGTGGTGACGACTGCTTCGCCGTCGCCGGTGGAGCAGGCGCTGGTGCGTTGGGATCCGGCGTGGTTTGCTCGCCGGGAGCTGGAGGAGCGCGCTCAGACGGGTCTGCCTCCGGCGGTTCGTACGGCTGCGGTGACCGGTGCGGAGGCGGATGTTCGCGCCTTCATGGAGGAGTTCTTGGGCTCTTCTGCGTTGCCGGAGCGGGTGCGTGAGCAGCTGCGTATTGTGGGCCCGGTTCCTCTGGATCAGGGGTATTTTGCCTGGTCGGAGTCTCTTGAGGAGGATTCTGAGGAGGCGCCGGTTCAGGGCGATTGGCGTACCCTGATGTTCTTCTCGTACGGCATTGCCCAGCACGTGACCCGTGAGTTGCGTGCTACGCGTGCAACGATTGCGGCGTTGAAGAAGAACGTGGGGGAGCGCCCGGTTCAGATTCGCTGTGACGGCTTGGACGTGCTGTGATTTTCTAGTCGTGCTGTAGTGTTCTAGTGAGGGGCGGTTTTTGCCCCGGGTTGGGCGTTGAGCTACGCGGGTTTGCGGGCGCGCTGTGCGCAGAGGCGAGGAGGTGAGAGGCATGTCGAAGGTGCCTCATCTGCTGAAGGGTAGTTATCTGCCCGATGGTGAGCAGCGGCGACTGGCTGAGTATGCTTCTGCGCATCCGAGAGTGCCCTGCACCGCAAGGGCCAGCACCATGATGCGGCGGTGCTGCTGGTTCACGGTATCGGCTACCAGAATCACGGCGAGACGCTCGCGTATTTTGGCAAGCCGGTGGCGCATAGTGTGCAGACTCTGCTGGCGCTGAACACGGATTCTGTCGCCGCCTCCGAAGAGAACCCTGCTGCAGAGGCTTCTGCGCGGGTTCGTGTTGAGGTGATTCCTGACGGTGATACCTTCCCGCCTGCCGCCGAGGTGAACCCGCTGAGCCACCACAGCGAGTTGACGTATTCGTTGACGATTGAGCGCACGGAGTACCCTGCCGACCCCGCTGACTCGGTTGAGGAAAGCCCGCAGGTTGAAGAGAACTCCGCGCAGAAAGAACCCGCCGAAGCCTCCGAGCCCAAAGAATCTACAAAAATCAGTCTGCCGAAAATTGAACTTCCGAAGGTTGAGTTGCCCAAAGTGGAGTTACCCAAGGTGGAACTGCCTAAAGTGGAGCTCCCTAAGATTGAGCTGCCGAAAATTGAGCTTCCCAAGGTAGAGCTCCCGAACATCGATTTCCCGAATATCGAGCTGCCTAATCTTGAGCTTCCGCGCCTGCCTCAGCCGAAGCCGCGCCCGGTTCGCACGGTCACTCGCCGCAGCCTCCTTTTTCAGGAGGGCTTCTGGCGGCCCAGGCATTACCGCCCGTTGAAGGAGCATTTGCCCTGGTTGGCGACGGTTTTGCCGCTGTTTTTGATGTTCTGCTTCTACTACGAGCGCCCCGGCGCGACCTGGCGTGAGCGTGCCGGGCACCTGCTACGTTCTACGGCGCGGTTTGTGAACGTAGCGCTGTGGCTGGTGCTGGCGGCTATGGCGCTCATGACGTTCCGCGATGCTTTTGTGGCGTCTCTGGGTACTCCGCAGGGTGCATTTACGGGTCTGGCGGCGGCGCTCGGCCTGGGTATTGTGGGCTGGGTTTTGGCTCGTCGTGCCCGTGAGCTGTGGGCGCTGGTGAAGGCTATTCCGACGCAGCTGATTCAGACGGCAACCAGCCCGGAGTCGCGCGATTTGGAGCGTATTTATGCGCGTCTGGATCGTCAGCTGGACGATTTGAGTTCCCGTAGCGATGCGGTGGGCATTATTGCTCATTCGCAGGGCGGGTATTTGAGCTATGAGTTGCTGCGTCGTCGTGCGGCGGCGGGTAAGAAGCCGATTCGTTTCTTCTACGGCCTGGGTAGTGGCGTGGTCCCGATTAGCATTATCGCTAGTGACCGCAACGACATTCCGGGGCACCTGGATGCTGCGGGCGGCTACCGTAACCGCTCCATGCTGCTGTGGGTGAGCGCGGTCGCGGCGTTCTCCTGGCTGGTGGAGGCGTCCCTGCTGTTTGGCCCGTACCGTTCGCTACTGCACTATGCGATGCTGGTACCCCTGGCGTTGAGTGTGGTGCCGCTGGTTGTGAGCGTGCCGGGTACCTTCAAGGGTAGGGCGCGTATTGGCCGCAAGAGTGCCCGGGACAGCGCCTCCGAAACTCCCTCCGCAAAGAGTCCGGCTGATGTGCGTCTGGCGGATGCGCGCCTGGTCAACCCGTACGGCACACGCGCCTACGTGAAATGGCTGATTCCGTTGCTCTTCGTGCACGGCGTTTTCATGCTGTACGCGGTGTTCATGCTGCTGCTGGCTCAGTTGCGTGTTGAGGGCGCGGTCCCTGAGCTGACCGCCGCCTCCGTGGCGTTTTGGGGCGCGCTGATTCTGGTGCTCATGATGTCGGTGCGTAGCGCCTGCCACCTGTATGTGCGCGCCTACGCGCCGATGCTGCAGGATCTTGATGTGGCTGACCGGTGCGAGATTTCCGCTCGTGGTGACAGTATTGGTAGGTCGAATATTACTCAGCCCGCCGATGTAGACGTCAGCTTTGTGACCCTGCCGGGCCCGTCGGTGAATAGTCACATGCAGTATTTTGATGCGTGCTCGCCGGTGCCGTTGATGCTTGCGCACCGTCTGGTGCCGCACATGATGCCGGCGGGTGAGCAGGCGCAGAAAGCGGCGGCTTTCACCGATATTGGTGCGGAACTGAACCGCGGTTTTGCGCGCGTGAAGAAGTGGATGCGCACCATGCATTACGGGCTGTATGCGGTGCTTCTGCTGATGCTGTCGGTGCTACTGAATGTGGCGTCGCCGGTGAGCCTGTCCGCGTTGACGGGACTTGATACGTCGCACCTACATTCGGAGGGTTTTGACCGTCTGGTGGCGGATGCTCAGCAGCTGCGTGAGCAGGCGGGTTCTTCGGATCTGCTGCTGTGGATTCTGGTCGGCATTTTTGTGGTGGAGGCGCTGCTGATGATGGTGCTTTCGCCGTGGACTCAGCGGCGTTTGCAGCGTGCGTTCATGATGCGCAAGGTGGACCGCACGGGTCAGCTGAGCGAGTTCAATCCTTTGCCGATGGTGACGGCTCTTCTGGGTCTTGACGGTGAGGATGAAGACGCTGAGGATGCAGAGGAACATAACCTCGCAGGGGAGAAAAAGCAGGAGAGTAAAGCAGGGCAGAGCGCTGTAGTTTAGGGTGCTTAGGCGGTGCCGTTGGAAGGGCACCCCAGAATTTTTATGCATTCGTGTGCACCTAAGATTTGTTGGGGTTTGGCTGATTCTAATTGGCGTAGTCTCCGTATCCACGGTAATATATTCAGCACTGCGGATACTATTTCGACGCTTGTCGAGGTGGTGTTGGCAGTATCTATCACTCAACTTCGCGCACGCTTCACAACCGTGCGCACCAACGAAAGATGAATACTGGTGACTCAGACTATGATCGCCCCCGCATACGAACCTGCATGCGGCGGGTCTGCTTCTGTACACAATTACGGCGTCATGCACCCGGACCCCGTGTTGCTTTCCGACATGACCAGCGCAGAACGAGGAGCTGTTTACCGCTACTTGGCGCGCTTCGCTGAGCTGGATGACGCAAAGATTTTCTACGCGTACGGTCACGCTTACGAGCTGGCTCGTAAGGACGCTGAACGCGGTCTCTACGCAACTATGGCGTAGCCTGCACAATTAGTTTTTAGAAATGCTGCTGCACTCTTTATGGGTGCGGCAGCATTTCTGCTTTTCGGGCTGGCTTTCACGCTGGCTTTCGGGTGGGCTTTAGTTCGGTTGGGAACTCGGCGGTCCCATGCTGCTATGATGCCCCTGATTTCTTCCTGACGGCCGGGGACGTGTCCACTATCGGGGTGTTCCCTGATGGTTCTTGAACATTGATTGGCTCTTGGGTAGTTTAGAGGTATCACAACCACTACTGCGAAGAGACTTCCTGTGATTTCCGTAGGTTCTTTTCGCGGTGTTGCCTCCGGTAGCGTCTGCATTGTTGCGGCGCGGCCCTAAGAAACGCCCCAAGGAAAGGTACTCGCCGATGAGCTTCACCAATATTGCCTATGATTACGAACCGGAATTCGGCAATTCGGCGCCCAGCCGCGATAACGGCATTACTCACCCGGACCCTGTTCTGCTGTCCTCGATGACGAAGGCTCAGCGTGGCGCGGTGTGCCGCTACCTGGCTCGTTTTGCTGAGCTGGATGATGCGAAGATTTTCTACGCGTACGGTCATGCGGATGAGCTGGCTGCGAAGGAAGCGGCTCGTACCGGTAGCTTTGCTGCGGTCTAAGGATTTCTGCTCCGGTTTGCTTCCGTAGCGGTTTGCTACACACTTCCTCCGCGCCTACGCAGGGAACTCGCCCTCGCTTCGCTTCGGGCACCCTGAGGGCGCTTCCGGAAGGTGTAGCCTCGCCGCCCCTGTGTAGAACACGTGCCGCTTTGTGCCGATGAATTGAATACGAGAGTGCCGCCGCACCCTCCCGAGTTTCGGGGAGTGCGGCGGCATTCCTGTTTTCGCTATGAGATAGCGAATGTCACTGTTGGCCTTTGGTTGTGTGTGGGGGGGGGGG
>NZ_KV795070.1:380263-511505 GCF_001808945.1 Rothia sp. HMSC071B01 | reverse complement strand
GGGGGGGGGGGGACAAGGCTTTATGGCAGTTTTTGCTTCACATTTTTATATAATGGGTGAGGCTGACCGCAGGAGGTCAGTGCCATGGTATGACGACACACGTACATCTAGTTTCAAGGAGGAAGACTATGGCAGAAGACTCGCCACAGAATTCATCAGGTTCTCAGGAAGCAGCGAAACAATCTAGCGACATCGTTGAGGAACAACCATTTATCCAACTGAGGGAAACAAATATAGGGGAAAATATTCAAGATTCTCAGGCTCAAGTTACTCAATCTAGTCAAAGTAATAAAAAATATGATTTGGGTGTTCTCTTTGTTCATGGAATTGGTAAACAACGTCGTGGAGAAACATTCAAAGGAATGTATTATCCAATTATAGATGAGTTGAAGTCTCAGAATATTTCATTAAATGAAATAAGTGTCAACGACAACTCTGCAATTACTATAGTTTCAAGAGATAATTCCTCTAAAAGTATCCTTTTTCAAGAGTCACACTGGAACAATTTCCAGCCTAGCAACCAGAAGAAAGTGGGAGGTGGCTCAACCTCCGCACCGAAAGCGTTTTTTGTCTGGATTGTTAATGCTATTCAGTGTATTTTTTGGATTATTTATTTTCTTGGTTTGTCAGCAATAGAGAAGGTGTGCAACAAAAAACTCATTACATTTTCTACCTTGCTTGGTGCTGTTTGTTCATTTTCACTTTTTATGAACATGTTGAAATCGCTTTTTACATGGATTGTTAATGCTATTCAGTGTATTTTTTGGATTATTTATTTCCTTAGCTTGTCAGCGATAGAGAAAATGTGTAACAAAAAACTTACTGTATTTGCTACTATGCTTAGTATAGTTTATCTATTTTTATTTTTCATGAATGTTTTTAATAAAAATGCAAACACCGGTGAGCCTTCGGTAGTTGACGAAATAGTGAGAGCGATTGTTATTCTTCTTTATATTTCACTGATATTTTCACTCCCGAAACTTCAGGAAAGTAGCCCATGGGAATTATTTAGGAGAATATTTAGTAGAGATGCGCTTAAGGTCCTAATTTTTCCTATCGCTGTATTTGTAGTAATTCCTGTTGTATATGCATACAGGAATGATATTTATCGTATTATCTCTAATCCTTCTGTCGTGCCCTATTGTATAGGGGTTTCAATTCTTGTGGCAGTTTTATTGATATTTCTATTCTGTAAATATTGCGCGGATTATGTGTCATATCTATGGAATCAAATTAATTTATCAGCAGAGTATGTGTCGTCAGGGGAAGAAAATGAGTATATAGAAAGAGTTAAAGGACATATTTACAATCTTGCGAAAAAAAGTGATAAAGTTGTAATCATTGCACACTCAATGGGAGAGTACCTTTCCTACAATTCTTTGAAAATCTTAGAGAGGGAGCTTAACGGTAAAAAAATCCACCTCGTCAGTATAGGTGGAGGGCAAGGTCTGGTTTCGCTTGCTGGGAATTTAAAAAAGACTACTAGCGATGGAAAAATTTCCAGTATATGGTCTATTGTTTTAGCAGGTTTTTCAGCTGTTTCTGCTTTCATTCTGGCTGTATTGTTATTTTTTGCTTGGGTTGGAATTGCAATAGACCTGTGGAAGTTTTATGAGCGATGGGCTCATGGTCATGACTTGGTAGAATTTATAAATTCACCTCTTGAAAATCATTATTTTATCATCGAGACGCAATTTTGGATTTTGAACATTGGAATCCATTTAATTTTGCTTTTATTGCTCCTTGCTATAAAGTTAGACTATTCTCATTTTTTCAAAATTCAGGAATGTCACCTTAAAAGTTTTGAATTTTATAGGTATTCACATCTTTGGGATCCGGTCGGAAACTCTGCTGTGTTCTTTTATGGGAATAAAGTAGAGAGTTCTATCGTTCCCAGCGGGGTGTTGGGGCATGGGGTTGCATCGTATTTCGGTGAGGTTAATGCCGTGGTGAATAATAGGTTGAGGGATGTGAATCGGTATGTTAGAAAAAGAATTGTTCAGCACATATCCTCAGTTGCATTCGATAGTTCAAAATATTTATTTAAAAAGTATTCCCACAAGCCCTATGTTTTCCTGTCTGCTCTGATACTAGGGGAGCTTGCTACTTTGATGGGTATATTTGGGTATCGAGATATTTTAACTATCGTTAGTGTAGGGATGATGGTTCTTATTCCTAATTTATTAGGGTCGGCTTTGTTAATCTGGATGCAGAAGACTGGAGCTGTATTACGTGACCCTGGTGTAGGTACATGGTCATGGAAGAGTGATCTAGTTTTTAATTTACTCTTTGGATTTATTATTTCAGTTTCTATTACTTTTCTGAGTGTAATGGTTGTTAGTATTCTTCTGTAAATTCTGATTTTGAGATTGCGATATATAAGTGCAATATCAGGCACTCATTAGGATATTTTCCTAAAACTACACCAATTATCAGGATGTTTTGGATATGAGAATGCCGCCGCACCCTCCCGAATTTCGGGGGAGTGCGGCGGCATTCCTGTATCTATCTGTATCTAGCGCCGCGTCGTATAAGCCGCGCACGCATTAGAGCCCGCGCACGACCTCCAGCAGTTTGAGTGCCGAGTCGCGCCAGGAGTAGCGGCGCACATCCGACAGACCATCAATGATGACGCGCTCGCGAACGGCGGTGTCCTCCAGGGAGCGGATTGCCTTGACCCAGTCGGCGGCGTGCGCCTCCGGGGCACCGTCAACCGGCGCGAACACGGCGTGCGGCGCAATCTCACGGAAAATCGGGATGTCACTAATCACCGCGGGGCAACCGGCAGCCTGCGCCTCAACCACGGGCAGGCCGTAACCCTCCTCGCGGGAGGCAGTCACCAGGGCGTGCGCCTGGCGGAGCAGCTGCTGGTACTCCTCGTCACTCACGCCGTTGTGTACCTCCACGTTCTCACCGATGAGGCGTTCGTCGGTGAGCTGCACCAGGCGCTGCGGTGGCATCTTCGACAGCAGGTGCAGGCGGTAATCCGGCAGGGAACGCATCGCTAGCAGCAAGGTTTCTACGTTCTTGTACGGCATGAACGAACCCATGTACACCAGGTGCTTGACGGGCTGCTCTTCGCGGGTGGTGGCGCGTTCCAGCGCGGTCTGGCGGGAGACGACGCTGCCGGGCTGCGGGGCGTTGGGCACCACGAACAGCGGCTTGATGGTCAGCTCGTGCTCACGAATCAGTGAGGCAGTCGACTCAGAAACAGTCACGACCGCGTCGCCGTGGTTGAGCAGGAAGCGCTGCGGAGTGTAGGTCTTGTGGAAGAGTCGCCAGCCCACGCGCACCGGTGCGGGCAGGAACCCGGGCGGGGTCGGGTGCGAGTAGTAGATCAGGTCGTGCAGGGTGAGAATCAGCTTGAATTTGCGTCCGGTGGAGCCGATGGTCTGCATGGGGGAGAACACCACGTCCGGCGCGTACTTGTTCAACTGCAGGGCGGCGGTCGGTTCGAGCGGGCCGGTGGGCGAGCTGATTTTCACGTGCGGCAAATCCGGCAGCATCTCCAGCTGACGCTCGTCGCTAATAATCATGGTCAGGTCGAGGTCGGTGGCGGCTTCGTCACCGGTGTCAATGAGGGTTTTGAGCGCGCCCAGCAGGGACGCTGTGTAGCGGCTGATGCCGTCGTGGAAGCCGATACGGGTGTATCGGGCGTCAATCATGAGTTTCATATTGGTTCCTTACTTCTCGTGCCCCGAGTGGTCGGCGGCGAAATCGGCGATGAGTTCCGCGGCGCGGCGAGGGGTTTCGTAGTGGATGAGGTGCCCGACTTCGGGGATCATGTCCAGGCGCTCGCGGGCGCCGGTCGAGGAATCAGGCAGGTCGCGGGAGGTCAGCGTCGCGTACATGGCGCGAGCTGTTTCGGGGGTGCCCAGGTCGTCGTCTTCGGCGACGAGCATCTGCACCGGCACCCGAATTGCGGCGGCGTATTCGGCGGCGGTGTGCGTAATGGACGCTTCGTAGGCGCTGAGCACTCCGCGGCGGGAGCCGAAGGAGCCGAAGTAGGCGGCGTGCTGGCCGTTGATGAAGCGGCGCATTGCCTTGTCTTTGGTGCGCATCATGACTTCGCTGGAGGCGCGGGTAATCAGTTGCGAGCGCAGCAGCGGGTAGCCGATTTTTTCGGGGAGTGCCGCGCCGGCGCGGTAGTAGAGGGAGGCGAGGCGGGAGGCGACGCGCTGGCTACCTTCGAGGGCGGGTTCGCTAATCGGGTTGATGAGCGAGAGCAGTGCGAGCGAGTTCGGGTGTGCGGCGGCGAAGGCGCTGGTGACGATGGAACCGAAGGAGTGGCCGACCAGGTGCAACGGTAGGGGCTGTGCATCCTCGCGGGCGGGGTTAGTGTGTTCCACAAAGTCGTTTAGCCACGCCACGTACGCGTTGATGTTGTCTCCGCCCTGAGTGTCTGCGCCCTGGCTGTTTTTGCCCTGAATGTCTGCGCTCTGGGCGTTTTCGGGCAGGTCTGCGGAGCGGCCAAAGCCGGGCAGGTCGGGGCTGATGATGCTGACGTTCGGGATGAGCTTCAGCAGGTAGTTCGCGATGATTTCCAGGCCGTGGTGGTCGCCGCGGAAGCCGTGCACGAGCAGCACGGGGTAGGAGCCTTCGGGGAAGGTGCCGTCGTTCATGCCTTTGCCGTACTGCCAGTAGCGGGTCATGACCGCCTGCGCGCTGTCACCAATGAGGGCGTCGTGGCGGGTACCGGGAATGAGCGGGCCGGGCACGCCCTCAAGAACTGAGGTGTTGGGGGAGTCCGGGGTAACGGTGGAGGTCATGGGTACCTTTCGCGGGTTGGGTACTGGGACGGCAAAGTCCCGTTCTTAATTCTAGGGGAGAAGCCTGAAAGGGCTCTGAACCCCGCCTGACGCATCGGTGGTTGGGCGTGTGATTGCGCAGGTGGTCGGGTGGGTGGTGCCGTCCATTTGGTAGTCGAGGCGGCCTCAACTCTGGCGCGGTGCGGGTTTCGCGTTACACTTGGAGGGTTAAGTTTTTATCAACCTGTCTTTATTTAAGGAATCGCTGTGTCTGCTCAGGTAGAGACCGAACGCAACGAAAATGCGTACGACTTCCGCGCTATGGAAGCCAAGTGGCGCCCCTACTGGGACGAAACGAAGGTTTTCCAGCCCACCGGTGACGCCCCCAAGGGCCGCAAGTATGTGCTGGATATGTTCCCGTACCCCTCCGGTGACCTTCACATGGGTCACGCGGAGGCATTCGCTATTGGTGACATGAACGCCCGCTACTTCAAGCAGTGCGGCTACGATGTTCTGCACCCGATTGGCTGGGACTCCTTCGGCCTGCCCGCCGAGAACGCAGCCATTAAGAACGACACTCACCCCAAGGAGTGGACGTACAAGAACATTGAGACTCAGGCTGAGTCCTTCAAGCGCTACGCTATTGCCGCTGACTGGAGCCGCCGCCTGCACACTTCGGACCCCGAGTACTACAAGTGGACTCAGTGGCTGTTCGAGCAGTTCTACAAGAAGGGCCTGGCGTACCGTAAGGACTCCATGGTCAACTGGTGCCCCAAGGACCAGACCGTGCTCGCGAACGAGCAGGTTGTGAACGGTGCGTGTGAGCGTTGCGGTACTACCGTGACTAAGAAGTCGCTGAACCAGTGGTACTTCAAGATCACTGATTACGCGCAGCAGCTGCTGGACGACATGGAGCAGCTGGAAGGCAAGTGGCCCGACCGTGTTCTGCTCATGCAGCGCAACTGGATTGGCCGCTCCGAGGGTGCTGAGGTGCGCTTCGAGATTGAGGCGACCGAGGACCAGGCTGCTGAGTCCTTCACCGTGTTCACCACCCGCCCGGATACCCTGTACGGCGCAACCTTCATCGTGGTTGCGGCGGATGCGGCGTTCGCCGAGCAGATTGTGGCACCCGAGCACAAGGCTGCCCTGGAGCAGTACCGTGAAGACATTAAGGCACTGAGCGATATTGACCGCCAGTCCTCCGACCGCGAGAAGACCGGCGTGTTCACCGGCCGCTACGCAATTAACCCGCTGACCGGCGCGAAGCTGCCCGTCTGGGCTTCTGACTACGTGCTCGCTGACTACGGTACCGGCGCGATTATGGCTGTGCCCGCGCACGATCAGCGCGACCTTGAGTTCGCCCTGAAGTTCGACCTGCCCATCGTGAAGGTTCTGGACGTTGAGGGTGCTGAGGACCCGGCTACCAGCGGTGTTGCCGCAGCTGGTGACGGCGTGCTCATCAACTCCGGTGAGCTGACCGGCCTGCCGAAGGCTGAGGCGCTCGCTAAGGCTATTGAGCTGGTTGAGGCTGCCGGCACCGGTGAGGGTAAGGTCATTTACCGTCTGCGTGACTGGCTGCTGTCCCGCCAGCGTTTCTGGGGTACCCCCATCCCCGTGATTCACTGTGAGGATTGTGGCGAGGTTCTGGTTCCTGAGGATCAGCTGCCGGTGCTGCTGCCCGATAACCTGCGCGGTGAGCAGCTGGCTCCTAAGGGCCAGTCGCCTCTTGCTGCTGCCGATGACTGGGCGATTGTGCCTTGCCCCGAGTGTGGCAAGCAGGCTCGCCGTGACTCGGACACCATGGACACCTTCGTGGATTCCTCCTGGTACTTCCTGCGTTACGTTTCCCCGAACTTCGATGAAGGCCCCTTCGACCCGCAGGCTATGAGCGAGTGGGGTGCCGTCGACATGTACGTTGGCGGTGTGGAGCACGCTATTCTGCACCTGCTGTACGCACGCTTCTTCACCAAGGTTGTTCGCGACCTGGGTCTGATCAAGCACGATGAGCCGTTCAAGGCGCTCATGAACCAGGGTCAGGTGCTCAACGGCGGTAAGGCGATGTCCAAGTCGCTGGGTAACGGCGTGAACCTGGGTGAGCAGCTCGACAAGTTCGGTGTGGACGCTATCCGCACCACCATGATTTTCGCGTCCCCGCCCGAGGATGACGTGGACTGGGCGGATGTTTCCCCGTCCGGTTCGCAGAAGTTCCTGGCTCGCGCATGGCGTGTGGCTCAGGACGTCACCAGCGAACCCGGCGTTGACGCAACCACCGGTGACCTGGAGCTGCAGAAGCTGATTGCTCGCACCGTGCACGAGGTTCAGGGCCTGCTGGATAATGGCAAGTTCAACGTGGTTGTTGCTAAGACCATGGAGCTTGTGAACGCTACCCGTAAGGCTATTGACTCCGGTGCTGGTGCGGCTGACCCGGCTGTCCGTAAGGCTGCTGAGACTATCGCGATTCTGCTGTCTCTGTACGCACCTTACACCGCTGAGGACATGTGGCACGCTCTCGGCCACGACACCCCGGTTCTGACCGCGGGCTTCCCCGAGGTTGACCCGGCTCTGCTGGTGGATGACACCGTCACCGCTATCGTGCAGATTAAGGGCAAGGTCAAGGCTCGTCTGGAGGTTGCGAAGGATATTTCCGAGCAGGAGCTTCAGGAGCTGGCTCTGGCCGATGCCGCTGTTCAGCGTTCGATTGGTGACGCCGAGATCCGCAAGGTGATTGTGCGTGCGCCTAAGCTCGTGAACATCGTGATCTAAGCTTCTTAGATAAAGAAGTTTCTTAGATAAAGTACAAGCCCCGCTGTGGCTTCGGTTCGTTTTATGGAACGAACCCGGAGGCGCGGCGGGGCTTGCGCCGTTAACGCGGCCTTTAGCGCGTTGAACCTGGACGTTCTGCTCTGCCGGGGCTATGGTGGTAGAAGCCCACAATGAGACGCCAGACACAATAGTTGTGTCGTGAATATAACCAGCAGGGGAGAGGGACTAATGAGCCAGAAGGATACTCAGCAGAAACATGCTGAGCGGGCACATCCTGCACACGAGCAGGATAATGCGCCCCGCATTGCCGTGGTAACCGATAGCGCCGCCGCCCTTGACCCGGAGCTCGTGCAGCGCCTGAGCGCTCGCGGTAATTTTGTGCTGGCTCCGATGCCAGTGACTATTCGCACGCCCGGTGAGCCGGATCGTCAGCTGCAGGATTTGACCACCGCCGAGGTGGACGAGGCGATTATGCTCGCGCACGTGATGGGTCAGACGGTGAGCACTTCCGGGCCCGCGCCGGGCGTGTTTGCTGATGTGTATGACGAGTTGGCGTCGCGAGGTTTTACGCATGTGGTGTCGGTGCATCTGTCCGGTGAACTCTCGGGCACGGTGGAGGCGGCACGCACCGGTGCTCGCCTGAGCCGCCTGGGTTCTAAGGGCGTGAGCGTGGTGGATAGCCGCACGGTCGCCGGTGCCTACGGTCATGCGGTGGTGCGCGCCTTGGAGGTGCTGAACTCTGCATCCGCAGGCGCGAGTGTTGAATGTCCGAGTCCCGCGCAGCTGGTGGACTACATTCAGTCCGTCTGCGAGCAGTCCACTCTCTACTTCTATATCCCGACCCTGGATGCTCTGCGTCGCGGTGGCCGTGTTTCCCCGGCGTTGGCGATGGTGGGTCAGATGTTCCAGATTAAGCCGATTGGCACGATTACCGAGGGTAAGCTGGCGTATGTGGAGCGCCCCCGCACTGCGGCGCGCGCCCTGGAGCGTCTGGTGGAGGTGACCGTGCAGACCTGCCGTGAGCATCAGCATGCGGCGGCTCTCACCTCTGTGGCTGCACCTGACATGGATTCTTCTCTTGCCAGTTTTTCCCGCACCAGTTTTTCTCTCAAAGCAACCCCGCGTGGTGAGGTGGTTGCGGTGCATCATGTGGGTAATGCGGCGCAGGCGGTGCAGCTGTATGAGCAGGTTCAGCAGATGCTGGGGGAGAGCTCCCTGGGTCATGATTCTGTCGCTTCTTCGGCACCGGAGTTTTTGGTGAGCGCGCTCCCGCCGGTACTGTCTGCTCATTCGGGCCTGGGTGCTGTGGCGCTGGTCGTTTATTAGGATCGTGTACTAGCCGCCTTTCCAGCGTGCCAGTGTTGACCCGTGCTGTGTGCTCGTGCGGTGTACTTGTACTGTGTATCCGCGGATGTGCCCATGCGGTGTTCCTGCGGGGTGTTCCCGTATGATGCGCCGCGGGCGACACGAAAACTGTGTGCCTGGAGCGTATTTAGCCCTCTTTAAGGCTGTGGTGTGTCTTACTTTGGGGTCGTCTGTTTTTGGGTGAGAATTTGCACCGTGTGCGAGCGTATTGGGTGTCATTGAAACCCATTCGCAGGTGAAAGGGTATTTTTTACCCTCATATTTTGCCTTGATATGGCGCGGTTTTTAGCAAATGTGTGTTTCGTGTGTGTTTATGTTGCCGTGACCGTATCGCAACATTTTCTAGGGGCGAACACAACGTAAAACAACAGAAAACAACGGGTTTTTGCCGATTTTTATGGCGCAACTCACAAAAATTTCTTGATGGAACACACCAAAACACACACAAACTAGGGTAGGATTATTACCAACAACGGCGGAACACACCGGGCAACATAGAGCACGGACGAATCCGACAAACCAGAGCCTACAAGGCATCGGATTCGTACACCGCCACCAACGCACTGACAAGGAGATACTCCAGTGACCGTACGCGTAGCAATCAACGGCTTCGGCCGCATCGGCCGCACCTTCTTCCGCGCAGCTCAGACCGAGGGCGTCGGCTTCGAGATCGTCGCAATCAACGACCTCACCGATGTTGAGACCCTGGCACACCTGCTGAAGTACGACTCCATCATGGGTCGCTTCAACGCAGAGGTTGAGGTCAAGGAAGGCGCACTGGTTGTTGACGGCAAGGAAATCAAGATCCTCGCTGAGCGTGACCCCCAGAACCTCCCCTGGAAGGACCTGGGCGTTGACGTAGTCCTCGAGTCCACCGGTTTCTTCACCGACGGTACCAAGGCAAAGGCACACATCGAGGCTGGCGCTAAGAAGGTTATCCTCTCCGCTCCCGGTAAGAACATCGACGGCACCTTCGTCATGGGCGTGAACGACGACCAGTACGATGCAGCTAACCACCACATCGTCTCCAACGCATCCTGCACCACCAACTGCCTCGCTCCGATGGCTAAGGTTCTGAACGACGCATTCGGCATCAAGCAGGGTCTGATGACCACCATCCACGCATACACCGCTGACCAGCGTCTGCAGGATGCTCCCCACCGCGACCTGCGCCGTGCACGCGCAGCAGCTGTGAACATGGTCCCCACCTCCACCGGTGCAGCAGCAGCTGTTGGCCTGGTTCTGCCCGAGCTGAAGGGTAAGCTGGACGGCTTCGCAGTCCGCGTTCCCACCATCACCGGCTCCATCACCGACCTGACCTTCACCGCTGAGCGCGAGGTCACCGTTGAGGAAGTCAACGCAGCAGTCAAGGCAGCAGCTGAGGGCCCCATGAAGGGCATCATCAAGTACAACGAGGATCCCATCGTGTCCAAGGACATCGAGGGTGAATCCATCTCCACCGTCTTCGACGCACCGCTGACCAAGGTCATCGGCGACCAGGTGAAGGTTATCGCTTGGTACGACAACGAGTACGGCTACGTTTCGCGCCTCGTGATGTTCACCAACAAGGTTGTGGCATCCCTCTAAGCCCCAATAGGCTTACGACGCTCACTGAGTGTAAGCGTCACCCCGCGTAACTAACGCATAGTGAACCCCGGCACCACCGCATCAAGCGGGGGAGTCGGGGTTTGCTGTACCAAGGCCCTTTATGAGGGCTTTGAATAAAACCCAAAAAACGTATAAACATACTATTTTCCGTCGCCCATTTTGGGTCAAAAATACCGTAAGAAAATAGGTTTTAGAGAGTGCCAATATCCGCGATATTCTGCGGAAAAACACCATATAAAAGCTATTTTTTAGGCTGTCAATCACCCTAATGTTCGGTATGATGGAAACGGTATATAAACCCACCTATCCAGGAGGAATTCCTATGGCTAAGGCACTGTCCGAACTGCTCGAAGAAGGCGTCGCAGGCCGCCACGTTCTCGTCCGTTCCGACCTGAACGTACCCCTGAAGGACGGCGTTGTCACCGATGATGGCCGCGTCCGCGCATCCCTGCCCGTCATTGAGAAGCTTGCCAAGGCTGGCGCACGCGTTATCGTGACCGCACACCTGGGCCGCCCCAAGGGCAAGGTCGACCCCCAGTACTCCATCGCACCGGCAGCTGCACGCCTGGCTGAGCTGGCATCTGTGCCCGTGAAGGTTGCAACCGACCTGGTAGGCGAGGACGCAAAGGCTAAGGCAGCAGCCCTGGCTGACGGCGAAGTTCTGGTCGTTGAGAACGTCCGCTACGACGCACGCGAAACCTCCAAGGATGACGCAGAGCGCGGCGAGTTCGCTGACGAGCTGGTCGCACTGACCGGCGAGAACGGCGCATACGTGAACGACGCATTCGGTGCAGTTCACCGCAAGCACGCTTCTGTCTACGACGTTGCTAAGCGTCTGCCCGCATACCTGGGTGACCTGGTGAAGAAGGAAGTTGACGTTCTGGCTAAGACCCTGAACGACCCCGAGCGTCCCTTCGTCGTGGTCATGGGTGGCGCTAAGGTTTCCGATAAGCTCGCCGTGATTGACAACCTGATTGGTAAGGCTGACACCATCCTCATTGGTGGCGGTATGGGCTACACCTTCGCATACGCACAGGGCTACGAGGTTGGCCAGTCGCTGCTGGAGAAGGACCAGGTCGACAACGTTCTGCGTTACCTGAAGGAAGCTCCCGAGAAGGGCACCGAGATCATCACCGCAGTGGACGTTGTCTGGTCTGACGCATTCTCCGCTGACGCTAACACCGAGATTCGCCCGATTGAGGACCTGACCGGCGGCAAGCTGGGCGCAGAGGCTGAGGGCCTGGACATTGGCCCCAAGACCCGCGAGATTTTCGCTGAGAAGATCAAGGGTGCAAAGACCATCTTCTGGAACGGCCCCGTTGGCGTGTTCGAGATTGCTCCCTTCGCTGAGGGTACCCGCGCAGTGGCTCAGGCTATCGTCGACTCTGACTCGTTCTCCATCATTGGTGGTGGCGACTCCGCATCTGCAGTCCGTAACCTGGGCTTCAAGGATGAGCAGTTCGGCCACATCTCCACCGGTGGTGGCGCTTCCCTCGAGTACATTGAGGGTAAGACCCTGCCCGGCCTGGAGGCACTGGGCGCCTAATCTGGGTGCACAGATTTAGTACACGGTTTTAGTGTAAGGAACCCCCGCTGGGGCGGTATTTCGGTACCGTTCCGGCGGGGGTTTCTGCATGCCCGCTCATGCCCGGATAATCCTGCGCGGGCAGGGTGTGGGGCTGTTTCCTGGCTATTTGCTGTGGATTCCCTCGATTCGCCGCCTGTATCCGAGAGGGACAGAGCAGCTTTACTAGACTGGAAATATAGAGGTTCCCGGCGCTCACCGGGCGGTACCCATACGGTTGCCGCGGGGGAGCGAAACAGGGAGCGCACGCACCTCCACAGGCAAACAAATACAGGCAAGCAAATACAGGCGGGCGAAGACGCCCAGGTGCTGAACCCAGCCGCCCGAGCAGTCCAGGACCACCTCGGCAGCTTATGAAAACGGCAACTAGTGAACATCGAATCCAAGGAGGCAAAGAATGACCGTAAACGCTCAAGCGCTCTTTGACGAAAAAGACTACACCGGAACATACCCGTACGTTGCCGATGGCGTGATTGGGCCCTACACACCCGCAAACCGGGACCACCCCGCCTACTCGGCGCCGGCGCCGGGGGTGAGGTACAGGCCGAGGCACTATGCGGCGAGGAACCTGCGCCCCTACCTGGGCTACTACTACGCCTGCCAGAATTACATGATTCTCGCCTCGGAACCTGCGGTTCTGAGAATGGACAATATCAGCGAGGAAATGTTCTTCCCCACCATTCAGGACCTCTACGAAGAAGGTAAAGGCTGGGTCATTACCCCTAACCCCCAGATTCTGACCATGAACCTTTTGGAGGGGCAGCCGCGCCTCATTGACGAGACGCTAAAAATTGTGGAATGGAATGTGCGGTTCGATATTCTTCCCGAAGTTCAGGTGTACCGCAAGGACACAAATCAGGTGTATCCCATCACCGATTTTGATACGCGCGGCCTGATTCGTGACGGCGCAATACACGGGACTCTACGCACACAATTCACGAATGAGTGGAGGCCCGTCCAATTCATCCCAGAAAATAGTTTGAGCTAGGGGAGGGCATCATGACGAATAACTTTGGTGGACCCGGATACGGCGGACCCGGATATAACGAGCAACGAGCGTACATGAGATCTATGCTGTCTCGCGCCAAGTTTATACGGGCTGGCGTGTTCGCCGGTGCCGCCCTCGTCGCGGTGGCTTTTGGCTGGGGTGTCAACCTGCTCAATACGATGAGCTCGGATTCCCAAGCCGATAAGAAGCGGGACCAGGAGTTTGTGAGCCTGGAACCCACGGAGAAGTACGATGAGCTCCGTACCTTGGGGCCTTCCTCCGGGCCGCTCGTCTACACGGCATTCGAGCGTAAGGGCCGCTTCATTCCTGCCACCGAGGCGCAGGCGGCGCAGAACGTGCCATACCCTATCCAGCAGCCCGGAATGGATAACTACGACCGCGCCGGCTTGTACGCATTCGTGGCGTACTTCTTTGCGTCGATGAATTACTTCTACCACACGGGCGACACGGAGCCTCTTTCCAAGGTCACAGACCCCGAAAAGGTGCTACATCCCGAAATTCTTCGCCTGTACAGGGAGAAGCGCGGGTGGGTTATTTCGGCTGATAAGAATGTGCTGAACGCCAACGTTGTTGATGATCTTATCGCCGGTGAAAAGGCTAAAAATACGAGCCGAAATATTCTGGTGAGCACCCTGTACACGACTAAGGCTACGGACCTGGCGTTTTACGTGACTGAGACGGGTGAGAAGCAGGATGTCAACAAATATTTGAGGTATCTGGGGCGTTTCTCGCTGGCTGTGGAGCATCTGCGCGGGCAGTGGGTGATTGTGGTTGACCGTGACGGCTACAGCAACCGCAACACCTACGAGCCGATCTACCCGCGAGGATTCGGGCAGCTGTAGCTACTCTAGATACCCCCGCCGGGCAGTACTTTCGGTACTGTGCTGGTGGGGGTTTCTTGCTGCACTTTTCAGGGGGGCTCTTCGCGGCTGGCTAGGGGAGGTGGAATCCGTCCTGCTGAGTTCGTGTGCAGAGTGTGCGTGTGTTACCTTGAAAGGTGTGTGATTCTCACTGTCACCGAGTGAGGACACACATGCAACGAATGTGAACGAGGATGCTCGTTCACTGTCACATCAACTTCCGGAAGTAAATACACAATGGGTTATGTCCACGCTAATACTGAAGCTGTTCCTTTTGATTTTGAGAGCGCCGAGGCTCTCAAAACACATTTGACGCATCTAACTCAAGTAATCGAGCATCAGCTCCCTGCCCGCTATGGCGCCGACGGTACTTGTGGTGCCGCTCAGCTCGCTCTGGAGGGGTTCACCGGTGGCTATGCACGAGTGTATAGGGCAAAGCTTGCTTCGTCATTTGCGCTGTTGCGCGAGTTTAAGGAATGCTTTAGCAACGCAGCTCGTAATATGGAGACTTATATCAAAGCTGCCCGGGAGGAAGAGCGTATTCGTCGAGAGATTACTGAATGGGAGGAACTCAAAAGGCGTAAGCAACATGCAATCCATGAGAGGCAGACCACTCCTTGGTATCAATATAACTATAAGAGTAATTCTGACTACAAACTGGAGATCCCTCCTCGTCCTATACCATCCAGTCCCCCGCATTTTGAGGTCTACACTCCACGACCTGTAGCTGACCCCTTCACTGGTGCTCAGGGTAACTCAGTTTCTTCGGGAGTTTCTCAAAGCGCTCTCGGACAGTTTGCCGAGGCAAACTCTTCTGCACAGGGTACTCAGCATTTGAATACCCAGATTGCGCTTGCTTCTGATGGATCTACGGTTTCTATCATTCCGCACAATGCGTATCAGCATCGTCAGGTCACTCTTTCTATGAATGCTGAACTTGACCAGGTGCAGCTTCGCGTAGCGTCCACCTATGCTCAGTTCCGTTCGAATACTTCATGGGGAACTTTTAACGCTGATTCTTTGATTGCTGCGTTGCACACCTGGATTGAAGATGTGCATGAAGATGCTACCTGGCTAGGAAAAGTTGCTCAGGTGATGCTTGATGTTGCGACTCATGGCAACCTAACCAATGCATCAGCGAAGCATCATGCAGATCTTTCAGGACCTGGGGCAAAGGCTCAATTTAGCCTCGATATGAACCTTCTGAATGAGCTGATGCATGATGATATTCCCATGCATCACCTACTGCAGGTTCCTGGAATGAGTATTACCGGTGTAAATATCTCATCTGGCTACGCAAATGACCCCGTCAACGTTGCAACCGGTAACTTCATTGAAAGCGAAGTTGACCTTCGCTCTCGTGTAAACCCTGTGTTGCGTCTTGAGCGCACCTACAACAGTGTTCTCGCTGCCCTCCCGAATACCCCTCGTGGCGCTTTTGGTAAGGGCTGGTCAAGCATGCTGGATAGCCGGCTTGAGCAAAACTCTGACAGCATCTCATGGCACACTGCCGACGGTCGTGAACTCGTCTTTGAACGTGATATGAACTCGGCTAGCGGGTATGCCCGGACTCCCAATGCTCCTTACTGGTTGGAGAAGGTAACCGAGTCGGCTCTAGACGCGGCACCTACACATAATGTGAATTCAGCCTCTGCGCCCTTCGAAGAAAATACCGAAGGACAAGAGGTGCTTTGTCACGCCCTGTACTCTGCTGTGAATAAAGCGGTCAAGTCCGCCCATCATCTACTGCCGAAATCTTTTGAAGTAGCAGAATCGCCTGAACCCACATACTACTGGTCAGTTACTAACCATTCTGGTAGCCGTTATTTGTACGCGCCTTCGGGTGAATTGGTTGCTTTCATGGAGGGGCACCCCAGCTCAGTTGTAGTTGCTCTTTATAACCGTGGCCCAAAGGCTAATGCCGATGGGGAATTCGTAGTTCAGCGACCGATCGCTTTGATTCAGCCTCTTAGCGCGCAGGGCATTGTTGTCAGCTATGACGCCCAGGGTTTTGTATCTGCTGCGTCTCTGAATAACTTCAATGAAGGTTCCTTTGAAAAACATTCATCAGGACAGGTCGAAAGCCAGCTGAACGATGCGCGCTATATTTACAATTCTGCTGGCGTACTTTGTGAAGTTCAGCGACCTGATGGTACCCGCCGTTATGAACAGACGGAGGATAACCTTATCCACCGTGTCTGGAATGAAACGGGATATTGCGAGGTTGAGAATAGCTATGACGCTGACGGTCGCATCGTAGCCCAGAAGACCGAGCATGGTCGAAATATTAGCTACCGCTATGAGCACGGTCTGATGACCGTGATTGAAGATTCCGAAACCGGTGAGCACGCTAATATTTGGCGTTCGAATGAACACGGTCAGCTTGTTTCCCTCGTGGCTGGTGACGGAAGCCGCCAGTCCATGCGATACAACTCCTACGGTTACCGTACCTATATCTGCGAGCGTGACGGATCTGTGACGCATCGTAGCTATGATGAACGTGCTCGCCTTGTCTCGGAGAATACTCCGGAAGGTGCGGTCCACCGTTATACGTGGGATGAGTACGACCGTATGCTTGCCCACCGAATTATGAATAAGGATCGGCGTGCAGGCATCCTTGCTGAAACACGCTATACCTACTCCCAGAATCCGCTGGACCCTAACCCCCTGACTATTACCCGTAACGGAGGCAATACAACTTATCTTGAATGGGACAACGCCGGTCATTGCACCGCCGTCACTGATGAATCAGGATCCAAACAGCACTTTACCTACAATGACTGTGGACAGCTTCTGAGCTCCACGGACTCTAGTGGTGCGCAAACGCAGTACTCGTATGATGCTGCTGGCAACCTGCGCTCAGTAACTAATCCTCTCGGAGATACCCAGTATTTTGAGTGGGATGCGAGCGGGCGCCTCAGCGCAGTGACCGATGCTATAGGTGCTCGTTGGGGTTTGTCTTATGAAGAGGCAGCTCAGAATGCTACGCCGACCTCCGAGCAACACTTGACAGCGCTGACCGACCCTGAAGGTAACATCACTACTTTTGAATACTCAGCTGGTCACCTAAGTGCTGTGGTTGACCCTATGGGTAACCGAACCAGTGTTGAACGCGACACCTGGGGCAACGTTGTCTCCATGACTGATGCCACAGGAGCCCAGACCCATTATGAATACGACGAACTCTCGCAGCTCGTCGCTATCGTTGACCCCTGCGGGGCTCGTACCGAATACGAATATTCTCTAACTGGCGACCTGAGCCGCATTGTGGACGCTACTGGTGTAGCTTTGAGCATTACCCACTCGCGCTCTCACGGTGAGTATTCAATGCGAGTTGAGGGCGCGCCTGGTAACTACGCCGTTGTAACCGATGCCCTGGGACGAGTTGTCTCTGCATCAAATTCTCTGATGAATATGGTGCCGGGTCTGGGTCCCGCTGGATCTTTGCGCTCTAACTCTTCTCTTGCGGGGCTTGCTTCAGCAGGTAAGCAGCCTTCTGAGCGTCCTGCGGGTCCTTGGGCGTCGTGGAGCTTGGTGCAGCCGGAACTTCGTGTTCCCACTATTTTGGGTTCCCGCGATAACGTATCGCGAGGCGATAGCGCCCTTACTGCTGCTCATCTTCCGTCTGTTATTACGATGTTTGAGAACCGTCAGGATATGGCGGTTCTCTTTGGGGTGCCCGTTCCTAAGCTGAACATGCCGGATGCCTCTATCCTTCTCAACTCTTCATCTGATAGCTCTGCGCAGGCTGGATATAACACTCACGGTCAGATTGCTCAGATTAGCTCTGCCGATGGCGGGGCAATTAGCTTCGAGTACGATGCTCAGGGACGTATGAGTCGTAGCATCAGTGTAGCTGGTCGAGAGACTTTCTTTGAATATGACGCGGCAGGCCGTTGTACCAGCCAGAAAACCCTCAAGAAAACGACCGAGCTCGATACTGATGAGGGTTACCTGGAGACTATCTTTACGTACGATCTCGCAGGTCGTTTGTTAGAGAAGACCATTCGGGATTCTGCAGATACTTCAGCTACCCCGTCGCGCCTTGTACAGTACACCTACGATGCTGCTGGCCGACGCATTAAAGAAGATACGGGGGAGAAGGTCACCTGCTACAGCTACACTTCACGTGGACTTATTGCACGTATTGAAGATAGTGTTGAAGGTACTCGTTCTTTCTCATACGATGCGGCAGGTCGCCTTGTGAGCGTTGATGACGCTTTGGGTGGTACCTCCCGCTGTGAGTATGATGCGCTCGCACGTCCTCTGCGCTGGATTACGCCTGCGGGTATCGTAACGAGCTATGAATGGGACGCGGCAGGACGTCTTCTGCGTGAAGAACGTTCGGGTACAAGTTTTACGGTTGAAAGTGCGGCAGACTCTCTCGTACGTACTTTCTCTTACGATGCTGCAGGCCGTCTTCTGACGATGAACGATGGCGAACGTATCCGTTCGTTTGAGTATGATTACGCTCGCGGGGGTGTGCTCCGTTCGGTCACTGTTGATGGTGAACTTCAGGGAACTTTTGAATATTCCTTGATGAATGGACGTGGCTCTCAGCAGGGCACGTTGAAGGTTTCGGTAAATGATGCAAAGGCAGAGCATATCTATGAGTACTCTGCATCTGGCAGGTTGCTGAGCCGTACTCGCGTACCCCATGGTGATATGAACATGAAGCGCATCTCAAGTACGGTGTCTATTGCTGATCACACCACGGGTATTCTTCGCGCCCCGGACGCGAGCCAGCGTACTCTCCATGCCTTGCAAGCGTTTAAGCAGCGTGGTGAGTACACGCTGAACTATACCTACGATGCTGATGGCGTTCTGGTAATGAGTAGCAACCCGTACGGTTCAGTTCGCTGGATACGTGACGGCGCAGGTCGAGTGCGCCACGCCCAGTCTAAGGATGTCTTTGCTCGTACCAGGGAGATGGAATTTACCCATGCTCCGTGTGGTGCCCTAACTTCGGCGTGTACAGATGACACTTATACCGTGTGGGAACTCGATCCTGTTAAGCATGTTCCCGTGGAGTACAAGGTAGAGCGTACCGGTACCCATGAGTTGGGAACTGGTAGTGCACCTGTAAGTACGTTTGTTGCTCATGTGGAACGTAACGCTTCTTCTCAGGTTGCTGTCTGCACTCTTGAAGGTGCAGAAAATAAGCCTGAGGCACACACTATGAAGTATCGTTATGATGCTTCGGGTGCTCTCATCTCTGTATCGGATGGTGTTCAGGAGCGAACCTGGACCTACGAAAACGGCATGATGGTCGCCGAGGCATTGTATAAGCATAATTGTGAGCAGGGAAATAACGCCCTGCTGCTGGAACGCGCCTTCAGCCATAATTCAATTGGTCTGCTCAGCGCTGTTTCTGAGGTGCAGTATGGTGCAGGTGGTACTGCCCAGAATCGTTCTCGAACTGAGTATTTCTATAACGCTGCCGGTGAGCGCGTCCGTGAGGTGACCACGGACGAGCTGACTGGACAGCGCCGTGAACGTACCCTTGGCTGGGATGTTATGGGGCAGGTGAATGCTATTCGCCAGGGCGGTGAAGAATGGTCACTGCACCATGACATGACTGGTGAGCTTGCCTCCGTGCATCCTAGCACTACGGTGGATGTCTCCGGTTCGTCTATGCCTTTGATGTGGGACGCTGTTTCATCTGTACCTATGGTGCTGGGTGTGGGCGGAATGAGTGCTGGTTCTGTGCTGGAGAAGATCTCTTCTGCGGAGGAACTGGGCTATGGCTTGGGCTGGTCTATGTCTTCTAATCCGTGGGAAAGTGATGTAGTTACTGTTCCTACTGTTCCCGGCCTTGGCATGGTTAGTGCTGGTCCGGCAGCTTCCTCAGTCAATATTGTTGGCCTTGATTTTATGGGTTTCCGTGTAGCTGATGCTGGCGTGCGCCGTTTTGTGTCCACCGATGCTTTGAGCTCGGTGCCGGGTATTGTACATGGCATTGATGTAAATTCGTTTGTGGGCTGGAATCCTATTTCTCTAGCTGACCCGTGGGGTTTGCGCCCGATGTCGGTGATAGATTTTAGAGAACATCAAGCATCTGGCTTCAGGCAAAGAAGTGAAGCTAACGCTGCTGGTGCAACAGGACTAAGAGATCTGGGAAGATTTTTCTTTTTTGGTCCTCTCGTATTTGGCTCAGCTGGCGTTTACTTTACTAATAGGGAGGCATGGGACGACACATTCTCCCCTAAAATTGAAGATCTAAATGTCCATAGGCAATATGGCCAGAGTGGCGATATCCCGCCGATTCCGCCCAAAAGTGATTATGAGGTGGCGCAGCGTATGAATTCGGTTAACGACAATCCTCATGTTAAGGAGATGGAAAAATCTGAAGGAGATAAAGGTTATTCTTCTGTTCAGATTGATGTTTATAAAAATAAAAATACAGGTGAGAAAATTGCGTATGTATATATTCCAGGAACAGATTTTGGCGATAAGCAAGGTGAGCTTGGGTCTATTGGAAATAATTTGGGACTAGGGGCAAACACTTCTGATAAACCCATAGATGAACTTTCCCCATATCACCGTATGGTAGAAAATGCAATGCATCAAGCCGATGTTATGGGTGTAGATCAAGTTGTTCTAGTGGGTCACTCCCAGGGTGGTGCTGTGGCATACTCTTTGGCTAACAATAAGGAATTTAATAGTAAGTATAAAGTTTCCAGCGTGGTGACTTATGGCTCGCCTGTTGCGAATCTTGAAAGCCAGAGGGAGGATCTGCAGCATAAATTTAATTATGTTTCAGTTGTTAATGCTCAGGACCCAGTCCCTTCTCTTGCTCCCCAAAATAAGGCAGAAATTAAAGATCCTGCTCAAGAAATACATGTTGTTGAGAGCCCCAACGTTTCTGGTGTGTTGGGTCCTCATGATATGAATGTTTATGTTGATGCTACTAGGAATAATATTTCGAATGGCCATGGTTATGATACTGCGGTGCATCTCGACACAGGGGATTATGTAGCTCTTGAAGATAATCCTAATGAAAGGGGAGGAACGGGGTTGTATACGGGGACGAATACCTCAAAAAGTAATTCGATTACACGTGGAGCATATGAGCTCTATAAGAGCTAAAATTTCTGTTGGTACGATGTGAGGAGGAGAGTTTATATGGAGCCTGTAATAAATCATGTATATGGATCATTCTTTGACGGGAAAGATTACAGGGGTAAGTATGATTTGGGTGAGACTGATATGATTGGGGTTCATGTTCCTGCTAACTATGAGCACCCTGCGTATTCCTCACCCATACCGGGATATGTTTTCTCATACAATCCTATATTTACAGTTCAAATTTTAAAATATTTCTGTGAATACTACTATGGGTGCCAAAACTATATGCTTTTGGCATCCGATTCGCGACGCCTCGAATATGCAATGACCGCCCAAGAAATGTTCTTCCCCGCCATTCAAGACCTTTTTGAAGAAGGGAAAGGCTGGGTTATTACCCCCAACCAGCAAATCCTGACCATGTATATCCTTGAGGCGCAGCCGCGCATCTATAACGAAGAACAAAAAATCTTCGACTGGAACGTCAAATTCGACATCCTTCCCGAAGCAAAAGTCTTCCGGAAAGACACCGGGCAGCTACAGCCCATCACCGAATTTGATACGCGTGGGCTCCTCCGCGACGGAGCAATCCACGGCACCCTGCGCTCCCGTTTCCTTAATCCCGGATGGGACATCCACTTTATCCCCGAAAAGGAGGCCTAACCATGGAGCCCCAACGCAAGGAACAGGAGACGAACGGAACGCTGGGTTCCTCCCAGGAAGCCCAGCCGGTATCTTCTGGTCAGCTACTCGCTCATCAGCAAGAGTCGCGAAAGCCCCGTTTTTCTCGTCGTGCCCTCGCAATAGCAGGTGCGGGCACCCTCGGCGCCCTCATCATCGGTCGAAAGACCGGTATCCTCGCCACCAATGAGGAAAAACAAGAAGCGCGCCTTCTTAAACGGGATAGAGCACTTATCGAACTGGCACCTGAACAAAAATTTGATGATTATGTAGACAGTGGAAGTTCATCCGGTCTGCTCGTGTACACCGCCTACGAGCGCAACGGCAGGTACGTGCCCGCAACCGAAGAACGCGCCGCTCAGAACGTGCCCTACCCCGTTCAGCAGCCAGGCATTGATGAATATAGTCGCGGTGGTTTTTATACTTTCCAAGCATACTTCTATGCTGCCCTGAACTATTTCTACTACACGGGAGATACAAAACCGCTGTCCGAATTAGTTACCCCTGAAAAAGTGGTATCTAAAGAGATTCTTGAAATGTATCAGAAAAATCTTGGGTGGATTGTTTCTGCCCAGGATCTCTACCAGGTAAGAATTAGGATTCCCGGAATCGGTACGCGGTCTAAAAACCGTCGCAAGATATATCAATACCAGGGATCCACCTTTATCCCTGAAGATGCATATTTCTATGTACAACAGACAGGAGAGAAACTACCTATCAATAAGTTCTTGAAGACCGGCGAGGAAGAATATGTATTCCTTTATGCTGAGCACCTGCGCGGCCGCTGGGTGCTGGTGGAGGGCGATAAGGACGCCACGCCGCTGTACCCTCCGGGATTCTCCCTCGAAGGACTAGAGGTGTAAGAACCCACCTTCCCGGTAGCCGCACGCCCTCACCGATAACCACACCACACCCACCCTAGGAGACATATGGAACAGTCGCCCCAGAACCTTGGTGCAGGCGGCTCAGAACATGCCGTACCCTATTCAGCAGCCCGGAATGGATAACTACGACCGCGACGGCTACAGCAACCGCAACACCTACGAGCCAATCTACCCGCAAGGATTTGGGCAGCTGTAGTTTCTCTAGAAACCTCCGCCGGGCAGTACTTTCGGTACTGTGCTGGCGGGGGTTTCTTGCTGGGCTTTCCTGGTGGGCTCTTCGCGGTTGGCTATGGGAGGTGGAATCCGTCCTACTGAGTTCGTGTGCAGAACGTGCGTGTGTTACCTTGAAGTGTGGGCGACGAAGCTCGTTCACCGTCACATCAACTTCAACTTCCGGAAGCTAAATACATGGTTACTTTTCAGGCTCATGCCGTCCCTGCGCCTTTTAAAGATGAGAGCGCTGAGGTTCTCACGATGCGGCTCAAGCATCTAACTCAGACAAGTCAGATGTTGATTCGCTAAAGGTATTTATTCGTTTAGTGATCTCATTTGTTATCTGAACAATGAGTGTTCTTCCTGAGTTGATTCAGTGAATATTTCAACTCATACAAATGTAGAAAATTTATGTAACCTCAAGGATTATTGTTGTGAGCATTATTTACCCTACTTCTCGTAGAAGGTTTATAAAGAGTGCACTTGGAGCTGGTGGCGTCTTAGCTTTGAGTGCCTGCTCATCCACGCCAAAAACCAAAGAGAATAAATCAAAAGAAACCCCTTCGGCAACAGCTAGCGCTTCTCTGAAGCACAATGCCTACGCAAAACCATTCCATGACGATTATGATTACCGCGAGGCAATCAATGATCCGAAAAATGTATTTAATATCGGCATATATGAACCGGCAACGGAAGAACATCCCGCATACGCTGCGCCGCCCCCATACTACAACAGTACATATGAGTGTAATATGACGGCTTCTTCCATGAATATCGCGGTCACTTATTATGCAAATTATCAGAACTACATGCTTCTATCCGGAGACTCGCGACGACTTCATCTTGAAAATATGTTAGGCGGATTGTTCTTCCCCACCATTCAAGAACTCTACGACAACGCTAGTGGCTGGGTCATTACCCCGAACCAGCGAATTCTTAATTTCACGATTCTTGAACCTCAGCCCCGTATTGTGGATGAAGCAAATCACGTATGCGAAATTAACGTTCGATACGACCTGAAACCAGAGGCGAAAGTCTTTATCGTGGGGGAGAAAAAGCTCTACCCGATTACTGATTTTGACACTCGCAACATTGTTACAGGTGGGTCCATCTACGGAACTATGGTGTGTCGATTCCTGGACCCCAAGTGGGAAGTCAACTTTACCCCCACATATGGCCCAGTGCAGGGGAACTAAAGGAAAGGAAAACAGTGAAGGAAAACAATAACACTCCTGCTCTTCGGGAATCCTCAACCGGCAATAACCCATCAGAGCAGAAAAAGAACCCCAAAATCTCTCGTCGTGCCCTGTTACTGGGATCTGCTGTAGTAGGCACTGCCGCAGCATCGGGTCTGTATGTGGCTGGCTCAAACTGGAAAGCTTCGCTAAACGAGCGAATCGCGCAAGAAGATGCCTCATGGAAGCGAAACCAAGCACTAGCCGCCGCCGAGCCTGCAACAACAATTGCAGAGGAAAGCTACAAGAATACTGCAGCAGGTCTATCTGGTCGGCTGGTGTACACCGCATACCGCAAGGACGGTCTCTACGTTCCCGCAACCCGTGAGGCACCCGCACAGAATGTACCCTACCCAGTTATCCGCGAGAAGATGAATACATACGATATTTCAGGTATGTACTTGTTCTTCGCCTACTATAACGCTGCCAAGAACTACGGGTATTTGACCGGTGATCTTGAACCCCTAGCAAAGATTGTTGACCCCGAGAAAGTTATCTTTCCCAATGTGTACGAATTTATAGCCAATAACCAGGGGTGGATTGTTTCGGATCAAGAAATTGAATCGTATATGGTGGAAACTCACGGATACGGTAGCCGAGAGATTCAGGGACGAAAAATATACAAGCTGCAGACGGAATTGTCGATATATGGAGACGCCTATTTTGTGTATCGCGATACCGGCGAAGTGAAATATTTTCGGGATATGTTTCATACTGACCGCCACCCAACTATAGATTTCTACGGAGAGTTTTTGGATGGACGCTGGGTAAGCGTTGACGAAAATCTACAAGGGGATCTTTTGTTGCCCAAGGGTGTTTCTGTCGCCGGATACACGAAATAGATTCGTGAATTCAAAATAGCATTTGGCGATCAGAGACATATTTTTAGAAGGAGAGGAAATGACTGTCGACCCGGAGTGGACTAAAAAATTCTTCAACCAAGAGGACTATAGGGGAGCATACCATCTTGTCGATACTGACATGATTGGAATTTATACCCCAGCAGACCAGCAGCACCCTGCATATTCTGCGCCGCCGCCAGACTACAGCTATACGTTTACTAAATTTCTAACGTCCGCTGATTTGGAATTCTATAATATCTACTACTATCAATGCCAAAACTATATGCTTTTGGCATCCGATTCGCGTCGCCTCGAATATGCAATGACCGCCGAAGAACTATTCTTCCCCGCCATCCAAGATATCTTTGACGACGGAAAAGGGTGGGTCATCACCCCCAACCAACAAATCTTGACCATGCACATTCTCGAAGCACAACCGCGCATCCACAACGAAGAACAAAAAATCTTCGACTGGAACGTCAAATTCGACATCCTTCCCGAAGCAAAAGTCTTCCGGAAAGACACCGGGCAGCTACAGCCCATCACCGAATTCGACACGCGCGGACTCCTTCGCGACGGAGCAATCTACGGTACCCTGCGCTCGCGTTTCCTCGATCCCGGATGGGATATTCACTTCATCCCCGAAAAGGAGGTATAACCATGGGACCCCAACGTAAGGAACAGGAGACGAGCGCCCAGCAGAATTCCTCCCAGGAAGCTCATCCGGTATCTTCTGGTCAGCTACTTGCTCATCAGTCGGAGTCACGGAAGCCCCGTTTTTCTCGTCGTGCCCTCGCTGTAGCAGGCGTGGGCACCCTCGGTGCTCTCATCGTCGGTCGACAGGCCGGTATCCTCGCCACCAATGAGGAAAAGCAGAAAATGCGTCTTCTTAAATGGGATAGGGCACTAATCGCTCTAGAACCTGATGAGAAGTTTGATGCTGGTTACGTAGACCGTGGAAGCGCAGCGGGGTTTATGGTCTACACCGCCTACGAACGCAACGGCAGGTACGTGCCCGCCACCGAAGAGCACGCCGCTCAGAATGTGCCGTACCCCGTTCTGCAGCCGGGAATGAACGAGTACAACCGCGGTGGTTTCTATATTTTTCAGGCGTACTTTTATGCCGCCCTGAACTATTTCTACTACACCGGAGATACCAAACCGCTCTCTGAAGTGATCAATCCGGAAGAGATCATTTCCCCTGAGCTTCTTCGGCTGTACCGGGAAAACCGCGGCTGGCTTATTGCTAATCAGGACGTGTACCGCGTACAGGTTACGATTCCCGGTATCGGTAGACGCCAAAAGAACAGCCGTAATATCAGCGAATACCAGGCAAGGCGACGTATTCGCGATGAGGCTGTCTTCTACGTGCCCGAAACGGGGGAGAAGCTACCCATCGATAAGTTCTTGAAGACCGGTGAGGAAGAATACGCTTTCCTCTGTGCGGAGCACCTGCGCGGCCGCTGGGTGCTGGTGGAAGACGATAAGGACGCCACGCCGCTATACCCTCCGGGATTCTCCCTCGAAGGGCTAGAGGTGTAAGAACCCACCTTCCCGGTAACCGCACGACATCACCGATAACCACACCAGACCAACCACCCTAGGAGACATATGGAACAGTCGCCCCAGAACCCCGGAGCACCCGCACAGGGGAGCGCCGTGCAGGGCAGCCCCTTGCCGGAGAATACGGCGCAGAGCAATGCTGTACAGGAAAACACCGTGCAGAACAACGCTGCAGAAAGCACCACGGTAGAAGCTACTGCAGTACCTACCGCAACCGCCCTCCAGAGTCCCGCGCAAGACCCCGCCGTAGATGGTGCCGCATCCGCGGCTCCTGCCGAGGCGGTAGCACCCGCGCCCGCAGAGCCTAAGCGCATGGGCCTGTACTCGCTTATCTGCCTCCCCACCGGCGGATTCACGGCCTTCTTCATTGCAAATAGTCCCTACCTCTGGATGTATTACGCCTATTGGGAATCTTCCTCGGTAGCAACGGCTACTCTCATCATTTCGTTTGTTGTTTTGCTGTGTGTCTGCTTCACCTACTGTGCTCTTGCGGCGCTCATCGTTGAGAAGATCGCTACCCGAAAGCTGCCTTGGGGTCGTTCCCTCGCCATAAGTGCGCGCGCTACCGCGCTTCTTGTGATTGTTTTGACGATTGTCTTTTTCTGCTACACCTCGTACCTTCTCCGAGGCGGCTACTAACACACCGTAGACAAACATCACCGGCAGAATACCGGCAGGGTAGAGCCCCCTAAGCTCCACCCTGCCGGTACTTCGTATCCGGGGTTCCGCGCAATCAGCGAACGCGGGGTGAGAATAGTCAAGGCACAGCATAAAACCGCGCCGAACCAGTGAAAATATGCCGCCAACCCTCTAAAATAGAAAAGGAAAATTCCGAACAACAACCCCGCCCGGCATACCGCGCGGGAAAGCTAAGGAGCGAACTATGTCGCGTAAGCCCCTCATCGCAGGCAACTGGAAGATGAACCTCAACCACGCAGAGGCAGTCACCCTCGTCCAGAAGCTCGCATGGACCCTCGACGACGCAAACTTCAACTTCTCCGCAACCGAAGTAGCCGTCTTCCCGCCCTTCACCGACATCCGCTCCGTGCAGACCCTCGTCGAAGGCGACAAGCTGGACATCCTCTACGGCGGCCAGGACCTCTCCGTCCACGACTCCGGCGCATACACCGGCGAAATCTCCGGCGCATTCCTCTCCAAGCTCGGCGCAACCTTCGTGCTCGTCGGCCACTCCGAGCGCCGCACCTACCACCACGAAAGCGACGAGCTGTGCGCAGCAAAGGTTCAGGCAGCATACAAGCACGGCCTGACCCCCGTCCTCTGCGTCGGTGAGCCCCTCGAAATCCGCGAAGCAGGCACCCACGTCGAGTACACCCTCGAGCAGCTGCGCGGCTCCATCGCAGGTCTGACCGCAGAGCAGGCAGAAACCCTCGTCATCGCATACGAGCCCGTCTGGGCAATCGGCACCGGCAAGGTCGCAACCGCAGACGACGCACAGGAAATGTCCGCAGCAATCCGCGCAGAAATCGCTAAGCTCTACTCCGCAGACGTTGCAGAGAAGGTCCGCGTTCTCTACGGCGGCTCCGTCAAGTCCTCCTCCGCACCCTCCATCATGGGCAAGGAAGACGTGGACGGCGTGCTCGTCGGCGGCGCATCCCTGCAGGCTGACGAATTCGCAGCAATCGCACGCTTCGACGCATAAAACCCCGACGCACCACAGCGTCTCATAGCGTTACAGCGCCCGGCGGGTACCCACCCGACCGGGCGCTGAACCATTTAACCGCCACCGAGTTAGCGGTGGATGTACGAGGCGGGAGTAAGAGCCGGGAGCAGGAGCCAGACGTAAGGGGCGGGGGAGAAGGGCCGGGCGCGTTCGCCCCTCGCCGCAAAACCCACCCGGAATACGCCGACCCCGCGGTTCGCCCCGTACACTTAACGGCATGTTCAGCTTTGGTTTTTCCCTGGTCATCGCAGCCCTCGTCGGCATGATCCTCTACAGCTACCTGCGCAACCGCAAAGTGAGTGCCCCGCGCCTACCCGGCAACGACGGCGGCAACATCGGCTACGCAGGCGGCGCAGAATACCAGGAACCCTCGCCCGAATACCAGTACTTCGAGAGCCGCCGAGAAGCATTCCTCGACCAGCTCTACAGCCGCACCTCCTCACCGGAAATCCCCGTCACCCTCACCCTGCGCGACTGGGTAGACCAGGGCTTCTACGCTGAAGGAGGCGCCTACTGGGCAGCCGCGCAGCAGTTCACCTACTACCTCATCGACGGCGGATACGTGCGCGCCTACGACACCGAAGGCGACGAACTCACCGCTCAGCGTGTGCTCACCGACCGCCCCGCAGCACTGCAGCTGACCCCCAGCGAATACCAGCGCCGCAGCAACCGCGCCGCGTAAAAGCCGCCTCAACGTGACCGAATGGCGGCTGTAGCGTATAGTTAAACCCGTCTGTCTGCACCCCCGCAGTCCAGGCACCCCACCAGAAGACAACGAAGGAAGGTCCCCATGGACGTCATCATGAACGTACTCATGGTCATCATCGCCATCACCAGCGTGATCGCAGTGATGCTTGTGCTGCTCAACCGCGGTCAGGGCGGCGGCCTCTCCGACATGTTCGGCGGCGGTATGACCAACTCCCTGAACTCCTCCGGTATGGCGTCGAAGAACCTGATTCGCCTGACCGTGACCGTGATTGTCATCTGGGTTATCGCAGTGGTCCTGTACGGCCTGGCCCTGCGCTTCAACGGCCAGATCGTCGTCTAGCCTGAGCCTCTCATCAGAGCCCACGCCCACCCCATCGAGGGTGAGCCAAATAGAGCTTCTCCCCGGCACTTCTCAACCGAGAATGTCGGGGATTTTTTATGCACCAAACGGCAATGACGAAAGCGGTAGCGGGACGCGAATCTTTACGGCATGATAGGACGTATACACCACATACGAAAGGCAAAGAAGCCATGAGCGCCTACACCCTCGACTACACGTACACCGCTCCGTCAGCCCTCATCGACGGCGCCGACTCCCGCGCGCTCAGCCTCGCCACCAGCGGCGGCAGCACCCCCGAAGGTGCCGCCTCCCACCCGTATTTCTTCTCCGGGTTCCTCGAACGAGCAGACGTCTACGCCACCGCACTATTGGTCGTCGCCAGGGTCGCCCGCACCCGCTTCTACGTGCCGCCCAGCTCCCTCGCCGGAGCCCTACGCGCCGCAGACCCCGTCGTCACCAGCACCGCCGAAGGCCTACGCTTCGAATCCTTCAGCGCCTGCTGCGGAGTGTATGCGCGCCTCGACGTTGACTCCAGCGCACTCGACGCCAGCCACAGCGCCGTAGGCGTCACCAATGTAGACGTCAACCCGCCCCTGCGTGCCGCGCTCGCCTCCCTCCGGGCGGGGGAGCCCATCCACCTGAACGTCGGCGACGACGGGCTGCTCACCACCACCCTTGACGGCTCCGTCATGGAAGAAAAAGTGCCGCTGCCCATCCGCTGGCTCAAGGGCTTTGCAGAAACGCAGATGCTCTCATCCCGCATGAGCCCGGTGCACAGCCTGGACGCTGCCGCCGCCCGAACCTTCATCCACTCCCTGCCGCGTAACTCCAGCACCAAGGCGGTCCTGTGGGCAACCCGTGCCGTGCGTTCCCTGCGGCTCGCCACCCGCGCCACCGCCGGATCCGTATGCGTGGCGGGCCCTGAGCGTCTGCGCGTGCTTGAGCCGCTCATCCGCCACATTCAGAGCCTGGACGCGTACAGTGAGCCCGTGAGCGCCGGTAACGCGCCCGTGCCCAGCGTGTGGGTGGCGCACCTGCCCGGTGCACGCCTGAGCATTGGCCTGAGCCCCGAAAAGTCACGCGGGTTCTCCGGTGAGGGATCCGTGCTGCAGGCGCTGTCTAACCCGAACACCGCCCAGAACGCTGACATGCTCAGCGTGCTGCTCTCCTTCGAGCCGCGCATTGACGTGCCCGTCATGTCTGCCCGCGCAGGCCTGGACGAGGCGGCAACCCGCGACGCGCTCGCCCTGCTGGCTTCCTCCGGTCAAGTTGGTTTTGACGCGCATGCCGGCGAGTATTTCCACCGCCCGCTGCCGGTGCATCCGGAGGCGCTGACCGCCATGCACCCGCGCCTGGTCGGCGCGAAAAAGCTCGCCGACTCCGGCGCCATTGAGCGGGTCGGTGAGGGGGAGCACGGCACCGGCGAGTACAGTGTGCGCAGCGGCGCGAACACGTACACCGTGGTGCTGCCCGCCGACCCGTACGCCGTGGAGGGGTACCTCTGCTCCTGCCCCTGGTGGTTGAAGTACCGCGGTACGCGCGGCCCCTGCAAACACGCGCTGGCGGTCAGTATTCTCTACCGCGAACACGCCGCTAGTTAGACACACCACGCACCGCACTAAAAGACGACGCCCCAAAAGCTCGCCTCAGCTTCCTTCTGAAAGACCATCATGAGCAAACGCCCCGAAACACACACCTTCCCCGAAGGTGTCATCACCGAGCCACTCCCCGGCGAAGTCATTTACCCGCTCACCAGGCAGCAAAAAACCTGGAGCGACATCATGCACTTCAACCGCAACCTCGCCAACATCCTGGCGGTCGGCGGTACCTTCGAACAGATTTACCGCCGCTGGCAGTACTTCGACATTGTCACCACCCCATACGGCTCCCAGCTCGGTAAAAACACGCCCGGAACCGTCACGCAGGACCGCGTGAAAATCTACATTCAGACGGGCTGGTTCTCGGGCGCTGCCTCCATGCGACTTGCCGAACTCTACGACGGCGCGGTCCTTGAGCACGACGAGGACTACTACACCGCCCTCATCAACTGTGAGTCCGACCTGATTCTTCCGCTGCTGCGTGAGGACGAACAGCTCCGCGAAGAACTTATCTGGGGTATGCTTGCCGTCGAAGGCAACCGGGACATCTCTCTCACCCAGCGCGATTCCTACAAGCCCGGGCAGAAGGAGAATAACCCCGGCTGGTCGTGCGCCCTTATCGAAGCCACCGAAACCGGGCTGATTAGCCGTGACCGCCTGATTGATGCGCTCCTGAGCTCTCTCATGAGTGACTTCCCGGCGTACCGGGTTGGCTGGTTCTCACGCCTGGTCACCGGACTCAAACTCACCGCCGAAGAAATTGCGGCACGTCAGAGCGAATTTCTGACGCTGTTCTCCTCGCCCATCGGTCCGAGCGTGACCCTCGGCGTGCAGCATATTCACCGCCTCTGGAGCAAAAACCCGCAGGCGCTGGACGCCACCGCCTTCGCCTACGCGGCACCCGCCGTATGCGCCGGAACTAAAGCAAACGCACTCAAAATCCTGACCATGCTCCAGGCGCTGTACCGGGCGGGCACCCTCGATGCTGCCGCTTGCGAAGACGCTGTGGTCATGGCGCTCAGCCACACCCACGCGCAGGTTCAAGCCGCCGCCCTCAACCACCTCGAAGAATGGGTGCAGGCGGGCGCTGCAGACAACGCGAGCGCCGAGACTATCGTGTTCGCCGAGCGTGCCCGCGAACTCTACCGCGACTACCGACCCCAGCTCGATCCGCTGGTTGTGGCGCAGATTCAGGAAGAGGGCTCGCCGCTCCTCGAAGATGGGTACAGCCCGGAGAATAGCCAGGGGAGCGGTACCGAAAGCACCGCCCTCACTGAAGCCGCTGATATTGAGGCCGCCGCCGCGGAGGCGCTCGCCGCCTCCCGCGCCGTAATCCACCGGTACTGGGACACCCCCGTGCGCCCCGTTACCGCATCTGACGTGCAAGAACGCGCCCGTGCGCTGCTGCACCACCAGGTCGCGCCCTGCGCCACCCCCGACACTCTCAACGAAGTGGACCAGCCCGAAACGCACGCCGGATGCGAGCTGGAGCTGGAACTGCTCACCGCCTACCTGCTCAGCGCCGACGGCATCGCGCAGAGCCCCAACCTGCTCGAACAGCTTGTTCCTATCTGCCTGAAAAAGCTGAACCACTGGGGCCTGGAATGGTTCGACATGCGCGCGCATTTGACGGTTCTTGCCGCCGCCGGGAAGCTGCGTGAGCGCCCGAAGGCATCGGAGATGACCCCGAGGGAAGACCCCGGTACGGTGCCGAACCTGCACTACATGTACTCCCGCCACGCCGCGTTCTTCAGCACCGGCTTCAAGGATGCCCTCGGCGCGCTGAAGAGCAGGCAGAGCTACACGCCGCTCGCCACCCCTGAACTGCTCGGCGGGTGGGTGCATCCGGATACCCTGGTACGCCGGTACGCCAAGAACCTGGCTGATGGAGCCCCCATCCTGCGCCAGGATTTCACGGCGGCGCTGTTGCGTGTGCGTGTGCCGGAGGTGCTGCCTCCATACGCTACCGACGAGCAGCGGCAGGATGCACAGAGCCGCCGTGCTGAGGCGCTGACCCTGCTTGAAAGCCTTGAAGAGCAATACGTGAAGAACGCTCAAGAGGACGCTCCGCGCTCTGCGCCTACACAGATTCGCGTGCTCCGCTCCGCCCTCGACGGCACCCTCGCCACCGGGCGCGTCAACCCCTACCTGGAATCCATCACGGTATCCCAGAGAGAAACAAGCTGGGGCCTTCAGCTGAACGGGGTGATGGACGGCGCCTCTACCCCCGAGCTGAATGCTTTCCGCGGCCTCGCCACCGCCCACCACGACGAAGAAGGACAATACGCCCTGCTCTACCCCTCGCGGGCAGAACCGCTGGCGTACTATTGCGCCGGCAGCAACTGGTACATCTTGGATCACTCCACCTTCGACCGTGAACTCTACCTGGCGTTGGCGGCGCACCCCGGCGTGTGGGGTCCCGCTTGCGCCTTCGTGTTTGCCGCGGGCTTCTCGGAGCAGCGCGTTGAGATTCGTTCCCTCGCTGTGGAAATCATGCACCGCGTGCTGGACGACCAGCTCAGCCTCGAGGATGCCACCGCAGGCTTCGTGAACTTTGTGCCGCTGGCGATGCTGAACCGTTGGGCGCTTGCCCTCACCGACTTCGCTCAGCTGGATGCACGGGCGGCGGTGCGCTTCTTCGCGCGCCTCATACCGCACCTGGATACCGGGGCGAACTCGCTCGGCAAGCTACTGGGTGCTTTCAGCCAGGCGCTGGCGACTCTCGACCCTGCCACCCGTGCGGAGCTCGTGGATGAGTCGCTGCGTGCCTGGTTGGGTACGCTGACTGGTTCTTCGCAGAAGGCGCGGTACGCCCGGAATATCCTCAACCAGGTGCAGGGCTAACCGCTCAACCAGCCCTCATTCGACACTTCCGTTCAACTTTTCACGACCATTCACCATCAACTCTGAAAGCAGGTACCAATGACTGATACCGCCCAGCCGCATAACCCTAACGAGCGCAGCGCCGGTGAGCACAACGCAGGTGAGCGCACCCTCGAAGAGCGCCGCGCCGCCCTCAAAGCACTCATGGCGGCAGAATCAACTGACGTGCAGGAATACCACGCCGTCATCAGCGGCTCCACCGAGGAGGAGCGCGCCTCCCTCGCCCGAACCCTCACCCCCAAGAGCGTGATCGGTAGCGACCACATTAACCGCACCCCGCTTGCCGCCTACGTTGCTGGGGCGCTCGTGCGCACCCCCGACGGTGACCCGTGGGAATACCACCGCTCCGCCGGACGAACCATGCGCACCCTTCTCTGGGAAGGGCGCCCGGATCAGCAGCTGATTGACGCGTTCCTGCTCGGCGCTTCTGAACGCCCCGAGGAGTGGATTCTGCGTTTTATTGAGGGCCTCCCGAACTCTTGGGCGCGCTCGAAGAAAATTTGGGAAACCTGCTACACGCTGCTTCGCGCCCGCAATCTGAGCTGCGATGCCCCCGAATACCTGGTCCTTTTCCTGCACGAGGCCCTGCCCTGCGTGAAGAAGGACAGCGCCAGCAACCACGCCCAGCTCAAAACCTTCTTCACCCGTGACATGACCCTGCTCGACCAGGAGTTCTGGGCGGTCTTCCGCACCGAGGGGGTGCTCTTCAAGGGCTACGGCAACTACATGGGTGAAAGCGCGGAACTGTGCCGCCTCATGGGCGAATACTTCGACATTCGCGACGAGATTCTGGACGCCCTGCTACGTGGCCTGACCAGCGATTTCAGCGCATTCAACTCGGCTGCGTTCCACTCCGTCTACACCGATCTGCAGCCCACCGACGCAGAAAACCGGGCACGCTTCGGGCAGCTCATGGCTGTCCTCACCGCAGAGCCCAGTGCCTCCGTCGGATTCGCTCAGACCATGCTGCAGAACGTGCTCAAAGCCTGCGCACCCGCCGCCCTGCAGAAGACCCCCGATCTGCAGCCCCTCGAACAGGTCGACCTGGAACAGCTCATCGACGCACTCGGCGCGAACCTCTACCGCACCGAAAAGAAGATTCAGCGCGGCGCCCTGCGCCTGCTCAAGCTCATCGCCACCCAGTACGCTGGTTTGAGTAAAGCCAAGCGTAAGAAGGCGCAAACCGCCGAGCAGGTGGCGCTCGCCAACTATGTTGCTGACCGCGTCCTCGAAGCCTACGAGGTGCTACCCCTGGAACTGCGCGGTGCCGCGGAAGCCTGCCTGCCCGAAGACCGCCTGCCCCAGGCGGAGGCGGCGGAGGCGGCGGGCGCTTCCATAGAGGTACCGCCGGTGCTGTTGCCCGGCGTTGAGCACCGAGAACCCGTCGCATCCATCGCGAATCTGGATGAGTTCTGCACCCTCATTACGGAAGAGTCGAACACCACCTCGGGTCGAATTACCGGGGACGAATCTCCCAGCACCCGGGGAGAGAACCTGGCGCGCCTTTACTGCTTTGCCGCGACCGACAAGCTGGCACCGGCGGAACAGCAGCAGCTTCGTACCCTGTGCAAGATTTCCAGCGAATATTACTACAACAACGTTGCGTACATGCCTGTTCTCCGCGCAGTATTGAAAGCTAACGCCGAGGCTGCGGGATACGAGTCATGGGAGCTACCCGAGCTGACGCCGCTCCTGCAGTATTCCGACCGTAGTGAGATGGTTGCACGAGCTCGCCCGAGTAACGCGCTCCTGAGCAAGGAAGAGATGATACGTCTGACTATTCAGAATAAACACCATCTCTGGAATGCTGACTACAAGCCGTTGAAGGGATACCGCGACCTCTATGAGATCTTCCGTGAGCAGATGCGTGCCGTCGCCGCCGGGGGAGAGTACCACACGGAAGGACGCACGGTGCGTCTGCTGAGCGCCCCGCTACCCGCCCGTCAGCTGACCTACAGCGACTGGACTTATCGCACTGTTTCTGGCATGGATATGCCCTGGAGCGGCTTCAACCGCGGTCTCGACAATGATCGAGTCTGGGAATACCAGGAGGCCAGCAGGTCGGGTCGTCTCCGCGAGGCAGGCTTCGAAAACTTTAACGTTGAGGAATTCGTGAAGT
Organism: Rothia sp. HMSC071B01; assembly: GCF_001808945.1. NCBI lineage: Bacteria > Bacillati > Actinomycetota > Actinomycetes > Micrococcales > Micrococcaceae > Rothia > Rothia sp. HMSC071B01. The sequence goes on along the minus strand of NZ_KV795070.1, from coordinate 475,755 downwards.
ACCAGCCCATGTGGCAGGTCAAGGGCGACATCGTGGATACCGCAGATGAGGCGCGCGAGGCGCTGAGCCGTGCAACCGCTGGCATGAGCCCCGAGGAGGTCATAGCCTACGAGGCTCTTAACACCGCCTTGATTCCCTTCGTATATCTGCTGAATCTCGACAGGGTTGACAGCTGGCTGGGTGACTTCCTCCCGGCACTCACCGAGTGGTCCTCCTGGCTGCTTCAGAACAACCCGGACCTGCTCTCGGCATACTTCCTGTTCGCCGCTTCGCAGTGTGTTGAGGAGAAGACTGTAACCCCCGTTCCCGTGCTGATGCGCGCGCTGAGGGAGTCCACCGTGCAGGTGGGCGCCCCGACCTGCACTCTGCTCGGTTACGTGGCGAGCGCGAAGAACCCCGAGTACCGTCTGGCGGCGGCAGAAGCCATCGCGGCGCTCTTTGAGGCGGGCCTGCTGGATGCGTCAACCTTCGCAGAGACCCTGAAGTGGGCTCTGGAGGACGGGATGGTTCTTCCTAACCGCCTGGTGGCGACCCTGCGTGAGGTGTCGTCTATCGGTGTTCTGGCGGGTTGGCGTGTGCTGCAGGTTCTGCGCCTGCTGCTGCCGATGGTTGGCGGGTTGACGAAGGGCGGCGACTATGTGCGCCTGGCGGTTGAGCTTGCCGAACTGTACGGCACGCCGGTTGAGATTCCCGCCGTCCTGGAGCCGAAAATGAAGGGCTCCACGGTGCTGGCGAAAGCACTACGCGCCCTGGTTGCGGTGACCCCGCGCGTGACTGAGGAGGCGCTTGCCGCCCGCAAAGCCGCGCTCACCCTGCTGGGTGGAGAAACCTCGAGCGGGGACAGCTCGGGTAAAGGCACCTCACCGGCAGGTGCTGAAGGGTAGCTCAAGGTAGGGGAGTCATAGGGGAGTACCCCGTAACTGCGCCGCCGTAACTGCACCCCTACGCGTGCAACCCTGTGTGCCCAACCTCGTGCACCCAACCCCACTCACCGCCCCGTGTTACCGCCCCGTGACGAAACGGCTTGACCACCGTCGCGGGGCGGGAGTACTCTATAGGTAATGGCGGATCATGAAGAGTCCTACTTTCTGAAATATCTTTCCTATATTTATCGGATTCTTCGCTTCCCGCCATTTTTTCTTTTAACCCAGTTCCCACGCGGCTGACAGATAAGCGGCCAACAGATCAGCAAGCGACCGATCAACAAGCAGCGGATAAGTGCCGCCCAGGCTCCGCAACATGTAATGGTCGGTTACCCCACGAATACGTGCCCCGCAGGTCACCGATGACCAAACCCAGCGACAACCCGCGCCCACGCCGCTACGATAAGAACATAGACACACCACCGACGGTGACAGTCGGGTGAGACCAACGGAAAGGACGACCCGTGACTACCCCCTACGACGCATCCCCCTACCTGCAGGAATCACCCTACCTCAACGAATCCGCCTACCTTCACGGCGAAGCGCCCGAGGGCCTCAGCCCCCTCGTGCGCCTCATCCTGATGCGCCGCTACGGCGTGTACGTCTTCACCGACCTGTACGACCCCTCCTACCGCTCGAACTACTCGAGCATTAATGAGCGGCACCAGGCCGGCGTATTCGACACCGACCTGGGGCGGGTGTCCGTCCTGAGCAATTGCGGTCTGACCCTCAGCCCTGAGTCCCTCGCCCAGGCGCTGAACGCCAGCGCCAACGAATTTGCCCTGTTCGCGACCATCTGGTCCTACGAATACGGGTACCGCCCCGGCCGCGTGTTCCGCCGCGACTTTGATCTGCGCGCCCTGACGCTCACCGACGAGCAACGCTACACCGAGCAGATCATGCACTACCTCTCCAACCCGTACTACAACCCGGACGGCACCGAGCGAATCCTTGGCGGCCTGCCCGAGAACTACGTGCCCTACGAGTGGCAGCAGCCGATGAGCCGCTCCAACTTCACCAGCATGGAACGCAACCGCCGACCCCTGCAGATGGTCAGCGGCGTGCAGAACGCCCTGATCATGGCGGGTGCCCTCTACCAGCAGCTGCTCGGTCAGCAGCAGGCGTACAACCAGACCGACCAGCGCGACCTTGTGGCGTTGCGCCGTTTCCTCGCCCAGCATGACGCACTGCCGGCTGCCCGACCGGAGAACACCAGCCGCGAAAACCGCGTGTTCATCGCCGCCTGCCTGCACCCCGAAGACGCTGAGCACTTGCGCACCATGAAGGAGGCGCTCGCCCTCGCCGCCGCCTACTCGCGTCTGCGTTTCAACGGCACGGTGGGGGACCTGAGCCTGAGCATCGCGCCGCGCCTGAAGCTGCGCCGCAGCGAACGCACTCGCATCGCACACTTGCTCAACCGGGTGCTGGAGGCTGACCCGGTCGGTGCCCGCTACGACAGCGCGCCTGCCGCCGAAATGTACAAGCGCCTCGTCAAGGCGATTCACCCCGGTGACTACCCGTCACTGACCGCGCTGAGCCGCTGGGCTGACGACCTGTACCGCGGTGAGGTGTACAGCTTCGAGTCGCTGGTGGACCGCGCCTACGCCACCCGGGATGCGCAGAACGTGGCACGTCTGCTCTCGACCCGCCCCGGCGTGTTTGCACGCCAGCTGGTGCGCGCCCTGGATGCTTTCGAAGCGCCCCGCTACGGCATCGACACCGCGCCGAGCCCCGGCCAGCAGATCATCTTTGACGCGTTCGCCGCCGTGGCGCCGCGCGTTTCCGCGCCCATCCTGGTGCAAATCCGCAACCTGGTGACCCTGCAGCGTAACGCGCTCGCGAACCCGCCCAAGGAGCGCCCCGCCAACCCGGTGGCGGTGCAGGAGGACCGGGAGATGGCTGACTATGCGCGCCGCAACCCGGAGGGCGTCGCGAGGGTTCAGAACCTCATGCAGAACGCGGGCATCCCGAACCCGTTGGGCTCGTTCTTTGGGGATAATTCCGGCCCGGAGAACCCGCTGCCTTCTATCCCGGTCGGTTCCGAACCTGCCGCGAGCCAGCGCGAGGAGCGCCGCGCGGCGTCCGCTCAGAAGACTCAGCCTGCCGCCCCGCAGCGCATGAACCTGTCCAAGACCGGTATCGCCACCATGATTCCGGCGCGCGAGTACAGCCCGGTCGTGCTGGACCTGCTGGAGCGCCTGGTCGAGATTGGCCTGTCCGGCCGTCTTGCCGAGACCAGCATCTACCTGCCCGAGCAGGTGGGTGATACGATTATGCCGCTGAACACACGCAGTGCCCGCCCCTCCCTGGACGGTATGGGCCGCTACAACACCTCGACGGTGCACCTGCCGCCCACCGGCGTGATTCGCCTCTTCTGCTTCTGGGATGAGGGCGTGGACATTGACCTGTCGCTGATGATGTTCGATGCCGAAGGCAACTACATGGACAAGATCAGCTACTGGTCGCAGACCGTGAAAAACAGCCAGGGCGCCATTTACGCGCACCACTCCGGCGACATTACGGACGGTACCGGCGGCGCCTGGGAGTACATCGACATTGAGGCTCGCAAGGCGCTCAAGGCGGAGGTGTGCTACCTCGTGCCGGTGGTGCAGCTGTACTCCGGCTTCGGGGAGGCACACACCCTGGCCGCGGTGAACGACCTGCAGGCGGGCTTCATGGTGGTGCCCGCCGTGGGTGTGGGCGAGGTGCACGAGGTGAGCCAGGTGCACACCAAGTTCACCTTGCGCGCTGAGAGCCGCGGCGTGCTTCCGTTCATCGTGGACCTGCAGAACCGCGACCCGTACGACATCCCGGAGGAGACCGACGCCATCGTGAAGGTGACGGATATTGGTCTTGCCCACGGCATTAACGTGTTGCAGTCTGGCGCGAACATCACCGCCGTGCGTGAGCACTTTGACTGGGCGCAGCCCATGACGGTGCGCGAGTACCTGCAGCTGACCGGCGCGAAGCTCACCTCGACCGCTGAGGAGGCGCAGGAGGTGCTGGAGGCGACGGTTCCGTCGCTGGCGGCACTGTACGTGGGCTTTGAGAGCGAAGCGGAGGAAGCCCAGCCGCAGGCACAGCAGCTGAAGAATTAGAAACCGCAGAATCCTGCCGCTGCTGAACAGTAGGCGGGCGTAGCAAGAGTGGAGCCCCGGATAGTCGAAACTATCCGGGGCTCCACTCTTTTGTCATGTCATAACATTTTGGAATCTTCGTTGGATGATGAAGATGTACAGGCTTACTTAGGCGACCGCTTCGAGCTGTTGGCTCACGTACTGGTTCAGGCTCTGGTGAGAAAGCGCTGCCTGCTGAACCAGACGACGATGCAATTGCGGTGAAACACGCAAGTTGAATCGTCCTGAGAAGGAACGCAGAGAGAACGGTTCGGGTGCCTCGCGGCCATCTTCTTCAAGAATCTCAAGGGTATCGGCGACGACTTCTCGAATACCCGCGAATGCCTCGGTAGAGGTTGGGGCCAGGTATGAGAGGCTGGGGAATTCGGCTACGGTTCCGACGAATTCCTGGTCGTCTTCAGACCACTCGACGCGGTAGGTGTAGAGCTCCTGGCGGGGGAGAGTGTGACTCGGCATACTTCATGGTACCACTTCTAGTACCATTTCGGGGTGACTTAAAACCATAGAGAAAAGCCCCGGATAGATGTCTATCCGGGGCTCCACCCTTTATCCAATGCAGTTCAGAACCGAACCTTACGGGCGGTTCTCAGGAGCCAGCGACTCCTCGGTTGCAAAAATCAAGGTCTGCTTCTTACCGCGCGCACCCACCGCCGGGGTCTCCAGCAGCAGCTCCGCGTTCAGATCCTCAGCGTCCAGCTTCGCGCCAGCCAGAAGGCGGCCGGTCGCATCCTGCTTATCCTCACCGGTGATGAGGAAGAACACGTGACGCGAATTATTGATAATCGGCAGGGTCACCGACACACGCTCAGCCGGCGGCTTCGGCGAATCAGAAACCATCACGGTTACAGCCTTACCGCCCTCAACCGGATCCTCCGGCAGACCGGTACCCAGCAGAACCTGCTTACGGCCCGGGAACAGGGACGCAATGTGACCGTCCGGGCCCATGCCCAGCAGGGTGATGTCAAAGACCGGTGCGGGCCACTGGCCGCCACCGCCACCACCGCAGCCTCCGCCGCCGCATCCGCAACCACCTGCGGGCTCAGCAGCCTCAGCATCAAATTCGTCCAGGGTGGTCTCTTCGATGGACTGCTCGGGAGCGGACGAACCGCAGCCGCCGCCACCGCAACCACAGCCGCCGGAGCCGCCATGCTCGTGACCCGCGCCGCCACCGTGACCGCCAGTCAACGGAAGTTCGGTCGCGCCCTCGGGCATCTGCACGGTCACAGCCGGTGCAGAACCGGCGTAGTCACGCATCTCAAAAGCGTAGTGCTCGGCGGCAGCCTCAAGGCCGGTGAAAATATCGGACGGGCCCATGCGGTGCACATTGCCCACAACCAGGCCGTGCGAGAGCAGGGGAGCGAGCAGTGCCTCAATAGCCTGGCCGTCATTACGTTCGGGGCTGCGTTCGGGCACGTAACGCTCATCGGAGAACCAGAAGTGCACGCGGGACCAGTCGATATCCTTCACGCGCTCGTTCTCAGCCCACGCCTTCAAGGTGGCGATACCCATCGTGCCGCCGGTCAGCGAAATGTGGGCGATGGTGCGCTCAGAGAGCACATGCTCAATGATGTCGAGGATGCGGGTCACCGCGTCCGCTGCGAGAGCGTCGCGGGTCGGGTGCGCCACCAGGGTGGGGGTGGATGCGCCCATGTTCTGAATCTTAGGCATCGAAAACCTCCGGGTATTCTTCGAGATCCAGCATGTCTTCAGGCTGGCAGGTGTCATCGACGAGGGTGACGGTGCACAGCGCCTGTTTCAGCACGTCACCGTAGGTGTCGTCCGGGTCGAGGCGGCGCAGCTCCTCAGAGATGCACTCGGCAAGGGTACGCACCGGCAACGCAATCTGCTGGTCGGGTGCGTACGGGGTGGAGATGGTCGCCACGGAAATGCCGGGGCGGAACATCGTCACGGAACCGTCTTCACGCTCAATGCTGACGCGGTACAGGCCGCGGTTTGCCGCGCCGATGGTGGCGAGGTGTACGGGCGCTTCAAGCTTCCAGCCGAGCCACGTACCGAGCAGCACCACGGACGGGGACTTGCTCGAACCCCACACAACCACGCGGCGTACGGGGGAGGAGGGCATCTGCTCCAGGAGCGCAGCCAGTTGGGTGCGCCACAGGGTGAGGCGGGTCCACGCCAGGTCGGTATCGCCGGCGCGGTACACCTCGGCGAGGTGCTTGAGAGCCTCTTTCGGGTCCTCAGCGCGCGCAGAGTCGGTGATACGACGCTGAGCGATACGACCGATGGAGTGCTGTGCTGGGTTCTCCGGAACCGAGTGCGGCCACCAGACCACAATCGGGGAGTCAGGCAGTAGCAGACCGGAAATCAGTGCCTCAGTCGGGCGGGATGCGCTACCCCAGCCGCGCAGAACAATCATCTCGGATGCGCCGGTGTCGCCGCCCAGGTGGATTTCTGCATCCAGCTGGTCAGGGTCGAGCGGGTCGTGGGAGATGTGCATGATAATGCGGCTCGGGTGTTCGTGGGAGGCACGAATTGCGGCGCGCATCGCTTCGCGGGAGTGGCCCTTTTCCGCGAGGACAACGAGGGTGAGTACTCGTCCGCTGCTGAGGCTACCGTTGGCTGCAGCCAGGTTGCTCAGTTCCTTGTTGATAGCGGAAACGGTGGTGTTATGCAGGTGCGAGATCACGGGCGCCTCCAAGCGCGGTTGTCACGCTCAAGCATCTCGTGTGCTGAACGCGGACCCCACGAACCGGACTCGTAGGGTTCAGGCTTAATGCGGTTTTCTTCCCAGTACTCTTCGAAGGGGTCGAGGATCTTCCAGGAGAGCTCAACTTCTTCGTGGCGGGGGAACAGCGGCGGCTCGCCGAGCAGAACGTCCAGGATGAGGCGTTCGTAGGCTTCGGGGGACTCTTCGGTGAAGGAGTGGCCGTAGCCGAAGTCCATGTTGACGTCGCGGATTTCCATCTGGGTGCCGGGCACCTTCGCGGAGAATCGGATGGTCATGCCTTCATCGGGCTGCACGCGGATGACGATGGCGTTCTGGCCGACCTGCGGGTTTTCACGTTCGCCGAAGAGACGGTCGGAGGACTTCTTCAAGACCACGGCGATTTCGGTGACTCGGCGGCCCAGGCGCTTGCCGGCGCGCAGGTAGAAGGGGGTGCCTTCCCAGCGGCGGTTTGCGATGGACACCTTCAGCGCTGCGAAGGTTTCGGTGCGGGAGTCTGCGGGGATGTCGTTCTCGTCGAAGAAGCCGTTGACGTGCTCGCCGCCCTGGTAGCCTGCGGCGTACTGGCCGAGTGCAAAGGAGTTCGGCAGGTCGTCGATACGGACTGCTTCGAGGACCTTCGCCTTCTCGGCGCGCAGGTGCTTAGCGTCGAGGCTGAGGGGCTCTTCCATGGCGGTGAGAGCGAGCAGCTGCAGCAGGTGGTTCTGGATGACGTCGCGGGCCGCACCCACGCCGTCGTAGTAGCCTGCGCGGGAGCCGATGCCGATGTCTTCAGCCATGGTGATCTGGACGTGATCCACGTAGTGGGAGTTCCAGAGGGGCTCGAACATCTGGTTGGAGAAACGCATCGCCAGGATGTTCTGAACGGTTTCCTTGCCCAGGTAGTGGTCGATGCGGAACACGGCGTCGGGCGGGAAGACTGCCTCCACGATGGAGTTCAGCTCGCGTGCGCTCTCAAGGTTGTGGCCGAAGGGCTTCTCAATGACCACGCGGCGCCAACCGTCGACGGGGTTGATGGTGTCGTTATCGCGGGATGCGAGGTCGTGTTCGGCGAGCTTGGTGAGGACCTGCTCGAATGCCTTCGGGGGGATGGAGAGGTAGAAGGCGTGGTTGCCGTGAGCGCCACGCTCGTCGAGTTCGGCAAGGGTGCTCTTGAGTTGTTCATAGGCTGCGTCGTCGTTGAAGGCACCTTCAACGAATCGCATGCCCTGCTGGAACTGGTTCCATACGTCCTCGCGGAAGGGGGTGCGGGCGTTTGCCTCAACAGATTCACGCACGTAGGCGCGGAAGTCGTCATCGCTCCAGGGGCGGCGGCCGAAGCCGACAAGGCCGAAGCTCGGCGGGAGCAAACCGCGGTTCATGAGGTCATACACTGCCGGAAGCAGCTTCTTGCGGGCCAGGTCACCGGTTACGCCAAAGAAGACGAGCGCGGACGGCCCCGCAATGCGGGTAATGCGGCGGTCGCGAGTGTCCCTGAGGGGGTTCGCTTCATGACCGTTAGTCACAATATATTCCTTTGATTGCCTTGGTTGGTTCGTGCGGCGCGCGGTTCGTACCTTGTCGCGCGGAGGCGATGCCGCATTCTGGAAGGTGTGTACCCTGTATTGTACCGGTTTTGACGGGATTGTCTCAGTGGCACCCTAATTCACCGAGATTCCCCGAACGGTGAAGCTCTGGCGGGAACCCCGGCGGATTAGGATGCGGTGCCGCGGTGCGCATCGGGCGGTGCACACCGACAGTGTTTAGTGCCACGCTATATTTTCGATGGCTACTGGGGTGCGGCTACTTGGCCTGCTCGAGTGCTTCGCGGACGGTCTGCAGCAGCTCTTCCCAGGAGACGTCGAACTTGGACAGGCCCTCAACCTCGAGCTTTTCCACGACCTCCGGGTAGGAGACGTGAACGGAGATAGCGTCCAGAACGTTGTTGGACTCGGAGTAGTTCGGCACGATGGTGTTGCCGGTAACCTCGCCGTGATCGGCAACAGCGTTCAGGGTTGCCTCGGGCATGGTGTTCACGGTGTTGGGTGCGACCAGGCCGGTGACGTACAGGGTGTCCGGCAGCGAGGGGTCCTTCACACCGGTGGATGCCCACAGCGGGCGCTGTACGTTTGCGCCGTGTGCCTGCAGGCGTGCCCAACGCTCGGAGGAGAACATTTCCTCGAACACCTCGTAGGCGAGGCGTGCGTTTGCCAGGCCTGCCTTGCCCTTGAGCTGCACAGCGTCGCCGCCGGCAGCTTCGAGGCGTGCATCGATTTCGGTGTCTACGCGGGAGACGAAGAAGGATGCGACCGAGTGGATGGTGGACAGGTCCTTGCCGTTCTCCAGCGCCTGCTCCAGGCCGAGCATGTAGGCGTTGATGACCTCGCGGTAGCGGGTCAGGGAGAAGATCAGGGTCACGTTCACGCTGATGCCAGCAGCCAGGGTCTCTGCGATAGGGCGCAGACCTTCCTGGGTTGCGGGGATCTTAATCATGACGTTTTCGCGGCCTACACGCTCGTAGAGTTCACGTGCCATCTTGGCGGTGCCTTCGGCGTCGCGTGCCAGGCGGGGGTCAACCTCGATGGAGACGCGGCCGTCAAAACCGTTGGATGCCTTGTAAACGGGTGCGAACACATCGCAGGCTGCGCGTACGTCGTCGCAGGTTGCGGCGAAGACTGCCTCTTCAACGCTTGCGCCAGCGGCGGCAAGTTCACGCATCTGCTCAGCGTATGCGGCACCCTTGGAGAGCGCGCCAGCGAAGATGGTGGGGTTGGTGGTCACACCGACGACGTTGTGGGTCTTGATGAGTTCGGCGAGGTTGCCGCTGGTCAGACGCTCACGGGAGAGGTCGTCAAGCCAGATGGAGACACCGGCGTCGGAAAGCTTCTGAGTGGACTCAGACATGTGAAAACCTTCGATTCTTTGTCGAAATTGAAATTTGAGATATCAGTGAAAACTACTGGGCGGCGGGAGGCTCCGGCTGAGCGGTCAGCCGGAGCCTCCCCGTTGCGTCCGCGCCCCACACGTACAAGGGGGAGCGCAGTGTGCGCGGCAGTTACCGCGGCGTTGTTATTGCCTACTTAGCGGCGGCGATGGATTCCTTAGCGGCAGCCACGACAGCCTCCGCGGTGATACCGAATTCGCGGTACAGGGTCTTCGCATCGGCGGATGCGCCGAAGTGCTCGATGGATACGGCGCGGCCGGCGGTGCCGAGCAGGTCGTACCAGCTCATTGCCAGGCCAGCTTCGATGGAGACGCGGGCTGCAACCGAGGAGGGCAGAACCGACTCGCGGTACTCTGCGTCCTGCTCAGCGAACCACTCACGTGAAGGCATGGAAACCACGCGAGCCGCGATGCCCTGCTCTGCGAGGGTTGCGCGAGCCTGAACAGCGAGCTCAACCTCGGAACCGGTAGCGATCAGGATGACGTCCGGGGTGCCCTCGGTGTCAGCCATGATGTAGCCGCCGCGTGCGGTGCCCTCAGCGGAAGCGAACTTCTCGCCCTCAGCGTCTGCGTGCACGTCTTCACGAGCCCAGACGGGCAGGTTCTGGCGGGAGAGCACGATACCTGCGGGGCGGTCGAACTTCTCCAGGATGGTGCGCCATGCGACGGCGGTTTCGTTAGCGTCCGCGGGGCGAACCACGTCGAAGCCGGGGATGGCGCGCAGGGCGGAGAGGTGCTCGATCGGCTGGTGGGTGGGGCCGTCTTCGCCCACGCCGATGGAGTCGTGGGTCCACACGTACACTGAGGGAACGCCCATCAGTGCGGAGAGGCGAACGGCCGGGCGCTGGTAGTCGGAGAACACGAAGAAGGTGCCCGAGAATGCGCGGGTGGGGGAGGAGAGCACAATACCGTTAACGATTGCTGCGGCAGCATGCTCACGAATACCGAAGTGCAGCACGCGGCCGTAGGGGTTACCGGTCCAGTCTTCGGTGGTTCGCGATGCCGGGTTGAAGGACTCTGCCCCCTTGATGGTGGTCAGGTTCGAGCCGGCGAGGTCAGCGGAGCCGCCCCACAGTTCGGGGAAGGTGTCAGCAATAGCGTTGATGACGGTGCCGGATGCCGCGCGGGTTGCCACGGAGGTGCCAGCCTCGAACACGGGGAAAGCAGCCTTGTAGTCCGCGGGCAGTTCGCCTGCAACGAGGCGCTTGTACAGTTCGGCGCGCTCGGGGTTAGCCTTAGCCCATGCCTCGAACTTCTCGTCCCATGCCTTGTGTGCCGCAGCGCCGCGCTCGCGCAGCTGACGGGTGTGTGCCAGCACGTTCTCCTCGATGAAGAAGCTCTTGGCGGGGTCGAAGCCGAGCAGTTCCTTGGTTGCGGCTACCTCATCGGCGCCGAGCTTGGAGCCGTGTACTGCGCCGGTGTTCTGCTTGGTGGGGGCGGGGTAGCCGATGATGGTGCGCAGCTCAATGAAGGAAGGCTTGTCGGTGACAGCCTTCGCGCGCTCAATAGCGGCGTACAGTTCTGCGACGTCCTCAACGTAGTCGCCGGTGCGGGTCCAGTCCACGCGCTGAACATCCCAACCGTAGGACTCGTAGCGCTTTGCTACGTCCTCGGTGAAGGCAACGTCGGTGTCTTCCTCAATGGAGATGTGGTTGCGGTCCCAGACGACAATCAGGTTGCCGAGCTCCTGGTGGCCCGCAAGCGCGCTGGCTTCGGCGGTCACGCCCTCCTGCACGTCACCTTCGGAGGCGATGACGTAGACGTGGTGGTCGAAGGGGGAGGTGCCCGGTGCTGCTTCGGGGTCGAACATGCCGCGCATACGACGCTGTGCGTAGGCGAAACCAACGGCGGAGGCCAGGCCCTGGCCGAGCGGGCCGGTGGTGATTTCTACGCCCTTGGTGTGCTTGTATTCGGGGTGGCCGGGGGTGAGGGCACCCCAGGTGCGCAGGGCTTCCAGGTCGCTCATTTCGAGGCCGTAGCCGCCGAGGAACAGCTGAGTGTACAGGGTGAGGGAGGTGTGGCCGGGGGAGAGGATGAAGCGGTCACGGCCTTCCCAGCGGTCGTCGGAGGGATCCTGGTTCATGACCTTCTGGAAGAGCAGGTAGGCGACCGGCGCCAGGCTCATTGCGGTGCCGGGGTGGCCGGATCCGACCTTTTCTACGGCGTCTGCGGCGAGGATACGTGCGGTATCTACGGCGCGCTGGTCGGTTTCTGTCCACTGGAAGTTCTCTGCCACGTGGGTGTCCTTTCACAACGTGAGTGGATGCGCCAGCAGGCTTGTGCTAGCGCGCTGTCCGTCGGGTGTAACGTGCCTTCGGTGGCGCTTATTCCCGCGCCGGTAGGCACCCGGGTAGGTGCGGGGCACACGGGGTGCTGTGCGCGGGGCGTCCGGAGAGTTGTTTCGACCCTTTCGTTTTAACAGGATAGTTCACTGGGCGGAAGTATCCGGTGTGTGAATGCAGACATTCACAGGGTGATACGGGGCTGAGATGGAGAAAAAGCGACGCTACAACGCGGGCTCCGCGGATTTCGCGGTGCACGTTTGAGCTGTGTTTCTGAGCTATGCGCTGAATATTGTTCAGTAACGTAACAATTTTTGTGTAAGTGGTGAAGCTCATGTTAAGGTTGAGCAGGAAGGTTGCAGACCGAAACAGTGGTTGGGTCGGTCTGCATCTCGGTGATTGAAGCCCCTCCTCCGCGTAAGAACCGTCGATTATCTTACTGTGGTGGTGAGATAAAAGGTTCTGGAGGAGAGTGCTTTCTTTTAGTCTCTGACCGTGCACTTTGTGCGTGATTGAGGCTAAAGGTTTGTGTTATATGAATGGGCGCCGGATATGGTCGGAAACATATCCGGCGCCCGCCTTTTTAACCTGCAGTTGCTTTAGCTGTATGCGCGAAAAGCGCTGCCTGCCAGGTTGATACTAGTCAGACCACTTGAACTTGCGCGAGGCAATAAACCCAATGACCACGGTCCACACGATGAGTACCCAGTGCGGGTCGGCGAGCCACTGATGCTGAATGAAGTTGCCGCGCAACGCGTCACCCAGAGCCGCTGAGGGCGACCACGCCACGATTCCGGCGTACCAGTCGGGGAAGGACTTGAGCGGGAACACCACGCCGCCGGCACCGGCAAGAATCACCCAGGCAATATTCACGATGGCGAGGGTCGCCTCCGCGCGCACCGTACCGGCAATGAGCAGACCCAGCGCCGTAAACGCGCCGGCACCCATGAGCATCGTGATGATGGAGCGCGAGACGGCGATAGCGTCCGGGCGCCAGCCCAGACCGTACCCAAGCACCGCAACCAGCGTGAACTGAATTGCCACGACCACCAGCACCGCAATGCACTTGCCCATGATCAGGCCGTTACGGCCCAGGGGAGTGGTCGCCAGGAACCGCAGCACGCCGTAGCGGCGGTCAAAACCGGTGGCAATGCCCTGACCGGACAGCGCCGTAGAAATCACGCAGAGCGCCAGAACGCCGGGGACCGCCGCATCCATGCGGGATACCCCCACCGAGTTCGCGTACTCATCGATCAGGCCGGTGAACCGCAACGCAATGAGCGCCATGACGGGAAAAATAATGTTGAGCATCAGCTGCTCGCCGTTGCGGAGCATCGCCATGGTCTCGTAGCGGCCCTGCTCGATCACGCGCACGAGCGGGTAGTTCGCGCGCGGGGGAATGTACTCCTCGTCTTCGTCAATAGAAGAGACCCTGGGGCGAGTGTCTACGGCGGAGCGGGTGTTCGCGGCGCGTTCTTCCATTCGGTTCCCTTCCGCTCGGTTCCCTTCTACTCGGCTCTCTTCTGCAGGCTTTTCTTTTACTTGGTTTTCTGCCGCCCGGTTGTTGGCCGCCCGGTTGTTGTTAGTGCGTGCGGTGTTGCTCATCGGATATCACGTCCTGAAATGTCGAGGAAGACATCCTCAAGAGTCTTCGGTTCCATGGTGAGAGAAATCGGCATGAGGTAACGTTCGGCGAGCGCCGAGGTGAACGCCACCAGATGCTCGGGACGCAGTGCGCCGACCAGCTCATACTCGCCGGGTACGGAGGGCGCACCGTCACGAGCCGGGGTGTAGGGCACCTTCTCGATGAGCTCCACACCTACCCGCAGATGTGCGGGTAGCAGCTGTTCACGGGTGGGGGTGGGTGCATTCAGTGTGTACTGCAGGCGGTTTGTGCCGTCGCTGGCGATGAGCTCGGAGACGGTACCTTCCTGAACCGTGGCGCCGTTTTCAATGATGTAGACGTAGTCGGCGAGCTTCTGCGCGTCGTCAATCAGGTGCGTGGTGAGCACAATCGCAGTGCCGAGTTCACGCTGTTCACGAATGATGTCGAAGACGACGTTGCGGGATTGCGGATCCAGGCCCGCGGAGGGCTCGTCGAGGAAGAGCACGTCCGGGCGACCGATGAGGGCGGCGGCGAGGGAGACGCGCTGTTTCTGACCACCCGAGAGGCGGCGAATCGTGGTGCCGTTGAAGGCATCAATGCCGAGGCGTTCTGCAAGCTCTTCGACCGGGTACGGGTCGGTGTACATGGTCGAGATGTGCTCGAGTAGCGGAATGGGGTGCATGGCGTTGGGCAGGCCGCCGTCCTGGAGCATAATGCCGACCTTGGCGCGCAGCTCCGGGTCTGCCTGCAGCGGGTTTTCTCCGAGTAGGCGCACGGTACCGCGGGTGGGTTTGAGTAGGCCCTGGGCGCAGGCGAGGGTCGTGGTTTTACCGGCACCGTTAGCTCCGAGGAGGACGACCACCTCACCGGGGAAGACGCGCAGGTTGACCTTGTTGACGGCGCGGTAGAGCCCGCTGGCGGTGAGCCGTTCGGGGTATTTGGTGCGGAAGGCGCGTGAGGGTTTGAACTCTTTGATGAGGTCTTTAATGCTGAGCGCCGGTTCTTCGGTGATGATGCGTCGTCGTGCGGTGGGGGAGGCGCTGGGCTCCGTGTGGTGCTCAGCGTGTGCCGTTGGCGCGGCGGATGCACGCCCAGGGTGGTCCTGCTGGCCCGCGGTGGTGGTCTCCATAGACAGTCACTTTCGATTTTTGCGATGAAGGAGCGTGTGTGCCCCTTCATCTTATGCCCTAACTCACGTTCAAGGCACGCCCGTTACGACTCAAAAGTTCACTTTAAGGTAGAAAAGTTAGCAAGTAGGGGTACCTAACTAGCCAAAGAAAAACTAATTAGGACATACTTTACTTGTGTATTCCGTGAATAAGACCCCTCAGCGCGCCTCAACGAACGAGGCGCAGACCCGAAACGGCACCCGAACCGCCGCATCGGGCTCTACTGGTGCTTCCAGTACAAAGTCCTCCGCGGCACGCACATCCAAGCGCAAAGCCGAGGCAGAAGAACGCACCAGGGACCGCGTCCTGCGTGAAGTCCTCAATAACGGCCCCGTATCCGCAGCAACCCTCGGTGAGCTCCTCAGCCTCACCCCCGCAGCGGTACGCCGCCACCTCGACGCCCTCGAATCCAACAACATGATTGAGGTCGCGCCCATCAAAAAGCACGGCGCCGGAGCTGGACGACCCGCCCGCCGCTACGTGATCGCCCCCCAGGGCCACGAACGCCTCGGCAACGACTACCTCATCATCGCCCGCGACGCCCTGCAAATGCTCCGCGACACGGTTGGGCAGGAAGCCCTCGAAGCTTTCGCCTCCGCCCGCGCCGCAGACATGGAAGCCCGCTACCGCCCCGTCGTAGAAGCCGCCGGTGACGATGTGGCAGCCCGAGCGCAGGCGCTCGCAGAGGCAATGAGCAAGGACGGTTTCGTGGCGACCGCTCAGGTCACCGCACCTCCTGCAGGACGAACCGTTCCCGAGCATTTCCTTGCAAGTATTCAGCTCTGTCAGGGTCACTGCCCGGTGCGCGACCTTGCTGGAGACTTCCAAGTGTTCTGCGAGCAGGAAACCGGGATTATTTCTGACCTGCTCGGCGTTGATGTCCGTAGGCTTTCAACCATGGCTTCGGGTGCTCACGTGTGTACCACGCACGTGCCCCTGAACCGTATCACCGCCGAGAGCGAGAAGAACGCAGAAGAACCTTCCGCGTAACGCTTACCGCAGTACGCAGCGGCGCACCCCGATGCCCCCCTCAAGGGTGCGACCCGCACGCTGAAACCCGCCCGCAACCACACCACGTACACCGCATCACGCATTGTGGTTGAGTGCGGCATCAGCCCCCTCAACTACCGCGCCTGCAACCGGCAGGTGGCGGCGAGAAATGTAATAACCATCGAAGAAAGGCCGTAATGACTGAGAAAGTTGGGCAGAACGCCAACGACACCGTCATTTCAGAGATCCTGGAGATGAACCCCGAACTCGAGGGCATTGGCAACTACGAGTACGGTTGGGCAGACTCCGACGAAGCAGGCCAGGTAGCAAAGCGCGGCCTGGACGAGAACGTCGTGCGCGACATCTCTGCAAAGAAGAACGAACCCCAGTGGATGCTGGACATGCGTCTGAAGGCGCTGAAGTTCTTCGAGCGTAAGCCCATGCCCACCTGGGGCGCGGATCTTTCCGAAATTGACTTCGACAACATCAAGTACTTCGTGCGTTCGACCGAGGGTCAGGCGACCTCTTGGGAGGAACTGCCCGAGGACATCCGCACCACCTACGAGCGCCTGGGCATTCCCGAGGCGGAGCGTAACTCCCTCGTCGCGGGTGTGGCTGCACAGTACGAGTCTGAGGTCGTGTACCACCAGATCCGTGAGGACCTGGAGCAGCAGGGCGTGATCTTCGTCGACACCGACACCGGTCTGCGCGAATACCCCGAACTGTTCAAGGAATACTTCGGCTCCATCATCCCGATTGGTGACAACAAGTTCTCCGCGCTGAACACCGCCGTATGGTCCGGTGGCTCCTTCGTGTACGTTCCCCCGGGAGTCCACGTGGAGATCCCGCTGCAGGCGTACTTCCGCATTAACACCGAGAACATGGGCCAGTTCGAACGCACCCTGATCATCGCGGACGAAGGCTCCTACGTTCACTACATTGAGGGCTGCACCGCCCCCATCTACAAGTCCGACTCCCTGCACTCCGCAGTGGTTGAGATTGTGCTGAAGAAGAACGCACGCGTTCGCTACACCACCATCCAGAACTGGTCGAACAACGTCTACAACCTGGTGACCAAGCGCGCTGTTGCGCACGAGGGCGCCACCATGGAATGGGTGGACGGCAACATCGGTTCGAAGGTCACCCAGAAGTACCCGGCTGTTTACATGGTCGGCGAGCACGCTAAGGGTGAGACCCTGTCCATCGCGTTCGCGGGTGAGGGTCAGCACCAGGACACCGGTTCGAAGATGGTTCACATCGCACCGAACACCTCCTCGACCATTGTGTCCAAGTCCGTGGCACGTAACGGTGGCCGTAGCGCATACCGCGGCCTGGTTCAGGTTCGTGAGGGCGCTAAGCACTCCAAGTCTTCCGTGGTTTGTGACGCACTGCTGGTGGACACCATCTCCCGCTCCGACACCTACCCCTACGTGGATGTGCGCGAGGACGATGTGACCATGGGTCACGAGGCGACCGTTTCCCGCGTCTCCGAGGACCAGCTGTTCTACCTGATGCAGCGCGGCCTGAGCGAAGAAGAAGCAATGGCAATGATTGTCCGCGGCTTCGTTGAGCCCATCGCACGTGAGCTGCCGATGGAGTACGCACTCGAACTGAACCGCCTGATCGAACTTCAGATGGAAGGATCTGTGGGCTAATGCCGACCAACGAAGAAACCCTGGGTTACCACTCCCCGATCATCCCCGGCATGGACCAGGAGGGCGAGAAGCTCGCCACCGAGTTCGCCCACGATGACACCCTGTACCGTGCCACCGAGGCACACCACCAGGGCTCCAACCCGAACAACGTCCAGAAGGTACTCGAAGCATCCCGTGCAGAGCGTAAGACCTCCTACAACGTGGAGGACTTCGCACCCCTGACCGGTCGTGAAGAGGACTGGCGCTTCACCCCGCTGAAGCGTCTGGGCGGCCTGCACCTGGAGAAGCTGACCGGCACCGCACCGGCACCGAAGGTGACCGCACCCGAGCAGGTTCAGGTTGAGACCGTCTCCCGCGAGGATGCACGCATCGGCTCCGCAGGTATCCCCGAGGACCGTGTGGCAGCAAACGCGTGGTCCAGCTTCACCGAAGCAACCGTGGTGACCATCCCCGCCGAAGCTGAACTGGCTGAGCACGTGGAAATCGACATCACCGGCACCGGCAACGAAGCAGCCGCACAGCACATCGTGATTGAGGCTAAGCCCTTCTCGAAGGCTGTTGTGGTTCTGCGCCACACCGGCTCCACCGTCCTGGCACAGAACGTTGAGTTCGTGGTGAACGACGAGGCTGAGCTGAACGTTGTTTCCGTGCAGCAGTGGGCTGACGACGCAATCCACGCCTCCGCACACTACGCTAAGCTGGGCCGCAACGCACGCTTCAAGCACGTTGTGGTGTCCCTCGGCGGCGACCTGGTGCGCGTGACCCCCTCCACTAAGTTCACCGCTCCCGGCGCTGAGACTGAAATGTACGGCCTGTACTTCGTAGACGCAGGTCAGCACATTGAGTCCCGCCTGTTCGTGGACCACTCCGTACCCAACTGCAAGTCCCGCGTGACCTACAAGGGCGCGCTGCAGGGTAAGGGTGCGCACTCCGTATGGGTTGGTGACGTTCTGATTGGTAAGGATGCAGAAGGCACCGACACCTACGAGCTGAACCGTAACCTGCTGCTGGAAGTTGGCCCCCGCGCCGACTCCGTGCCGAACCTGGAGATTGAGACCGGCCTGATTGAGGGCGCCGGCCACGCATCCACCACCGGCCAGCTCGATGAGCAGCACCTGTGGTACCTGCAGGCTCGCGGTATTCCGGAGGCTGAGGCACGCCGTCTGGTCGTGCGCGGCTTCCTGAACGAGATCATTCAGCAGATTCGTGTTCCCGAACTTGAAGAGCAGCTCACCGAGGCCCTTGAGGCAGAGCTCGCCCTCAGCAACAACTAAGCTTTACCAGGAGAAATCAATGTCTACCCTTGAAATCAAGGACCTTCACGTCTCGGTTATCCTCGATGACGAAACCACCAAGCCCATCCTGAAGGGCGTTAACCTGACCATCAACTCGGGTGAGATCCACGCAATCATGGGCCCGAACGGTTCCGGTAAGTCCACTCTGGCTTCCACCATTGCTGGCCACCCCAAGTACCAGGTTGACTCCGGTCAGATCCTGCTCGACGGTGAGGACATCACCGAGATGAGCGTGGACGAGCGTGCACGCGCAGGCCTGTTCCTGGCTATGCAGTACCCGGTTGAGATTCCCGGTGTGACCATGTCCAACTTCCTGCGTTCTGCTAAGACCGCTGTGGACGGCAAGGCTCCCTCCCTGCGTACCTGGACCAAGGACGTTAAGGAAGCCATGAAGAACCTGGAGATTGACCCCGACTTCATCGCACGTAACGTGAACGAGGGCTTCTCCGGTGGTGAGAAGAAGCGCCACGAGATTCTTCAGCTGGAGCTGCTCAAGCCCAAGTTCGGCATCCTGGACGAGACCGACTCCGGTCTGGACGTTGACGCACTGAAGATTGTGTCTGAGGGCGTGAACCGTGCGCACGAGGCTAACGACATGGGCGTCATGCTGATTACCCACTACACCCGCATCCTGCGCTACATCAAGCCGCAGTTCGTGCACGTGTTCGTGGACGGCAAGATGGTTGACCAGGGCGGCCCCGAGCTGGCTGACCGCCTGGAAGAAGAGGGCTACGTTTCTTACGTGGGTAAGAAGTAAGCTTCTTCTCCTTATCGGATTCTGACAGAAAGATAGAACTATGACTGAGACTGTGCAGGTTCGTGTTCCTCAGGAAGAAATTGAGGAAGCCCTCAAGGAGGTCATTGACCCGGAGCTCGGCGTCAATATTGTTGACCTCGGTCTGCTCTACGGTCTGCGCTGGGATGAGGATGGAACCCTCATTCTGGACCTGACTCTGACCACCGCGGCGTGCCCGCTGCAGGAGGTTATTGAGGAGCAGGTTCAGAGCAACCTGGAGAACCTGGTTGATTCTTGGCGTGTGAACTGGGTTTGGATGCCGCCGTGGGGCCCGGAGCGTATTACTGAGGACGGCCGCGATATGATGCGCGCGCTGGGCTTCAACATCTAAGCTCCTGACTCGCAGATAAGGTACCCGCCCGGTGCGGAAGGTGTATGCCTTCGGCACCGGGCGGGTATTTTTTGTGTGCTTTAAGGGCTTTGACCGTGCACCATGATAAAGCTATATTGAGAGGGTTGTTGTTAACCATATTTCCACGGGAGGGGATATGAATATTCAGGAAGAGATCCGCGAGGTTGCGGTCAGCAAGAATGTGAATTTTCTGATTGGATCAGGCTGCTCGGTAGGAGCAATTGGTACGATGGGTAAATATTGGGAGGATGCCTGGAAAGAAAAAAACTTAAATGAAGATGGAACAGAAAAATCTCCGACTTGTTGCAAAAATAAAGAATACTGTGAAGCGTGTCAGAAGAGGGGGAATGAGCTACTCGTTATTGATGTTAAGAAGGTAAGTAAAGAACTTGTAGAGGGGAAACTTGAAGAAAATTTTGTTACCAAGAATTACAACTTTTTTATAAGCGAGGTTGTTAACCTAATGCATAGAATGAATTCTCGTCAAAACCCGAAGAATATTAACATATTTACGACAAATTATGATTTATTTATAGAGGACGCTCTTGATAAGGTATCGAAAACTGAAACCTTCGTGATTAATGATGGTGCACGGGGTTACTTCAAGAGAATTCTAGACAGCTCAAACTTCAACCGAACTGTTTCTTATCGAGGTCCGTCTAATAATTATATCGATGAAATCCCTAGTATCTCTCTAATTAAACCTCATGGCTCGGTTAATTGGGAAAAAACAGCGGATGAGGAGATAGAGATTAGGGCAGAGGTTGTTGATAATCCTATTGTCGTTAATCCTGATGGCCATGAACCTCGAGTGACCTTTGAAGAAAACTATTTTCATGATATGTTAAGGATTTTTCAAACGGAACTGGATAAACCGCAAAGTGTTCTGTTTGTTATTGGATTTTCGTTTCAGGATGAGCATATTGCTAAGATGATGCAGCGCGCGTTGCGAAATAAAGAGCTGAATGTCTATGTATTTTGTTACTCAAATAATACTGAAGGCACCATTCGTGAAAACCTGAAGTGTGGTTCTAGTAATATTAAAAACCTAAAGTTTATTCGACCAGGGGATATTCAATCAGATGGGCCCATGGAAAAACAAACAAGTGGTTTAACGCTAGGGGTTGTTACGAATATCCTAAAGTCTGGAGGTAATTAAATGGATAAGTATATAGGTATTGTCATTTCTGTCGATTCTGCTATCGCAGAGGTGGCCATGTATGACATGGTGAATGATGCCAATATTTTATGGGATGGGCAGGTTCTTCCTGGCCCCAAGGTTGGGTCATTTATATCCATTCTTCAAGGTAATGTCAGAATTATTGCAAAGGTCATTTCGGAAAAAATTATTGACCAGCAAAATTCTATTGGTAGCAAGGAATTTGATAACCGGTATTCTAAGGATTCTATTAATAGGGTTATCAAGGCTAAGAGTATTGGTACTGTAAAGGGTGATAATTTTCAGGTAACATCGCGGTATGTCCCGATGGTTGGCAATAAAGTATCTTGGATTAGCCAAGAAGACTATGCTGCGATGTATGCCTTGGGCGAGAATGTCCCTTCACTCCGTATTGGTGAAGACCTTCTAGGTGATCAGGAGGTTAATATCCCGATTAATCGTATTTTTGCTTCACATATTGGTGTCTTTGGAAATACTGGTAGCGGCAAATCAAATACCCTGCACCGCCTGTATCTCAATCTCTTTAGATCGGAGTATGGGGAATATGCACTAGAGAATTCAAAATTTATTGTTATTGATTTCAATGGTGAATATTCTCATGAGAAATCATTTGGTGTTCCTTCTAGATATAAGAGGGTATACCGCCTGTCTACAAGGTCAAATAACTCAAATAAGATTCCCATAAGCGATGAGTATATCTTTGACCCAGAGATTCTCTCTATGCTTTTTGACGCCCGTCCCGCAACTCAGGTGCCATTTATAAACAGTACTCTAAAATCTTACAATAAAAATAAAGGGGATTGGGTTGGATATGCTAAGTTCATTATTGGAACTCTTCTAAAACTTCTAATAACCAGAGATACATCTCGCGGTGACGCCTTGAGTGAGTGGATTGATTTATATAAAAAAGTTATTGGTGTGGAAAAATGCGACCTGGATTGCATGAAGCCAAGTTATAAAAATAGTTATAGAATGCCTGATGTTCAGAGTGGTCAAATGAAGTATTTTGAACGCAGCGACACAGTAGATATGCATAGAGAGTATATCTATAATATTATTCTTGATGATTTATCTCAGGCATTCTCGAGATTAGACCCTATTGTGCGCATGGGCTATATAATTAAATTCTCTTATATACATAGTACTGCCTGGGGTCAAGTGCAAAAAGAACATTTAGATCCTCTTATGAAGAGGGTAGGTGTTGCTTTAAATGACCTGGATAAAATTATTGAAGTAAGAAATGATCAATCACAGAGTGCCTGTAGCCTTTTTATTGTGGACTTACTGAATGCGAATCAGAGTATTAAACGTATGATACCTATGTTGTTTGCAAAGATGATGTATGGTGAGCAAAAAAATAAAAGAGGTAGTGGGGCAACATCTCATCTTATTATTGATGAAGCGCATAATATCTTGAATGCCAATTCGGGTGAACTAGGAGACCACTGGAGGGATTATCGACTTGACGTATTTGAAGAAATTATTAAGGAAGGTAGAAAGTTTGGTTTCTATCTGACACTTTCTAGCCAGCGGCCGGCAGATATATCACCAACAATTATTTCTCAGATTCATAACTATTTTATTCATCGGCTCGTTAATGAGCTTGACCTGCGAATGATCGAAAGAACGATGCCAACCCTGGACCGGGCGTCCTTTGACGTGATTCCAACCTTGGGTAAGGGTGAATGCGTCGTTACGGGTACTGCATTTTCATTGCCTGTCTTTACTGTCGTCGACTGGGAAGAATCAGATCCGAGACCTCATAGTGATGACCTAGTTCTTACTAACCTATGGACAAAGGCAGAATATAAGTCTGCCTTGGGGACAGCTGAGTTAATTTTCTATACGAAGGATATATCTAAACGGGATCTGCACAACTTGTTGACCAGTGAACCTAATCCGTTCAGTCCAGAAGCAGCTCAGTGGGCTGTAGACAATATGAGAGCTGACTGGAAAGCCAATGCTTTGGAAAAAGCAAAGAGCTGTCAGGGCACTCCTGAGGAAATCTATTTGCATCTAATTTCAGATGAGGTAGGTTTCACCAAGAAAGAAGCGGAGTACGCTATCTCTCACCTGAGCTAATTCAATAGATGATTCATAGAAGCCGCCCGGTATGGAACATATTCCATACCGGGCGGCTTCTATTTTCGGTTAGCGCTGAACCTAATCGTTCAGGTGCAGCAGCTTCAGCGAGTGCTCATACTTGATCATGAGGCAGGTACGAGTCGGTTCCTCCAGAAGCGCCAAACGCTGCGGGTCAGTATTATCCGCAATATCGGCAAGCTTCACCAGACGAGCCAAATCATTCACACGCACCCGGCTCAGATACGACTCACGCGACTCACCCGGGCGGCGGGTCAAGGCATCAATCGCATCCACAATACGCGCCGAGAAGTGACGAGCCAAGAAAGCGAGAGAAACGCCGGTATCCTCCACCGTGTCATGCAGCAGCGCCACAATCTGCGCTTCAGCCTTCAGCTCCTCCAAAGAGATATCAGGGTGAGTTGCGGCAGCCAACTCACACGCAAGCTTACGTACCCCAAGAGCCACACGGCGAGGGTGGGAGATATAGGGCCAGCCGTTACGGTCAGTCTGCCCCTCATGCGCCTTATCAGCGATGCTGTCTGCCAGGCGAACCATCTCTTTGTAGTAGTTATTCGACATGAGAACCTCCGTTGGTTTGAACTCCTGCGAGTTGATGGTCCCAGCGACGTTTTCCGCACCAACGCGGCACGGGTGGTAGCTGGTACCAACACTTTACTCCAGCAGCTACGCGGCGGCGGCAGAACTCGCCCGAGACGCCCCTAATACGTCAAATATGACGCGCAGAAGAAGAACACAGGGCGTTTTTCCTTCTGAAATTGTGGGTTTGGTGCCCTTTCTGCCGCGTATCTGCAGTTGGTAACAGGCATTCAGAAGGCGCCCCGCACCTCCGCGAAAGTGTCTGCCGCACCCCTTGGCACCGCCCGGTGTAACTCGCCCAAAATCTCATATGATGGCGAAAAATTTCTAACTTTTTCTGGCGAAAACAGGTGCGCAAACCGCCCAACACAAAGGCAGTTTAAGCGTGTTTAGCACACACCGATACACACTCATCAAACGAAAAAAATGCTCGCCCTCCGCGCCCTGATAAAACATCCAAAAACCCGTATTTTTGCGCGAAAATACGCGATAAACTGGGGGCAACCAAACATCGGAGAACACCATGGCAGAGCTCTACGAGCGCTTCGTCGCTTTGTATCCCTACCCACACGAGCGAATCCGCCACGGCGCCCCACGAGCCGAACTTAACCGGCGATACCTCGAACACCTCTACGAGGGCAAGAACCGGGGAACAACCCCCATCGTGGTTGCCCTCGACCCGACCCTGCTCGGGACCATTGAGAATAACGTCTCCCTGCGTACCTCAACCCCAGTGCAGGACATCACCGCCGACACCGTCAAGCGGTACGCACACGAGCTCATCACCGACCAGCATCGATACCTGGATCAAGCCGGTGTAGAAGTCGCCGCGCACGAGGCGTTCCGGCAGCTGAACGAGAGTACCTACCTGCAGACCTACCGCCGCCTCATGGAAAACGGCGAACTCGGCGAAGACGATATTGGTACGCCCCTGAAAGCGGAGTACCCCTTCGAACTGACCGCCGGCATCATCAATGAGAAGGTCAAAACCACCGACATCGACAGCGCCGCGGAACTGCTGATTATGGACCTGCCGCTGCGGGATGTATCCGGGGTGTTCGCCTACCTGCCCTTCGGCGGCTGGGATTCCAGCCCCAGCCCCGAGGCGATGCTGTCCATAGCCCGCTACTGGTTTGAACGCGATGACGCCTACCCGGCTGTTATCGCCTCGGACTTTATCGAGTTCTACACGCCGGTACCGGTCACGACCCGCCGCGACGCCGAGATTCTGGCGGTCGAGCACACGATGGTTTCCTCGGCGATGCCGGTGCGCGTCTACCGCGGCTTTGACAAGCTCGTGGAGGCGCTCTACGGTCAGCACGACTGGTACCTGTGGTGGGAGCAGCTCCCGGCGGCGCTCCTCATTGAAACGCCCTAAACCAGCCTAGCTAGGCGAGTTAAAGCGAAGGGGCGGGATGAACCTACACGGTTCACCCCGCCCCTCTCGCGTATCTGCGCCTTTTCGTGTAAATGAGCAGATTCGCTTCGCTCGGTGCTATTTTAGCTCGTCCACGTGTCGCGCCCGCAAAGCACGAGCGGTCGCCGTCGCGTAATCAACCGCCTGCACCACCCACGGAATCAGCAGCCGCCAATACATGCGCTTGGGCAGGTTACGCGCCACCGCCGCCCTGCGCAACGCACCCCAACGGTCCATGAGCGCCGGAATCGACCGGACCATCAACGCAATCAGCAGACCCAGACGCTCTGGGGAAAGACCAACGAAACGCAACGGCGAACACAGCCTCACAAAGCCGTCAATCAGAACCGGCAGGGGAGTGCTCACCAGCAGAGCGCGGGACGCATAAAAAGCCGTCAGCATAGTCGCGATAGCATCCGCGCCGGAGGCGTACTGACCCGTCAACACGTAATAGCCAACCATAATCAGTAGCAGCAGAGACAGCGCGCGAACCACCAACCACAGCTGGGAGGCAGGCACACCAGCCCACAACGCGCAGAACGTGGACGCCACCAAAGCCACCAGCGCCACCTGCCAGCCGGTCACCGCCAACAGCAGAAACAGCCCAAAGAAGAGCGTGCCCTTGAGCCATAGCGGCACCCGATGCACCGGCGTGTTCAACGGCTGGTAGAAACCCACCAGCAGAGTACCGGGGTTGAAATCCGAGCCCTGTGAGGCGGGGCGAGGATTCACGCGCGGCGTGTTAGCGCCCATGCGCGCCTCCTGCCGAATCCAGACCTTCGGTCGCACCCTCGTTGGGGAACCCCTCGGCACACCACGTGCGGTACTGCTGCACCAGCTGCGCAGCATCCCCCTGAGCGAGCAGGCGCCCGTCATGAATAATCACGGCTTCATCGCAGCCCGCCGCCAAATCCAGGTCGTGCGTGCTGAGCACCAGCATCTGATCCAGCGACTCCAAGTGCTTGAGTAGCCGCGCGCGATTGCGCAAATCCAGCAGGGTGGTCGGCTCATCGAGCAGAAGAATCTGCGGGCGCGCCGCCAGTACGCTGGTGAGAGCGACCAGCTGCTTTTCGCCTCCTGAGAGGGTGAAAACGCTCTGGTTTTCAAGGTGTTCGAGGCCGCGCTCGCGGAGCAGTTCACGAATCCGTTCGAGGCGCTGCTCACCGCTGAGGGCACTACCTTCAACGGCGGCGGCACGGCGCAGGCTCAGGTCAATATCTTCGGCGACGGTGGGCATAATCAGCTGCGCCTCCGGCTGGGCAAAGAGCATGCCCACACCCTCAAAAGCGCCCTGCGAATTACCGCGAGCGCCATGGGAATTACCGCGAGTGCTCTGCGAGCCACGGCTCGGTGCCTCCAGGGTGTCGACGCCGTTCACGCGCACAATACCTTCATCCGGGTGGGTGAGCCCATTGAAAAGCCCCAGTAGGGTGGACTTGCCGCTACCGTTCAGACCCAGCACCGCGGTGCGCTTCGCCGTGAACTGCAGGCTCACATCCTTGAGGATACGGCGATGCCCGCCTTCGGGCAGCTCGGTGAAAACACTCACCGATTCAAGCTCAAGGGCGGGCATGCTGGTAGAGGCGCTCACCGCCTGCTCGCCTTGCACCTGCTGCGGTGCAGGCTGGCGCGTGGAGCGGCGAAAAAACATAGCTATCCTCTCGTGTGGCACATTGTGTGCTTTTAACGCTGGGCAGAAGCCAGGGACGGGAAGGCGCGGCGTACCGACAAACCAACCAGAACCGCGATTGTGGACTTCACCAGATCCCAGGGAACGAATACCATTGCCGCGCTGAACGCGGCGTCAAAAGTCATGTGGGCGTTCACCATCATACCGGCGATACCGCAGGCGGTCAGAACCACAAAACCGCAGAAGTTCGCGACCAGAGCCATAAGGAAGGTCGCGCCAACCGAACGGGTGTTGCGGGTGAGCAGGTATGCGAGGGTACCGGCAATAGCGGCGAAGGGCAGGAAGCCGAGCAGGTAGCCGGCACTCGGGGAGGCGAGCGTACCCAAACCGGCGCCGCCCTTAGCGAAGATGGGCAGGCCAGCGAAACCAACCAGCAGGTACAGCGCCACGGAGGCGGTGGCACGCTTGCCGCCGAGCACCTGAGCGGTGATGTAAATGCCGAGGGTCTGGAAGGTGAAGGGAACTGCAACGCCGCCCAAGCTGACGGCGGGCATGATGGCGAGTGCGGCGATGAAGCCCGCGAACACTGCGATGAGGGAGAGATCGGTGGCGAGGGAGGTCTTTGCCGCTACGTTACGGCGCGGTGCCTGGGTTGCCTGAGCTGATTCGTGCACGGAATCGGTCATTGGGGTGGTACTCCTTTGATGCGTATTGCTCTGTAGATTTTTCTACAGAGTTGAGGGTGGCGGTGGTTGACTGCTTGTCACAACCCAGTTTTGAACAATGTTCTATGAGTGGTGTCCGGTATGTATAGTACACCGCACACCACAAAAACAAAAGGTGCCCCACATGCGCACTCGGCACACCTGCACTAAAATTGATGAGGTGCTCTGCGCGCTCGCCGCTTCTAACCCGGCGAATCCCGCCTACCGAGCACTATCAACCCACACACCAGACCGCCATCCGGAAAGGCACCCATGATTGCTGTACAGAACCTCGAATTGCGTGCAGGCGCGCGCCTGCTCATGGAAGAGGTCACCTTCCGCATCGATAAGGGCGACAAGATTGGTCTGGTGGGCCGTAACGGTGCCGGCAAGACCACTATGACTAAGGTGCTTGCCGGTCTGACCCTGCCCGCTGACGGTACGGTGACCCGCAGCGGCACTATCGGCTACCTTCCGCAGGACCCGAAGGTGGATGACATGAGCCAGCTGGCGCGTGACCGCATCCTTTCGGCGCGTGGCCTGGACGGTGTGGCGCGTAAGATGCGTCAGGCGCAGGACGATATGGCGAGTGAAGACCCGGCGGTGCGCGCTAAGGGTATGCGCCGCTACGACCGTCTTGAGGCTGAGTTCATTGCCGGTGGCGGCTACGCGGCTGAGTCGGAGGCGGCGGTCATCACCTCCAACCTGGACCTGCCCGAGCGTGTGCTCGCCCAGCCGCTGTCTACTCTGTCGGGTGGTCAGCGTCGCCGCGTGGAGCTGGCGCGTATTCTCTTCTCCAATGCGGACACCATGCTGCTGGATGAGCCGACCAACCACCTGGACGCCGACTCGATTCTGTGGCTGCGTGACTTCTTGAAGAACTTCTCGGGCGGCCTGATGGTCATTAGCCACGATGTTGACCTGATGGAGCTGGTCGTCAACCGCGTCTTCTACCTGGACGCGAACCGCTGCGTGATTGACCAGTACAACATGGGCTGGAAGAATTACCTGACTCAGCGTGAGCAGGATGAGCACCGCCGCAAGCGTGAGCGTGCGAATGCGCAGAAGAAGGCGAATGCTCTGATGGAGCAGGCGAATAAGATGCGCGCGAAGGCGACGAAGGCTGTTGCTGCTCAGCAGATGATTAAGCGTGCTGAGAAGCTTCTGCGCGGTCTGGAGGATGAGCGTCAGAGCGATAAGGTTGCGGCGATTCGCTTCCCGGATCCGGCGCCGTGCGGTAAGACTCCGCTCTCTGCCCAGGGCCTGTCGAAGTCCTATGGCTCTCTGGAGATTTTCACGGACGTTGATTTGGCGATTGACCGCGGTTCGCGCGTGGTGGTGCTGGGCCTGAACGGTGCCGGTAAGACCACTCTGCTGCGCATGCTGGCTGGTTCCACCGAGCCTGATACTGGTGAGGTTGTGTACGGTCACGGCGCGAAGCTGGGCTATTTTGCGCAGGAACACGAAATTCTTGATGGTGACCGCACTGTCTTTGAGAACATGAAGTCTGCCGCGCCGGATCTGGACGACACCCGCGTGCGCACGATTCTGGGTTCGTTCCTGTTCTCCGGTGATGATGTGGATAAGCCTGCCGGTGTGCTTTCCGGTGGTGAGAAGACCCGTCTGTCCTTGGCGACCCTGGTGGCGTCGAGCGCGAATGTGCTGCTGCTCGATGAGCCGACCAACAACCTGGACCCCGCCTCGCGTGAGGAGATTCTGAACGCGTTGAAGGCGTACCAGGGCGCTATCGTGATGGTTTCTCACGATGAGGGTGCCGTGGAGGCGCTCGACCCCGAGCGTGTGCTGCTTCTGCCGGATGCGGTGGAGGACCTATGGTCGAAGGAATACCAGGACCTGATTTCGCTGGCGTAAGCAATATCCGCTGAACATCAAAGCCGACATGAAAGTACGGGGGAGGCTCCGGTACCGTGTGGTGCCGGGGCCTCTTTACGTGTATTGCGCGTTGTTTTATTGTCCGGGGCGTATTGTTTGTGGCGTATTGGCCGGGGTGTATTGTCCAGGGCGTGTTTTTTGTGTTCTGAAAATGTGTTGCGGAGATATTGTCGGTATTTTTCTCGCGAATAGTGCGGAAAAATGTGACCTGACCCGTGGGGTTGTATTGTTTTCTGATCATATGTGGTGTAATTGCGTTCCCGTGCATGTGATTTGTGGGTTCTGACACATGAAACTTGCGGCGTATTTGACGGGAAATAATGTTGCCTTGTGGGTTTTTCTGAGGGAAAGAAAAGCTCTCAGGCGATATTTCGGGGGGTCTGTGTGGGCTTTTTGAATTTTTCATGTGTCTCTACATACATTGTGGGAAAAATGGTAGAAACACAACATACATGGGGCGTAGACTTGTAACTGTTCCCGCCACTGCGAGGACGCAAACGCGAAACATTAGGGCTCACTACCGATGGTGAGCTAGCGCGGGGGAGAAGAGATTCCCGCCCGCTCACGAAGGAGAACTGCCAATGCACAACACTGAGTTCGAGAAGTACCCCACCTCTGGTGAAGAGAACGTTGAGGTTGACGTCTTCTGGCCCATCCAGGACGCTTAATCTCTCGCCCCGATAGGTCGGGATAAGGATTAGAAAAGCGCCCCGCCGCTTCCGTAGGGAAGTGACGGGGCGCTTTGCTGTCCTTGGTGAGAATTTAGTTATGCGGCACGTTATGCGGCGTGAATACCCAGTCCGAACATTTGCAGAGGGTATTCGGTAAAGCCCATCATGGCTGCCGCGTACCAGGCGACGTACCCGGTCAGTGCTAGAACGAGTGCCTTCTCGCGTACGCTGCCGGCATCACCCAGGATTGGCAGTGCCATGTAGCCGCTCTTTTTCCATAGGGGGGACGCCACCAGGGGCTTGATGACGATGGGGTAGAGGGGCAGCAGTCCGCGGGTTGTCAGTAGATCGCCAATGAGGTGAATGGTCGCGCCGACCGAAATAGCCCAGGGGAGCAGTGCCAGCGAATCGGTTGTGTAGGCTGCGTACCCGAGGGCAACGGCGCCGATCCATCCACCCGGTGCGCCGAGCACGCGCAAGGCTAGACCGCCCGAGAATGCGGCAAGAAGCAGTGAGGCCCAGGGGATTCCGTTGTAGCTCAGGTTGGCACTGAAATAGGCAACCGCCCAGAAAGCTATCAGACCCAAAATGGAGTGCGTTCCCTTGCGGTGTCCGCCGCTGACCGCCCCGACAATGCGTGCTACCCAGCGTGAAATGGGCGGAATGGAGTTGGCGATACTGCCGTTGTGGTGGTCAATATCCGGTAGCATACCCGCACCGGCGCACGCCAGGGTGGTCACGATGAGGGTGGGGGTATCTGGAACCTGCACTACTCCCGTCTCGACGAGCACTAGCCAGCCAGCTGCGGCGCTGACGGTGTGCGAATAGCCCATCATGGGGAGGTGCCTCCTTGAATGCGATTGCTCAGCGAGTGTGATTGCCCTGCGAGTGTGGTTGCCTGGGTGCCGGGATATTCACTCGAACTAATTAGAACAAATATAGCATATATCGAAATTACTTTCGATAAGCGGGGTTATCCCTCAAACGGCGCCACCTCAAGCGACATCACCTCTCAAGTGGCACTACCCCTCAAACGGAAGAGTCTGCTTCCAGAACTCACGCTCGCGCAGGTAATTCTCCAGCCAGCCCACGTGCTCGGAGCACGCCAACCAGATCTTGCGACGCTCGGGGGTGTGCACCTTTGGGTTGTTCCAGAGCAGCTGAAATTCTGCCGCCTGCTGGCAGCCCTTGCGGGAGCACTTGGCGTACTCGGGCTGTGCATCCTGAGAAAGTGAACCGAGCAGATCCATGTCTTCTTATCCTTACTATTGCGCCTCGACGTGCGGTGTTATTCCGTGCCCGCGCGACCGGGCAGAAAAGGGGTGCGGGCTGTTCCGCTTCAGCTAGTGTACGCGCCCGATGAGGCATGTAAAAGAAGGGGAGCAGGTGTTCAGTGTTCAAGAGTGGAGTGTAGCCTGCGGCACCTTTGCGCTAAAACGCGGTAAAATAGGGTTTGTCTGTCCATCCGTCCACACCCCAACCGCGGAGTCGCTGCATCGGCTCCAATCGTGAGGGGTCGACTCATCAAGGAAGCTCATGAGCGAGAACACTCCCAAGACCGTGCTGGTCACCGGCGGCAACCGAGGCATCGGCTACGAAATTGCCAAGGAATTCCAGGCAGCAGGCCACAACGTCTGCATCACCTACCGCAGCGGTGAAGCCCCCGAAGAATTTTTCGCCGTCAAGGCAGATGTACGCGATGCCGACAGCATTAACGAAGCTTTCAAGGAAATTGAAGCAGAATTCGGCCCCGTGGAGGTGCTGGTCGCCAACGCAGGTATCACCCGCGACATGCTGCTGATGCGCATGAAGGAATCCGACTTCACCGACGTGGTCGACACCAACCTCACCGGTTCTTTCCGTGTGGTTCAGCGCGCCATCAAGGGCATGCTGAAGCTCAAGCGCGGCCGCATCATCCTGGTTTCCTCCGTGGTGGGTCTGTACGGTTCCCCCGGCCAGGTCAACTACTCCGCATCTAAGGCTGCACTGGTCGGTATGGCACGCTCCATCACCCGTGAGCTGGGCGGCCGTAACATCACCGCTAACGTGGTGGCACCGGGCTTCATTAACACCGCAATGACCGAGGTTCTGCCCGAAGAGACCAAGAAGAACTACCTCGCGTCCATCCCGGCTGGTCGTTTCGCGGAGGCAGAAGAGGTCGCTCGCGTGATTCGCTGGCTCGCATCCGATGAGGCTAGCTACATTTCTGGCGCTGTCATCCCCGTTGATGGCGGCCTGGGTATGGGTCACTAACCCCACCCGTACGGACTGCACGAAGCGCCTGAGCGTGGGCGCACCCTTTCTAGACTTTAAGGACATAAAACTATGGCACAGCTGACCGGCAAGACCATTATCATTACCGGCTCCTCCCGCGGCGTTGGCGCAGACACCGCACAGATTCTTGCCGCTGAGGGCGCGAACATTGTGGTGAACTACCGCTCCAAGGCACCGCGCGCGAACAAGATCGTCAAGGCTATTGAAGAGGCTGGCGGCAAGGCAATCGCAGTGCAGGCTGACGTGACCAACAATGAGGACCTGCAGAATCTCGTCAACACCGCCGTGGAGACCTTCGGCTCTCTGGACTACCTGATCCTGAACGCTTCGGGCGGTATGGAAACCGGCATGGGCGAAGACTACGCAATGCGCCTGAACCGTGACGCACAGCTGAACCTGGCACGCCTGGCTGCAGAGAAGATGCCCGAAGGCGCACGCATCGTGTTCGTGACCAGCCACCAGGCGCACTTCATCCGCGAGGTTGAGACCATGGACGAGTACAAGCCCGTCGCAGAGTCCAAGCGCGCAGGCGAAGACGCACTGATTGCCGAGATTCCCGCACTTTCCGAGAAGGGTATCTCCCTGGTCGTCGTGTCCGCTGACATGATTGAAGGCACCGTCACCGCAACCCTGCTGAACCGCCTGCACCCCGGCGCTATTGAGCAGCGCCGCGAGACCGCCGGCAAGCTCTACACCGTCAACGAGTTCGCGCAGGAAATCGCGAAGATGGTCACCGCAGACGTTGAGACCGGCCACGTTGAGCTGGTCGGCGGCGCACGCGGCTTCATCGACTAATAACTTCAGCCGCTATAGGCGCCGTTGCGGATGCGCCCGCCCCTCTGACAAGGTACATTTGATGAGGCGCGCCGCCCCTGACGCGGCGGCACCTATAGCCCCTAAGGCTCCTATAGCTTCTAAGATTTTGCGCGAGAAACCCAATGTGGGGTACCCGCGCACTATGCGCCAACCGCTCCGATAACCCGGCACGGGTTGCGGGGTGAGGGGCGCATCCCATCCATCTAACTCACTGGAAGAAGAACCATGAGCACCGTACTCAACCTTCAGAATGTCTCCGTGATTCGCGGCGGCCGCCCCATCCTTAACAACGTTTCGTGGACTGTGAACGAAGGTGAACGCTGGGTCGTTCTGGGCCCCAACGGCGCCGGTAAGTCCACTCTGCTTTCGATTGCGGCAGCCCGCCTGCACCCGACCAGCGGCGAGGTTGAAATCCTTGACGAGACCCTCGGCGCTGTTGACGTATTCGACCTGCGCCCGCGCATTGGTCTGTCCTCCGGTGCTTCGGCAAACCAGATTCCCGCCAATGAGAAGGTTTCCGACGTTGTCGTGACCGCAGCGTACGCTGTGTCCGGCCGCTGGAAGGAAGAATACGACGTCATGGACGACGAGCGTGCCACCGAACTGCTGGCTGAATGGGGTGTCGACACCCTCGCTGACCGCACCTTCGGATCCCTCTCCGATGGCGAGCGCAAGCGTGCACTGATTGCCCGCGCCCTCATGACCGATCCTGAGCTGCTGCTACTGGACGAGCCCGGCGCAGGCATGGACATCTCCGGCCGTGAGGACCTGGTTGAGCGTCTGACCGCACTTGCCGCTGACCCCTACGCACCGGCTACCGTGCTCATCACCCACCACCTCGAGGAAATCCCGGCGGGCTTCACCCACGCCCTGCTGATCCGTGACGGCGGCGTGGTCGCTGCCGGCCCGATCCTGTCCACCATTACCGAGGCGAACCTCGCAGCAACCTACGACATGGACCTGGCTCTGACCGTCACCTCCGCGGGTCGTTACTCCGCGTTCAAGCGCGCATGAGCCGTGCCCCGAAGCAGCTGAGCGCCGAACAGATTGCTGAGCGTGCCGAGCGTGTCTACGCCATCGAGTCGGTCACGGCTCTGGCGCAGGCACCCGAGCAGGCTTTGCGCTACTACACGCAGCTGACCGATGTGAAGCTCCGTAGCGCCATGGAGCCGCAGTGGGGTATTTACATTGCGGAGTCCTCGAAGGTGATTCGTCGTGCGCTCGCTGCCGGTCATCAGCCCGTTTCTTTCCTGATGAGTGAGAAGTGGGCTGATGATTTGGCGGATGTTCTGCGCGCCCATCCTGAAACTCCCGCATATGTGGGCAGTGAGGAGCAGCTGGAGCAGGTGACCGGTTTTCATCTGCATCGTGGCGCGTTGGCGGCGATGGCTCGCCCGGCGCCGCAGCCTCTGGAGCAGTTGCTGCAGGGTGCCTCTCGCGTGGCGATTTTGGAAGATATCGTGGACCACACGAATGTGGGCGCTATTTTCCGTTCGGCTGCCGCGCTGAACGTGGATGCTGTGCTGGTGACTCCGCGGTGCGCTGATCCGCTGTACCGCCGCTCGATTCGAGTGTCGATGGGTACCGTTTTTCAGGTGCCGTGGGCTCGCCTGGAGTCGTGGCCTGCTGACTTGCAGACCCTGCACGAGCTGGGCTTTAAGAGCGCGGCGTTGGCTTTGGAGGAGGACTCGCTGACCCTGGAGGAGGTGTCTGCCCGCCGGGATGAGAAGCTTGCGCTGATTCTGGGCACGGAGGGCCACGGTCTGTCGCCCCGCACCTTGGCGGCGTGTGACGATACGGTGATGATTCCGATGTCGCATGGTGTGGATTCTTTGAATGTTGCGGCGGCGAGTGCCGTGGCGTTCTGGGAGACCCGCCCGCGTTCATAACCTGAGTTCTCACCTGATTCTTCACCCGCGTGAGTGCCTTCTTCGGGTGCCTTGCGGTGTGTGGGTGGGTGCCTGTGAGGGAACGTACTGGGATTTAATCCGTGAAGGTGGTACCCTTAATGGGTTGTGCGCGCCCTATGCGGGCACAATGGTGATGCGCTCTGAGATTTTCTCGATAGCTGCACATCGAAAAACCTACTCCATCTATATAAGGGCTACTGGCAAAATCCAGTAGCAGAAGAAGGTAATCAATGAAGGCAGAAATCCACCCGGACTACAACCTGGTTCTGTTCCGCGACCTCGCATCCGGCAAGGTCTTCCTGACCCGTTCCACCATGACCTCGGACAAGACCGAGAAGTGGGAAGACGGCAACGAGTACCCGATCG
The DNA here is from genome assembly GCF_001808945.1 of Rothia sp. HMSC071B01. Classification (NCBI taxonomy): domain Bacteria; kingdom Bacillati; phylum Actinomycetota; class Actinomycetes; order Micrococcales; family Micrococcaceae; genus Rothia; species Rothia sp. HMSC071B01. The sequence continues at coordinate 440,399 of NZ_KV795070.1, read as the reverse complement.
TCGAGGTTGAAATCTCGTCCGAGTCGCACCCGTTCTACACCGGTAAGCAGCGCATCATGGACTCCGCAGGTCGCGTCGAGCGCTTCAACGCACGCTTCGGCAACTTCGGCAAGAAGTAAATCTTCTTTCCCAGTTTTGCTTTTTAGCGAGATCAATGCCCCGTTCTCCTTGGTTTTCAGGGAGGCGGGGCATTGCGCGTTCTATGCGGGTAGCAGAATGGTTCGCGTGAACGTGAGGAAAGTTGTAATGTAAAACCTTTCGTTCACCGGTGCGTAGACCCGCTGACGGCGTTACAATGGGAAAGTATTTTGCGAGCTGTGCATTTTCTGTGCCATCCAGCACAGCCCCATATCGGCGGGTTATTTTCCGGTTCTCTGTATTCTAGAGACTTCGCTGGATGCGCTGCGCGTCTCGCGTATCACCACCTCAAACAAAGGACAACTTAATGAGCGACGCTCACTCTGAACCGTCGCAGAAGAAGAAATGGGTCAAGCGTATTCTGCTGATCCTGCTGATTCTTCTGCTGGTTATTACCCTCGGTATTGGTTTCTTTATTTGGCGTGCTGGCCACACCTGGGATAGCAAGACCGAGAAGTTTGATTCCATCACTAAGGTGGATGAAGACCTCAGCAAAATTAAGGAGCAGCTTGGCGAGGCTAAGAAGCTCAACGTGACGGAGCTGAAGGCTCCGACCGTCACCAACTCGGATACCGGCAAGAACGGTACCAACGCTAACGGCACCGCCGATGCCGCTGCGGCTCTTGCAGCGAACGCCAGCGAACACGATAAGGACGGCGACGGTATCTTGGACAACGGATACAATTACGGCGTTATTAAGGGACCCGGCAAGAACATTCTGCTGCTCGGTAGCGATACCCGTACTGGTGCTGATGCAGCTCTGGTGAGCGGTTCCCGTGCGGACACCATCATGCTGATGCACATCCCGGCTGACGGCAAGGGTGTGTACATCATCTCGATTATGCGTGACACCTGGGTTGATATTCCCGGTTACGGTACGGCTAAGGTGAACGCGGCGCTAAACTACGGCGGTGTTTCCCTACAGGTTGCTACCATCGAAAACCTGGTGGGCGTCAAGATCGACCATGTGGCTGAAATTGAGTTTGAAGGATTCAAGTCTCTCGTGAATGCCATTGGTGGCGTGGACGTCCAGGTTCCCTTCGCATTCACCAGTAATGTCTGGACCTTTACCCCGGGTCTGATGCACCTCAACGGCAGTGGCGCTCTGAGCTTTGTTCGTGAACGTTACTCTTTCGCTGATGGTGACTACCAGCGTGTTCGTAACCAGCGTGCATTCCTGCGCGGCCTATACAACACGATGAAGGCTAAGGGCGCGCTGAGCAATGTTGCTTCTTTCCAGTCTTCTATCGAGTCTCTGACTGATTACATGCGTGTGGACTCCGGTCTGAATGCGGCGCAGATTGCTCAGATTGCGGCTCCGGTGTTGACCAGCGGTGACACTACGATGCGCATGACCACTCTGCCGAACGCTGGCCCGGGTTGGTCCTATGACGGTCAGTCAATCATTCTGGTTAACCAGGCTGCAAATGCCCACCTGGCAAGCGCACTGCAGAATGACACGATGGATCAGTTCATGGCTACTTACGGTCAGGACTAAGATCTAACTCCTTGCGGGGGTGAACGCTTGTATGCGCTTTCACCCCCGCTGTGTTTAACCGTTCCTAGTTAACCGTTCCTGGGAAAACAGGGTACGTGAAAGGGCGGCTACCTCACCGTAATGGTGGGTAGCCGCCCTTTGTGCGTATGTTCTGAGGGGAGAGGCTTATGCCTTCGATTCGGGCTCTTCCTCTTCCTCGGTAGCCTCTTCGTCCTCGTATTCGTCGTAGGCTTCGTAGTCATCGTAGTAGGGCTGACGACCAAAGTAGAATGCTACAGCCGCGACAGCGCCACCCAGGATAGCGATGAGGATGCCGAGCATCGGGGTCCACAGTATCGAGATCAGGCCGGCGACCAGAACGGCGAGGCCTGCACCCTTGATCAGGTTCAGCAGGCGGTCACGCTCGTTCGGCTCGTAGTACTCCTCTTCTTCCAGGCTGTATTCGATGGCAGGCTTCTCTGCGGCGGGTTCACTGCGGGTCGACTCGGGGGCGGAGGAACCACCGGTCAGGGAGCTCATGAAACCGCGACGCTTCTTCGGCGCCTGCTGTGCAGAGGACTCCAGGTAGTGGCGTTCGCCTTCGGTGGGCACGAATGCCGGGGGCACCTCGTAGTCTTCACCAACGGGCAGTAGAGCCGGAACGTTGTTGGGCAGGGTCTCGTACCATTCCTGCGGAATATCGGCAGGGCGTGCAGCCTGAACGGTCAGGGACAGCTCGAGGGTGTTACCGCGAATAGTGCCCCATGCGCTGGTGAGGCGGTCGTTCTCGAACGCGTAGCGAATCACGGGTGCGAGCTGCTCAGACATCTGGGTGCTCAGGCGGCCCACGAGCTTACGGTCGTGGCGCACCTCCACGCTGTCAACAACGCGGCCGTCGGAGGTCTTGAGCTGGTTCGCTTCCAGGGTCAGGATCACGCGGCCTTCACCGCTGGGCGGCAGGATGCTGTGCAGGTATTCGGAGTGTTCCTTCTCGTCGAGCACCTTCATGGACGGGCCCTGGGGCAGCAGGGTTGCGCGGGTCGGTGCGTCGTTGAGGGGGAAGAGAGAACCGGGTGCGGACAGGGAGAGCACACCGGTGCTCTTCACGTGCATGCTGCCGCCTTCAGCGCGTACGGCAACAGCGGAGAGCTGCAGATGCGCGATAGGTTCGTAGCCGGAGGCGACCACGCGGGTAATGGAATCCCAGTACGCGGCGGAGTCCTCCACGCTCATGCGGCCTACCTTGAATTCGTCAATGTAGACGGCGATGCTATTGGGCTCGTAGGGGTTATCCGGTTCGGGAACCAGGCGCGCTTCACCGTACCAGATCCGTTCACGGTCGATGTGCAGTTCCTCGAAAATTTGGAGGGTTTCTGCTTCGTAGTAATCATCGGTGACGATGTCAACGCTACCGCGGTCACCGAGTGCGTAATCGACCACTGAAAACTCCTTCTGATATGTCTAAGCGAGCGGATACCTAGTCTATTCTCTCATGCTTTCAGAGCGGACAGCTCACAAAAACGGGTGACATTTATCTGTCTTTTAGCACCGGGTGCATATAGTTTTGCGTTTGGGGGAATCAGCCCCGGTAACGATGGCTCACGTCGCCGCACTAAAGGGCCGCGAACCCTCCGCGTGGAGCCTCCCGAAACAAAAATTTCGGCTGAGAAAGCCGCGAAAAAGACCACCGCTCGACACCACCCGGTTCACAACCGGGTAAGTGCCAAGCGGCGGTCTACATCAATCAGTTTGAGAACCTGGCGGGGGAGATCGGAACCTAGTCTAGGCACCGGTCCACACCCCGCCTCAGCTACTCAAACCATGCAGCTTAGTTCTGCAGGGAAGCGTTGAACTTCTGAGCCACAATCGAACGGTGGCCGTGGTCCTGAGCCTCCAGAACCAGACGACGCAGAGCCGAAGGAGCCTCGGGGTTCGCCTCCAGCCAACGCTGAGCCAGCGCCACGGAGGGGTTGCCCTCAACACCCAGACCCTCGGTGGAGCCGGTGTTGTACGGAGCCTTCGGGTACAGGCCACGTACAATGCGGGTCGCCATACCAATCGAACGAGACGCCCAGAGAGGCAACAGAGCCTCAAAGTAGGAGTCGTAGTAGGACTCACGCAGCTCAACCGGGCCACGAGCAAAACCGTTAATGGTCGAGGCCAGAGCGTCGTTCGACAGCGACTCGTCTTCCATGATGGTCTTGTACGCGGCAGCCTTACGCTCAGCAGAGGGCAGGGCAGCAATCGCGTACGCGTAACCATTCGAAGAGATCGAGGAGGGGCTGTACTTCGCCGCACGGTCCAGATCCTCAACGGTCACCAGGTCGCGGCTTGCGAGCGCACCCAGTGCACTCCAACCCAGGTTCTGGTCGTAAGGAATGCCGGTTGCGTCAGCAATATCGCCGGTGGTGTCTTCGAAAGCACCGCGGGCAATATCGCGGCAGAGCTCTTCACCCTTGGTCGCGTTGGTGGAGACCGAAATCAGGGCGCGCAGCAGAATCAGCTGTTCGTCGGAGCCGGGCTTAGCCTGCGCCAGTGCGGCTGCGAATGCGTCGTAGAGAGCGTCGTAGAGGCGCTCGCGGCCGGTGGGTGCGGAGAAGGTTGCGATAGCGACCTGTGCGTTGTTGACCATGGTGCCCAGCAGGGATGCGCTCGGTTCCTTGGAGACGTTGCGTACGACTGCGTCGACGTAGGTGGTGACGGGCAGGCGTGCATCGCGCACGTTCTCCCAGAGGGAGCCCCAGATGAGGCCGCGGGAGAGCGCGGATTCGAGGGTGGAGACACCTTCGATAGCTGCCTGCAGGCCGTCTTCGTCGGTCAGAGCAACCTTGGCGTAGGTGTGGTCTTCTGCGTTAAGCATGAGCAGGTCAGCTTCGCCAACGAGCTTCTTCTGCTCGTCGGTGAGCTCCACGCGGTGCTCGGAGACGGGCTCTGCCGGGTACTCGAGGGAGAGCAGGCCGGTGGAGACGAGCTTGCCGTCGGTCAGCGCGAAGGTTTCCAGCTTTGCAACGTGGGGGCGGCCCAGACCTGCGGGCTGCTGTGCGGGCAGTTCCTGAGTGAGGATCAGGTCGGTGAGCTGGCCGTCTTCGCCGTAGACGCGCTTGGTGCCCAGTGCGGACACACCGGAGGTCTGCAGCCATGCGTTAGCCCATGCCTGCATGTCGCGGCCGGACACCTCGTTGAGTACCTGCAGGAAGTCGTTCAGGGAGGTGTTGCCCCACTCGAAGCGCTTGAAGTACACGCGTGCTGCCTCGATGAAGGTGTCGAAGCCGACGTAGGCGACCAGCTGCTTGAGCACGGATGCGCCCTTTGCGTAGGTGATGCCGTCGAAGTTCTGCGATGCTGCTTCCAGGTGGGGGATGTCAGCGACGATGGGGTGGGTGGTGGGCAGCTGGTCCTGCATGTATGCCCATGCCTTGCGATTGTTCGCGAAGGTGACCCATGCGTCGTTGAAGTTGTTGGCTTCCTTAGCGCCGAGGGTGCCCATGAAGTCTGCGAAGGATTCCTTGAGCCACAGGTCGTCCCACCACTTCATGGTGACGAGGTCGCCGAACCACATGTGTGCCATTTCGTGACAGATGGTGTTGGTGCGGCCTTCGAGGTCGTCCTCGGTTGCGCCGGAGACGAAGATGTAGTCTTCGGTGAAGGTAACCAGGCCGGGGTTCTCCATTGCGCCGATGTTGTATTCGGGCACGAATGCCTGCTCGTACTTGGGGTACGGGTAGGGGTAGTCGAAGAGGTCCTGGAAGAAGTCCAGGCCGTTTTTGGTGACCATGAAGATGTGGTCGTAGTCGAAGTGCGGCTTGAGGGACTGGCGGCAGTATGCGACCAGGGGGATGTCACCGCTGTTGACCTTGCTCTTGGGCTTGTAGGTGGTGGTTGCGGTGAAGTATTCGCCGGCAACGATTGCGGTGATGTAGGTGGAGATCTTGGCGGTGGGGGAGAAGACTCGCTTGGTGATGGAGTCGTCGGTGGGGTCTACGACCTGGCTTTCGAGTACGCCGTTGGAGCTGACGACCCAGTCCTTGGGCGCGGTGATGCGGAAGTTGAAGACTGCCTTCAGGTCGGGCTGCTCGAAGTTCGGGAAGACTCGGCGGCAGTCGGAGGGCTCGTACTGGGTGTACAGGTAGACGCGACCGTCGGAGGGGTCGAAGTAGCGGTGCATACCTTCGCCGGAGCGGGAGTAGTAGGAGCGACCGTGGATGGTGAGTACGTTTTCTGCCTGCAGGTTGGACAGGGTGATGCGTGCGCCGTTGACGACATCAGCCAGGGTCAGTTCGGTGCCGTTGAGCTTAACGGAGTCGACGCTGTGGTGGATGTAGTCGATGAAGGTTTCTGCACCGGGGGTGTTGCAGGAGAATCGGACGGTGGTGACGGTGGGGTAGGACTCGAATTCGGGGTCCTTGGCGTTAGTCAGGTCGACATGCACGTCGTAGGTGTCGACACTGATGAGAGCCGAACGTTCTGCGGCTTCTTCGCGGGAGAGGTTCTCATTATTCATGCTTTTTATTCTAGTCGTTATGACCGAAAATATGGCAGTTGAGTGGGCGTGCCGGTCATATTACTCAAGGTGCGAGAAGATCACCCGGGGTGTGGGGAACTAACCAACCTCGAATGTGTGACGCAGAACATGCTCTTTCGATTTGCGGAGTGCCCAGAAAGCCCGTATAGTATTACGTGTTGCTTCGAACGGCACCGAAAGGAAAACGTTCGAAAGTCACCTGCGCGGGTGGCGGAATAGGCAGACGCGCTAGCTTGAGGTGCTAGTCCTCGTATTAGAGGGTGGGGGTTCAAGTCCCCCCTCGCGCACAGATAATCCCCGGTTCTTCGGAACCGGGGATTTTTGTATGCCCGGTAAAATATGCCCGGTAAAAAACGCACAAAAAAGTAGTGGGGTGAGGCTCCTCGAAAGGAACCTCACCCCACACTAGCTACGCTAAGGAAGCTAGAAGAACAGCTGCATCAGCTGAAACTGAATTACTCAGCCAGACGCTCCGGGTCGGTGGTGACCAGAATCTTCACAGCGGTCTCGTTGTGGTTGATCAGGGTGTCGAAGCCCTTGTCAATCAGGTCTTCCACAGCAATCTTGCCGGTGATGAAGGGCTTGAGGTCAATCTTGCCGGACTCAACGAGCTTGATGGTCTCCGGGTGGGAGTTCACGTATGCGATGGTGCCGCGGATATCGAGCTCCTTGAGCACAACCTTCTGAACATCCAGGGAGGCGGGCTTACCCCAAATGGAGACGATAACGACCTTACCGGTGGGCTTGAGAGCATCCAGAATCAGGTCCAGTGCGGGCTGAACGGAGGTGCACTCGAAGGCGATGTCAGCGCCACGGCCGTCGGTCAGCTTGTGAATCTCAGCCAGAACGTCAACCTCTGCGGGGGAGAAAGCGTAGTCAGCAACACCGGAGTCCAGAGCCTTCTGGCGACGCAGCGGGGACAGCTCGGAGATAATAACCTTAGCGCCCTTAGCCTTCAGAACTGCGGAGGTCAGCAGACCGATGGGGCCAGCACCGGTCACCAGTGCGAATGCGCCCTCTTCGAACTCGCCTGCACGCTCAACAGCGTGGTAGCCAACGCTCAGGGGCTCAATCAGTGCAGCCTCGTCCAGGGGAATGTTGTTGGGGATCTTGTGAACCCAGCGGCGCTTGACGGCAACCTTCTCGGACAGACCGCCACCGCGACCTGCCAGGCCGATGAAGTTCATGTCCTTGGACAGGTGGTAGTCCTTGGAGTCGGGGCCGGTGTAGACGTCATCACGAATGATGTAGGGCTCGACGACAACGTGGTCGCCAACCTGCAGGTCGTCTACGCCTTCGCCCAGTGCCTCAACAACACCGGAAAATTCGTGACCGAGGGTGACGGGGGAGTCCTCACCAGAGATGGGGTGGGGATGACCGTGCGGGGGGCAGAAGATGGGGCCGTCCAGGTATTCGTGCAGGTCGGTACCGCAAATGCCGCACCAGGCGACCTTAATCAGAACCTCGCCCGCAGCTGCTTCGGGTGCGGGGATGTCTTCAATGCGGATGTCGTTACGGTCGTAGAAGCGTGCTGCCTTCATGGGATGGAGCTCCTTAGCGTGGTTATGGCGCTCACTGCGGTGTGTGCTTTGCCGGTACGGTTCGCATCCATGGGTCTGTCACAGCGTTGACAGAGGCCCAAACGACATGGTTTGGACCGGTTGTGAACTGTCCTGCCGGCATTCGCATCGCTAGCGCCGGATGGTGACGGGTGCGGCTGGATTGTCGCTCCCATGTGCTTAACGCTACTCCTATAAATCAAAGATTCCTAGGATATATACAAAATTTCTTTTATGTGACAGATATTTCTTTTTGGGTGTTTTCGACTCCATCACGCCCGAGCATCTAGCGCCCGGCGAGCGCAGACGGTAGCGTAGAAGCATGACTGACGCGAACGCACAGGGCACCGCCGCCCACACCCAGCCTACTTCTGACAGTTCCGGTCGAACGGCACCGAACCGACCCGCCGCAACAACCCGCCACTACGACGCACCCGACGCTGATTGCGTGCGCGGTAGCGAGTACTCCGAAATCCTCGCCCTCGAAACCGAGCAGCGTAAGCGTGCCGCTGAGCACCGCCGCAAGCACGGGCACGCGCATCCGGAGCAGAAACATGGCCACGGCGAACGTCCCGGTCATGGAAAGGGTCACGGAAAGCACCACGGTCACGGAATGGGTTACGGCCACCACCTCGACGAAGACAGCGGACTGGCGCATATTCGCCGCGACCTCGCCGAATCTATCGCCACTCGCGCGGATTCTCTGACCGCAATTCTCAAGGCGATTCACGCGCATCCTGAGACTGCCTACGAGGAGTATTTTGCCTCCCGCACGCTCGTTGACGCCGTCCGCGAAGCCCACCCGAACCTTAGCGTCGAGTACCCCGCCTTCGGGCTGGATACTGCCTTTAAGGTGGAGCTCGCCAGCGCCGACTACGACCCCGCCAAGCACCGCACCATCGCGATTCTCTCCGAATATGACGCGCTGCCGGGCATCGGTCACGGCTGCGGTCACAACGTCATTGCGGTATCCGGCCTGGGCGCTTTCCTTGCCCTGGCGGATGCGCTCGCCACCGGCCCCGAGGCGTTTAGCGGTAGGGTCCTCTATTACGGCACTCCTGCCGAAGAGTCCGATGCCGGTAAGGAGCTGATGGCGCGTGCCGGCGCGTTCGAGCAGGTGGATGCCGCCATTATGGTGCACCCCTACTTTATCGATGTGGCTGATCAGGCGTGGTTGGGTCGCCGTGAATGTCGCGTGACCTACACGGGCGTGAGCGCGCATGCTTCCTCGCACCCGTTTATGGGTCGTAACGCCCTGGACGCGGCGAATCTGGCGTATCAGGGTTTGGGTTTGTTGCGTCAGCAGATTCCCGGTTCTGACCGTATTCACGCGATTATTGACCACGGTGGGGACGCCCCGAACCTGATCCCTGCTTCCGCGAGCTTGCACATTAATATCCGTTCTAAGCATGCGCCGACTCTGCGTGCGCTGTCGCGACGGGTTGAGGAGGTGCTGCAGGGTGCGGCGCTTATGGCTGGTGTGAGTGCGGAGGTGACGTGGGATTCTTCGCCGATGACCATGCCAGTGCGCACGAACCGCCCGTTGCTCAAGCGTTGGGTTTCGGCTCAGCGATCGGTGGGTCGCCACCCGTACTCGCCCGGCACGGTCAGCGACACGCTGGCGGCTTCGACCGATTTCGGTAACGTGAGCCTGCGCGTGCCCGGTATTCACCCGCTCATTCAGATTGCGCCTGAGGGTACCGGTATGCACACGGTGGAGTTCGCGCACTGTGCGGATACTCCGGCGGCGGTTGATGCTGCCCTGGATGCGGCATTCGGGCTGGCTTCTGTGGCTTTGGACTTCCTGGTTGATGACGAATTAGCTCAGGCGGTCCGTGCCGATTTTGAGACTTCCGGTGGTGCGGTAGATGTGGAGGGCTACTTTAGCGGCATGTGAGCTTGCTCAAAAGGTCAGAACGTCATTATTTGGTTTTGTGAGTGAAAAACACCCCTCATAGCCCATAAAGTCACCAGCACCCATCGAAAAAAGCAAAATAACCCAACACAAAACGCAAAATCTGCGGCATAATAGAACATAACGAAGCAAGCTCACCGGGGAAGGACGCCCGCCCTAAGGAAATTCAACCCCGAGGCACACACCCGCTTCCTTATAGACCACGCGAGAATCCTCTCGCACCACACGGATAACTCTCACGAAAAGAGGGCATACAGCAATGAACGGTGTCAACAACCCCACCAAGCTCGGCGTCATCGGTGCAGGCGGCGTCGGTAGCGCAACCGCATACGCAGCTATGGTCCGCGGCTCCGCAGACGAAATCGTCCTGTACGACATCGACGGCAAGCGCGCACACGCTGAAGCACTGGACATCGCACACGGTGCAATGTTCGCACACGAAGCAACCGTAACCGGTGGCGACGACATCGAGCTGTTGCGCGACTGCGACATGGTCATCATCACCGCTGGTGCTCGCCAGAAGCCGGGTCAGCCCCGCCTCGAACTGGCAGGCGCAAACGTCGCAATCCTCGAGAAGCTGCTGCCGAACATTCTGTCCGTAGCACCCAACGCGATTATCATGCTCGTCACCAACCCCTGTGACGTTCTCACCGTTGTGGCCCAGAAGATTACCGGCCTGCCCGCAAACCGCGTGCTGTCCTCCGGTACCGTTCTGGACTCCTCCCGCCTGCGTTGGCTGATTGCTAACAAGGCTGGCGTCTCCATCAAGAGCGTTCACGCAAACGTTGTTGGCGAGCACGGCGACTCCGAGTTCCCCGTCTGGTCCGCAGCAAACATCGGTATGGTTCCCCTGACCGAGTGGGAGCAGGACGGCAAGCCCGTCTTCACCGAAGAGGTCCGTGCAGAACTGGCAACCGAAGCTATGCGCGCAGCATACAAGGTCATCGAGGGCAAGGGTTCCACCAACTACGCAATCGGTATCTCCGGCGCACGTATCGCTGAGGCATTCCTCGGCGGCCAGAACGCAGTGCTGCCCGTCTCCACCACCATTGCAGGCGAGCTGTACGGCTTCAAGGACGTTGCACTGTCCCTGCCCACCATCGTCAACCGCGAGGGCATCCAGCGCGTGCTCGAGGTTCCCATGAACGAGGCTGAGCTGGCACAGCTGAAGGCATCCGCTGAGGCAATCCGCGCATCCGCAGCATCCCTGGGCTTCTAAAACCCCGGCTTCTCATTCTCTCGGGCTCAACCCGTAAGAAGCAAACATTCAGTAGGTGCAGCGTCAAGCTGAGCTAACCGACAGAAGAACCCGCCGCACCCGGCACCCGCCTCTTGAGGAGTGGGGGAGCTGGGGACGGCGGGTTCGCTGTGTCTGTAAGGTCTTCTATGCGGTGCTTGATGTGCCGCGCGCTGCTTCGCGTGACCAACCTGGCTTTATCAGCTTGGCTTGCCCAGCCTGACTTGACCAACCTGGGCTTACCGCTCTGGCTTTGGCGTTCTCTGCACGGCACCGAATTTATCTGCCGATTGACCTGCCGCGCCCGTTCATAGTTCCGCGTTTAAACCGCCGTATGACCGCCCGGCGCACACCATAGGCGCGTAGGTAGTAGAATAATGGCATGAGCATTGATCCTCGCACCGAACTCACCCGCCTCCTTGACGCGCTGGAGGCGCACCTGACCGCCGTCGTAAACCGAACCGGCGAACACGACCCCGCCGTCGATGAGGCGTACGTAGAAATCGCCAACGCCTTCGAAGCCTACGAAGATGCCCTCTTCGAGGCGCACAACGAGGTCACCCCCTTGAGCGTCTACGGTGACGAAGACGATGACGACTTCGACGAACTGGTCGACGACGAAGAAGATGAAGACGACGACGATATCGAGTACGAGGACTAAATAGCGCCTCGCCCATACGTTACGGACCGACCCCTGACCGGTACCCCCTACGCGGGGTAACGAGGCAGGGGTCGAACCGTACCCGCAACACCCGCGTAGATCTTGCCCTCAGCATCTACTGAGCATCCACCACGCACCTACCGAGCATGTACCGAGAACGGAGACACCCGTGAGCGAACCCCGCACCTGGCGCGACGCCGCCCTCATCCTCCGCACCCAAAAACTCGGCGAAACCGACCGCATCATCATCATGCTCACCCGCGACGGCGGAATCACCCACGCCGTCGCCAAAGCCGTACGCAAACCCACCTCCAAGTTCGGTGGGCGACTCGAACCGTTCATGCACACCGATCTGTCCTTCAGCCGCGGCAGAACCAACCTGCACACCATCACCCAGGCGGCAACCCTGCACGCCTACACCGCACCGATTATGGCGAACTACGATGCGTACACGTGTGCCTCCACCATCGCCGAACTGGCGGAAGCACTCACCAAAGACACCGATAGCACCGCCGATATTTACACCCTCACCCACGGGGCGCTTGCCGCGCTCGCGCACGGGCAGCACGTGCCGCAGAGAATCCTGACCCGCTACCTGGCGCGCAGCATGAACGCCGCTGGCTGGCCGCTCATCGGTGAGAATTGCACCCGATGCGGCAACCCGCTCGTGAACGCCGATAGCCGGGGCGATAACGGGGCAGACAGTAGCACCCCCGGCGCTACAAGCGGAAGCGGCAGGTACATTGCCTTCCACACCGCCCACACCTACGGACACCACACGGTCCTCTGCCCCCAATGCGCACCCGCCACCGACACACCCCTGACCGGCCTGCGTGCCGAAGAGCTCGGCTATGCGCTCGCTACCGCATCGGCGGATCCGCGCGCCTGGGCGACTATTGACGCAGCACCGGTGCCGGTCGCCTCCAAAATTCTGGGACTCTACCTGAAAACCACCCAGAACCTGCTCGAACACCCCCTGAAAACGGCGAGCGCCCTCGAAGCAGAAATTCCTGCATCGTAAAAGATGCACGCCGGAGCGTCAAACATGGGCCAACCAGGACGCAAAATAACCCCTAAAGCACCCACCCATGCGCGCTATGTCACGGTAAAATAGCTAACAGCACGCCAGGTTTATACCTGGTGCATATCTAGGCAAACGACCCCGGGGGAGAACCCGCCAGGGAAGAAAGGCACACATGGCACGCACCCAGCCCGTACCCCCGCCCGCACACCCCACCGGGGCAACCCCGCCGCCGATCCCGAAGAAGTTCATTCCGCAGCACGTCGCCGTCGTCATGGATGGTAATGGACGCTGGGCGAACGAACGCGGCCTGCCCCGCACCGAGGGCCACCGCGCCGGCGAGGCGGCACTGCTGGACGTTGTTGCGGGCGCTATCGAAATGGGCATCCCGTACGTGACCGCCTACGCGTTCTCCACCGAAAACTGGAAGCGCTCACCCAGCGAAGTCGCGTTCATCATGCGTTTCTCCACCGAGGTGCTGCAGCGTCAGCTGGCGACCCTCAAGACCTGGGGTGTGCGCATCCGCTGGGCTGGCCGCCGACCCAAGCTGTGGAAGAACGTCATCGAAGAGCTCGAACACTGCGAGCGCGAAACCATCGATAACACCGTCTGCACCCTCACCATGTGCGTGAACTACGGCGGCCGCGCAGAAATCGCTGACGCGGCGGCAGCTATCGCAGCGGACGCTGTGGCGGGCAAGATCAAGCCCGGCAACATTACCGAAAAGACCATCCAGAAGTACCTGGACGAGCCCGACCTGCCCGACGTTGACCTGTTCCTGCGTTCCTCCGGTGAGCAGCGCATCTCGAACTTCCTGCTCTGGCAGAGCGCCTACGCCGAGATGATTTTCATGAACGTGCTCTGGCCCGACGTTGACCGCCGCACCCTCTGGGAAGCTGTCGAAGAGTATGCGCGCCGCGACCGCCGCTACGGTGGCGCTGTCGACGCCGTCGCCAACGACAAGTAACGGCCCGGCATACAGTCCCGGCTCATAGCCCCATAAACCACCCACACCCTCCAACACTAGGGAGAACAAATGCGCATCTACCCGACCTTCTTCAACATCTTCTTCAAGGGCATGGACCCCGAGAAGGCACACCACGTCGGATTCTGGGGCGTTCAGACCCTGCGCAACGTCGGCATCACCCGCGCGCTGCGCAAGTACTTCCAGCCCGCCCCCGAACTGGCAACCACCGTCATGGGCATTACTTTCCCCTCGCCGTTCGGCCTGGCTGCAGGCTTCGACAAGGGCGGTAAAGGCATTGCCGCGCTGGCTGGTATCGGCTTCGGCCACGTCGAGATCGGCACCATCACCGGTCAGGCGCAGCCCGGCAACCCGCAACCGCGCCTCTTCCGCCTCGTGGAAGATAAGGCGGTCATCAACCGCATGGGCTTCAACAACGACGGTGCCGCAGCGGCAGGCCCGCGCGTTGCCGCCGCCCGTGCAGACCTCGAAACTGAATACCGCGGCGCTGTACGCCCGGTTATCGGCGTGAACATCGGCAAGACCAAGGTCGTTGAGCTCGAGAACGCTATCGAGGACTACCTGATCTCTACCCGCACCCTGGCACCGCAGGCAGACTACCTGGTCGTCAACGTCTCCTCCCCGAACACTCCGGGTCTGCGCACCCTGCAGGCCATCGAATCCCTGCGCCCGCTACTCACCGCCGTGCGTGAAGAGGCAGACCGCGTATGCCCCAACCGCCACGTACCGCTGACCGTGAAGATCGCGCCGGACCTGGTTGATGAGGACGTTATCGAGGTGGCAGCCCTGGCTAAGGAGCTGAAGCTGGACGGCATCATCGCCACCAACACCACCATTGCCCGCGACGGCCTGGGCCTGACCAGCGACATGACCAAGGTCAAGGAAATCGGTGCTGGCGGCCTCTCCGGTGCGCCGCTGAAGCCCCGCTCCCTCGAGGTGCTGCGCCTGCTCAAGCGCGAAATCGGCGACGACCTGGCCATCATCTCCGTTGGCGGCGTGACCACCGCTGAGGATGTGCAGGAGCGCCTGGACGCTGGCGCTGACCTGGTGCAGGGCTACACTGCGTTCCTGTATGAGGGTCCGCTCTGGGCGGCACACATTAACCGTGGCCTGGTGAAGTTGCGCCGCGCTCGCCGCTAGAAGGTTTGCAGGCGGGAGCGTTATGCTTCCCGGCGCGCTGACTTGGCGTGTTGACTCTGCATGCTGAAAGGGGGCACCGTTCTCTACCCGTAGGGGGTGGAGGCGGTGCCCCCTTTTGTATGCCCACTATTCCGCCCCTCTATTCCGCCGAAAAGCCACATGTGTTTCGAAAAGCTACTTCTTTGGTGGCTTTTCGAAACACATGTGGCTTCTGGGCACGCATAGTTATTTGACGTATAAAGCATTGATTTGTTCGAATGGTGGCGATTCGTTGCTATTACACTCATTGCAAAGCAAACGACTGTAAATATGCGGTAGGGTTTTATATGTAGCGTCCCGTGGTGCATTGTTGCGCCTGCTGGGTGCGCTGCGCGGCTGGGTTCTTCCGGCGGTCAAGCAACGACCATTTTCTACCAGCCTGGCAAGTGCATACACACCATCACCGACGATAGGAGCGCACCGTCATGGAGCCTCGTACCTTCCTTTACCGTACCCAAATTCATCGCCGTACCCTGTTGGGTAGCGGCGCACTTGTGGGCCTTGGCGCCCTGCTTGCGGCGTGTGGCCAGCAGGCTTCTAACGAGGCAGCAGCCACCGCATCTGCCGCGCCGAGCGAGTCGGCTTCGGCATCTGCAGTGGCTTCTGAGTCTCCCTCTGCGAGCGCCACCCCTTCTACTGTTCGTGGTTATTCGGGTGGTTCGAAGGCACCCGACGGTGAGTACCGTAAGGCCGATGGCTACGGCCCTGCTCAGAACGTGCCGAAGCCTAACGCCCCTGAAGAGGGCTATAACGAAAAGTCCATTGAGGGTATCCGTAAGACAATGGACGCTTGGGTTAAATGGACTAATTATGGAATTCAGGTAGGCGATTTTACGGAATCCCGAAAGTATATTTCCAGCGACTTTACGGAGGAACTGGAAGGGTATAAGAGCTTTGAGGATTTGTATAAGCGCGGTGGTTGGATTATTGATGGCATAGATAACTACACCGCTCATACAAAGCCATGGACGGAAGATGGGGAAACCTATTTTTGGAAGGCATATCGCGAGTGGAATTATATAACTCTTGTGGAGCCTACTGGCGAGTGGCACAGAGATGTCAATATCCAGAAGGATAACGATACCTGGAAGTTTGAGTTTAAGTACTTTGATTCTTCCTGGAGGATTGTTGACTGTGTGCAGGTAGATGGTTAGTGTGCTGAGAATTAGCGCATTTCAAAGTTCTAAAGTTTTGCATTTCTTAGGATAGGAATTTCTGTGTCTTCTTTTGTTCTTAACCGCCGCGCATTGTTGAGTGGCGTTACTTTCTTTGGTGCATCCGCTCTGCTTGCGGCATGCGGACAGCAGGCAAGTAACGAGGCAAGTGCTTCAGCTTCTTCGACCGCTGCCCCGACTGAAACCGCCTCGGCGTCAGCGGTAGCTACCGATTCTCCCTCCGTAACCCCGTCTACCGTCCGCGGCTATTCGGGCGGATCTAAAGCGCCTGATGGGGAGTACCGCCCTGCTGATAAGTACGGTAACGCCCAGAATGTGCCCAAGCCTAACGCTCCTGAAGAGGGTTACCGCGAGAAGTCTGTAGAAGGTATCCGTAAGACGATGGATGCATGGATTAAATGGGGTAATTATGGCGTACAGACCGGTGACTATTCAATGGCTCGTCAGTTTATATCACCGACTTTTGAACGTGAACTAAAAGAATACGATTATATTGAAGAACTTTATCGACGTGGAGGTTGGGTAATTGATGGAATAGAAAACATGGTTGCTAATGAACCGCCTTGGTCCGAAGATGGAGAGACATATTTCTGGAAGGCATACCGAGAATGGAATCGCGAGATATATGTTGAATATGATGGTAGCTGGCGTGGATGGAATAATGATGATAAAAGCGACGATACGTTTAAATATGAATTTAAACATAACGGAACAAAGTGGGAAATTGTGGGCTACGAAGGTGTGGATGATTAATCGTGAAGAAATTTTTGAAGGATTCTGATGTGTTGAGCCGCCGCGCATTGTTGAGTGGCGTTACTTTCTTTGGTGCATCCGCTTTGCTTGTGGCGTGTGGCCAGCAGGCAAATAATGAGGCGAGTGCCTCGGCAACCTCTACCGCTGCGCTGACTGAAACCCCCTCCGCATCTGCGGTGGCTACCGATTCTTCCTCCGCAACCCCGTCTACTGTCCGAGGCTATTCCGGGGGTTCGAAGGCACCTGACGGCGAATACCGCAAAGCTGACAAGCACGGTAACGCCCAGAATGTACCTAAACCCAACGTGCCTGGAGACGGCTACAACGAAAAGTCCCCCGAAGGCATGCGCAAGACACTGGATGCCTGGACTCAATGGGCTAACTACGGTACTCAAACTGGTGATTTCACCATGGCACGCCAATTCGTATCTCCAACCTTCGAGAATGAGCTCAACGCCTACGCAGACATTGAGGATCTTTACAAAAGCGGTGGATGGGTCATCGGCGGTGTCGACCATTTCCTAACTGAAGGCGCCCCATGGTCAGAAGATGGTGAAACCTACTTCTGGAAGGTGTACCGCGAGTGGGATTACGAGACTTATGTTGAGTCCGACGGTAGCTGGCGCCGTTGGGAAAATAAGGACAAGACTAAGAACACTTTTAAATTTGAGCTGAAGCATAATGGTGTTAAGTGGGAGATCATGAACTACGAACACGTGGAGGAGCAACCATGAACCCCAACACGCTGAACCGCCGCTCAATGCTGACCGGAGGCACCCTCATCAGCCTCAGCACCCTGCTCGCCGCCTGCGTGCCGCACGACATCACAACTGCAGGAGACGGATCCACCGCCTCCGGCACGCCTACCACCAACAGCAGCTCAAGCAACAGCACCGGCAACAATGCCGGTAACGGCGAATACCGCAAAGCAGACGCCAAAGGCCCCGCCCAGAACGTCCCCAAACCCAACGCCCCCGAAAACGGATACCGCGCAAAGACCCCCGACGGCATCCTCAAAACCATGGACGCCTGGAACCAGTGGATCAACTACGGCGTCCAAACCGGCGACTACAGCAAAGCCCGCGAATTCCTCTCCTCATCAAACGACGGAGAACTCAAAATTTATCGCGAAATAGAAGCGCTCTACCAGCGCGGCGGATGGGTCATCGACGGCATCGAACACTTCGAACCCGAAGGCATACCCTGGAGCGACGACGGCCGAACCTACTACCTGAAAACCAGCCACGAATGGGACAAACACACCGAAGTGGAACCCGACGGCCGCCAAGAAACCTGGAGCAGCGACAAGGAAGAAGAAATCTACACATTCGCCCTCGAACACCGTGACGGCAGATGGCAGATCCTCTACTCCCGAATCGAAGCCTAACCGTACCGGCGTCTAGCCACGGTTATACGTCCTCGCGTAAGAACATAAAAATAGGGGAGAGGCCTGAACCTTCAGGACCTCTCCCCAAGCACCTATAAGGCACTAACGACTTAGCGCGGGTACTCGCCGTACTTCACCATCGGAACCGGGCGGCGCATACGACGAGGAACCGTCACACGGTTAAACGTGTACATGCCGGAGCGAGGCTCCATCTCGCCGAACTTCGCAATCAGCTTTTTCTTCAGGCCACGCCACATAATCCAGGAATCACCAATCCACAGAAGTATCAGAGCCCAAAGAATGTACGAGCTAATACGCTGGAAACCCTCCGCAGCTTCAGCAGTACCGAGGAAACCAGGGATGAACAGAGAGATAATCAAGACCACCAGCATGACCCACAACATGACGTCACCAATATTGCGGCGGGCATCAATGTAGTCACGGATATAACGGCGCTGCGCACCACGATCCACGGCGGGCAGGTAACGCTGATCGCCACCCATCAACGCATCATTCTGACGCTCACGAGCCTTCGCCATCGCCTCACGTTCACGAGCCTTCGCCTCCTTACGGTCATTAACAACCAGAGGCTGACGACGAGCCGCCTGCTGCTCCTTACGCGAAGGAGTAGGACGGCCCTTCTTCGGGGTGAACTTCGGATTAACCGGAGCCTGAGGCTCCTCTACAACCTGCGGCTGAACAGCTTCCGCTTCAGCCTTCTCTTTCTTACGACCAAACACCCTCCCATCATACCCGAACGGCACACACCAAACCCGCCCCCACAAGCCCACACCAGCAACTGAAACAACCCCAACCACCCGGCGGTTAGGGGCAAGGCAGGGTCAAGGTGGGGGTAAGGTAGAAACATGACTACTGAATTCACCCACCACAGCGCCCTCAGCGACGCCGTCACCAAAAACTTCGAAGCAACCCTGCAGACCCTCACCGAGCTCGTCGCCATTCCCTCCATCGCCTGGGAATCGCACGACCTCACCCAGGTAGACCGCAGCGCCGAGGCAGTCGCCGCGCTCGCAACCAGGGCAGGCTTCGACAACGTACGCATCGAACGCGCCACCTACACCACCGCAGACGGCACCGAAAAGCAGGGCATGCCCGCCGTCATCGCCTCCCGCCCCGCCGCAGAAGGCTACCCGACCATCCTGCTCTACGCCCACCACGACGTGCAGCCCGCCGGCGACCTCGACCTGTGGGACACCGACCCCTTCGTCGCAACCCGCAAGGGCGACCGCCTCTACGGCCGCGGCGCAGCAGACGACAAAGCAGGCATCCTCGTGCACCTCGCCGCGCTCGCAGCCCTCAACGAAACTCTCGGCGAGGACTTCAAGCTCGGTGTGAAGCTCTTCATCGAAGGCGAAGAAGAGGCAGGCTCGCCCTCCTTCGTCTCCTTCCTCAACACCTACCGTGAGGAACTGTCCGCCGACTACATCGTGGTCGCAGACTCCGCCAACTGGCGCGCCGGCGTACCCGCACTGACCACCAGCCTGCGCGGCGTCGCATCCGGCGACATCGAGGTGCGCGTCGGCAGCCACGCCATCCACTCCGGCATGTTCGGCGGCCCCATGCTCGACGCCCACACCCTCATGGCACAGCTCATTGCCACCCTGCACGACGCCACCGGCGCCGTAGCCGTCGAAGGCCTGCACCGCGCACCCGAACCCGAACTCGAATACGCCGAAGCAGACTTCCGCAACGACTCCGGTATCCTCGACACCGTACCCCTGGCAGGCACCGGTAGCGTTGCCTCCCGCCTGTGGACCCAGCCGGCAATCTCCGTCATCGGCATGGACATCCCCTCCATCGCAACCTCCTCCAACACCCTCGCCGTCGTATCCCGCGCACGCATCAGCACCCGCCTAGCACCCGGCGACAACCCCGAAAACGCACACCGCGCACTCGCCGAACACATCAAGGCACACGCACCCCACGGCGCCCAGGCGAACTACACCGCCGTCGACTCCGGCATGCCCTTCGCCACCGAAGTCGACGCAGACGGCGCACAGACCGCCCTCGACGCAATGCGCGCCGCCTGGGACGTCGAACCCGTACAGACCGGCATGGGCGGCTCCATCCCGTTCATCTCCGACCTGAAGGACGTCTTCCCGCAGGCACAGATCCTCGTCACCGGCGTAGAAGACCCCGATACCCGCGCACACAGCGCCAACGAGTCCCTCTACATTCCGGACTTCAAGAACGCAATCCTCGCGGAGGCGCTACTGCTCAGCGCACTCGGCGCTCGCTAAACGCGCTCGCTAGGAACATCCACAAAAAGTGGGGGAGAAGGGTCACAAACCCCAACCCCCACTTTTTCGGTATCCTAGAAGCAGAATTACTTGTCAAGCCTCCACGCCAACACTCACGCCCCCGGCGAACTATGCACACCCTAGGTTGTGCATCAAACACTCAGGGGCGTATCGTGAAGGCTAAAACACCCACACGCGACGCACACGCGACGCACACGGGCAACCAACAAAACAAAAGGACAACACCAATGAGTGCAACCACCATCGAACTGCCGACCCACGGCGTCAACCTCACCGAAGTAGCACAGACCAAGGTCCGCACCCTCCTCGAACAGGAAGGCCGCACCGACCTGCGCCTGCGCATCGCCGTCCAGCCCGGCGGCTGCTCCGGCCTCATCTACCAGCTCTACTTCGACGAGCGCGTCCTCGACGGCGACGCAGTCCGCGACTTCGACGGCGTAGAAGTCATTGTCGACAAGATGAGCGCACCCTACCTCGACGGCTCCACCATCGACTTCGAAGACACCATCGAAAAGCAGGGCTTCTCCATCGACAACCCCAACGCAGCAGGCTCCTGCGCATGCGGTGACTCCTTCCACTAAACCGAAGACACCCCGGCGCTAAGCACCACCAAGGTACATCACGCCTAGTAAACCCCCGTCTCGCATACTGCACCCAACCGTGCAGATACGCGACGGGGGTTTTACACTTAAAACATGACTACGCACGAAATCACCTGGAAATACATCCTCAACCAACTGATTAAGCACCAGAACCTCAGCGACACCGAAGTCGCCTGGGCCATGGACCAAATCATGACCGGCCAAACCGAACAGCCAATCCTCGCATCCTTCCTCACCGCCCTCCACTCCAAGGGCGAAACCCCCGAAGAACTCGGCGCGCTCGCAGCCGGCATGATCGCCAAAGCCGAGACCGTCGACATCGACCCCCACGCCGTAGACATCGTCGGCACCGGCGGCGACCAGCAAAACACCGTCAACATCTCCACCATGGCCGCCCTCGTCATCGCAGGAGCCGGTGCAACCGTCGTCAAGCACGGCAACCGCGCCTCCACCTCCAAATCCGGCTCCGCAGACGTCCTCGAAGCCCTCGGAATCCGCCTCGACATGCCCATTCCCGCCGTCGCCGAGTGCGCTCGCGAGACCGGCATCACGTTCCTGTTTGCCATGACCTTCCACCCGGCCATGCGCCACGTGGGCCCGACCCGCCGCCTGCTGGGTATTCCGACCGCGTTCAACTACCTGGGCCCCATGACCAACCCGGCCCGCGTGAAGTCCTCGGCAATTGGCGTGGCAAACCCGGTCATGGCTGAGAAGATGGCTCACGTCTTCGCCGAGCGCGGCGATCACGCCCTGATTTTCCGCGGAGACGACGGCCTGGACGAGCTGACCATCGCCACCACGAGCCGCCTGTGGGAGGCTGTAGACGGCAAACTGACCGAGTACCGTTTTGACCCGACCGAGTACGGCCTGCAGAACGCACCGCTGGAGCAGCTGCGAGGCGGCGACGCCGAGTACAACGCGGGTGTGTTCCGCGCCATTTTGGCGGGGGAGGGGGAGTCCCCGAAGAGCCCGCTGCGCGCTATTCACGACGCCGTGCTCATCAACGCGGCCGCAGGCCTGGTGGCCTACCGCCCGACCAACGGTGAGAGCTTTGAGACGCGCTTCACTCAGGCCCTGGCCGATGCGCGCGAGTCCATTGCATCCGGTGCAGCGGAGCGAGTGCTCAACGCCTGGGTAGAGTTCAGCGAAAAGCACGCGGAGGGCTAGGGAATCAGTAGCCAGAGGCGAGAGCCTCGGGGCTGATTTCAGAAGCCGAGCTGAGAAGGGCTAGGAGCTCTGGGGGTCGAAAGCTCTAGAAATCCTCTAGAAATCGATAGATAGCAGGCACCCGAGACGAACAGAGTGCACCGAAGGGTGCGGGGTCTCGGGTGCCTGTCGCTTAACGGAACGACGAGGAGATGTGAGCGGCGTAGAGAGTTCGAGCGTGTAGCTGAGCGTCGAGAAAGCCGAGGTGCCCGGAACGTAGAACAGCGGACGAGGACAGCGTAGTCGCACCACGAGGAGCGCAGGCTCGACCGACCCGTGCCAGCCAGAGTATCGAAAGCACCGGTGAACCGTCGGTGGGGTAGTGAAAAATAGGTCTACTTTACATAATGTATATTATCGGCTTTTTAGGGAGGTCTGGAGTGAACCCAAGATTCCCCGTATCTAAATAAAGTCTTAACAGTTCATGTATTAACCTCACCCGGTCGCCAGAACTGTCGCCAGCACTCAATCCACCTGAAATAATGGATATACCCCGCATCACGAAGGTGCTGTCGCCTCGTGTGCAGATTCAACGTCAACCACGCCGGTTGATGTACACCAAAGGAGAAAACTCGTGGATTGGCTCTTTGAGACACCCTGGACACTCTGGGTTGCACTCGCCCTCGTTTTCGCCGTCATAGAAATGCTCAGCCTCGACCTGTTCTTTCTCATGCTGGCGATTAGCGCAGGCATCACCGCAGCAATATCGCCCTTTGTGGATAACATGCTGATTCGAACCGTTATTTTCGTGGTGATCTGCCTGATTCTGGTTCTTGGTCTGCGCCCGCCGCTGCTGAAAAAGCTCAATAAATCAGCCACCGGAGCTGTCACTAATGCTGAAGCACTCGTTGGTACTGAGGTGCGCGTCACTCAAGATGTGACTAGTGAAACCGGTTTGGTGGTGCTAGCTGGTGACACCTGGACGGCGCGCACCGCCTCCGGAACGCTCGTAGCAGGATCACACGCGAGGGTACGAGCCATTGAGGGTGCTACCGCAATCGTAGAGCCTCTCCCCCACGACTAAGACCAACAAACTAAGACCCATCTGAATACCGGCTCCAAATGCCAAGCCCTAGAACACACCATATAACTCACCGATAAGGAGAAACAATGCCTATCAGCCTTATTTTGACGGTCCTACTCATCCTCTTCGTGCTGACGATGCTCGCAAAGACCGTGCGCGTCATCCCGCAGGGACGAGCCGGCATCGTTGAACGACTGGGTAAGTTCCACGCCGTTCTCAACCCCGGCCTGCACATCGTCATCCCCGTGGTTGACCGCGTGCTGCCCCTGATTGACCTGCGTGAACAGGTCGTTTCCTTCCCCTCGCAGTCCGTGATCACCGAAGATAACCTCGTGGTCGGTATCGACACCGTCGTGTACTTCCAGGTCACCGACCCGCGCTCGGCAACCTACGAAATCACCAACTACATTCGCGCCGTGGACGAGCTGACCAGCGCAACCCTGCGTAACGTCGTCGGTGGCCTGAACCTGGAGCAGACCCTCACCTCCCGCGACCAGATCAACGCTGAACTGCGAGGCGTACTCGACTCCACCACCGGCCGCTGGGGCCTGCGCGTCTCCCGCGTGGACATCAAGGAAATCCAGCCCCCGGTATCCATCCAAGACTCCATGGAGAAGCAGATGCGTGCAGAGCGTGACCGCCGTGCCGCAATCCTCACCGCAGAAGGCCAGAAGCAGTCCGACATTCTGACCGCAGAAGGTGAATCCCGCGCAGCCATCCTGCGTGCAGAGGGTGAAAAGCAGGCACAGATCCTTCGTGCAGAAGGTGACGCACAGTCCGCAATCCTGCGCGCAAACGGTGAAGCAGAAGCCGTGCAGAAGGTCTTCGCAGCAATCCACGAATCCAACCCCAGCCAGCAGCTGCTCACCTACCAGTACCTGCAGACCCTGCCCAAGCTCGCCGAAGGCGACGCCAACAAACTCTGGTTCATCCCGACCGAACTCGGCGATGCACTGCGCGGCCTGGGCAACGCATTCGGCACCCTGCCCGCATCCAACCTGGCAGATGCTCCGAAGAAGCCCGCAGCGGAGGCACCCAAGAGCGCACCGCAGGCACCCGGAAGCTACGGCATCAACGGCTAAACGCGAAATCTAACGCATAAAAAGGCGTGAATCACCAAAAATCACGCCGAATAAACACCACCACGCTGGGCGGGTGGAGACTATTACCGATATAATGGATGTTTTGTAAACGTTCGAGGGAATAGCTCTCCCCCGCCCAACGTTATGCCTAAAGCGCCACAAGGCGCACCCGACGACACTGGAGGAAAAATGAGCGATCGTAGCCTGCGCGGTATGCGCCTGGGTTCCCAGTCGATGGAAACCGAATCGAACGTACAGCCCGCGCCCCGCCAGCGCGTCGAATACCGTACCGCTGACGGTGACCGCGTTTTCGTGACCTTCGCGGCAGAGGCAGAAATCCCCTCGGTATGGACCGCAAAGTCCGGCAAGGAAGCATACCTCGTCAACGGCGACTCTACCGCAGACGCCGAAGAAGAGAAGCCCGCACGTACCCACTGGGACATGCTCATGGAACGCCGTAGCATCGAAGAGCTGGAAAAGACCCTGGAAGACCGCCTGGAATACTACCGCAAGCACTACGCGCTCTAAAAGCACCGTAGACATGCCGTAGAAACGCTGTAGAAGCCCGCTAAGAGCCACCCGTGCTCTGAGGCGGGCTTCTTGTTTTGGTAGGGGCTTCCCGTTGGCACGTGAGCCAGGATAGAGCGCTACAGAAAGTGAAAGGACCGGGGGCGGATACATTATGTATCCGCCCCCGGTCCTTTCGTATAAATCTCAGGTGCGAGAAGCGTCTGAGCAAGAAGTCTTACTTGCCCAGAGCCTTCTTCAGCTTCTGAATGCGGTTAGTCATGCCCCAGCGAGTCACCTTAGACATGGAGTCAAAGATAATGTTGCCGTCCATCTTCGAAGCGCCAATCTCACGCTCAACGAAAGTAATCGGAACCTCGACAATATTCAGACCGGCCTGCTCAGAACGCCATGCCAAATCCACCTGGAATACGTAGCCCTTAGAGTCAATACCGTCCAGGTTCAGACGCTGCAGAGCCTCACGACGGTACGCGCGGAAACCAGCGGTAATGTCCTTAACGGAGGTACCCAGAATCAGGCGGGTGTACAGGTTAGCGCCGCGAGAGAGAATCTGACGGTGCGCCGGCCAGTTCTTGGTCTTGCCACCGGGAACATAACGCGAACCAATAGCCAGGTCAGCGCCTGCCTCCACGGCACGAACCAGAGAAGGAAGCTGCTCAGGCTGGTGCGAGCAGTCAGCATCCATCTCAATCAGAATGTCGTAGCCTGCCTCAAGGCCCCAATCGAAGCCAGCGAGGTACGCGCCACCCAGGCCGTCCTTAACGGTGCGGTGCAGAACGTGAATCTGGGAATCCTTAGCCGACAGCTCATCAGCAATCTGGCCGGTGCCGTCGGGGCTGTTATCATCCACCACGAGAATGTCCACCTCGGGAGCTGCCTTACGAAGACGCTCTACCACGATGGGTAGGTTCTCCTTCTCGTTATACGTCGGGATGACAGTTAGAACGCGCATATTACTCCCTCACAGGTGTATATAAAACTGACCGGTAGATGTCCAGTATACCGGGTAAACATTCAAATCAATGAATTATTGAGGGGTTGAAACCCCTTAAAAAGCCTCTGACAAGCTAAAAATTAGTTACTTTCAGTGTAAATAGATTCCAGGATGGGCAGAGGCGAATCTTCATCCAACACCGGAAGCAGCGGAATGCGAGCACGAGGGTCGGTACTCCACGATGCTACGCGGGAGTCGGGTGCCTGGACCATGAGGGCTTCTACGCGCCACTGTGCTACGAATGCGGGGGTGTCGGGTGCGAACTGGCCGGTGAAGGGGTTTTCTTCGTGGGCTAGGCGGTATACGCCGCGGGTGAGGGCGGCGAAGGCGCTGCGTGCGGAGATGCCGTATTCGTCGTTGACGAGTTCGCGGATGAGGGACCAGGCGCCGGGTGCGTACAGCTGAGCATCAGAGCCCAGCGCGATGGAGGTGCCGGCTGCGTTTGCGCGGCGTGCGACTGAGGCGACGGACTCACGTGCTTCTCCCCCGGCGTGTGCTAGGAGTGCTTGGACGGTGTCGTTGGCGGCTTCGTCTTCTTCGGGTTCGCAGACGCTCAGGCCGAGGTTGATGCGTGCTTCTGCCAGCTGGGTGAGGTGTTCGTCGGTGATGGGGTCTTGCGGGGTGCTGATTGCTGCGTCGAGGCGGGTGGAGAGCCAGGGGCGGCTCTCGCGTACGGCGAGCGCGGCGTCGGCGGCGTTGGCAAAGCTGGTGGATGCGTCGATGGAGAGCAGGAGGGCGGCGTCTTCGGCTACCTGTGCTGCTTCGGGGGCTTCGGTGGGTGTGACAAAGATGCCGACTAGCTGCAGGCCCTTGATGGCGCGTTCGCCTTCGGTGAGGGGGCGTAGTGCCTTGATGGCGCTGATGAGTTCGTCGGTTTCTACGCCGGTGGCGTTAAGGATGAGGCGGATGTCGGGTGTACCGTGTTCGGCGCTGTAGTAGCTGAGTGCGGAGACGAGGTCGGGTACGTCTTCCATGCTGGCGAGTAGGGTGTGGGTGTGGTAGCCGGCTGCGCGGTATGCCTGCAGGTAGTCGAGGATTTCGGGTGCTTCTTTGCCTGCTACCGGTGCTAGTGCGCGCGCAAAGGCGGGGGTTAGCAGGGCGCCGTCGAGTTCGGTGATGGTGGCTGATTCGTCGGCAATTGAACGCGCCCCGGAGTCGGAACCAACCCAGCGGACGAAGCCGTCTTCGACGAGCATTGCGGTTGCGTACGGGTCGACCGGGCTGTACACGCTACCATCTACGAAAATACGGGTAGACATTAGATTCCTTTCACCTTTGAGGCGCGCCGAGGCGCATACGAGGGCGGGCACTTCAATTGTGCTCGTGTAGCTTAGCTGAGCGTCTCATTTGAGTATAGAAGCACCCCCGCTGCCTGTGGTAGTTCGTTCGTCCTTAGATGAGGCGGAACTTAGATGATGCAGAATAATGCACAGTTGCGGGGGTGGTGGCCCGAGCTGGTCGGGCGGGATGTGGCGCTAGGCGCGGGTTAGACGTCGAGTGCGACTACGCCGCGGCGTACCGCCTCGATGGCTTCTTCACAGCGGGCACGGATGACCGGGTCCAGGGATCGGATATGGGCGATCTGGTCCAGTGCGTCCAGTACCTGCTTAGCCCAGCGTACGAAGTCGCCAGCGGCAAGGCCGGTGTCCTCGATTGCCTTTGCGAGGTGCGCACCGTTCGCCCAGGCGTACATGGGTTCGACCAGACCGAAGTCGCATGTGGGGGTCGGGTTGACTTTGAACTGTTCCTCGGCTGCGTTCAGGTCGGCGAGGCGCTGCGTAATCGTCGCGATGGGTGCGCGCAGGGACGGGTGCGGGTAGTGAGCCAGGTATTCCACGGCGTCGCGCTTGCCCTGGTAGGTTAGTGCGGCGACGGTTGCCGCGATGGCGGCGGGCTCCAGTCCGTCGAGGAAGTGCGCGTCGAGGCACAGGGCGGTCAGCAGGTCGCGCTCGCCGTAGATGCGGCGTAGCGCCTGGCCGCCGGTGGTTAGCGACAATTCGCCGTCTTCGGCTCGCTCGACGTAGCCGTAGCTTTCCAGCAGGCGCGCAATGCGGTTGAAGACCTGCGCGATCGTGTTGGTGCGGCGGGCAATCTGACGGCGCAACCCTTCCGTTTCAGAGTTGAGCTTCTGCCAGCGTTCAGCCCAACGCATGTGGTTTGCGCGGTCGGAGCAGCCGTGGCACGGGTGGTTACGCAGCTGAGCCTGCAGAGCCTCCAGCTGCGCGTCAATGCTGTTCTGACGAGCCGGGATGTTCTGCTGTGCGAGCGCACGCGGGGCGCGGCCGTCGTAGAGTGCCTGGCGCATGCGGCTTGCGGTGTCGCGGCGTTCCTTGGCGGTTTTGAGGCTTAGGCGCTTGGGGATTTTGATGCGTGAGACCGGTTCGACGGCGCCTTCGAAATCGCGGGTTGAGGCGGTGCGCTGGTGTGCGTCCTCGGTGACGATGCCGATGCGCGGGTCGGCGTGCGAATCGGAGCGGGTGATGACGACTGCGTAGCCGCGGGAGCGGCCGTGCGGAATGTAGATGATGTCGCCGGGTAGTAGCTGTTGGATGCTGTGGTGTGCCTGCGCGCGGGCGTGGCGTTCGTTGCTCTTGGATGCCTTCTTTTCCAGCTCGGCGATTTGGCGGCTGAGCTGTACGTATTCGGTAAAGTCGCCGAGGTGGCATGCCATGGCTTCGCGGTAGCCTTCTAGGGCGCTTTCGTTTTTGCGTACGCGGGAGGCGACGCCGACGACCGATTTGTCTGCCTGGAACTGTGCGAAGGAGGATTCCAGGATTTTGCGGGTGCGTTCGGCGCCGTAGGAGGCGATGAGGTTTGCCGCCATGTTGTAGGTGGGGCGGAATGAGGAGTTTAGCGGGTAGGTGCGGGTTGAGGCGAGGGTTGCTACGTGTTCTGGGGACATGCCGGGGCGCCACATGACGACGGCGTGGCCTTCGATGTCGATGCCGCGGCGGCCTGCGCGTCCGGTCAGCTGGGTGTACTCGCCGGGGGTGATGTCCACGTGGGATTCGCCGTTGTACTTGGTCAGCTTTTCCAGGATGACGGTGCGGGCGGGCATGTTGATGCCCAGTGCGAGGGTTTCGGTGGCGAAGACCAGCTTAATCAGGCCCTGGGCGAAGAGGGTTTCTACAACCTCCTTGAACAGGGGTAGCAGGCCGGCGTGGTGCGCGGCGATACCGCGAATCAGGCCGTCACGCCATTCGTAGTAGCCGAGGGTGTTCAGGTCGCGGGTGTCCAGGTGAGCGGTTGCTTCCGCAATGTAGGCGCGGATTGTCTGCTGCTGTTCGGGGGTGGTCAGCGTAATATCGGCGGATACGCAGTGGCTGACCGCGCCGTCGCAACCGGCACGGGAGAAGATAAAGCAGATAGCGGGCAGCAGGCCCTGCTTGTCGAGGGCGCGCACCATCTCCGGGCGGGTGATACGCTGCGGACGCAGAGGCTTCTGCTCACCGCGCGCATCAAAGTCCCGGTCGTTGCTGAAACGATCATTGCTGAAACGGTCACGACGGTCCGAGCGGCCGCGCTCGCCGCTGCTGAACGTCTCATTGAGCCAGCCTTCACGGCGGTGACGGAAACGTTCACGCTTGCCGCCGTAGCGTCCGCGGCCCGGGCTCGAACGGAAGCCGGGGCGTAGCGCCTTCAGCTGCGGGTTCAGGCGCAGACCGGCAAGCAGAGGGTTGGCGCCCGCCTCTACGGTTGCGCCGCGCTGCTTAGCTTTCTGTGCCTTCTTCGCCTGCTTGCGGGAGAGCTTCTCCTCCGGCTCCTGGTTCTTGCCCTGGGTGTGGTTTTTGCCCTGTGCGGAGTTGTCTTCGGGTACGAACAGGTCCACCACGCGGTGACCGACCATCATGTGCTGCCACAGGGGTACCGGGCGGTGCTCGGAAACGATAATGTCCGTGCCGCCGCGCACCGTATCCAGCCACGCGCCGAACTCCTCAACGTTTGACACCGTAGCCGACAGGGAAATGACGTTCACGTGCTCGGGAAGGTGAATAATCGCCTCTTCCCACACCGCGCCACGGAAACGGTCCGCCAGGTAGTGCACCTCATCCATGACCACATAGCCCAGGCCGGTCAGCGTGGTCGAGTTGGCGTAGAGCATGTTGCGCAGCACCTCGGTGGTCATCACGACCACGGGTGCTTCCGTGTTAATGCTCGTATCGCCGGTCAGCAGACCCACGTAATCCTCACCGTACGCGCGCACAAAGTCGTGGTACTTCTGGTTGCTCAGCGCCTTAATGGGGGTCGTGTAGAACGCCTTCATGCCGCGGCGCAACGCCAGGTAGATACCGAACTCACCCACAATGGTCTTACCGGCACCCGTAGGCGCGGCAACGAGGACGGAGCGGTCCGCCTCCACGGCGGCACACGCCTGACGCTGAAAATCATCCAGCGGAAAATCAAGGGACGCCTCAAAAGCCCCGAGGGCAGTCTTCGCGTATGCGGCGCGCTCTCGGGATGCGGCGTAGGCGGCAGCATAGTCGGTGCCGGTCTGCTCCGCCGGGGTCTGTGCGTTAGAAGCGTTAGAAGTGTGTGCGTCGGATGTGTGCTGTGCGTGGTGCTTGCTCATAGTATGTCCAGTGTAACGGTTCACCCGCCGCGAGCCTTCAGAAAGCATCCTGCACGGGCACTAATCCGGTATGGGCGAACAGCGAGCGCATCGGCTGCGCGGTTTCGGCGCAATTTATGCTCAGTTTCTGCCGGGATGTACCGGCAGGCGTTGTAAAAATTCGTCCGTGCGCCTCTTCGTCTGTGCGCCTCGAGACGCTTTTGCGGAACATGCGAAAGGGGCGAGGTACAGGTTCTCTGTACCCCGCCCCTTTCGGCTAGGTTGCTCAAAGCGAGCTATTCAATTTAGGAAGTCTTCTCTTCCTCGAAGTAACCCATCTTCGCCAGGTCTTCACTGCTGGTTGCGGTGTTCAGGCTTGCTTCATCCGAACCCTGCGCCAGCTTGGCAAGCTTGCGGTCGCGGCGCTTGTCATTGATCATGCAGATGAGGATTGCTGCGAAGAAGAAAATCAGCAGCGGCGCCATGAGCACGAACATCATCATGATGTCGCTACCGGGTGCAGTCAGCGCTGCGATAACCGCAACGAGCACAACAACCCAACGCCAAGACTTCAGGATGGTCTTACCGCGAATCAGGCCCAGCATGTTAATGCCGACCAGAATCACGGGGATGATGAAGGCGCAGGAGAACGTAACGACGAACTTCAGGATGAAGGAGATGTACACGCCAGCGTCAATGTAGTTACTTTCGTTGACGGGGGTGAACTTCAGCAGCGCGTAGACCACGCCGGGGAGGGTGAAGTACGAAATGGCGACACCGCAGGCAAACGCGAAAATAGATGCGGTGAGGAAGCCGAAGAGATACTTCTTCTCCTTGGTGTGCAGTGCCGGCAGCAGGAATCGCAGTGCCTGGTAGAGCCAGACGGGAGAGGCGATCACCAAGCCGATGTACATACCGACCTTCAGCAGCTGGTCGAAAGGAGATGCGACGCTACCGTAGTTCAGGTTTGCGTTGCGGCCGGTTTCTGCGTTGATCTGCTGCAGGGGCGCAGAGATCATTTCGATGAAAGGCTGGTAGAGGAAGACCGTACCGATGATGGCTGCGATGATGGTTGCGATAGCCGCTTTGATGAGGCGGTCGCGGAATTCGCGCAGGTGTTCCTTGAGTTCCATGCGTGCTTCAGGATTGATTTTGCGGTTGCGCACGTCCTGGTCGGGTGTTGCCACGTGGTGTCCTCTGGGTGTCGGTGCCGTGTGTGATTCGGCTGAGGGGGTCTGGTGGGGTGTTTATGGGGTGGTGCCGCAAAACCCGTGCCGGCCGGTGGGCTGGCACGGGTTTGGTGCGTTGGGGCGGGACCGTTACTTGGTTTCGGTCTTGCCGTCCTTGCCGTTGTCTACGACCTCAGCGGTGACGACCTCTTCGCCGTCCTTCTCGCGGGGGTCCTTCTTGGAGTCGTTCTTCAGGCCCTCAACTTCGGTCTTGAAGATGCGCATGGACTGGCCGAGGCTGCGTGCCATGCCGGGCAGCTTGGGTGCGCCGAAGAGCAGGACGATGAGGAGGATAACGACGATGATGGTCGCGGGGTGGCTGAAAATCTGGCCCATGGTGGTGTGCCTTTCTGTTAGAGCAGGTCTCCGATGTTTTGAGGTTGGCCGAGTCGATCTCGTCGGGAGACCCGTCGCTTGATCCGCTCAGACCTGCGTGTCTGCTTACCTTGTTCGTAGTTATTGTATGCCTCAGTGATGGGTGTGAATACCCCGAGGGTGGTGTCTCGCGGGAGTTTTCGGCTCGCGTTCGCTTGCGCTGCGTCGAATTGTCCCTCGATTGACTCGACCCAGGTTACGGTTTCGTCAAGGAGTGTGAAACCGCGAGTGAGTGCTTTGTAGGTGAACCATGCCAAATAGAGGAGCGAGCAGATGATGAGCGCGCCCCATAGCAAAATCCAGAACCACCAAGACATGAGCACCATTATACAAGTTTTAGGTTAATGTTTTGGCGCCTTGGAAGGGTTTTTAGGGCGTTTTTGCTTGTGGGTGAAGTTCTATTTTTCTGCGGGCACACCTGCGGGCGCACCCCTGCGGCTGCTCGCGTTGAGGGTCTGCAACTGCTCAAGCAGCGCCGCGCGCAGGTGCGCAGGACCGACGAGCTCGAGGGCACCTCGGTGCGCAATGACGGTGTCGAGGATGTTCTTATCGCCAGCACCGTGGGCGTTGTTGTAGTAGTGGATGCGCACGTACTGGGTGCGTGAAGCCTTCTTCACGTGGTGGGTGCTGCGGCGCATGTACGTTGCGGTGAGAGTATCGAGCGGTTCACCGCTGGGAATGTGCTCG
The DNA here is from genome assembly GCF_001808945.1 of Rothia sp. HMSC071B01. Taxonomy (NCBI): domain Bacteria; kingdom Bacillati; phylum Actinomycetota; class Actinomycetes; order Micrococcales; family Micrococcaceae; genus Rothia; species Rothia sp. HMSC071B01. Next base: position 407,832 of record NZ_KV795070.1, on the reverse strand, counting down.
GTCGGGTGAATCCGCAACTCAGCGAACGGGTTGGTCTGAGTGCTGTGCTGCTGCGCGTGCCAATGCGGGACGGTGTCACCGGTGACCGGGTGGGTACGTCCCGCGCCCGCCTCGTGAATGTGGTTGATGCGGGTGAGGCGGAAGTTACGCCAGAAGTTGGGTTCCTTCTCCCCCGCCTGGCTGTCGGCAGTCTCGCTGGTGGCTGCGTGAGCAAAAGCCTCGGGTACATACTCGGGGACTTCCTCACCGCGCGCGGCATAGTAACGTTCCTCAGCGGTACGGCACCACGCATGCAGGTACATGTGGTCGCGGTGCAACACCAAAGCATACGGGTCCACCAGGCGATCAGCGGCACGCTCAGAGGTACCGTACCCAATGGTCACGGCGTTGCCGCTACTCAAGGCGGCAGTCGCCTCCTGCAGCAGAGGCTCCTCCGGGGCGAAGCACAGGTGCTGCGCATAAACGGGCGCGTTCGGGTACGCGGCGGCGAGCGCCGCACGGATACTGCCCAGACGCGCATCCGCCGGGTGCAGAATATCTGCGGCAGAGAGGGTAAAGACGAGAATGGCGAGCTCAGTGTCAGTAAGGCGCGCGTAGTTCAGCAGCGTGTTCGGGGTGGCGCCGTCAAAGTCCGGTAGCAGGTTAATGTAGGTGGGCTTGAGCGCGTCCGGGTCCTTGGGGTCAGACTCGAAGGGCACGGTGTCTACCTGTGCGAAAATCTCGGCAATGGTTTTGCCGAGGGCACGGTTCTTCTCGGTGTCCACGCTGTAGAGGGCGTTGAGCTGGTTCAACGGCATGGGCGCCTCATCGTGGGCGCTCGCCCAGCGGTCGGCACGGTGCAGACCCAGGAGCAGGTCCACAAGGTCGTCGAGGGAGTTGTTACGGTTGCGCTGGTTGATATCTGCCCAGGTGCCGGGGTCTTCGACCGCGCCACTGTGCAGGTCGGTGAGGGTGCGCAACAGCTGCTGCTGGGCGGCGTAGCTGTCACGCTGACGGGTAGAGGCATCCTCCGATTCCTCGGGCGGCTCGATCACGCAACTGTAGCTGGTCGCCGCCACGGCGCTATCAATCGTGCCGTACGAGGGCACGGTGAAGGGCTCCGAGACTGTGGAATCGGCGTTGACCTCGGCAACGATTAGGCTCTCTTCGTAGCCCTTAATGTCTTCAAGCCAGTTCTTGGCGTTGAACGTCGCGTTGATGGGGGTCGAATCGATACGTGAGAGCATCGTGAGCTTCTGAATACGGCTGGCACGGAACGTGTACTCCTTACGCTCCGAGCTCTCAGTGTAGTAGCCGACAAAATACCAGGTGCCGTAACGGTACCCAATACCGGCAACGCTGACCTTCTCCTGCGTGCGGGTCGCCCCGGCAGCCGTCTGATAGGTGAACGTGACCGTCTTACGCTCCGCATAGGCAGTGAACAGCTCATTCAGGTGCGGGTTGTCGCTAAAGTAAATGCGCTGAAGAGGCTCGCGGTAGGTGTGCAGGTTCTTCGCGCGCTGACGCTTGCCGGTCTTCGGGTCCAGGATCTTCGCGGCGGTGAGCGCCTCGTCGGTGAGGTTCTCGCTGGTGAGCGCAATCTTACGCAGGATGCGGTAGGCGTCATCCTGCAGTTCGGTGCCTTCCCAGCCGCGCAGGATGGTGTTGATGAGGCGGAACTCCTCGGCGGTGGGGTTCCAGGCGGGTAGCTGTGCGGCGTTGCTGGTTTCGAGGCGGTAGCGCTCCCCCAGATCTGTGGTCACGTGGGTGATGCGCGCGCCGGCATCACGCAGGGTCTGCTTGGCTCGTTCAAAGGCGCGTTCCTGGGCCTCGCTGAGGGAGCCGTTAGCGCGAGTGCTAATACCGAGCAGGGTCAGTAGCTCGTTGCGGCTGATGCCCTGGGTTCGGGTTGCGGCGTCGGGTGCCTCGGCGGCGGTGGAGAGGCGGTGAAGAGTCATGTAAAGCTGAGCTGCGGTGGACATGATTCCATCATACCGTGTGTGTTCCGCGGCACTTACTCAGCGTACGGGTACGCAAAAGCCCGGCGCCCCTCCCACAATCGGGAGAAAGCACCGGGCTACGCGTCTCTGCGCGTCTTACGTGAGAAGCGCGAAAAACGCGAGAACCTGGCTAGTCCTTAGCGGACGTCCAGCAGGTCCACCACGAAAATCAGGGACTCGCCGGGCTTAATGACCGAACCAGCGCCGCGGTCACCATACGCCATGTCGGCGGGAATCTCCAGGCGACGACGGCCGCCGACCTTCATGCCGAGCAGACCCTCATCCCAGCCGCGGATAACCTGGCCAACGCCCACCTGGAACGGCAGCGGCTCGCCGCGGTTCCAAGAAGCGTCAAACTCTTCACCGGTGGAGAATGCAACACCAACGTAGTGGGTGAGCACGCGGGAGCCGGGAACAACCTCAGCGCCTGCGCCCTCAATCAGGTCGGTGATGACCAGCTCGGTGGGGGCGTCGCCCTCGGGGAAATCGATTTCGGGCTTTTCGCGGTCGAGGTTACGCTGACCGAAAGACATGGGTGTCTCCTTTGATTGGTTCGAAATGAATCGAAATAGTGGGTGCGCTCGCCGCCCATACAGGATAAGCGGCGAGCGCTGTATAAAACACTATATAAAAATGTGGGCGCCGGGCTACTGTGCGGTAGCCGAAGCAGACGCTGCCGGGGTCGCAGAAGCGTCTGCGGTTGCCGAAGCGGACGCCTCCGCAGCAGCTGCGCTAGAAGCCGCCTGGGCACGCTGCAGGGTCTGCGGGTTCTCCTCCGCACCCAGAATATCAACCACGAACACGAGGGAGCCGGAAGGCTTGGAACCGCCGGTGTCGTTACCGTACGCCAGGTCCGCCGGGATGACCAGCTCAACACGAGAGCCGACCTTCTTGCCCTTCAGACCCTGAGTCCAGCCCTTGATAACGCCCTGCAGGGAGATGCCCATCGGGGTGGCGGCGTCATAGTTGCCGTCGACGACCTTACCGTCGGAGTACTGCACGCCAATGTAACGCACGTACACGGTATCGGTTTCCTTGACCTCGGCGCCCTCGCCCTCAATGAGGGTCTTAGCGGTCAGCTCGGTGACCTCCGGCTTGTTATCGGGCAGCTTGATTTCAGCCTTGCCGGTGGACTCATCCAGAGTGAAGGACGGCAGCGACGGGTCAGCCTCAACAGCCTTACCGGTTGCGTACTTGGGCAGCTTCGTCTTCACGGTGTACACCTCAACGTTGGTTGCGGCGCCGGGCGAAGCGGTCGTGGTGGTCACACCCGCAGTGCTGCGCTGCTGCAGAACGTTGGTGGTGTACGAGAAAGAACCGCCAACCTTAATCTTCTTCAGGGTTTCGTACACCTGCGGTGCAGCCTGCTTCAGCTGATCGTTAATCGGCAGCAGAATCGGCTCGCTGGAGTAAGTGGAACCGTTAAGCTTGCCGTCGGTGCCGTTGAACACGGCAGCCTCAACGAGCACGTAGTCACCATCATTGATGGAGTCGCCGTTGCCTTCCTCAATCACGTACGCGGAGGGGCTAGAAGCGGCGAAGGGAGTCGCGAAGGACGCCTCAGGCTCAGCGGTCGCGTTCTTCAGGGTGTACTGCACCTTAGACAGGTCGCCGCCGCTGGACTGCGCGCCACATGCGGACAGGGCGAGCGCGAGAGCAGCCGCGCTGGCACCGAAAATAGTGAGCTTAGAGCGTTTGGTCATAGTGTTATCCTCTGGGGTTTTCTGTGAGAGTGGGGCGTGTGAGTGCCCGTGTGCCACAGAACAGTTTACAGGTATAGGTTTAGCTGTTTTATGCTACGGCACGTAGCTGTGTTCAGGCTGTGTCGCGACCGGGGTGTTCCCGAAGGCCCACAACCCCGACCGCCGGCGGGTTTCCCCTCATCAGAGCCTTTTAGCGGGGTGCTATTTAGCAGGGCGGCGGGAATGCCGCCTCCTGATGCTGACGCGCCTTGCCCTCCAGCAGGGTCAGCACCTCCTCCAGCTCCTCGCTACCGGTAGCAAACGGGTCCTTACACACCAGCGTGTGCTGCGGGTAGGCGTTGAGCTTCAAATGCACCCAATCCACGGTGAACTGCTCCCCCGCCGCAACCGCCGCATTAATGAAACGCGAACGCTGCAGAGCGCGAGTGTTCGGCGGCTGAGTCTTCGCCGCCTCCGCAGCACCCTCGGGCAAGATGCGCTTGACAGCACCGCGACGAACCAGCGCATGGAAGACACTACGCTCCGGGTCGATGTCGTGGTACGCCAAATCCAGCTGACGGATGCGGGCGCCCGCATAATCGGCAGGCTGACCAGCCGCGCGGGCGCGGGCAATATACGCATCCAGAAGCTTCTTCTTAATCGCCCAGTCAATCTCCGTGTCAATGCTGCTGTAGTCGCCGGACTCGATAGCGTCCAGGGTGCGTTGCCACAGGTCCAGGGCGTATTCCACGTGACGGTGGTGCGCGCCGTACTGCTGCACGTACTGGCGTGCCGCATCCAGGTAGTGGCGCTGAACGCTCAACGCCGTGTAGTGCTTACCGTCCGTGGTTTCGAAGGTTGCGGTGCCGGTCAGATCGTGGCTGATAGCGCGCAGAGCTGCCGGAACAGACACAATATCCAGGCTCGTGACCGGGAAGCGGTCCTCCAGCATGCGCAGCACCAGGTCGGTGCTGGCAATCTTCAGCAGGGTCGTCGGCTCCGCCATGTTCGAATCACCATTAATGACGTGCATGCGGCGGAACTTCGAAGCGTCCGCGTGCGGCTCGTCGCGGGTGTTAATGAGCGGGCGAGCGCGCGAGGTTGAGGTGGATGCCGCCTCCCAAATATGGTCGGCACGCTGCGAGAACGAATACGACGGAACACCCGTGCTGGACGCCGGGTCGGTCGAACCGGGCACCGGACCGCCATTCGGGTGGGTCTTACCGGCACCAACCAGAATCTGGCGAGTCACCAGGAACGGCACGAGCTGGGCAATCAGGTCGTTGAACTGCAGTTTGCGGCTGATCAGGTAGTTCTCGTGGCTGCCGTAGGAGTTGCCCGCCGAATCCACGTTGTTCTTGAACAGGTACAGTTCACCGTCGAGGGGGCGGCCCTCCGAACCTGCGAGCAGGCGCTTGCGGGCGGTACGCGCCAGATCAGCGAACAGCAGCTCACCGGCGCGTTCCTGCGCGAGTAGTTCGTCAATGCTGCCGCATTCGGCGGAGGCATACTCGGGGTGCGAACCCACGTCAAGGTAGAGCCTACCGCCGTTGGGCAGGAAGACGTTCGTTGAACGCCACTGATCCAGGACGGGCTTGAAAAGGGCGGCGGCGGACTCTTCGATACTCAGCCGACCGAGCCCATGCGGGACGTAGCTGAGCCCGAATTCGCTTTCAATGCCGAAAATACGGTGTTCCATGATGCTGACCCGGCACGCAGGTGCGCCGGTTACTCGCCGCCCTTCTGGACGAAGCCGGTGACGAAGTCTTCAGCGTTCTCAGCGAGCAGGCCGTCAATTTCGTCGAGCAGGTCGTCGACCTCGCTCACGTCAGAGACAACGTGGGAGGCGGCGAGGGTCAGTTCCTGCTCCTGCTCGGCTGCGGTGGTTTCGGTCTGTTGTGCGCTGATGCGTTCGCGGCTCATGGTTCTCTCCTCAAAGGGTTTTCGGTTGTGGACAAATAAGTTTTTAGTGGGGTCGGGTGCGGGGTGTAAGGGTTTTGGTACCCAGATTCTCCTGCACCCTACCTGTGGGTTATGTGGTTTTTACTCTTCCGAATGGGGGTATTCGCCCCGGAGAAGAATGTGAGTTCGTGTGGGTTTGGGGCTGAAACCCCCCGCGGCGGGCCCAAACCCCGACACTGCCCCGCGCCCTAGCGCAGGCGGTTCAGCAACTCATCCGAATGGTTCACCTCGTCCAGTAGCGGCTCCACCTGGGCGGCACCGTACCGGGTCGGCTCCATCATCGTAAAACGAGTCAGATCCTTCGAATACCTGCCACGGCAGGACACCGTATCCCAGTTAATACCCAGAATCTCCTCCGGCCAACGCGCCATCAACGTGCCACGCAAAAACGCGCGCGTCTCACGCGGCGGCTCAGTCGTCGCACGCTCAATCTGCTGAGCAGAGAACAGCGTGCGCATGCGGCCACGAGACACCAGACGGTGATACAGGCTCTTCGACGGGTCAATATCAGCGTACTGCAAATCCAAAGCCTTCAACTTCGGATTCGCATAATCTACGCCCTGAGCGACATAACCGCGCACCAGCGCATACTTCGCCACCCAATCCAGACGATCCGCCAGCGAGAGCGGGTTGGTTTCCAGGGCGTCCAGAACCTCGCCCCACAGGTCAAGAATCTGCGCGGTCGCAGCATCCACACCCGCCGGGTTCGACTCCTCATGCGCACGGGAGGCCTCATAGTAGGCGCGCTGAATCTGCAGGGCACTCGCCGAACCACTCGTGGACACCGGGTTCGGCAGAGTCGCCGAAGACGGCGCCAGCGGCAGCTGAACCGACAGCGACAAATCGTGGCTGACCGCGTGCATCGCCGCCACCGGATCGGACAGGCGCACACCCGGCAATACCGGAGCCTGCTCGCTGTGCGACTCAATCAGGTTCATCACCAGCGCCGCCGTACCAAACTTCAACAGGTTCGAATAGTGCGACAGGTTCGCATCCGCCGGAATCACGTGCAGGCGGCGGTACTTCGACTCGTCCGCATGCGGCTCATCGCGCGTATTCACAATCGGACGGCGAATCGTGGTCTCCAGACCAATCGTGCGCTCAAAGAAATCAGCACGCGAACTAATCTGAAAACCCGGAACCTCACCGTGCGTACCAATACCCACACGGCCCGCACCCGTAAAAATCGCGCGGGTCGCAAAGAACGGCAGGAGCGCATCCGCAACCTGCTCGAACGGAACATCACGGCTGATCAGGTAGTTTTCGTGGGCGCCGTATGACTGGCCCTTCGAGTCGGTGTTGTTCTTGTACAGCTTCACCTGCGGCAAATCCTGCGCGTGATTGCCCAGCTCCACCAGCGACTCGTACGCCAGCGCGTCACCGGCAGCGTCATAGAGCACCGCGTCGGCGGGGGTCAGAACCTCCGGCGACGAATACTCCGGATGCGCATGATCCACATACAGGCGCGCGCCATTGGGCAGAATCGCGTTCATGGTCACGCGGTCCCAGTCCAGACGCTCCGGGAAACCACCGCGGCCGTGCACACCGGCGAGCGCATCCAGGGCGCTACGCGGCTCGGCGGGCTCACCCAGTGCCTGCACACCCGCCTCACGCATAATCTCCAGGGCGATATCTTCGCTGGTCAGCTCGGTGCGGGTGTGCGTCATCTGGCTCGAGTGGGCGGTGGAGGCGTCCTGCACCTGACCGAACGCGTCACGCAGCGGCGACTCAGACTCACCCAGCCACTGACCCTCGGGGGTGGCGGTCGAGTAGTTCTCTGCCTGGCGTGCCTGCTCGGCGGTCAGCTCATCCGCCAGGGCGCGGCGCTGCAACTCCTCGCGGAAGGCGGCGCCGCGGCGGAAGGCGAGCTTGGCGTAGGTGTTGACCACCAGTGCCGACAGCACGGTCGGGTTGGTGCCCGGCGCGGAGGGGGCGATGACGCCGTACTCGGTTTCGGCACCCATAATGCGGTGCACGCCGTAGCTGGGGGTGGAGTTCATGGGGTTCTCCTGAAAAGTTCTATACCATCTAAAGGCTTTGGACCTGCGGTAATGCTGGGTTGATGCGGGATAAGCGCGAGGTGTGGGCTGGGCGCGCGGCTTAGCGCGGCGGCTCCACCGACACCAGGCGGCCACGCACACCGGCAACGGTGAGCGCATCCTCAATATCGGGCAGCGGCGGCAAGTCCACCTGATCCTCAAACTCGGCGCGCACCGCCTCCAGCAGGTGGCGGGTACCAATACCAACGCTCGAAGCGTCCGCACCGGCGGTCAGCGCCTGCAGCTGCTCCTTAATCGCGGCCTTCTTCGCGCGGTCCACAATATTGCGAATCACCGCACCCGAAGCGAAATCGCCACGATACAGCGTGTGCGTGGACAGATTCGCGCTCGCACCAGAACCAACAACCATGGAAGAATCCACGGTCGCCACAGCGTACGCCGTGGAGGGGGTGCGCGCGTACAGCTGACCTGCCGCCGCCGCAATCATCGCGGTCAGGGCGGCGCGGGTCGAACCGGCGGCTGCCACCTCCGCCGCGTCCAGGGGCAGGTCCTCGGTCAGGTACAGACCGAAAATCTCTGCCGCACCGGGGGCGTCCGGGCGGTTAATGCGAATCTTCAGGTCGAGTCGGCCCGGGCGCATCACCGCGGCATCAATGAGGTCTTCACGGTTGGTCGCGCCAATAACGATGACGTTCTGCAGCGACTCCACACCGTCAATTTCGGCAAGCAGCTGCGGCACGATGGTCGTCTCAATATCGGAGGAACGACCCGAACCGCGCATACGGAACAGCGACTCCATCTCGTCAAAGAACACGACGACCGGGTGCCCCGCCTCCGCCTTCTCACGGGCGGCAACGAAAATATCGCGAATCTGACGCTCCGTCTCACCAACGAACTTATCGAGTAGCTCGGGGCCCTTAATGTTCAAGAAGTAGCCGCGAGTAGCCGAACCCGGGTTCAGCGCAGCCGCACGAGCCGCCAGGGAGTTCGCCACAGCCTTAGCAATCATGGTCTTACCGTTACCGGGAGGACCGTACAGCAGAATGCCCTTGGGCGGCGCCAGGTGGTAGCGCTCAAAAATCTCGGGGTGCAGGTACGGCAGCTCCACCGCGTCGCGGATCTGCTCAATCTGCGCGCCCAGGCCACCAATCTGCTCGTAGGTGACATCCGGGATCTCTTCCAGAACCAGCTCCTGCGAACGGGAGGCGGGCACCTGCGAGGTCAGCATGCGGGTGCGCGTGTCGAGCGTGACCGCGTCACCGGTGCGTAGCTGCTCAATGTCGAGGGAACCAGCCACACGCGCCACCTGCTGAGCACCCGAGGACGTATCAACCAGCACGCGCTGCTCATCCAGCACCTCACGCACGGTCACCACGTCACCGAAGGGTTCGGTGTCTAGGGCGAGCACCGCCTCCGTCTTGTCGTTGAGCAGCACGGTCATGCCGGGGGTCAGTGTGGACAGGTCAATGAGCGGGGACACGGGAATACGCATCATACGGCCGCTCATCTGAACATCAAGGTAGGTGTCAATCTCGGCGGGAGTCTTATCGTCCGCGACCTGCTCGTAGGTCATGGTCTGACCCTCATGCACCGCCAGCACAATCGCGGAATTCAGCGGCGGCATAACGTTCTGCGACAGGGACGCGCGCAGACGCTCCACCTGGTAGCGCATGCTGGTGATTGCCTCAACGAGCTTGCGGTTCTTCTCCCCCGCACCACGAATCTGTCGGCTCATATTGTCGCGGGTTGCCTCCGCCGCGGAGAGTCGACGCAGCACGGCGTCATACTCCTGCGCGCTGACGGGCTGACTGCCGGGCAGGGAGGTCGACCCGAAAGCAGCCGAGTAGTGCGGTGCCGCGCTGGCTGCACTGTGGGCGGTGCCGTACTGGGGGGTTCCTGCCTGATCTGCAGATTCGTGGGTGGACACGGTAGCTCCTTTAGCTGTTCGTCCTAATCGGCGGCTACTCGGTGCGGGTACTGGGTGGGTATCGGGCACAGTGAGTAGCCTGGTGAGTGCACTGCGGGGGCTCCAGGCAACGCCCGTGCCCCCGCAGGTCAAAGATGGTTCAAATTATTCAGCAGACTCAGTCGCCTCAGCTGCTGCGCCGTTGTTCTGCTCAGACTCCATGGCGTTTTGCGCGGTACCGTTCTGTTCCAGCGCAATCTCGTTCGCGCGTGCGGCGTGAGCGGCAAGGTTCTTCGCATCGCGGGCTGCGCGGCGAATCTTTTTGTCGGTCACCTCACGCTCACCCACGTTCATGGGAATCCACGCGTTCATATCCTCTTCAGAGAAGTCAGTCTTGGATGCGCGACGCTTCGGCGCCAGGCGTACCGCACCGTCAGCGAGGCGACGAGCCACGACCAGGAACGCGGTGTGCGCCACCATGCGGTGGTCGGGGCGGACCGCCAGGCCCTCCACATGCCAGCCGCGCACAATGGTTTCGTCGCATTCGGGTTCGGTGAAGCGGCCATCCAAGCGCATGCCCTCAACCAGGCGGGACATCTGGGTCACGGTCGCAACGTAGCAGATGAGCACGCCGCCGGGTGCGAGCGCCTCCGCTACAGCGTCCAGGCATTCCCAGGGTGCGAGCATGTCGAGTACGACGCGGTCGACGCTGCCGGGCTCTTCGACCTGCGGCAGGGTGTCCTGCAGGTCGCCGATGCTCAGCTTCCACGCCGGGTGCGGGCCACCGAACATGGTTTCAATGTTGCCGCGGGCGACGTCTGCGAACTCTTCACGACGTTCGAAGGAGTGCACGCAACCGTAGTCGCCGACTGCACGCAGCAGCGCGATGGACAGTGCACCGGAGCCAACGCCGGCCTCGACGACGCGTGCGCCGGGGAAGATGTCTGCCTTGACGATGATCTGGGCGGCGTCCTTGGGGTAGACGACGGCTGCACCGCGCGGCATGGAGAGCACGAAGTCCTTGTAGAGGGGGCGCAGCGCCTGGTAGAGGATGCCGTGAGTGTTGGGGATGACGGTGCCTTCGGGTGCGCCGATGAGGTCGTCATGCTTGAGGAAGCCCTTGTGGGAGTGGTATTCGCCGCCTTCGGCGAGGGTGATGGTGGTGATGCGGCCGCGTTCGTCAGTGATTTGGACGCGCTCGCCGGGGCGGAAGGGGCCGCGGCGGTTGATTGCGCCGGTGGGGGTGGGGGTGCCGCTGCTCACGGGGTGATTCTCCTCGGGTTTGGGTCAGTCTGTGCTGTTCGCGCTTTGCGGCGAACTGCGGACGGAAAAAGTCCTTTTCTATTTTAGCGGAGTCTGCAAATCGGCTGTGGCGCATTACCCCGCGGGCGTGATAATGCGGGGCACCGATGGAGCGATGACCGTTGAGCAATGAGGGCTACTTATTTTTGGTTAGACTTGAGGGGAGCTCGCAGAAATCCTCTGCGGGCAGAAACACCTTAGTGCCCACGAATTATGGGCAAAGGAAAGAGTATTGTGACTGATTTCAACTCACTGATTGCCGAGTTCGGCAGGCAGGTGCGGGAGAATCTGCGCGTTGGGGAAGGCGAACCGGAGGCTCAGCTGACGAACCCGGTTGCTACCCTTTTGCAGGACTTTGGCGCTTTGCATTCGATGAAGGTTGTGACCGTCCGTGAAACCTCGCTGAAAACAGCGGGGGGGGGCTAATTTCTGAGGGCCTGGTGCGCCCTGATTACGCCATCACGGTCGATGGTGTTTTAACCGGTTACGTGGAGCTGAAGGCTCCGGGTAAGAACATTGACCCCGCTTCTTTTAGTAAGAAGAGCCACGAGTATAGGCAGTGGCAGCGTCTGCGGAACCTTCCAAACCTTTTGTACACCAATGGCACCGAGTGGCGTCTATACCGTTATGGCGAACCGGTGCTGACGAGCACCGGGTACGACGCAGTGCATATGCATGGTTCTTTCAGCGGCCATGGCACGCTGAGCGCACCGGATGCTCTCGCGACGTTTTTCCTGAACTTTTTGCGTTGGGTTCCCGCTCCGATTAAGAGTGCTGGACAGTTGGTGGAAACTCTCGCTCCCCTTGCTGCTTTGCTACGTGAAGAGATGCTTTTGGGCCTTGCTGCGCAGGAAAAGACCTATAAAGCGGATCAAGCGAAAGCTAAGAAGAAGGGTGAAGAGGATTTTGTGATTCCTCCCCCGCTGGTGGGTCTGCGTAAGGATTGGCGCGATACTCTCGCCCCGAGTACCAGTAATGAAGAGTTTGCCGATAGCTTTGCACAGACGGTTGTGTTTTCGCTGGTGGTTGCCCTCTCAGAGGGTCACGACCTAAGTCTTGAGACATTCTCGACCATGGCGAGTCGTTTGCGTTCCCAACACGGTCTGCTGGGTAATGCGCTGGGTCTGCTGACCGAGCACCTGGATGAGAAGAGCTCCCTGTATAACGCTCTCGCCGTGATTGTGCGTGTCATGGGTGCCGCTTCCTGGGCTGATATTTCTGGCGGCAAGTCGGATGTGTATCTGCACCTCTACGAGCACTTCCTGAAGGTCTATAACCCGGCGCAGCGTAAGAAGACTGGTAGTTACTACACCCCGGTTGAAGTGGTGAATCAGATGGTGCGCCTGGTGGATGACGCTCTGCGCACCTACCTGGGCAAGGAGCACGGTCTGGCGAGTGAGGGTGTGTCCGTGATTGACCCGGCGATGGGTACCGGCACCTATCCGCTGTCGGTTATGCATAAAGTGGCAAGTGCGGAAAGCCTCTCTCCTGCTGCGCGCACTCGTGCTCTGAATCGTCTGGCAAAGAACCTGTACGGCTTTGAGCTGCAGTCGGGTCCTTTCTCCGTGGCTGAGCTTCGCCTGAACCAGACCCTTAAGGAGCTGGGTGCTGACGTTCCGGAGGACGGTCTGAATCTCTATGTGGCGGATACTCTGAGCGACCCCTACGCTAAGCAGAAGCCGGTGAACGGTAATACTCTGCGTCTGCTTTCTCAGTTGTCGAATAAGGCAACTAGGGTAAAGCGTGAGGTGCCTATTCAGGTATGCATTGGTAATCCGCCGTATAAAGTTAAAGCGGAGAAAATGGGCGGTTGGGTCAATTCAGGACCTCGTTCCAAAGACGACTCCTCCTCCATTATGGAAGACTTCCATGCTCCTGGTATGGGTGGATATGAGTATGTGCTGAAGAACCTGTACGTCTACTTTTGGCGTTGGGCTTTCTGGAAGGTCTTCGAAGATTCTTTCCGTGCTTTTGAGAGCCAGTCAGATAGCTCCAAACGTGCAGGTGTTGTCTGTTTTATTACCGCATCTGGATATCTGAAGGGTCCGGGATTCGCGGGGATGCGTGAGTATATTCGTCGTTCGTCCAGCCGTGGATGGATTATTAATGTGACCCCTGAAGGTATGCAACCTCCAGCGAAGAATGCTATTTTCGCTATCGAGACCCCTGTATCTATCGCGATGTTCCTGCGTGAAGAAGATACCGATGAGGAAACCCCCGCGGATATTCGCTACGTTGCCCTGCACGGTACCTTTGCGGAGAAAATGCAGGCTCTTGCCACTCTCGATTTGGGGAGCTCAGAGTTTGAACCGGTACGCTCCGGCTGGGGCGATAAGTTCGCTCCTGAGGCGGATGATGATTGGGATAGTTACCCTGAGCTACCGGATTTCTACGCTAGTTGTTCTCCTGGTGTAAAGCCCAATAGAACTTGGGTTTACGCACCCTCTGAAAGTGTGCTACAGGAACGTTGGGCGGAACTCATCGAAGGTAACGATTTGGAAGTACGTGCTGAGCGGTTCAAAGAAACACGTGATGCAAAGACTACAAAGGCTAAGAAGCCACTTCCGGGTACCGATACGTTCCAGGGGAGCCGTGAAAGCCTGAACGATCAGATTGCTCGCGAAGTCATTCCGGACGCACCGAATATTGTACCGGTGGGATACCGAGCTTTTGACCGGCAGTATGTCTTTGCTGATTCTCGGCTTGCTGATACTCCTAGACCAGCGTTGTGGGGTTATCGTACTGCTAAGCAGATATTTATCGCTGAGCTTCACAATGAATACGTGGGTATGGGGCCGGGACTGTACTTTCACTACTTAATCCCAGATATGCATGGGTTCAAGGGCAGCCAAGGAGGCCGTGTCCACCCCACGTTGACCGAGGCTGGCGCGCCAAACCTTACTGAAGCTGCTGCTCAGATTCTGAGCGAACGCTTCGGAGCTAATGCCCCCGGCGACCTCGTCTACTACCTAGCGGCACTCACCGGACACCCCGGCTACGTGCGCACCTTTGACAAGCCGCTCCAGCATGCGGGTATTCGCGTGCCCCTCACTGCGGACCCGGAGCTCTGGGAACGTGCCGTTCAGCTCGGTAAGCAGGTTGTGTGGCTACACACCTACGGTGAGCGCGGTGAGCCGCTACCGGGTATGAAATACCTGCACCAGCTTCCCGAAGGTGCAGACTACACCCTGCCTACCCCGACGGTAGACATGGGTAGGACGATGCCGGAGAAGAAGCCCAGCTTCTCCCCCGACCCGGTCAATAGCCTCTCTGAGGAAGAGAACAACCCCGTAATGGGCACCGTCTCCTTCGGTGAGGCTCGCTGCGAGAACGTGGAAAAGCGCGTCTTTGATTACACCGTCGGTGGTAATCGGGTACTAGGTATGTGGGCTAAGTACCGCCTCAAGGATCCGGAAACAAAGTGGAGTTCCTCGCTCAACGACATTGTTCAGCGAGAATGGCCGCTTGCCTGGAGCGAAGAGTATGAGCGTCTGCTCTACACTCTTACGCACCTGGTGCATCTGGAACCTGCTCAGGAGAAGCTCCTTGATGAGGTTCTTGCCGGTGAACAGATTTTCCGTGAGGAATTTGTAGACACCGAAGACTAGCCGCTCAGGACTAGTTGCTGAAGAGTAACACCAGTTATTGGGTTCTACAACCGGTTAAACGCAAGGGGGTGGGTGACCCTGGAGTATTCCAGGATCACCCACCCCCTTGTTGGGCTTATATTGCTCTCAGAAGCCCTACGCTTCCTTCTGCGCCTCGTACGTGCGAACCTCAGCTAACATCTCTGCGGCGAGCGCATCGACCGCCTCACGGTCGTACGGGCGAAGAGCATACAGCTCCTCAATGACAGACGCAGCCATCTTAGAGGACCACGCCCAGGCGTGCCGCCAGGATGTCACGCACCAGCGCGCCACCGCCGACGGTAGTGTCCGCCAGAGCCTTCACAGCCCACGCATCCACAGCCGCCAACGCCGCCGGAGCGTTCAGGTCCTCACCGAGCGCCTCACGCACAGCGGCCAGCAGCTCAACAGCCGCCTCATCGGTGACACCTTCGGAACCCTCACGGCCCTCAGCCACCGACACCGCATGACGGTACGTATCCAGGCGAGCCTTCGCGTGCTCCAGGAGCTCATCAGTCCAGAACCAATCCGAACGGTAATGCTGACCCATAATCGCCAGACGCACCGCGTTCGCATCCTCACCGGCCGCACGCAGACGCGAAACCAGCACCAGGTTACCGCGGGACTTGCTCATCTTGTGGCCATCCAAACCGACCATGCCGGTGTGCGCGTAATGCTTAGCGTGCGGGCGTGCAGACACAGCCCACGAATGGCCCGCGCCCAAATCATGGTGCGGGAACGTCAAGTCGTTACCGCCAGCCTGAACGGTCAGCGAACCATCCACAAAACGGCGGGCAATCATCGTGCACTCGATGTGCCAGCCCGGGCGGCCCGCGCCCAGCTCGCCGGCATCCCAGCTCGGCTCGCCCTCACGCTCAATACGCCACAGCAGCGGATCCAGTGCGTCACGCTTACCGGCACGGTTCGGGTCGCCGCCGCGCTCAGCGAAAATCTCCAGCATCTCATCACGGCTCAAGTGGCAGACCTCGCCCGGCGCCCACGAGTAGCCCTCAGCGTTCGCGGGCAGCTCACGCACAGCCTTCAGATCCAGGTACACGTCACCGTCAGGATGCACCACACCCTGCTCGTCCGTGAAACCGGGCACGCGGTACGCCAGGCCGCGGCGCAGCAAATCCTCAATCAGCGGGAACAGCCACTCAATGGACTCCACCACACCCACATAGTGCGCCGGCGGAATCACGTTCAGCGCCTTCATGTCGGTGCGGAACAGCTCAGTCTGATCCTCAGCCAGCTCACGCCAATCAACATTCGTCGCGGTCGCACGCTCCAGCAGCGGGTCGTCCACATCGGTCACGTTCTGCACGTAGGTGACCGGCACGCCCGCATCCAGCCAGGCGCGGTGCAGCAAGTCAAAAGCAACATAGGTGGAGGCGTGACCCATATGCGTCGCGTCGTACGGGGTGATACCGCAAACGTACAGGCTCGCCGCTTTATCCTCCTGAACCTGAACAATCTCACCAGCCGCGGTATCAAAAATACGCGGCAGCGCAGCCTGACCGGGCAGAGTCACAGAGGCGGGGGCATCCCAAGCTCGCATGGGTTTCCTTTCCGTAAAAACGCCCACAACCGGTGGACGCGCCACACCCGCCGCCCAACCTCAGAGCATGCGGGTGCCAAAAAATCTACTCTAATAAGAATACCCGCCCGTGAGAAACTCACGGACGGGTATGTCATATCACGCTGAGGGCTAAAGCCTTAGAACGCCGAAGAAGTAGCGTTCAGAACGCCAGTGCCCAGACCAACGAAAATCAGGATACCGAGCGCAATGCGGTACCAGATGAAAATGCCGTAGGACTTCGAAGACACGTACTTCAGGAACCAGCCAATCATCAGGTAGCCCACCACGAACGCGACGATGGTCGCCACGATAGTCGACGGGATACCGTAGTAGCCGGTCGCCTCCTCGCCGGTGACCACCTTAAAGGTCTTGTACAGACCAGACATGAACACGGCGGGCATCGCCAGAAGGAACGAGTAACGCGCCGCAGCCTCACGGGTGTAACCCATGAACAGACCCGCGGTAATGGTACCGCCCGAACGAGAAACACCCGGAATCAGCGCCAGCGCCTGCGCGCAACCATACAGCAGACCGTGACGGAAAGTCAGGTCCTTCAGCTCACGCTGCTCGCGGCCGAAACGGTCCGCAAGACCCAGGAACACTGCGAAGACAATCAGCATGGTTGCCACAATCCACAGGCTACGGAACTGGGTGTCAATGTAGTCTTCCAGCAGCAGACCCAGAACGCCGATGGGCAGGGAGCCGAGAATAATCAGCCAACCCATGCGGGCATCCGGGTCGTTGCGCGGTACGCGGCCGGTCAAGGATCCGAACCAGGACTTCAGGATGCGAACAAGATCGCGCCAGAAGAAAATCAGAACCGCAGTCTCAGTACCCAGCTGGGTGATTGCGGTAAACGCGGCGCCCGGGTCAGCCCTCTCCGGCAGGATCTGACCAACAATGTTCAGATGCGCCGATGATGAAATCGGCAGAAATTCGGTAAGGCCCTGAACGAAGCCCAAAATAATTGCTTGAATCCATTCCACGCATTCAAGGATACAGGAGGCGCACCCACCCGGGGCGGTTCGCCGAAGGTGATGTGGAACTTCCGCAAACCGCCCCGTCCACACTGTGAAACGCTCAGGGTGCCGGTTCCGGCGGTACACCGCGGTGCATCCGGGGCTTATCCACGGCTCATCTACGGCTCAAGGAGGCCGCGCAAACACCTCAAAGGCGCGCTCTCCGGCGCGTCGAAGGTGCGTCAGCGGCGCGTTCTCCGGCGCAAGCGTACTAGCCGCACGACCAGTCGAAAACACCAGTCTCAAAATCAAAAACAGCGCTACCGCACCCAAAATTCAGCACATCAAACTCATCGAACTCAATATAACGAGCCGTCAGACCCTCCGGCAGAGCCTGCGCATAAAAATGAGTGCCACCCAGGTGAGTACCCACCGCAATCAGCGGCTTCGCCCACTCAAACCACGCCGAATCCTCAGCATCCCAATCGAAAGGACTCAGATAACCAGTCTGCGGGTCCACATTCTCAAACACATCGCTGGGGACCTTACCGGCATTCGGGTCATCCGTCGGAACCCACCCCACCAGAGCAGGCTTACGAGCCAGCGGCTGCTGACGATCCGCCAAAGCCCAGGCGCTGAAGCTCTCCTCCTCACCACGATGCTCACCGGGCCGGCGCACATCCTGCGGCGGCTCCGTACGGGATGAGAACTCCTCCTCACTCAGGTACAGCACCGCAAACTCGGCATCCAAAATATCGCGCAACAACAACTGGTACGGATGCACCCGCGCCTGCGCATACTGCACCTCAAACGGGTCATCACTAGCAGCATTAGCAACACCCTCAGTCGCCTCATCCTCAGCGAACTGGCCATCACCAGCGAAGAAAGAGAACGCCACAACGCCCGGATACTTCTGCGCATCCGGCAGGTACTCCCCCGGCAACCTCACCGTAAAAATATGCTGCATTGGCAAACCAGTAAACGTACTGCGCGGCCACTGATCCTGCTCAATACCGGGACCAGTCGAACCCACCCAGCCAGCCTCCCACACCTCGGTGGAACCTGCAGGCAGAGCAGTATCATCACCACCGCGCAGCTCATAATTCCAGGCACGAACAGAAGAATCGGTGCCCGCCGCATCAACGGGGCTAAACACCATCGCGTAGCTTTTCATGAGAGTTCCTCTCCGCAGATTATTCGCCCCACAAACCGCCGGTACACACAATACCTGCGCACATTAAACGACTAAGGGGCGGGATACATACTCCCAGTATGCATCCCGCCCCCGCTTCATGCGCGGTTAACGGTCACCCGCAAACCCCGCACAAAGCATATACGGTCATCGCCTACGCCTGACGCTCATCACGCAGCGCACGGTTCACAGCCGAAATCATCGCCTTCAACGCCGCACGAGTCGTCGAGTTATCCACGCCAATACCCCACAGCACGCGAGAACCAACAGCAGCCTCAACATAGCAAGCCGCGTTAGCAGTCGACGAAGACGACATGGTGTGCTCCGAATAATCCATCACGCGAATATCCACGCCCTCGCCCGACAGGATGTTCTGCAGAGCATCCACCGGACCGGTACCCGAAGCAGTACGGGTGTACGTGTGACCATCAATGTTCAGACCAACACGCAGAGTAGTCGCACCAGTATCAGCCGAATCAATATTAATCGACTCAATACGGTACTTACCCCAACGGTTCTGCGGATCAGCAGCAGGCAGGTACTCATCCGCAAAGATGTTCCACAGCTTCTCGCTGGTCATCTCGCCGCCCTCAGCGTCAGTACGAGCCTGAACAATCTTCGAGAACTCAACCTGAGCACGACGCGGCAGATCCAGACCGTGATCCTGCTTCAGCAGGTACGCCATACCGCCCTTACCGGACTGCGAGTTCACACGAATAATCGCCTCATAGGTACGACCCAAATCGCGAGGATCAATCGGCAGGTACGGAACCTCCCAGTACACCTCATCCACGGTCTTACCCGCCTCAGCAGCGGTACGCTCCAGAGCCTCAAAGCCCTTCTTAATAGCGTCCTGGTGAGAACCAGAGAACGCAGTGAACACCAGGTCGCCACCATACGGCGAACGCTCGTGCACCTTCAACTGGTTGCAGTACTCAACAGTCTTACGGATACCGTCAATATCAGAGAAATCAATCTGCGGATCAATACCCTGGGTGTACATGTTCAGACCCAACGTCACCAGGTCAACGTTACCGGTGCGCTCGCCATTACCGAAGAGGCAACCCTCAATACGGTCAGCGCCCGCCAGGTAACCCAGCTCAGCAGCAGCCACGCCGGTACCGCGGTCATTATGCGGGTGCAGCGACAGCACAATGTGCTCACGGTGGTTCAGGTTGCGGTGCATCCACTCAACCGAGTCGGCGTACACGTTCGGGGTAGCCATCTCAACGGTAGCGGGCAAGTTCACAATCAGCTCACGGCCGTTCTGACCAATCTCCAGCTCCTCAGCCACAGCGTTCACCACGCGAGCCGCGTACTCCAGCTCAGTGCCGGTGAAGGACTCGGGCGAGTACTCGTAGATGACCTTAGTATCAGAGACCATCTGCTCTTCGTACTTGCGGCACAGACGCGCACCCTGCAGGGCGATATCCAGCACGCCCTCCTGATCCTGGTTGAACACCACGCGACGCTGCAGCACGGAGGTCGAGTTGTAGAAGTGTACAATCGCCTGCGGCGCGCCCTCAATCGCCTCAAAAGTGCGGGCAATCAGGTGCTCACGCGCCTGCACCAGAACCTGAATGGTCACGTCCGAAGGAATGTGGCCATCCTCAACGAGAGTGCGCACAAAATCAAAGTCAGTCTGCGACGCCGAGGGGAAACCAACCTCAATTTCCTTGTAACCCATCTTCACCAGCAGCTTGAACATCGCAAGCTTACGGTCGGTGTCCATGGGGTCAATCAGCGCCTGGTTGCCGTCACGCAGATCCACTGCGCACCAGCGCGGAGCCTTCTCAATGACCTTATCCGGCCAAGTGCGGTCCGGCAGGTCAACAACAATCTGCTCGTGGAAAGGGCGGTACTTGTGTACCGGCATGGGGCTGGGCTTCTGGTGGTTTTTCATGATGAATTCCTGTTGGTTGGTCCGTCTCGCTCTACCCCACTTGTGGGGCTCGTACCGTGCCGGGTATCGGTCCCCGGCAGCCGTGGTCAAGGCGGTGCATCAGAAAGGATGCGAAGGTGAGATGCCGCGTCAAAAAGCCGGAACGGTCGCGGCAGATTCTAGTGTGCCCCGTTCCGGCGAATAAGCAGCAGGTTCACTGCCTGGCGGGTAACCCCGCGCATGCTCTCACCGTCAATAGTCATGCCTCCACGCTATCACAGCGCTCGGAGGCGGTGGCACAGCACACGGGGCGCCGTCCATCATCTGGAAAGAATTAACGGTAAAGGGGCGTAGCCACCATTTCTGGCGCTACGCCCCTCACTCAAAATTCACGCATCTGCGCTATGCCCTAGCTAGAACCTAGTAGGCGAAAGCAGTCTGGCACTTGTTCTGATCAGCAGTCTGACCGGTTGCGTTACCCGCAATCGCAGCCTCCTGCTTCTCCATCGCCTCACCGGACGGGAAGTCAGTACCGATAGTCACCGACACGCCCTGAACCTCTTCGGTCGCCACCACTCGGGTCACGTTCAGCTTTGCGGCGATTTCCTTCGCCTCCGCCTCGTAACCGGTCGAGTAGAACACCGTGGTGAAGTTCGTCGGGTTAGCCGAGGTACCCGGAGTAACATTCGAGTAGCCCAGGCCCTCAATCACCGAAGCGATCGTAGCCGAACGGCCATCCAGACCGGTCGCGTTGTACACGTTCACCGGAACCGTACGGTCCAGCTGAACCGGAGCGGCAGCAGTAGCCGGCGCCTCCGGAGCCTTCTCCTCCTTCAGCGACTTATCGTCACGCAGACGCTGGAACACGTTCGCAGCATCCGCAGAAATCTGCAGGCGGTTCTCATCCTGGCTCCACGGCTCAGTCGGCACCGTCGCAAACACAACATTCGCCAGGTCCACGCCACCAAGAGCCGCACCAACACCCACCAGAGTGCTGATATTACCCAGGTTCTTATCCACCGTCACGTTCTGAGTAATCGCCTCAGCAATGTTAATCAGACGGCCCGGATTCGACAGAGTACCCTCGCTCTTCACCTTACGCAGCAGCGAAGACAAGAAGCCCTGCTGAGCCTGAATACGACCAATATCGGAACCATCCGAGAAGCCGTGGCGGCTACGCAAGAACGCAAGAGCCTGCTCACCCTCAACCGAAGAAGTACCGGCAGGAAGCTTCAAGCCACTGTACTCGTCATCAATCGGAGCGTCCACACACACCTGAACGCCGCCAACAACCTTCGACAGCTCCTTCACAGCGTTAAAGTCCACCAACATGAAGTGGTCAATATTCACACCGGTCAGCTTGCTAATGGTCGCCACAGTACAACCGGGGCCACCGCGAGACAGAGACTCGTTAATCTGAACGTTCTCCTCGGCCGGGTACACGGTACCGCTCTCAGGATCAGTACACTGCGGCACATCAACCATCAAGTCACGCGGGAACGACAGCACGCTCACATTCTTACGGTCCTTGCTGATCTGCAGCAGCATCATCACGTCCGCGCGAGCCTCAGAATTGCGGTCATCCTCATCACCGTACGCACCGTTATTACCCTTACGGGTATCGGAGCCAATCACGAGAATGTCCAAGGCGCCGTTTTCCAGGCCGTCCTTGTAATTGCTGATGTTCAGCTCCTGAGTATGCAGATTATTGCGCATACGCAGAGCCAACACGCCACCAAAGCCAACAACAATGACGAGCATGCAAGCAGTAAGCAGAGCAATCCACTTATTGCGGTTTGAAGTCATCACCGTCGTGCGCATATGACGACCGGTGCTTCGTAAACGAGGTGCCTGGGGCATACCTTTTCTCTTTCTGCCGGTGAGCAAGTGCTTTCTCAGAGTAACACTCTTCCCTATGAGCGCCGAATGAGAGTGAAAAGTTTCACCCGGAGGCATGCACATATTTCTGCAAGTCACCGGGTGAAAACTATGGATGCGCGCCCACCCCGAAGACAACCTCTCAGGGCCACCTTTCGGGGTGACCTCGCAGGGGTGACCTCGCAGCGCAAATTCTCTGGGCGATGCGCTCAGGAAAGCTACTAGAATCCCAAGCGGTTCAACGCACGCGCGTCAGACTGCCACTCCTTCGCAACCTTCACATGAATATTCAAATAAATACGGGTACCGAGCATCGCCTCAATCTGCTCACGAGCCTTCGTACCAATCTTGCGCAGATTCGAGCCGCCCTTACCGATAATGATGTACTTCTGCGACTCACGCTCCACATACAGGTTCACGTGCACATCCAGCAGCGGGTTATCCGCCGGGCGGCCCTCACGGAACTCCATCTCCTCAACCGTCACAGCAATCGAGTGGGGTAGCTCCTCACGCGCACCCTCCAGTGCCGCTTCACGCACGAGTTCCGCGATGAGGGTTGCTTCTGGCTCATCGGTCAGCTCACCGTCCGGGTACAGCGGCGGCGACAGCGGAGTGTACTGCGCCAGCAGGTCAGCAACCGCATCCACCTGGAAATGCTTCACAGCAGACACCGGGATAATCGCAGCCCAGCCGCCCTTACCGTCAACCGGCATCGGCTCAGCAACCTCACCGGCATGGCGCTTAGCCGCAGGACCCGAACCCTTCGCGAAAGGCACAGCATCATTCTTGCCGCCCTTACCCTTGGGGCCCTTACCCTTCTGCTTCGCACGATGCGCGGCACGCTTAGCACGAGCCGCACGCTCAGCGCTCATGACCTCCTCGCCGAGCGCCTCAACAGCCAGCAGCTGCTCACGCAGCTCCTCAGAGCTCACTGTGTCAGCCTTCGTCACAATAGCAACCACCGGCTTATTGCTCGACGCCACCAGCTGCGAGGCAATATAGCGGTCACCCGGGCCAATCTTTTCATTCGCCGGAATGCAGAAGCCCAGCACATCCACCTGCGAAAGGGTGCTTGCCACCAGGTCGTTCAGACGCTCACCCAGCAGAGTGCGGGGGCGGTGAATACCCGGGGTGTCCACCAGAATCAGCTGGTACTCGTCCTTGTGCACAATACCGCGGATCGTGTGGCGGGTCGTCTGCGGACGGTTCGAGGTGATAGCCACCTTCTGACCGACCATAGCGTTCGTCAGAGTAGACTTACCCGCATTCGGGCGGCCCACCAGCGACGCGAAGCCCGAACGGAAATCTGCCGGGTAGGTCGGCAGCGGGGTGCTCAAGTCCAGCATGCTCAAATCGAGCGGGGTGTACTCCTGGTCCATGTGTTTCTCCTTGTTAAATCCCGGGGTCAAACCCCGGGCGGGGTGTATGGGGTGCCAGCCTCATCTGCCTGCGCCTTCCGAGGCGGGGCGGCCGACTCAAAGTGTGTTAGGGAAAATGCGGCGTCTATGTTCGATATCTAGCGGTTGCCGTGCTGATCGGTGGCAGGTTCAGCCTCTGCAATATCTCCCGGAAGATCCGGATGCGCATGCGGCTCAGCCACAGCGGGCGGCTCCGTATCCACGGTGAGAAGGTCAGCAACCTCCGCGGAATTAGGCTCCGAGGAAGAGGCCGGGGAACCTTCAGCACCCTGCTGCTCGTCACGAGGCGGCTCATACCACGCCTGCAGCATATCCACCTGGTGGCGGCGGCCCGACGAACCAATCGCACGAATATGAATGCCGTCAATCTCAATCTCAGAACCAACAATCGGCACCATGCCCAGATGCTTAGCGAGCAGACCGCCCACCGTATCAACATCTTCATCCTCGAGTTCACGACCGAAAATCTCGCCCAGCTCATCAATACCCAGACGGGCAGAGAGACGGAACGTACCGTCGTCGTTCAGCGTGTACTCGGGGCTCTCACGGTCGTACTCATCAGAGATATCGCCGACCAGCTCCTCAATCAGGTCCTCAAGCGTGATCAGACCGGCGGTGCCACCGTACTCATCAACAATGATCGCCACGTGCGTGGACTCACGCTGCATCTCACGCAGCAGGTCCATGGCGCGCTTCGACTCGGGCTCAAAACGAGCCGGGCGCATCAGCTCAACCACGGTCGGCAGGGCGGTACCCTCCGGCGCCTCACCGTGCAGGATGAAGGCGCGCATCGCGTCCTTCAGGTAGAGCACGCCCAGAATCTCATCGCTCGAATCACCAATCACCGGCATACGCGAATAACCCGAACGCAGGAACAGGCTCAGCGCCTCACGCAGAGTGGTGTCACGGCTGACGGTGAGCATGTCGGTACGCGGAACCATGAGCGAACGGATGCGGGTATCGTCCATCTCAAAGACGGACTGCACCATTTGCGCCTCGTCATCCTCAATGGTTTCAGCGTCGGAGGCGCGGTCCAGGAACTCGCGCAGCTCCTCCTCATCGAACACGCCCACCGGGGCCTCAGCCGAACGTTCCGGCGCCAGGCGCACACTGAGCTTATCGAGCAGACCGGTCGCCGGGCTCAGCAGAACCGACAGGTAGTGCACCGGGCGAGCCAGCACACGAATCGACGCGACCGGGCGGTTACGACCCAGAGCACGCGCCAGCACATGCAGAATCGGGTAGCCCACCAGCGCAACGATCACGAGGGTCAACACGACGGCGAGCGCGTGCACCTCGACCAGGTTCAGCAGGCAGGTCATGGTGGCGAGCACCGCGGCGGCTGCCGCAATGAGGCGGGTCAGGCGCAGCGGGTGCGTGTACGCCTCGGAGTCACCGTCGAGGGTGCGCTGCAGGACGCGGGCACCGAGGGTGTCCGGGTGTGCCTCCACTGCTTCCTCAGCCTCGTTGTGCGGCAGGTAGGTGAATGCGGTTTCGGCGATTGCCGCGACCACGGTCAGGCAGAGCGCGAGAACGGCGAGGAGGGCTGTGAGTAGAATGTCCACGCCGCTCCCCTAGTGTCGGGTTTCGACCGGTGCCGGGCGGCCCAGGAACTCTTCGAGGATGGAGCGCTGAATGCCGAACATTTCAGCTTCCTCTTCGGCGGTGCCGTGGTCGTAGCCCAGGCAGTGCAGAATGCCGTGGGTGGTGAGCAGGCACAGCTCGTCAAGGGTGCTGTGGCCCGCATCTGCGCCCTGACGTGCGGCGACGGGCGGGCAGAGGATGATGTCGCCGAGCATGCCGCTGGAGGGGTTTTCGGGGGTTCCCGGTTCCAGTTCGTCCATGGGGAAGCTCATCACGTCGGTTGCGCCGGGCAGGTCCATCCATTCGATGTGCACGCGTTCCATTTCGTCTTCGTTCACGATGGCGATGGACAGGTAGGTGTCATCGGCAAGGTGCATGCGTTTGAAGGCGTGCTCGACGAGGCGGGTGAGCACCTCGGTGTCTACCGCTTCGAAAGATTCGCGGATGAAGGCGTCGGTTGCCGGGTCGGCACCGGTTGCGGGTTCTTCACAGTCGAATTCGATCTCTGCCACCGTTTAGCGTCCTTCCGGGGTGGTCTGTGCGTTAGCGGGGTTCTGCTCGGCGTTCTTTTCGGAGCCGCCGTTAATGCCTGCGCGGTCCAGCAGCTTCTCGGCTGCGGCCTCGATGGTAGCGCGCTTGACCTTGCGGTTGCGCTTGCGTTCCATCGCCTTCTGGTCTTCGCCCCACTGGTCGTAGGCGGAGACGATATTCGAGACCAGGGTGTGGCGAACCACGTCGGAGGATTCCAGGATGCTGAAGTGAATATCCTCCACACCCTGCAGAATGTTGCGCACTTGCTTCAGGCCGGAGGCGGCGCCACCGGGCAGGTCAATCTGGGTGATGTCACCGGTAATGACCATCTTCGAGCCGAAGCCCAGGCGGGTCAGGAACATCTTCATCTGCTCGGCGGTGGTGTTCTGCGCCTCGTCAAGGATGATGAATGCGTCGTTGAGGGTGCGGCCGCGCATGTACGCCAGCGGTGCGACCTCAATGGTGCCCGCCTCCATGAGCTTGGGGATGGTTTCGGGTTCGAGCATGTCGTGCAGTGCGTCGTAGAGCGGGCGCAGGTACGGGTCGATCTTCTCGTTGAGGGTGCCGGGCAGGAAGCCCAGACGCTCGCCAGCCTCCACGGCGGGGCGGGTGAGGATAATGCGGTTCACTTCGTGGGTCTGCAGCGCCTGCACAGCCTTCGCCATGGCGAGGTAGGTCTTACCGGTACCCGCCGGGCCGATACCGAAGATGACGGTGTTCGCGTCGATAGCGTCCACATACTTCTTCTGGTTAATGGTCTTGGGGCGAATCGTGGTGCCGCGGGTGGAGAGGATGCTGGTGGACAGCGAGTGCGCCGGGTTGCTCAGTTCGTCGCCGAGCATGCCCATGAGGCGGTGAATGACCTGCACGGTAATCTGCGTGTCGTGGCTGGAGAGCACGCGCAGTTCGTTCAGCAGCTTTGCAGCGGTGTTGACGGCCTCGGAGGGGCCGGTGATGAGCACGTCCAGGTCCTTGGGGCGCAGGCTAATCTGCTCGAAGTAGTCCTCGATAATCGCCAAGTGCGCGTCCTGCGGGCCGAGCACGGCGATCATTTCTGCGGCGCTCTTGAAGGATACGGTGCGCGCGGTCGAGAGAGGTCGGGAGGTAGTCATATGGGCTCCTTGGCTAGTGATGTATTTACAAGTATAGATGGGTGTGATGTGTCACGCTCGGGCTGGGTTCTATCAGCGACGCTCTACCAGCGGCCCAGCACCACGTTCAGGGTGCACATGGCGGCAGAACCGGCGGTGGAGGAACGCAACACCTCGTCACCGAGTAGTGCCAGCTGCGCACCGGCATCGGTGAAGAGCTGCACTTCGCGGTCGCTGATGCCGCCTTCGGGGCCGACGAGCAGGTAGATTTCTTCGGGCAGGTTCTCCGCCTCCACAAGCGTGCGTGCCAGGGCGCTGAGGCGTTCGGTCGCCTGCTCATGCAGGATGAACACGGCGGCGGACTGCTCAGAACTCTCCCCGGCAACTTCTTCAATGAGTTCCACCAGGTCGGCGGTGCTGTACAGGTCGTACACTTCGGGAATGAGCGCGCGGCGCGACTGCTTTGCCGCGGCGGTGACGGTATTCTGCCACTTGGTGTGTGCCTTGGAGGCGCGCTCCCCCTTCCAGCGCACGATGGAGCGGTCCGCGCTCCACGGAAGCACACCGTACACGCCCAGCTCAGTCGCGGTTTCGATGGCGAGCAGGTCACGACCGTCCTTCGCGAGCGCCTGCACCAGGTAGATGGAGGGCACGCTGCGTTCCTCGCGCAGCTCCTGCACTTGCACGCTCACGCCGTCCGCATTGATGGAGGCGACCGTACCGAGTGCGCGGCGGCCGGTGCCGTCACCCAGGTCGATGCGTTCGCCGAGCTCAAGGCGCTTGACGAGGGCGTGCTTGCCTTCGGAACCGCCGAGCGCGCAGGTGGCGCCGGGGGTGAGTGCGTCGTATTCTTCCGTGCTGATGTAGAAGATGGGGGCGCTCATGGTTCTCCTTGAGGGTGCGGTTTGAAAGCGTGGGTAGTGTGCGGGTGGCGTGTGAAATAGATGTGCAGCGTAGCGCGGGCGCATGCTGCACAGTACTGACAGGAATGCGGCGGG
>NZ_KV795070.1:323615-380163 GCF_001808945.1 Rothia sp. HMSC071B01 | reverse complement strand
CGGGTGCGGGTTGAGTACCGCACCCGCCGCATCCTCAGCTTGGTGTAGGGATCCTACTTGAACTGGTCCTTCAGGCGGGAGAAGAGACCGCCGCGGTGCTTGACCTGCGAACCTTCGGTGAGGGATTCACCGCGCAGGGAAGCGAACTGGCGCAGCAGTTCACGCTGTTCTTCGGTCATATCGGTGGGGGTGACCACCTGGATACGCACCAGCAGGTCGCCGCGACGCTCGGTGCCGAGCACGGTTGCGCCCAGGCCGTTGAGGGTGATCACGTCACCGCTCTGAGTGCCTGCGGGGATCGCAACTTCCTGGTCGCCGTCGAAGGTCTTCAGCGGGATGGTGGTGCCCAGTGCTGCCGCAACCATGGGGATGTTCACGGTGGTAACCAGATTGTCGCCCTCGCGGCTGAAGTACTTGTCACGCTTGACGTTCAGGTCAATGTACAGGTCGCCGTTGGGGCCACCGTACAGACCTGCTTCGCCCTTGCCGCGCAGGCGGATACGCGCCTGGTCGTGCACGCCGGCGGGAACGTTGAAGGTCAGCGGTACGTCTTCACGTACGCGGCCCTGACCGTGACATTCAGGGCAGGGGGTCTTGATGACGGTGCCGTAGCCGTGGCAGTCGGGGCATTCGACCTGCTGCATGACGGTACCGAGGATGGACTGCACACGGCGCTGCATGAAACCGTGACCGGAGCAGGTGGTGCAGGTTTCGGGTTGGGTGCCCTCTGCGGTACCTTCACCGTTACAGGACTTGCAGGTCACGGCGGAGCGACGCTCAATGGTCTTCTCAACACCGAACACGGCGTCCTGCAGGCTGATGGAGACGGTAATCAGGTCGTCCTGGCCCTGACGCATGCGGGATGCGGGGCCGCGGGCACCTGCCGCGCCGCCGGTGAACATGTTCAGCAGGTCCTCGAAACCGCCGAAGCCGCTGAATCCGCCGCCCGGGTAGCCGCCGCCTCCGGGGTAGCCTGCGCGGCCTTGTTCGTCGCCGGTGGTGTCATAGTTGCGGCGCTTTTCGGGATCGGAGAGCACCTCGTAGGCGAGGGTGACGCGCTTGAACTCTTCGGCTGCGTCCTCGGAGGGGTTCACGTCCGGGTGCAGCTGGCGTGCCTTCTTTCGGTACGCCTTCTTGATCTCTTCGGGGCTGGCGTCTTTCGATACGCCGAGAGTATCGTAGTGGCTCATGCGTTTCCTTCCTCTCGAGACGATGGCGGTGCTCGATGAGTGCACCGCCAATAATGGTCGTACCAATTCTAGGGGATACTACCCCCGACCCGATACAATGGCTAGGCTGAAAGGGGGTCGCTCCCGCTATCCGCTTAATCTGCGGTGCGCCCCGAACCCCGTTTTAGTTCCCCCGCCGGTTCTGTCTCACGGTTCCGTCTGATTGTTCTGTCTTATGGTTCCGGCACGGTCACCGCCCCTACTGGCTCTGCTGCCCCTACCGCCCCAAAGGAGAATACGTTGAGTACCCACCACTCCCCCTACGGCTGGGGTGCCCAGGATCTAAACGCCGCCCGCTTGAGCCGCCAGGCGCCGGCCCCGCGTAAGGTGCCGCTGCGCCGCGGCCTGCTGATTGAGGATATTAACGGCTGGGTGGGTGAGGTCGTGAAGGCTGAACGCATCGGCGGTGCTCTCTTCTTCGGACTCGAAGACGCAAAGGGGCGCGTGAAGAATTTTCCGCTGGGTCCGGGCTACCTGATTGAGGGTGAGCCCGTTGAGATTGTTGCCCCGGTGGCTGCGAAGGAGCCGAAGCGCACGATTTCTCGCTCCGGTTCTATTGCAGTGAAGAACGCCCCGGCTCGGGTGGCGCGCGCATCCCGCATCTGGGTTGAGGGTCTGCACGACGCCGAGCTCGTGGAGAAGGTCTGGGGCCACGATCTGCGCGTTGAGGGCATTGTTGTGGAGCCGCTGCACGGCGTGGATGATCTCGCCGGTGCTATTCGTGAGTTCGCGCCGGGCCCGGGCCGCCGCCTGGGTATTCTGGTCGACCACCTGCTTGAGGGCACGAAGGAGCAGCGTATTGTTGCCGAGGCGTTGGCTGTGCCGGGTGCCGCAGGGCACGTGAAGATCGTGGGTCACCCGTTCATCGATATTTGGCAGGCGGTCAAGCCCTCAGTGCTGGGTTTGAAGGCGTGGCCGCAGGTGCCGCGCGGTGAGGACTTCAAGAAGGGCACGCTGCGTCGTCTGGGGCAGCCGCACGAAACGCAGGCGGATGTGGCGCAGGCGTGGAAGTATATTCTCTCCCGCGTTGACTCCTACGCTGACCTGGATCCGACACTGCTCGGCCCGGTCGAATCGCTCATCGATTTTCTCACCGAGCCGGGTGCCTAACCGCACGCGAAACCCGCTATTGCGCCCCCGTCTGCGGGCGCAGGTGTGAGTTTGCTCAGAACCTTTCCCTCGAGAGCATTATCCTGTGGGTTTTGTCCCCCAAAGCGGTACAATAGTTGAGCGTGTGGCATTGCCTCTGTGGGTTTATGTTGCACCATCACTACACTCTGGGTCACCACCGCTCAAACGATTCACCTCTTCGGAGGGCAGATCCACCGGCTTAGGTGATCACCACAAGAAACTTCTATCGAACCAGGATTTTCGTGACTAACGATGTTCGCCCGGCAACCGGGCCTCAGAAAACCCGTAAGATTAGCGTGATTCAGGACCGCAACCGTGCGACTCTCGCGCATTTCGGCGGCATTCTCGGCATCATTCCTTCCGCTGCGGTTTTCTACGTCAGCCGCAATAACGCGCCCTTCGCTGAGCAGGAGGCTCGCGAGGCAATGAACTTCACCCTCCTGCCCTCCATTGCTCTGGTGGCGCTGTGGGTTGTGTCGTTCCTGCCCGGCATGGGCAACATTGCCATGGTTCTGGGTGCGCTCGTGTGGCTGTTCATGGCTATTGCGTCGCTGCGTGCCGGTATTGAGGTGAACCGCGGTGAGCCGTACAGCTACCGCATTAACCCGCGCCTGCTGGACCGCTTCTACTCCACCGAGAACGCAGAATCCGCAGAGTCCTAAGAACTGCCGGTCCTAAACCGCGCTGTCTCAGAACCGCGCTGATAACTTTTACGATGAACGCCCCGCACGTTGTGTGCGGGGCGTTCTACGTTTAAGTGGGGCTTCTTTGCCTAGTGCGCGTGAATTGCTGCAAACTCTACCGAATGGTGCTGTAGATAATCGTTGTTAAACGATCGTGGGCCCCTGTTACCAGGAGCCCACAACCGTATTCACTCAACTTCAGCAAAGACGAGAACACGCTGTTAGACATATACCGTCCTGCCATGACCTATTATGGCACAGCGTAACCTTCAACCACAACTTGAAATTGGGTGTTTTGGAGAATTTTTTCTAAGGAAAGTAATCGAAAAATACGCATCCCAAAAGCGGCATGAAGGAGTGGAAAATTCTTTCGGCTAGTCCAGCACAAATGCGAACAATTAGCACACCGGTGTAAGGTGTGATGCTCCCCCAAAGTCCCTCCAAACAGACCCGAAAAAATTTTTTAAAAGTTTTTCTGAACCCACAAAAACACCCCGAAATCACCGAAATATTACGGCAATACCGGGGTGCACGCCGCGTGCAGGCGGCGGCAGAGACAAGGGGCAAATGAAGTTGAACCAGATCTGAGCCAAGACACAGCTCCAGCTGAAAAGCCCCTAATCAAGCAGGTATTTCTAGTGCTCTTCAGAGACCTCCGGGAGCAGCTCGCGGGTGACCGCATCGCCCAGCAGGCGGCCCTTGAGGGTTAGTCGCACGTGGGCTTCAGGGTCAGGTTCAGCTTGAGAATTCAAAGCATCAGGCTCAATCAGAGCTTGAGAAACCAGCCAGCGCAGGGAGGCACCCAGCTGCGCCTCATCGTGCACGGCGAGCAGCTCGCGCATCGCCAAGCCCTCACGCACACGGATCATGAGCATAACCGTCTCAAAAGCACGAGTGGCGGTGTCCAGCACCTCACGTGCCGCCGCCGGGGACTCCCCCGCACGCACCTTCTGCGCATACGGCACCGGGTGCTTCACGTTCCACCAGCGGGTACCGTTCACGTGCGAGTGCGCGCCGGGGCCGATGCCCCACCAGTCCTGGTTGCGCCAGTAGGCGAGGTTGTGGTCGCTGCGGGTGTCCTCGCTGCGCGAGTAGTTGGAGACCTCGTACCAGTTGTAGCCGGCTTCGGTGAGTAGCTCCTCGGCGAGCAGGTACATGTCCGCCATGAGGTCCTCATCGGGTATGGTGTATTCGCCGCGGCGGATCTGCGCGGCAAGCTTGGTGCCGTCCTCCACGATGAGCGAGTACGCCGAAATGTGGTCCGGCTCGTAGGAGATTGCGGCGCGAACGCTGCGCTCCCACTGGTGCAGGCTCTCCCCCGGCGAACCGTAAATCAGGTCCACGGACACCTGCAGGCCGACCTCCTTGGCCCAGGCGACGACCTTCGGCACGTTGGAGGGTGTGTGGGTGCGGTCGAGTACCTGTAGCACCTCGGGTACGACGGACTGCATGCCGAAGGATACGCGGGTGAAGCCACCGTCCTTGAGGGTTTGCAGGTCTTCGCGGGTGACGGAGTCGGGGTTCGCTTCGGTGGTGACTTCTGCGCCTTCGACGAGGCCGAATACGTCGATGGCTGCCTGCAGGATGCGTACGAGGTCACGGGCGGGTAGTTTGGTGGGGGTGCCGCCTCCGAAGAAGACGGTGTGCATGGGGCGTTTTGCGACGCCGGAGGCTTCGAGGGTGCGGGCTGCGAAGAGGATTTCTGCGATGGCGTCGTCGGCGTAGGTGCCGAGGCCGATGCCGTCGCCGAAGTCTTCGGTGGCGTAGGTGTTGAAGTCGCAGTAGCCGCAGCGTACGGAGCAGAAGGGGATGTGTACGTAGAGGCTGAAGTCGCGGGTTTCGCATCCTGCCGCGCTGGTGGCGGGGATGCGCCCGTCGCGGGGTGCGGGGGCGCCGGTGGGCTGGGCGGGCATTCTGCCTCCTGGAACTAGGTGTAGAGGTCGGGGAAATCAAATATGGGCACCGCGCATGCGGCTACGTGGGTAGTATCAGCAGGCGGGTGACATCAAGGCGGGGCGCATCAACGACAGCGTGCAGAGAACCCGGCGGTACACGAGGCACCAGCCGGGTTCTCCACAATCAACAGGTCAGCACACAGCCGGAAAAGCTACAGCAGCGAAAGGCTACTTCTTCTTTTCTTTCTCCTCGCTCGAAGACAGTGCCGCAATGAAGGCTTCCTGAGGAACCTCCACACGACCAACCATCTTCATGCGCTTCTTGCCTTCCTTCTGCTTCTCCAGCAGCTTACGCTTACGCGAAATATCGCCACCGTAACACTTCGAAAGAACGTCCTTACGCATCGCACGAATATTCTCGCGGGCAATAATACGCGAACCGATAGCCGCCTGAATCGGCACCTCAAACTGCT
Organism: Rothia sp. HMSC071B01; assembly: GCF_001808945.1. Classification (NCBI taxonomy): domain Bacteria; kingdom Bacillati; phylum Actinomycetota; class Actinomycetes; order Micrococcales; family Micrococcaceae; genus Rothia; species Rothia sp. HMSC071B01. The sequence continues at coordinate 374,752 of NZ_KV795070.1, read as the reverse complement.
GACGAGGAATCAGCTCACGCAGCTTAGAAGTCATCATCAGGCCGTACGAGTACGCCTTATCGCGGTGAGTAATGGCACTGAACGCATCCACCTTCTCACCCTGCAGCAGGATGTCGACCTTCACCAGGTCAGCCTCTTCCTCACCGTCGAACTTCCAGTCCAGCGACGCATAACCGCGGGTACGGGACTTCAACTGATCGAAGAAGTCGAACACAATCTCCGCCAGGGGCAGGCGGTAACGCATCTCCACACGATCCTCGGACAGGTAATCCATGCCGCCAATCTGGCCGCGGCGAGCCTGGCACAGCTCCATAATCGCACCAATGTACTCGCTCGGGGCAATAATCGTACACGCCACCATGGGCTCGCGAATCGTCGCGACCTTACCCTCGGGGAATTCGCTCGGGTTGGTCACGCGCTTAGCGTTGCCGGCCTCGTCCACCACGTCGTAAATAACGTTCGGTGCGGTCGAAATCAGGTCCAGGTTGAACTCGCGTTCCAGACGCTCACGCACAATCTCCAGGTGCAGCAGACCCAAGAAGCCACAGCGGAAACCGAAGCCCAGAGCGGCAGAAGTCTCCGGCTCGTAAATCAGCGCGGCGTCGTTGAGCTTCAGCTTATCCAGTGCGTCACGCAGCGCCGGGTAGTCCGACCCGTCAATCGGGAACAGGCCGGAGAACACCATCGGCTTGGGGTCCTCGTAACCGCCCAGGGACTCCTGCGCAGGCTTCGCGGCGGAAGTGACGGTATCACCCACACGCGACTGACGCACGTCCTTCACACCGGTAATGAGGTAACCCACCTCGCCCACGCCCAGGCCCTTCGACGGGACAGGCTCAGGGGAAATCACACCGATTTCGAGCAGGTCGTGCTCGGCGCCGGTGGACATCATCTTAATCTTCTGACGCGGCTGCAGGCTGCCGTCCACAACACGCACATAGGTGACCACGCCGCGGTACGAGTCGTACACCGAGTCAAAAATCATGGCACGCGCCGGGGCGGATGCGTCACCCTGCGGGGCGGGAATCGCCTCCACAATGCGGTCCAGCAGGGCCTCAACGCCCTCACCGGTCTTACCCGATACGCGCAGAACCTCGTCCGGCTCGCAACCAATCAGGTTCGCCAGCTCCTCGGCATACTTATCCGGCTGAGCCGCGGGCAGGTCAATCTTGTTCAGCACCGGGATGATGGTCAGGTCATTCTCCATCGCCAGGTACAGGTTCGCCAGGGTCTGAGCCTCAATACCCTGAGCGGCGTCCACGAGCAGAAGTGCACCCTCACACGCAGCCAGGGAGCGGGACACCTCATAGGTGAAATCCACGTGGCCGGGGGTGTCAATCATGTTCAGCGCGTAGGAGGTGCCGTCAACGTCCCAGGGCATGCGCACAGCCTGAGACTTAATGGTGATACCGCGTTCACGCTCAATGTCCATGCGGTCCAGGTACTGCGCCTTCATATCGCGCGGGGCAACCACGCCGGTGGCCTGCAGCATACGGTCTGCGAGGGTGGACTTACCGTGGTCAATGTGGGCGATAATGCAGAAGTTGCGAATAATCGCGGGGTCGGTCGCCGCCGGAACGGGCGGGTTCTTCGACATGGGTGCCAATCACATCATCCTTTCGAGATGCTGGGCGCGGGTATGGGCATAGTTACCTATCATTTTCCCATACCCGCGCCATATGCGCGAACGGACCTAACGTTCCGAAGAATCCTCCGCGGAATCCGCACCATCATCGGCAGGATTTACGCCCTCGGAGGCGCCGCTGAGGGAATCCAGGTAGCCCTCAATATCCTCGGCAATCACCTCACCGGAGACAGTGCGCAGAGTCGAATCCATCTTCTGCTCAATCTCACGCACCAGCTCAACCTTCTCGTAGTCCTTCGCCATTTCTTCGGCGAGCTCCGCCTCCCACTCACCAGCGTGGGCGCGCAGGCGGTCGTACTCCTCCGACTCGACCTTAATGCCGAGGATGACCTCCAGCGCCTCGATCAGGCTCACGACCGCGCGCGGGTTCTGCTGGTCAAAACTTAGATACCCCGGGATGCTCATACGCAACATGACCGAGGAAGACAGGCCGTGCTCGGCAGCGAGCGCAGACATTGCCATCGTCACCGAGGTAGAACCGGTGAAATACTCGTGCAGAATACCGGGGATTGCCGCCAGCTTCTCGTCGTGAGTGGTCAGCGTGTACGGGTACGGGCGGGTGTGCGCCACCTGATCCTCAAAGGTCTCAACGAAGATCGCGTGGTCCACGTGGAGCTTCTTCACGTACTTGAAGAAGCGGGTCATGAACCGCTGCAGGCACAGGCTCGGGGCGGGGCCGGTCACCACAAGCAGGCGCAGGCGACGCTCCGGGATGGTGACCATATTGTAGAACATCTTGGGCCACACCAGGACCGTGGATTCGGAGTCGTCGTTGTTCAGCAGCTGCGGGGCGACGGAACCGTAGTCGTAGAAGTCGTCCATGTCGAAGCCGGGGCTCTCATCGCACGGGTCGAACGCGCGGTGAATCACGTCGAGGGCGTCCTCACCGTTGCCCGGGGGTTCCTTCGCGGAGTTGAAACCGACCAGCATGACGGTCGTGTAGTTGTCCTCCTCGGAGGACTCGCCCAGGCCCAGCTTGCCAAGCAGGCCCTTCTTCGCGGGCTGTTCTGTGGAGGCGGGCTTGGCGAAAGCGTCAAAGAGTCGGGCGGGAGGGAAGTTCGGCTGGCTCATCATTGTCCTTAGCTCGTGGTCGGTTCACCGGATACATGGGGGTGTATGGAAAATTACCGGTGAACCATCGGTGGTTGTGTAGTGGGTGGTGTTGTAAAAAATATGTTCTATATTCGGTTATGCCGCCCAAAACCCCGGACGGAAAGGGGAAACTATGTTAAAAAGGCAGAAGCGCCAAATCGTATGGAGTGCCAGCATAAACATCCGGCAACTCACCATTAGCTACCTTCTCACGATACAAGCTGGTTACTTCGCTATCCCTGAAGGGGAATTCCTTAGCTTCATACCTACGCTTAATCTCTGCTAAACCCCACTCATATTCGGCACCGGGGCGCGCCACCGGAGCATTAAAATAACGCCCTTTCAACTCAGCACGCATCCACCCCTCCGGAGTATTTGCATCAGATATGGGCTTCGTAAAATCGAACGGAGCTCGCCAATACTCAGGGTCTTCACGATAATCGTAAGCTTCTTCTGCGATCTCGTTACTCATGGGGAACCTCCTGATAATATGCAAAAAATGTGTACCCACATCGGCGGTGCTCACTCCCCCGGTGCCGTCTATACGGCACTATTGCTAGGGCGCGGGCGGTGTGCGGTACCGCCGATAGTTCCCACTATACGGGTTCCCACGCGACCCGCAAGCGGTTTCGTCACCGGGCGGGCGCCTCCCCGAAATCTGGGCAGGGAATCCGTGCCAAGAATTGGGCATAAAGAAACCCCCTGCGTTCCCCTTAGAGGAGGGGGAACACAGGGGGTCTCTGCCCTTAAACCAGAGAGGTACTTAGGTACCCCGCAAGTTTTAGAAAGCCTTGTTTACCAGCGCAGCAAGACCGGACTTCTTGTTTGCAGCGGTCTTCTTGTGCAGAACACCCTTGGAAACAGCCTTGTCCAGCTTACGGTTCACAAAACGCAGAGCCTCAACAGCAGCTTCCTGGTTCTGTGCCTCAACAGCAGCCTTGACCTTGCGGGTCGCGGTCTTCAGCTCGGACTTTACAATGTTGTTGCGCAGGCGAGCCTTCTCGTTGGTGAGGATACGCTTCTTCTGAGACTTAATGTTAGCCACAATTAAACTTTCTGTTTTGTCTTATTGGTCGGTGAGGGCGACGCTGGCCGATCATCGACTGAGCGGCGTGGGGATGCCTATGGCAACCGGCCAGCAGTGCCCGATGACCATCGGACACTCAACCACACATAATACCAGATGAACAGCCTCCACGACAGACCCTCGCGGAGAGAAAAATACTGTGAAAACCGCTACACGCAGCATCCACATCTAACGCCGGTCACCCTCAGATTCCCGGCATAAAGCATCCCAGCATAAAGCACGGGGTGTTAGCCGTTATGGCGAGTCCACGCACGTTCAATCAGGCGGAACGTATCCTCCGGCATAATCGCACCCTCACGGCGCATCGTATCCGGGCGAACACGAATCACACGGTTCAGCTTCACCTCAGAGGCGCGGCCCTGCGGATCCCACGGACCCGAACCAATATCAAGGTAGTTCGAATCGGCGTGCTCACGGTTATTGTGGTCCTTGCTGGTCATCATCAGCGCCAGCAGGTACTCACCGTCACGACCCACCAGAAGCACCGGGCGGTCCTTACCCTGCGAGTGGTCCTCCTCGAAGGGAACCCACGTCCACACGATTTCACCCGGGTCAGCGTCGCCGTCCAGGGAGGGCGAGTACTCAAAGTTGATCATGTCGCGGTAATCGCCGGGGTAATCCGAGCTGTCGGATGCGACGGTCGGAGCCGGTGCGGAAGGCTTAGGTGCCGAGGATTTTGCCGAGGAAGGCTTCGGGGCACTCGGCTTAGGCGCCGAGGAGCCGGAGGTACGAGCCTCACCCTGACGAGATTCGCCCTTGTGAGACTCGCTCTTCTGGGAGGACTCGGAGCCGCCCTTAGACGCAGTAGCGTCGTTGAGGGCATCCTCTGCCGCCTTCTGCAGGAAGGGCAGCAGGGCAAAGAAAATTTTCTTCAGAATTTCGAGCATGGGCTCTATTATGCACTACAGGCGCGGAGGTAGAGCAATCGCCAAAACAGCCTGCTCCACCGCATACACCGCGTCCTGCGACTCGCCCTTCAGCTGGGCGTCCGCATCAGCCAGAAGCTGCACGATATGCGCCAGCTGCGCGCCAGTAAAGCGGCGGCCGTCTCGCTGAGCCTGTTCTACCTGCCACGGCGCCATGCCCACCTCGCGCGCCAGTTCGTTAGCGCTCATACGCACGTGGTGCACGCGCGCAATATTGCGGATACGCATGGCGAGCGCACCCAGCATCGGAATCGGCTCCGTGCCGGTGGCAAGGGAGTGGCGGAGCAGACGCAGAGCCTCCGGGGCGTTACCGGAAATCGCCGCGTCACTGACACGGAACGCGGTGACCTCGGTGCGGCCGCCGTAGTAGCGGTTCACCACCTCCTCGGTGATTTCGCCGGGTACGTCAGAGAGCAGCTGCTGGCAGGCGGCGGCAAGCTCCGCAGTGTCGGAGGAGGCGGCAGTCAGCAACGCCAGGGCGCCGCCGGTAATCGGGCGCTGGGCGGCGGCGAACTCCCCCGCCAAGAACTCGCTCTTCTCGCGATCGGTCTTGAGCGCCTTGCAGTTAATGAGCACGAACTGGGAGCGCACCAGGTCGATGAGCTTCTTGCCGCGGTTACCGCCCGAGTGGTTCAGAATGAGCATGATATCCGGCTCGGGGGCGTTCAAGTAGGCAAGCGTATCGGTCAAAAACTCGTCGCTCATGGAGGCTACGTTCTCAACCTCAATAATCTTCGCCGAACCGAACAGGGAGGGCGAAGCGTGCAGGATCAGCTCCCCCGCCGTGTAGGTGGCGGCGTTAATCTGAACGCGGTCCACCTCCGGGTGGATGCTGCGGAACAGCTCACGCAGGCGTGCCGCGGCACGGGAGGCGAAGTACTCCTCCGGGCCGTAGAGCATGACGGCGGGTGCCGGGGTGACGGTACGCCACGCGGTGTCGAGGGCGGGGCCGCCTCGGCGGGCGTAGCCTCGGGAACCACCACGCTGGGTTGAACGCTTACGCTCGGACACGCTTATCACTCGCCTTTATCTGCAGGGTACGGGCTGAACTCGGCCCCACTGCGCGCGGGGGTGCTGCGCGGGTGGAGTCTCGAGTATCCATCATAGCGTTTTCTTCTCAGATGCCTCCTAGCGGTGGTTAGGGGTAGTCGGTCAGGGTTAGATGCCCGCAGTGAGTCGGTTAGGAACGGGCGGGCTGATCGGGGCGCTGATAGGAGGGCGCGGTGCGCGGTACCACCCGCAAATACTGCCGGTGCGTGACCGCGCGGTAGCGGCGCGCATCCACCCACCAGAGGGCTACGCTCAACGCCAGCACGCAGAGGGCGCTACACACCACTGCCGGGACGCTCGAACCGGGCTCCCAGGGGTTACCCGGCGCGTGCGCGGCAGTGTGTGCCGCCCACTCGATGCCCTGCGCGGCAAGACCACCGGCACGAAGGCACACATCCGCCAGAGCAGGCAGACCCAGGAGCATTAATCCGAGCGCCGCCAGCCCGGCGAGCATACTCAACGGCGCCAAAGGAGCGGCAACCAGATTCGCCGGAACCGAGTAGAGCGGCACCTTACCGCTCATCGCCAAAATCAGCGGAGTACACCACAGGGACGCCACAATCGGCGCGGCAAGCATTTCCGCGCAGAACACCGGCATGACGCGCATGAGCAGGCGAATCAGCGGAGGACCCAGCAGAATCAACGCGGAGGTTGCCGTCACCGACAGGGCGAACCCCATATCCACGGCGAGGTGCGGGGCGGCAAGCAGACACATCAGCACCGTTGTTTGCAGCGCCGCCAAAGACTGGCGACCCGAACCGCGCAGCATCGCGTATGCACCGAGCAGACCCATGGCGAGGGAACGAATTACGGAACCCTCAGAGTCCAGCAGCATGGCGTAGGCGAGCACCGCCGCGACCCCGCACAGCACCATGACGCGGTGCGGAATGGCGAGGGTGCTCAGCCGGTGCACGAGCGGCGGCAGGGCGTGGACGGTTGACTGGGTAGGTTGTTGAGCACGGGCGGCATGGCGGGTGTGCGCGGGGCGGCGAGAAGAACCCGTGCCTCTCCCCCGCAACCACTGCATCCAGGAACGGAACAGCAGGTATGCGCTGGCGAAACGGTACGGGCGAACCGCCAACACCAGCCGGTACGCACCCAAAAACACAATGGCAATATTCGCCCCGGACACCGCCGTAATATGGCTGAGTCCGCTGAGCTTATACTCCTCCCGCGCGGTCGAACTCATCAGCGAATCGTCCCCGTAGGCGGTGCCCAAAACCAGCGCCGCCGACTCCGTGCCGAGGGTGTCCAGGGCTCGGGCGCGCAGCTGCTCCTTGACCGTAGACAGGTACGGCTCCGCCGCCGTCTGGGCGGTAGCGTTCGACCCGGCACCGTAGGCGGGCGCAGGAAAAATAGTTGCGCCGCTCAGCTTCGCCGTGGAACCGTTGAACTCCACCGTGCCGAGGGCGGTCACCTTCATGCCCGGATAAATCGCCTGCGAACGCGCGGTACCGTTCCCCTGGTGCTTAGCCCCAGAAACACTACCAGCCGAGCTTACTTCCGATCGTGCTTCCGGGCGCTGCGCGGTGCTCTTTGCCGAACCGTCACGCCGGTACACGCGCACCCGCTCATTCACCAGCGCACGCACGCTCCGCCCCTGAATTTCCTCCAGCTTAATGACCACCAGAGTAGTGCGCGGATCCACGCGGCGAACCTGCTCCACCGTACCATTCAGGCGAAGCGAGGTGCCCTGCGCCTGCTGCAGGGTGGCGCGGGATGCATCCACCCCCGTAGCGCACAGAAGTACCGCCTGAACCGTCACGGTACACGCCAGGAAAACCAGCTGACCGGTCGTGCGAAAGAGCAGGCTGTAGGGCATTGCCGCACGCGGCGGAAAGAACAGCAGAATCACCAGGCACCCCAGCAGGGCAATGAGCACGCACGCCAGAGGATGCACCACCCGCCACGTGCCCACGGTCAGCGCCGCCGCGGTAAAAGCCCACAGCGCCAGCACCGTGAACGTGAGGCGAAGGTCCAGGTGAATGAGGCTTCCCTGGGCGCGCAGCTCCTGCTCGTCGCGGCGAGTGCGCCACTTTTCAGCGCCGATGCTCCAACGGTAGCGGGCACTGCGATACGCCGTAGCCGCAGACCGGGTGAGGCGCGAAGAACCGGGAAAGAGCTCCCGCTCCCCTAGCTGTCCCGCGCGCTTTTGCGGTGTGCTGAGTTTTTGCAGTGCGCTGGGTTTTTGAGGTGTACTGAGTTTTTGCAGTGCGGCGGGCTTTCGCGAAGATACCCGCTTATCGCGTGAAGGGCGCCCCTGCGGTGCAGGCTCCCGGCGGTTCCACGCAAGCATTAGACCGTCACCAGCGGACGCAGGTTCTCCAGCATCGACGGGCCAATGCCGGGCACCGCATCCAGCTCATCCACGCTGCGGAAGCCGCCGTGCGCCTCACGCCAAGCAATAATGCGCTGAGCCATCGCCGGGCCAATACGCGGCAGGCTCTGTAGCTCCTCAGCGGTGGCGGTGTTAATGTTCACCGGAGTTGAGCCCTTCTGCGCGCTCCCCGAAGCGGTCAGCGTGCGCGCCGGCTGAGGCTGAGCGCCACTCTGAGCCGCGCCGTTCTGCGCAGTACCGTTCTGGGAGGCACCATTCGCCGCGGTACCCTGACCCGCATTCGCCGTGCCGCCATTGGGCTGAATCTGCGCCGGGGCAGCCGTCTCACCACGATGCGGCACATAAATCTGCACCCCGTCACTGAGCGCACCGGCAAGGTTCACGCGGTCCAGGTCAGCATCCGCGGCGGCACCGGAGGCGGCGGCAATCGCATCCACGGCACGACCCTGCGCGGGCAGCGTGTACACGCCGGGGTTGTTCACGGCACCCGCCACGTGTACCCGCACGGTAGCCTCACCGGAGGCGCCACCACCCTGCGCGGATTCACTCGGATGAGCGCCCGGCTGGGCAGTAGATTGAGTAGCGGACTGGGTGCCGGGTTGAGTTCCGGGGCTCTGCTGGGCACCCACCGCCTGCACCGACTCGGCAGAAGCGCCCGGGGAGGCGACCTGCTCGGCACGCGGCGCCGCCGAAAACTGGGTCACACCCCACACCACGGCAACCAACGCCAACACCGCCACCAGAAGCAGCACGCGCGGCGACAAGCCCCAACGGGCACTGCGGGTGGTGCCGGGCTGATCGGCCTGCTCCCACTCCGCCCAGTCGTCCACCTCGTTCCAATCGGGCTGCTGATCCCAGTCAGCCCAACCATTCGACTCCGGCTGGGATGCCGTGGGCTTGCTGGTAGGTACAGGGTCGCCGGTAGGTACGGGCTGGCTCGCCCTGGGCTGTGCGGTGCCGGGCTGAGAAGAATTAGGCAGCGAAAATTCAGGCTGCGGTGCCTCAGCTTCTTCGGCAGCTACCTCCGCGGGCGTTACCTCAGCGGCAATAGCCAGCGGCACGGTGTCCTCGGCATCCGGCGCACCGTTCTTGCGGGCGCGGGGGCTGCGGTAGAGGCTGTTCATCAGGGAGCGGGCGCTACGCTGCGCGCCGCCCTGCTGGGTTGTGTTGCCAGGCTGGGCTGCGCTGTCCTGCGCAGGGCTCTGTACAGCGTTCTGGTCGGGGTTGGGGGTCATGCTCGTCATACCCCTACCCTAGGCTCACGCGCGCGAACGCACGAGCGCGAACAAAGAACCTGTGGATAACTCCCCTCGAACAACGAGAAAGAAGCTATCCACAGGCTCATTTTTGAAAAATATGCGGTTTTTGTTCAAAAACGGCGGGTTTCGGTTTGTCATAAAACCGTCACAAACACCTCAGCCACATGCCCAGACACAAGCACCGCCACACGCGCAGACCGCGCCGCACAGACCAGAATCTAGCCCTCGCTTAGTCCTCACGCGGCAACTCAGTACCCGGAACGCCCAGCTCCGAAGCACGCTTATCAGCCATCACCAGCAGGCGACGAATACGGCCCGCAATCGCGTCCTTCGTCATCGGCGGATCAGCCAGACGACCCAGCTCATCCAACGACGCATGCTTATGCAACACACGTAGCTCACCGGCATAGCGCAGATGATCCGGCGCCTCATGACCCAGAATCTGCAGGGCACGCTCCACGCGAGCGCTCGCCGCAACAGCCGCCTGAGCGCTACGGCGCAGGTTCGCATCATCAAAATTCGCCAGACGGTTCGCGGTCGCACGAACCTCCTTGCGGGTACGCGCCTCACGCCACGTGGTCAGGGTGCCGGTCGCGCCCATACGCTCCAACAGCTGCGAAATCGTCTCGCCGTCACGCACCACCACACGGTCCGTGCCGCGCACCTCGCGTGCCTTCGCAATAATGTCCAGGCGACGAGCCGCACCCACCAGCGCGAGCGCCGCCTCCGGACCGGGGCAGGTAATTTCCAGGGAGGAGGAGCGACCCGGCTCAGTCAGCGAACCGTGCGCCAAGAACGCACCGCGCATGACCGCCTCGGCGTCCTGCAGGGAGCCGTTCACCACAGCCGGCGGCAGACCACGCACCGGGCGGCCACGCAAATCCAGCAGACCGGTCTGGCGAGCCAGCGCCTCACCGCCGTGATCCACACGCACAATGTAGCGGCCGCCTCGACGCAGGCCACCACCGCTGACGCTGGTCAGCTCAGAGTCGTGGCCGTAAATCTCCGCGATGGTGCGGCGCATGCGGTGGGCGGTTGCTTCGTGGTCGACCTCAGACTCCACCACGATTCGCCCCGAGACAATGTGCAGGCCTCCGGTAAAACGCAGAATCGTAGAGATTTCTGCCTTACGAGCAGAGACTTTCGTTGCCTCGTAGTTGGCGAGTTCGTCCTTGACGAGCGTGGTTAATGCCATGAACAGGTCCTTCTGGGCGTAGTGTTTAAGTCTAAAAAATCAGGAAAAGGGCGCACAAAACAGCCAGCTCAAGCAGCGCACCTGAGTTGCACATCCAAGCCAGTCAGTCTAAGAGCTCAGCTCAAACGCTTCGTTATACGCGGCCGCAAGCTTCAGCGGGTCGTGCACATTCGGCTGGGCGCTCGAACGCAGGTGCGCCCACACAACCTTCGCACCCATCGCAGAAGCCTCACGCTCCAGCTCGGAACGGTGATCAGCCTGCATGTCCGCGTCAGCAATTACGGCGTCAAGGTGCAGCTTCGGGGCGTACTGGCGCAACAAATCCAGGTGAGTCGCCGGAGTGAAGCCGACCGTCTCCTTATCGTCGGAGAGGTTCATGACCACGCAGCGGCGCGCCTCCGTGCGAATAATCGCCTCACGCTGAGCGTCCAGCAGCAGATGCGGCAGAACCGAAGTACGCCACGAACCCGGGCCCAAAACAATCCAGTCAGATTCCTCAATAGCGGAGAGCGCCTCCGGGCAGGGGCGAGCATTCTCAGGGGTCAGACCGATATCGTGAACGCGCTCCTCCTTAGAGAGGTTCACCTGGCCGACCACCTTCACGCGCTCAATACCGCCGCCGTTATGCTCACGCAGCACGGTGCCGTAAATGACCATCGGATCCAGCGCCATCGGCAGCACGCGGCCGCGGGCGTTCAGCAGGGCGCCCGCCCAGTCCAGGCCGGCCACAGGGTCGTCCAGCAGCTGCCAGAGCGTCGCGATGAGCAGGTTGCCGAGCGCGTGGTAGTCCAGGGGGAACTCCCCCTCGTAGCCTTCGGGCGCGGCGAAACGGTGCTGCATGACGTCGCGCCAGGTGCGGCCCCAATCGGTGTCGTCGCAGAGCGCCGAGAGCGCCATGCGCAAATCTCCGGGAGGAAGAATACCCATCTCCTCACGCAGGCGACCCGAGGAGCCGCCGTCGTCCGCCACGGTTACCACGGCCGTCAGGTCGGGGGTCACGTGGCGCAGAGCCGAAAGCGATCCGTACAGGCCGTGCCCGCCGCCCATGGCCGTCACCTTCGGTGAACGGTGCGTGGTCTTCAGCAGACGCAGAGCCTGGGTTGGGAGCGCGGGTAGGCGGGGAATCCCCTGAGTGTCATAACTGGTTGAATGAGTGTTCATAGTCTGTATCTCACATACCCGGAAGCGGCCGGCCCTCCGCTCGGTGTGCGAAGGGCGACCGGTAGCTGATTATGGGTTGCCGGTCAGTACTGCGGGGCTATTCGCGGCCCTTGTCGCGGTGCTGCACGTTCACGTTGACATCGGGGAAGGCGGAGAGGCGGCGGGCCAGCTCCTCGGTCACGGCCACCGAGCGGTGCTTACCACCGGTGCAACCAATCGCGATGGTGGCGTAGTACTTACCCTCGCGGCGGTAGCCCTCCAGCACGGGACGCAGGGCGGCCAGGTAGTTGCTGATGAACTCCTCGGTGCCGGCGTGCTCCAGCACGTAGTCGCGCACGGGGGCGTCCTGGCCGGTCAGCGGGCGCAGTTCGGGTACCCAGTGCGGGTTCGGAATAAAGCGCATGTCGGCCATGTAGTTGGCGTCCGAAGGCGCACCGTACTTGAAGCCGAAGCTCATGACGGTCAGGTTCAGCTTCTTGTCCGCACCCTCGGCGAACATCTCGCGCACGGTGCGGGCCAGCTCGTGAACGTTCATGCCGGTCGTATCAATCGTGCGGTCCGAGGCCAGGCGCAGGCCCTCGAAGAGGGTTCGCTCGGCGCGGATGCCGTCGAGCACGCGGCCCTCACCCTGCAGCGGGTGCGGGCGGCGCTGAGCCTCGTAACGGGCGATGATGGTCTCGTCCTTGGCATCCAGGAAGAGCATGGAGAAGTCAATATCGGACTTGCGCAGAGTCTCAATCGCAGCGGGAAGATCGGAGAACAGTGCGCGGGCGCGAACGTCAATGCCGAGCGCCACCTTCGGAACTCGTGCACCGTCGCGGGTCACCAGCTCAGCCAGGGAACCGAGCATCTGCGGCGGGATGTTATCGATAACGTACCAGCCCTCATCCTCCAGCACGTTTGCGACAGTGCTGCGGCCTGCACCGGAAATACCGGTGATCACCAGAATCTGAGGACGCTCCTCACTCTGGGCGGACTGTACCGTGGCGGGCTTGCTCTGATTCTCGGGCATGGTGCTTCTTCCCCTTCAACGCGAAATACTCTCTATGCCATGATACAAGACCTTTATCTGACGGTTCGGGGGTACGGTCAGAAATTTCACCAGTATGACAGAAATATGAGACACTCCCCCGGCGGAACCCCGGAAGGAACCCCAGAAGAAAGAAACCCGCATCACAAGTGCTTGCGCATAATGCTCCCCCAAGGATTAGTAGATGGAGGCGCTGGCAACCTCCCAGCGGGTACAGCAAAGCCCGCACGATACCTCCCCCAGGAAGTACCGCACGGGCTTTGAAGATATGTAAGCAAGCGCGCACCAGCTGAGTAGCTACGCGGACGCATGAGGATTCTTAGCCAGAAAGCTCAGGCAGGAAAGCCGCCACATGCTCCAACAGACGCACCGACAGCTCCTTCTTCGAACCGGAGAACACCGGCGCCTCATCATTCAGAGTCGACAGCAGCGTAATCGTGTTATCGTCCGTGCCGAAACCACGATTCACGCCCACCGTATTGACCGCCAAGAAGTCCGTACCCTTACGCTGCAGCTTCTCACGACCCAGCTCCAACGGAGTCTTCTCCGCCGAACCGGTCTCCGCCGCAAAACCAACAATGAGCTTCGGACCGAGGGTGCTCTCCCCCGCCTCACGAGCCTGCTGGCGGCGCACCACGACCTCACGCAGAATATCCGGGTTGCGCACCAGCTGAATCACCGGCGCATCCTCAGAGTCGGCGCTCTTCTTAATCTTGAACTCGGCAAACTCGGCGGGCCTAAAATCAGCCACCGCCGCAGACATGATCAGCACATCCGCCGCCGCGCTCGCCTCAAGGGTCGCCTCACGCAGCTCCAGGGCGCTCACCACGCGGGTCACCTGCACACCCTCCGGCGCGGGAACCTCAAGGTTCGCACCAATCAGGTGCACGGTCGCGCCCAGGTCGCGTGCCGCCTCCGCGAGCGCCACGCCCTGCTTGCCGGTTGAACGGTTGCCGAGGAAGCGGACCGGGTCCAGCGCCTCACGGGTGCCGCCAGCGGTAATGACCACGAGGCGGCCGGACAGAGGACCACGCAGCGATTCGGATGCGCCAGTTGCCTGGCTAGGTTCACCCTGGCCTGCATCACCCTGGCCCAGCAGTGCCGAAGTCAGCGTCGCCGCACGCGCCGCCGCCATACGCTCCTGCTCCGTGCCCGTGTACAGGGGCTCAGTCGGCGCGTAACCGGGCGTGTACACCGGGTGCACCTGACCCTTCGGGAAGCGCTCAATTACATCCAGCGCGACCGCGAAAATATCCTCCGGCTCAGGCATGCGACCCGGACCAGAATCCGGGCCCGTCAAACGCCCAATCGCAGGTTCAATCACGTGATAACCCCACGAACGCAGGGTCTGCACGTTCGCCTGAGTCGCCGGATGCTCCCACATCTGAGTGTGCATCGCAGGCGCCAAAATCACCGGGGCGTGCGTGGTCAGCACCGTAGAGGACAGCAAATCATCGGCACGACCAGCCGCCAAACGAGCCAGCAGGTCAGCAGTCGCCGGGGCAATCACCACAGCGTCAGCCTGCTCGGCCTGACGCACGTGGTTTACCTCCGGCACGCGGTCAAACACGTCCGTTGAGACGGGGTTACCGCTCAGCGCCTCCAGCGTGGGAACACCCACGAACTTTGTCGCGTTCGGGGTGGGCATGGCGATTACCTCGTCGCCATTCTTCGCAAAAAGACGAAGGAGCATCGCCGCCTTATACGCAGCAATGCCCCCTCCAATACCAACGATAATGCGCATGGTACGTCAAAGAATCCTTGTAAAAAGCAGATTACTCAGCGGACTCGTCGAGGATAACCTCTTCGATAGCGATAACCTCTTCGCTACCTGCGGGGATGTACTCCTCCTCGATAGCGCCAGAGAACTCAGCCGCGCTGAAATCAATCACAGCGGACAGATCCTCGGGAACGGGGTAGCCGTCCTCGTCGAACTTAGCGTCCGGGCGGTGCTCTGCCACAACACGGTCAGCAATGATTTCACGCATTGCCACCGACAGGGACTTCTCGTTCGACTCAGCGTCAACCAGCGGGCCAACGTGCGCAGCAGTATTGTCCTGCAGGTTAGCGTAGTACGCGTTAATCTGGCGTGCACGGCGGGCACCGAAAATCACCAGGCCGTACTTGGACTCCGCCTTCTCAATCAGCGCGTCAGCGCTGGGGCTCACGATGCCCTCGGGAGCGACACCGTCAACGAAGTTGTAGTCCTCGTGTTCCTTGATTTCGTTTGCCACTAAAAACTCCAAATAGCTTGATGGAATGTACGTACCGAACACCCCCGTACACCGTTCGCGCTATGGCGCAAACCGGGCACACTGAGGGCACGGTCAAAACTAAAGAACTATTCTACCCTCTCAACGGCTAAAACGCACGTACCAGCCCAGATAAAAGGCAGACCGGCAGGCACAGAGTAGCGGGCACAGGGCAAACAAAAGGCGGGGGCTCCGAAGAAAACTCTTCGAAACCCCCACCCTTCACAACGCCTCACGGCAGAACTACAGGTCGGAAGAAACTCTAGCCCCACCGCAAACGCAAAGCATGCAGATTAGGCGGCGCCAATCAGCTCAGCAATCTCCTTCGCTGCACGCTCAACAGAGTCGTTGACGACCGTGACGTCAAATTCCTTCTCAGCAGCCAACTCAACCTTCGCGGTTTCAAGGCGACGAGCTTGCTCCTGCTCACTCTCGGTACCTCGACCCACCAGACGCGACACCAGCTCATCCCAGCTCGGAGGAGCCAAGAAAATCAGGCGAGCATCAGGCATTGTCTCGCGAATCTGGCGAGCACCCTGCAGGTCAATCTCAAGGATCACCGGGCGGCCAGCATCCAGGGCCTCCTGGACCTTAGCGCGCGGAGTACCGTACTTATTCTTACCGTGCACCACAGCGTACTCAAGCATCTGACCGTCAGCGATCATCTGGTCAAACTCTTCCATCGAAACGAAATAGTAGTGAGTACCGTCAACCTCACCGGGGCGAGGATCACGAGTAGTAGCGGAAACAGAGAACCACACGTTCGGGTAGTTCTCACGAATGTACTGGCACACCGTACCCTTGCCAACAGCAGTGGGGCCAGCCAGTACGGTGAGAGTCGGCTGAGACATAGCTTCCTTACTGCGCCTTCATCGGCTGAAGGCACGAGGTATTAGGACTGAGAAGACTCGGAAGACTGACCAGCAGTCTTACGACGTGCACGGTTCAAATACCGCGAATTACGGTTGAAGTACTCCACCATCTTGCGACGCTGGTGTACACCCAGGCCGCCAAGGCGGCGAGTAGGTGCAATATGAAGTTCTTCAATGATGCGTTCAGCGCGAACGGCACCAATGCCCGGAAGTGCGCGCAGCATCTGCCCCACCGGCATTTTAGCCAGTGCAGGGTCGGAATCGACCATATCGAGCACCTGACGCACGGAAAGTTCACGTTCACTCAGTGCACGCTTAATTTCCTGGCGGTGTGCTCGGGCAAGTACTGCCTTCTCGCGGGCGGAGGCGCGCGCATCCTCAGTTAGCGGAGTCAGCGGCATGGTTGGGTCCCCCATTTCTGCGAGTTATAGAATTTTACTTATCAACTAATGTAACACGGATAGCACGAGAACCCTCGTTCTACCCGCGGCACTCACCCTCGCACCAACAATGCGTCTACGCACGTCAGCACGTAAATATCAGGGAGTACCCCTATAGCATAGCGGAGTATTCGCCCTATCAAAAGCGGAACCGCGGACGCACCTCAAAGAGCAGGCACACTCCCCCGCTACAGAGGTGAGCAAACTCGCATCGGCGCGAGCGGGCGGCGGCAAAATTATGCATGCGGATGTACCGAAAAAATGCGATAAAACAGGCGCGCACAGGGGGTACGCACAAGGGGCACGCACCCCGAGCAGACCCTCAACAGAATCTACCCGGAGCACACGCCCCTCACGCAACACGCGAACTATGCGCCGCGAGCCGCCAACAGGTCATCACGAGCCGCCTGCGCAGCCTGCGCCAAACCCTCAACCGACGGGCCTGCAGCGAGCACGCCACGGCTGGAATTCACCAGCACCTGCGACTCCACACCCGCGAACACGCGGTACAAATCAGCCGCCGAAGCGCCCTGCGCACCATAACCCGGCGACAGAATCGGGCCGTTGAACACGCTCAGGTCAATACCCAAATCAACCAGCGCCTGACCAACAGTCGCGCCAACCACCAGGCCGCACGGGCCCATCTGCTCCCACTGGCGGGAAGCATTCTCAGCGGTAGCCGCAGCGATAATACGCTTAGCCACAGCGCCCTCAGACTCACCGGAATGACCAGACTCCGACGCGCCCACGTGCTGAACGCTCTTACCCTCAGGGTTCGAGGTTAACGCCAACACGAACGTGCCGCGGTCATTCTCATCCGCCAAATCCAGCGCCGGACGCAGCGACTCAAAACCCAGATACGGGCTCAAAGTCACCGAATCGGTACCCAGCGGCGAAGACGAGCCGAGCCACGCATCCGCGTACGCCTTCATGGTCGAACCAATATCGCCGCGCTTAGCGTCAGCAACAATCAGCACACCATCAGCGGCAGCGCGGGCAAACAGCGCCTCCAGCACAGCAAGACCAGCCGAACCGTGACGCTCAAACAGCGCCACCTGAGGTTTCAACGCCGCCGCAAACGGGGCGCAACCCTCATAGACCGCCTCAGTAAAAGCAGCCAGGCCGGCAGCGGAATCCTCAAGACCCCACTGCTCCAGCAGGTTCGGATGCGGGTCAATACCCACACACAGCGGGCCGCGCTCCGCCATCGCCTTCGCCAGACGATCACCAAAAGCAGCGGACATTACGCCTCGCCACCCTCGGAACGAGCATCCACAGCGGCAGCCAGCTGAACGCCGTGCTCCTGCAGGCTCATGATGTCCCAGCTGTGCTCACGCAGAGCATTAATCGCCTGAACAGCCGCAGCGAACTCAGAAATGGTAGTCATGACCGGGCAGCCCACCGAAACCGCAGCGGCACGAATCTCGTAACCATCGCTACGAGCAGCACCACCGGCAGGGGTGTTCAGAATCAGGTCAATGTCACCGTTGCGGACCATGTCCACAATCGAGTGGTCGCCATTCGCCTCAGCGAACTTCGAAGCCACAATCACCGAGTTCAGGCCGTTACGGCGCAGAATCTCAGCGGTACCACCGGTCGAAACGATCTCAAAGCCCAGCGACTCCAGCATCTTCGCGTAAATAATGACGTTACGCTTATCGTGGTTAGCCACCGAAATGAACACCTTACCGGAGGTCGGCAGCGGCGAACCAGCACCAGCCTGAGCCTTCGCGAACGCGGTGTCATAGTGCTTATCCAGACCCATGACCTCACCGGTCGAACGCATCTCCGGGCTCAGCAGCGAATCCACCACAACACCCTCCGGGGTGCGGAAACGAGCGAACGGCAGAACCGCAGCCTTCACAGCAATCGCAGTCTCCTCAGGCAGGGATGCGCCATCCATGTTCGACGGCAGGTAGCCCTCAGCCTTCAGCTCCGCAATGCTCTTACCCAGACCAATCAGCACAGCAGCCTTAGCCATCTGCACGCCGGTAGCCTTCGACACGAACGGAACAGTACGAGACGCACGCGGGTTCGCCTCAATCACGTACAGGTTCTCAGACACGTACGCGAACTGAATGTTAATCAGGCCGCGCACACCGGTGCCGCGAGCAATCTTCTCGGTAGCGTCCTTCACCTTCGCGATGATGTCCGGGCCGAGAGTAATCGGAGGCAGAGTACAAGAAGAGTCACCCGAGTGAATACCGGCTTCCTCAATGTGCTCCATGACGCCGCCCAAGTACAGCTCCTCGCCGTCGAACAGGGCGTCAACGTCGATCTCGATAGCGTCCTCAAGGAACTTATCAATCAGAGCAGGCTGCGAAGGCGAAACCTCGGTAGCGTTCTCCAGGTAGCGAGCCAGGTTAGCCTCATCGTAGACGATTTCCATGCCACGGCCGCCCAGCACGTACGAGGGGCGAACCAGAACCGGGTAACCAATCTCGTCGGCGATGCGCTTAGCGCCCTCGAAGGTGAACGCGGTGCCGTTCTTGGGCGAAATCAGGCCGCCCTCCTCCAGCACGCGGGAGAACTCGCCGCGGTCCTCAGCCAGGTCAATAGCCTCGGGGGTGGTGCCCAGAATCGGCACGCCCGCATCCTTCAGGGCACGAGCCAGCTTCAGCGGGGTCTGACCGCCCAGCTGAACGAACACGCCCATCAGGCCGCCGGTACGACGCTCCGACTCAACAATCTCAAGCACATCCTCAAGGGTGAGCGGCTCAAAGTACAGGCGAGTCGAAATATCGTAGTCAGTCGAAACGGTCTCGGGGTTGCAGTTGACCATGACGGTCTCGTAACCCAGCGAACGCAGCACCAGCGAAGCGTGCACGCACGAGTAGTCGAACTCGATACCCTGACCGATGCGGTTCGGGCCCGAACCCAGAATCATAATCGAGGGCTTCTCGTGGTGAGCAACCTCATCCTCCAGGTCGTAGGAGGAGTAGTGGTACGGAGTGAACGCCTCAAACTCGGCTGCACAGGTGTCAACAGTCTTGAAGACCGGGCGGATACCCAGAGCGTGGCGAACACCGCGCACGACATCCTCAGAAGAGCCGATAATCTCAGCAATCTGAGCGTCCGAGAAACCGTGACGCTTAGCCAGCTTCAGGGTCTCCGGGTCAAGGTTGTCACGCTTAGCGTGAACCACGCCGGCAACCTCATTCAGCAGCACCAGCTGATCCAGGAACCACGGGTCAATCTTGGTAGCCTCGTGCAGCTGCTCCACGGTAGCGCCAGCCAGCAGAGCCTGCTGAACCTGGTAAATACGCTGAGTGGTCGCAACCTTAGTCTTCTCAATCAGCTCAGCCAGCTCAGCCTCAGACAGAGACAGCGGCTTGAACGAGAAGGACGCGCCCTTCTGCTCCAGCGAACGCATCGCCTTCTGCAGAGCCTCAGTGAAGTTACGGCCCAGAGCCATAGCCTCGCCAACACTCTTCATGGTGGTGGTCAGGGTCGGGTCAGCAGCCGGGAACTTCTCAAACGCGAAGCGCGGAACCTTCACGACCACGTAGTCGAGGGTCGGCTCGAAGGATGCCGGGGTCTTCTGGGTGATATCGTTCGGGATCTCATCCAGGGTGTAACCCAGGGACAGCTTGGTCGCAATCTTCGCAATCGGGAAGCCGGTAGCCTTCGACGCGAGCGCCGAAGAACGAGACACGCGCGGGTTCATCTCAATGACGATGATGCGGCCGGTCTTCGGGTCAATCGCGAACTGGATGTTACAACCACCGGTGTCCACGCCAACCTCACGAATCACGTTGATCGCGATGTCGCGCAGCTTCTGGAACTCACGGTCGGTCAGGGTCAGTGCGGGTGCCACGGTGATGGAGTCACCGGTGTGCACGCCCACGGGGTCGAAGTTTTCGATGGAGCAGACGACCACGACGTTGTCGTTGGTGTCACGCATCATCTCCAGCTCGTATTCCTTCCAGCCGAGGATGGACTCCTCCAGCAGGACCTCGCTGGTCGGCGAGTACTGAATACCGGCGCCGGCAATACGGTAGAGGTCTTCCTCGTTGTACGCCATACCCGAGCCGAGACCGCCCATGGTGAAGGAGGGGCGGACCACCATCGGGTAGCCCAGCTCCTTAGCGGCTTCCAGCGCCTCCGGCATGGAGTGAACAATCACCGAGCGTGCAGACTCGCCGCCGGCGCGCTCCACCACGCCCTTGAATGCCTCACGGTCCTCACCAAGGTTAATCGCCTCAATGTTCGCGCCGATCAGCTCAACATTGTACTTGGAGAGCACGCCGCGCTCATCCAGGGAGATTGCCGCGTTCAGTGCGGTCTGACCACCCAGGGTCGGCAGGATTGCGTCCGGCTTTTCCTTCTCGATGATCTTCTCAATCACCTCGGGGGTGATGGGTTCAATGTAGGTGGCGTCCGCGAACTCGGGGTCGGTCATGATGGTTGCCGGGTTCGAGTTCACGAGGATGACGCGCACGCCCTCCTCCTTCAGCACGCGCAGCGCCTGAGTGCCGGAGTAGTCGAATTCCGCTGCCTGACCGATGACGATGGGGCCGGAACCGATGACGAGGACGCTATTAAGGTCAGTACGACGAGGCATTTATGCTTCCTTTGCAGTCTTGGTTGCGACCATCAGGTCGATGAAACGGTCAAAGAGGTAGGCGGAATCGTGCGGGCCCGCAGCAGCCTCGGGGTGGTACTGCACGGAGAACGCGGGGATGTCCTTACAGGTCAGGCCCTCAACCACGTTGTCGTTCAGACCCACGTGGGAGACCATGACCTGACCGAACTCGGCGTTCGGTGCAGTCACGTAGTCGCCAATCGGCGCGTCCACAGCGAAGCCGTGGTTCTGTGCGGTGATTTCAACCTTGCCGGTGGTCTTGTCCATGACCGGCTGGTTGATGCCGCGGTGGCCGAAGGGCAGCTTGTAGGTGCCGAAGCCCAGGGCGCGGCCGAGCAGCTGGTTACCGAAGCAGATGCCGAAGAACGGGGTGCCCTTACGCAGCACGCCCTGCAGCAGCTCAACCTGCTCGTCAGCGGTTGCCGGGTCACCGGGGCCGTTGGAGAAGAACACGCCGTCGGGGTTATGGGAGTAGATGTCCTCGAGGGTTGCGCTTGCGGGCAGCACGTGCACGCGCACGCCACGCTCAGCGAAACGCTGCGGGGTCATCGCCTTGATGCCCAGGTCCAGGGCGACGATAGTTGCGACCGGGGGTGCGAACCAGTTGAACTGGTGCGGCTCAACGGTGTAGGCGGTATCAACCGAAACGGAGTCAGCGAGCTTACGGCCGGCCATCGGCTCGGAGGCGCGCACCTCCTCCAGCAGTTCAGCTTCGGGGCGTTCTGCGTGCTCACCGGAGAACACGCCCGCACGCATCGAACCGCTCGAACGCAGGCGGCGGGTCAGGGCGCGAGTGTCAATGCCCTGAATACCGACGATGCCCTGCTCGATGAGCTCTTCGTCGAGGGTGCGCTCAGAACGCCAGTTGGATGCCACGCGTGCTGCGTCGCGAACCACGTAGCCGGCAACCCAAATCTTGCGGGACTCAGCATCAGTGGTGTTCACACCGGTGTTGCCGATATGGGGAGCGGTCTGAACCACAATCTGACCCGCGTAGGAGGGGTCGGTCAGGGTTTCCTGGTAGCCGGTCATACCGGTCGAGAAAACCGCCTCGCCCAGGGACGCGCCGGTTGCGCCGTAGCCGTAGCCACGGTAGACGGTGCCGTCCTCCAGGACGAGCAGCGCGCGGTCCGTACGCAGGGCGCCGGATCGTGTCATGTCAGTCATGCTCTTCTTCCTTTTCTCTGGTGTTCTCCCCCGCTTCCTGTACGGCCTCTACCGTGCAGGTTCCGGGGTAGTCTATGGTGCCTTCGGTGGGTGTTCGCCTGACCTCAGGCAAAATCTATGGGTGTGGGTGCGCAGGGATATTACACCGCGATATTGCGCCGGGATATTACACCGGGATTTAGGCTTCCGGTTCTGCCGCCCACTTCTCGGGCGCATCCACCGCGTTCGGAGCGATGCGGCGCAGCTCCCGCAGTACCGCCTGCTTATCCTCGGCGTAGCGGGTGCGGAAGCCGGTCTGCACGCGGTGACCGTCCAGGGTCCAACCAATCACGACCAAGCCGTTCTTCTCCACAACCTTGCCCGCCATACCGCGGTCGGTGGTGATGACTGCGAGCTTCTTCGCCGGAATCCACAGGTCCTTCGCGCCGTTACGGGTGAAGATGATGCTGTCCGGGTAAATCAGCAGGGTGGACTTGCTCTTGAAGCCGAGCGAATCGAAACCCACGCGGTCCAGCCAGTTACCGAAGATCGTGGTGCTGACGTACTCGCCCTCGAAAGCGGCGTCAGCGGTCATGCCCTCGTAGCGTTCGGGAACTTCCTTGAGGGAGCCGAACATGTTCGCCTGGCGTGCCAGGCGCGAGCGCCATCCGTGCCACATGCCGTAGATGCACAGGGCGACCAGGGCGATGCAGATGACGGCGGTCAGGAACTTTCCCACGAAGGTTCTCTCTTTCGGTTGGGGTCTCGGCCGATTATCTCGGCCTGGGTTGGTGAGGTTGGGGGCGGTGCTCCCGGCGAGGCGGTGGCAGGCGTGAACCTACCACCGCCAGACACGGTCACCACGTACGTTCGCCTCGCGGGTTTAGCGGCGCGGGGTTGCCAGCTCGCCGTTCAGCACGGTCGGGTGGCCAGCGTAGAAGGTTGCACGGATCGAGCCGGGCACCTCCATGTCGCGGTAGGGGTTGTTCTTACCCTTGGTAGCCTGCTCCTCCGGCTTAATCACGCGGGTTGCCTTCGGGTCGACCAGCACAATGTTTGCCGGTTCACCTTCGGCAAGCGGGCGGCCCTGCTCGTGGTCCAGGCGACCAATCTTCGCGGGCTCCTCGGAGAGGATGCGTGCCACATCGCGCCAGGTAATCATGCCGGTGTCAACCAGGGTCATCTGGATGATGGACAGTGCCTGCTCCAGACCGGTCATACCGTTCGCGGCGCACGCCCACTCGCATTCCTTGGTCTCTGCCGGGTGCGGTGCGTGGTCGGTACCGATCACGTCGATGATGCCGTCAGCAACAGCCTGACGCAGCGCCATGACGTCCTCTTCGGTGCGCAGCGGCGGGTTCACCTTGAAAATCGGGTCGTAGGTGCGTGCAGTCTCGTCGGTGAGCAGCAGGTGGTGCGGGGTTGCCTCCGCGGTCACCTTCACGCCGCGGGACTTAGCCCAGCGCACAACCTCAATGGAGCCCTTGGTGGACAGGTGGCAGATGTGCAGCTTAGAGTCCAGGTGCTCAGCCAGCAGCACGTCGCGGGCAATGATTGCCTCTTCGGCGACGGCGGGCCAACCGGTCAGACCCAGGTCAGCGGACACCTTACCTTCGTTCATCTGGGCGCCTTCGGTCAGGCGCGGCTCCTGCGCGTGCTGCGCAATAACGCCGTCGAAGGTCTTGACGTATTCGAGGGCGCGGCGCATCACTGCGGGGTCGTACACGCACATGCCGTCGTCAGAGAACACGCGCACATTCGCGGTGGAGTTCGCCATGCCGCCGATGTCGGAGAGGCGCTCGCCCTTCAGGCCCACGGTCACTGCGCCGATGGGCTGCACGCGGCACCATGCGGATTCCTTGCCGAGGCGGTCAACCTGCTCAACGACTGCGGCGGTGTCTGCCACGGGCATGGAGTTTGCCATGGCGAACACTGCGGTGTAGCCGCCCAGGGCTGCTGCGCGGGTGCCGGTCTCGACGGTTTCGGATGCCTCGTAGCCGGGCTGACGCAGGTGGGTGTGGATGTCGACCAGGCCGGGCAGCGCCACCTGGCCTGCCGCCTCGACGACCTGTGCGTCTGCGGCGTCAATGTTCTCTGCGATGCGGCTAATCACGCCGTCCTCGATGAGGATATCGGCGACCTTTTCGCCGTAGAGGCTTGCGCCCTTGATCAGGTACTTGCTCATGGTGTTGGTTCCTCTCGTTAGGAAGGTCGTTTAGGATTCGTCGCCGGCGTAGAGCTTGGCGCTGGAGCCGTCGGTCAGAAGCAGGTAGAGCACCGCCATGCGCAGCGCCACGCCGTTGCTGACCTGGCGCAGGACCCAGGAGTTGGTGGCGTCGGCGGCTTCGGTGCAGATTTCCAGGCCGCGGTTCATGGGGCCCGGGTGCAGGATTGCGACCGGCTGCGGCTGTGCCTGCAGGGTTGCGAAGCGTTCGGCGGTCAGACCCCACAGCTCGGTGTATTCCTCTGCGGAGGGGAAGTACGCGGCGTTCATGCGTTCCTTCTGGATGCGCAGTAGCATGACGGCGTCGGGGTTGGTGGCGATTGCTTCGTCGAAGTCGTGGAAGATTTCCAGGCCGGCTTCTTCAACCCAGGAGGCGGTGTTCAGCGGTAGCAGGGTCGGCGGTGCGACGAAGACGACCTGCGCGCCGAGGGTGTGCAGCAGCCAGAGGTTGGAGCGTGCCACACGCGAGTGCAGGATGTCGCCGACGATGAGCACACGCATGCCGGACAGGTCGGTGCCGCGGGGGCTGTCGAGGCCGTCGCGTTCTGCCTTGTACTGGCGCAGGGATACGGCGTCGAGCAGTGCCTGGGTGGGGTGCGCGTGGGTGCCGTCGCCCGCGTTGAGTACGGGGATGTCGGTCCAGCCTGCCTCGGCGAGGCGCTGCGGCGCGCCGGATGCCGAGTGGCGGATCACGAACGCATCCGCGGCAATCGCCTTGAGAGTCTGCGCGGTGTCCTTGAGCGACTCACCCTTAGACACGGAGGAGCCAGAAGCGGAGAAGTTGGTGACGGCTGCACCCAGGCGCTTCTCTGCGGCTTCGAAGGAGAGGCGGGTTCGGGTGGAGTCCTCGAAGAAGAGGTTGACGACGGTCTTGCCGTTGAGCACGTTGAGGGTGCGGTTTTCGGCTTTGACCTGCGCCATGTAGTCGGCGACGTCAAGGATTTCGATAGCTTCTTCGCGGGTTAGTTCGCGGGTGTCGAGCAGATGCTTCATGAGAGCCCTCCCAGCTGGATAATGTCAACTCGGTCTGTTGCGTTGTCGGTTTCAGTCAGTACGACGCGCACGGTTTCGCTGGCGCTGGTGGGCAGGTTTTTGCCCACGTGGTCGGCGCGGATGGGTAGTTGCCGGTGTCCGCGGTCTACGAGGACTGCCAGGCGTACGAGGGCGGGTCGTCCGTGGGCGTTGAGTGCGTCGAGGGCGGCACGTACGGTGCGGCCGGAGTAGAGGACGTCGTCAACGAGGACTACGGTTTTGCCTTCAATGCCGATGGTGGGCATGATGCTTTCCCCTGCGGTGTCTGGGGAGGTGGTGCCGCCGGTTCGCTGGTCGTCGCGGTAGGCGGTGATGTCCAGGGCGCCGATTCGTGTTTCTGCGTTGAAGTTCGGCTCGATGGCTTGGATGCGGGCTGCGAGTCGTACGGCGAGGGGCACGCCGCGGGAGCGGATGCCGATGAGTACGAGGTTTTCTACGCCTTTATTGGTTTCAATAATTTCGTAGGCGATGCGGGTGAGGGCGCGGCGGATTTCGTCCTCGCTGAGGATGGTGCGGCCGACGGTGGTCGCGTCCTCCAAGGTGCTTTGAGGGGTTGCCGAATGGGGGGCTGCGGTTAGATTTCGCCCCTGATTCGCGCCGGATGTGGGTACAGTTGACCCAGGCATAGCCGTCTCCTTCCCCGCCTCACGGGACGGATTTAAAGGTTTTGTGCTTCTAGTAGGGTACCACAGTTCACAGGCTACGTTCAGGTTCGGCGAGAGACCGCTCACGGCGGGGACGGAGCTGGTATGGAGCGGGGCGGGGGCTCCGTCTTCGAGGCGCCTATGTTGTTTATAGCTAGGGTGCCGAAAAGGGGGGCACTCCCCCGCCTGCGTTGTCTGGTGAAGCCTCCACCGATGCACCTTAACCGGCGCCTCTCCTATCCCCTGCGAGCGCATCCGCGCCCAATACGGAACCCCACGCAGAACTGCACCAACCAAGCGCAACCTAGACACAGAAAACCCCCGCCGTCCTGTAGCGAACTACAGTACGGCGGGGGTTTCACGTACGCTCCCCTGCGGGCGCATCCTCAACAGCAGCATTTGTTCCGGGAACTTGGGAAATCCCTATGGAGCTCCCAGCCGCTACCTACTCTGCTTTACAAGCGCTGAAGAATCTCCAGGAACTTGCTCATTTCATAAGCTCCTTCCAATGGAACATCTCCTTCATCAAACACCATGTAGTAGCGGTACTTATCGCCTGCTTTATCTGCCCACCGCTTTCCCAACTTGAGCTTCTGAGCAGATTCTTCGTTCTTCAAGTGGGTGCCCTTTGTTTCAACCATAACGATGTGACCGTTATTCGTCTCAACGATAAAGTCAGGGTAATGGTTGCCAATAGGCCCGTTAATGCAGAACCCCTTACGCTCGATATTTCGGTGCCACCATTTAACGCTATCCAGACCGGAGAAGCGCTCTGCGCACCTCGTCTCCAGGCTGTTCATCTTTCCTTCTTCCTCATACAGAGATTTAGAGATGCTGTACGTGACAGTTTCCTTCGGGAAGATGAGGTCAGGCAAGGCATACGACTCCCTAACCGAAATAGATTCGGTTTCGAGATCCGTATTGAATTTTTCGATTCGGTGTTCTTCCAGAAGATGCTTAATCTTTGTGTGAACCTGCTCTGCAACTTTATGAGAGTTCTCATGGTAGAAGAGCATATCTTCTGCGCTGAACCCCTCTACAATCCGTTCAATATATTTTTTGAGCTGCCTGTCAGGGATTTCGTTAATGCGTTTAATGACTCTCTGATAAATCTGCTCGATAGCTTCGTAGCGTTTACCTTCATCGCTCATATTCATGAAATGTTCACGCATCTTCTGCTGGGCTTCTCTGCTAAGACGAGAAGTCACAGGAGCGTCAGCCTGATCTTTGACGTCAATCAGATACATTTCTTCATCAACAGCGCCGAGGTTAATACTCGTATCCTTCGTTAGAAGATTAAATCCCGCATTGAGAGATTCCTTCTGCAACAAGTCGTAGTCACTGTTACCGAAATTAAACAGGTCTGATTCCTCTGACTTGATAAAGAACTGCGGAATCCTCAGCGACGAAATGTCATCCCTAAATTCCTCAATTACAGGGTAGGATTTTACAGAGTCTTCTCCGGAGTACTCCATAAAAGAAACCTCCACGTTGTTAGCAATCTTTTGGATATCTTGCTGGTACGAAGATTCCTGTTCCTCGGCCTGATTCAGCATCTCTAGTACATTCTTTGAGGATAGAGAATACGAGTCTTCCTCGACATTGTGCGTATCGATATTACTCGACGAGGTATCGATATCCCTTACTTCTACGGCAGCAGAGACCAGAGACTCGTCAAAGTCCAGAAATTCCTCCGTTGTAGGCTCTTCCCCGGAATCGGAGACGGGCAGGAGGGAGGGTTGTTCGGGCATTCCTGATTCTTCAGCAGACATCTTATCGGTGCTGTTCTCCAGGTCGAGCTGTCCTTCGTCATCAGCAAGGCGGTAATCACGCTTCGAAAATCCGGCTGAGTTAAGACCTGCAATAATCTGACGGATAGTTTCCGAGAAATTATTGGAAGAGGTGAGCACATAACTCATATTGAGCACGCTCTTGCTCTGGATCTTGGCGTAAGGCTGACGCAAGACTCGGCCTAGAATCTGTTCCACGTCTACGCGGCT
Source organism: Rothia sp. HMSC071B01 (assembly GCF_001808945.1). Taxonomy (NCBI): domain Bacteria; kingdom Bacillati; phylum Actinomycetota; class Actinomycetes; order Micrococcales; family Micrococcaceae; genus Rothia; species Rothia sp. HMSC071B01. The sequence goes on along the minus strand of NZ_KV795070.1, from coordinate 346,774 downwards.
CGTCCTGTTAGCTACCGAAGCAAGGATGTATGCAAAGGAACAGTCCCAACCTTCCTTCAACGCATTCACCGTGATGATGTAGCGAATCGGGCATTCTTCACTCAGCAGGTTAACGCTCTTCAGCTCATCCTCCTGCGCGGTTTTAATGGCAATCTCTTCCTGCGGAATGCCAGCTGCGATTAGCTTTTCGCGTAGCTTTTTGAACGAAGTGACGTCTTCCTTATGGCGGGGTTCCGCTTGAAAGAGGACGATAGGACGAATATACCGGCCGCCCTGTTTCTGTGCTTCTTTCGCAATTTTTTCCAGAGAGCAACGCAGGTCGATAGCGTCCGTAATCACTTCCTCTTTAGAAGTTCGGTTATAAGCCACAACCGGCAATTTAACCATGTTCTCAAGCTTGAGCTCCGAAGCACTGACGTAGGAAATAACGTTGGCTTCCTCCTGCGGGGTAGCAGTCAAGTCGAGAATAAAGGAAGGGTTGAGGATGGTCAGCATCTCCCTGCTCAACGAGCTCGTAGCGTGGTGAGATTCATCGACGATTACTACGGGGTTGAGCTGGTTAATGTACTGCGCAAGAGAGCCTTCAGCCGCATTCTCAATGGGGCGTTCAGGGCTTCCCAGGAAGGTGGAGAAACTCGTAAGGTTACCGTTCTCCTGATAGACCTTACGGTCGTCTTTATTCGTAGAACGCAAAGAGTCGTAAGAAAGCACCATCACTGAGAGCTGGTCGGCAATAATGGTGGGGCTAAAGGACTGGCCCGCCAGGAGCTCGTCCTTAGAGTACACCTCTACCCTGCCTCCGAAATCTGTGTTGAGTCGGCGCCGGTAGGGATGGTATGGGTCTTTAAGGGCGCGCAGAGTCTGAGTCAGGATTGCCTCAGACGGCACGAGCCATACGAGCACATGTGGGGCAGTGCTCGGCAGGTAATCGAAAATCGGTTTGACCGATGCAGTGGCCAGAAATGTCTTGCCACCACCTGTCGGGACCTTGTAGCAGATGTTTGGAACATCCGTGATGATGTTCTGGTATTCCTGCACATGCGAGGTTTTAGACCCCACGGTGATGTGCCGAGCCTCCCAGTATTCAGAGTAGGCTCGTGAGAGAGACTGCGTGCTCGTAAGAATCTCAAGATAGTCGTTGAGGTCATCAATGACCCGCTTCTGGTACTTTTTGAGTTCCATCGTGCTGTCGTCCTCCAATCGTAAAATGAGTAGTCGTTAGGCTCTAGACACGCGAGATATCGCGAGCAATCTTTTTGAAAGTAATGTTATGAGAGAGAAGGTCCTTCTCATCCAACAAACATGTCTCGGCATAGATAACGTAGGATTCGGCAGCACATTCCGTAGGAATAGTGCCGAGGTACTTCCTGTCCAGGCTGGTTGCCGATTCAGGGTCGTATGCGAAGAAGTAGCTCGTGTCGTCGTACTTACCAAGGTAGTGCGGGTGTAACTTATGGGCTTCGTTGTACCCTCGCGGGTCCAACGGGGTCGAAGTTTCTGAATACCAGATGTACTCCGACATCTTCTCGTATGGCACTTCGGAGTTCAGTCCATCCTGTACAAAGAGCGGAGCGCCTAGCTCATAATATGCAAAGGAACCAGGGACACCGACTGCTTTCTCTTCATGTTCCACGGTAGCAGTCACACGCAGAGACACGCTGGCGTTATTCTTACCCGTCACTTCGGTATAAAGCTTAGGCTTTGAGACCTTCGTGTAGGCACCGCTCTGTGTAGCCTCCGCAGCTACGGCGTTTGCTTCTTCAAAGACCTGACTGCCCTTCTTCAGAGAGGTAAGGTTAATCTTCCGGTCAAATAGGACTGATTCCTCCGCAGTAGTCTTGATGTACCCGTCAATCACGCGACGTACACGTTCCGCCGTCACGGTCTCCGCGTAATCGCCCAGTTCAACAAGGATAAATTTGCGGTTACCACGGTCCTTAGCGTTGGCGTTCAGTACTGCATGAGCGGTCGTACCGGATCCTGCAAAGGAGTCAAGAACGATGGAGTCACTATCGGTGGCAATAGCCAGAACGCGTTCAACCAGACGCACAGGCTTGGGAGTATCAAAAGCTACACGTCCATCGAAGATTGCACGGATTTCTTTCTTTGCGGCATCGGTGTGTCCGGCTGCCTGGTGGTCCCAGAAGTTAGATGGCAGGATACCCCCGACGCTATCCAGGTAGGTCTTACGACGTACACCGCCCTTACCTCCGCTCGTGATGTAGAAGCGGGGCCAGGGGCCACGCTCATACACAGCCTGGGCATCTGCCTGCGCCTCCTCAAGAGGCTTAACCAGCATCAATGCCCGAACCCCTGCACGCACTTCATCCGCAGGAATACCACAAAGCTCAGCTCGCTTCTCAGCATCGTCAATATCTCGAAGCTCATATTCAGTCCACCCAGAAAAAGAACTCAGAATGTCCTCTTGGCCTAACGACCAGCACCTACCAGCCGTCGGATAGATTAGCTCACCGGTAAACGGATGCTGGACCGCGTACACCATCCCTTGGTGGGTAGCAGCTCCGGGGGCAAAAGCGTCACTACTCGTCCAGGGACAATAATCATTGTCTGGGTTCTTGTAGTTCGTATCTGTTTCGGCAGTACGCTCCAACTTGCGAGGCTGCCATCCAGGTTCCTTAGAGAACACCAGAAGGTGCTCTACTTCTGCGGGAATACCCTTGGAATCGTTACGGGGAGAGTATGTACGCTGCCAGGAAATATCCGCAACGAAGCAACGGGCGCCAAAAATCTCGTTGCAGATTAGGCGTAGATGAGCTGCTTCGTTGTCATCAATCGAAATAAAAATAGCGCCGGTCGGTGCAAGCAAGCGCTGGAGCAAACGCAGGCGAGGGTACATCATGCACAGCCACTTGTCATGACGGGATAGGTCCTCGCCCTCCTTGCCAACAACCTCGCCCAACCACTTCAGAATTTGGGGGTCCTTCACATTATCGTTATAGACCCAGCTTTCATTACCCGTGTTGTAGGGAGGATCGATATAAATGCAATCAACACGCCCCTCATACATGGGAAGCAAGGATTTAAGAGCCTCCAAGTTATCTCCGTGAATAACCATATTCTCGGAAGAAGAAACATCGGTACCATCTGCATTCTTGCCGTAGGTGTACTGGTTTTCGAGAACACGATACGGCACATCAAGATGGTGGGTAACAACTTTGTTCTTACCAATCCAAGTCAGTTCCGGCATACTACCTTCCTTGTAGTTCTCCGTCAGAGCGTTTGTGCCATTCGGCTAACAATACCCGTCAGGCCCGTTAAATCATCATCCATATAGCACTCTACCGAGTTTACGGCTCATTAGCGAACGAACCGGTCATTCTTCCTAAACACAAACGTAGACACAGAAAACCCCCGCCGTTCTGTAGCGAACTACAGTACGGCGGGGGGTTTCACGTACGCTCCCCTGCGGGCACATCCTCAAACAGCAAACCAACCAGCTACGGGCTGGCGGGCAGGCCGCGGCGGGACGTCTTACGCGAGCAGGGTCGGCTTCACCTGACGGAGCTTATCCAGCAGACCGTTCACGAACTTCGGAGATTCATTCGTGGACAGCACACGCGCCAGACCGACAGCCTCAGAAATTGCGACAGCATCCGGAACTTCGTCATTGTACAGAAGCTCCCAAGTGCCAATACGCAGCACGGCACGGTCCACGGCGGGCATACGCTCGAAGGACCAGTCACGGGCGTAAGTCTCCACAAACTCGCGGATCTCTTCGTCGTGGTCACGGACGCCACGAATGATTTCCTCAGAGTAAGCAGAGATCTGCGCTACCGTGTACAGTCGGCGGCGGCGGAGTACCTCAATATAATCTTCGTTGCGCTGATCCGCCTCGAAGAGCACTTCGAGGGCGCGCAATCGGGCTTTCGTACGCGAATTCATTAGTCGTTCACGCGACCGAGGTACTCACCGGTGCGGGTGTCAACCTTGACCTTGGTGCCGGTCTCCAGGAACAGGGGAACCTGGATCTCGTAGCCGGTCTCAACGGTTGCGGGCTTGGTGCCGCCGGTGGAGCGGTCACCCTGCAGGCCGGGCTCGGTGTAGGTGATTTCGAGGACCACGGATGCGGGCAGCTCGATGTACAGGGGGCTACCCTCGTGCATTGCGATGGTTGCGGTCTGGGACTCGAGCATGTAGTTTGCTGCGTCGCCGACAACGGTTGCGGGAACGTTGATCTGGTCGTAGGTCTTCATGTCCATGAAGACGTAGTCGTCGCCGTCCTGGTACAGGTACTGGTAGTCGGAGCGGTCAACGGTTGCGGTTTCGATCTTAGCGCCAGCGTTGAAGGTACGGTCGACGACCTTGCCGGAGGTAACGTTGCGCAGCTTGGTGCGGACGAATGCGCCACCCTTACCGGGCTTAACGTGCTGGAACTCAACGACGGACCAGAGGTTGCCGTCAATCTTCAGGACGGCGCCGTTCTTAATATCGGTAGTGGATGCCATGGGGCTCTCCTTCGTGTCATCGACGCTCACGCCGTAGTGGTACCCGGCGAGGCGCTAAGTTTTCAATGAGCAAAAATATGTCCCGTACATTCTACAGGATGCGCACGAGTTTGCCTAGCAGGGGCGCCACAGTTTTTCTGTGGCACCCCACCCGGCTGGCGCGTATTAGCAAACACGCGCCGGGTGCATCCGGTGATTGTACGGGACTTGTGCCTACTCGGAGATAATCTCCTGGTAGGTCATGTACAGGATCGAGTCGTCCGGCACCTCGTAGACGCGCGGGCGAGCCAGACCGTCAAGAATGATGAAGCGCAGCAGGTTGCCGCGTGCCTTCTTGTCGCGGCGCATCGCTTCGAGCAGCTGGGGCCATGCGTCTGCCTTGTAGGAGGTGGGCAGGCCCAGGGATTCAAGGATGCGGCGGGTGCGTGCCACGAGTTCTTCGTCGGCGTGGCCGGTTGCCAGCGCCAGTTCGGCGGCGTAGACCATGCCGACGGACACTGCCGCGCCGTGACGCCACTGGTAGCGTTCGTTGCGCTCGATGGCGTGGGCGAGGGTGTGGCCGTAGTTCAGGATTTCGCGGCGGCCGGATTCGCGCAGATCCTCGGAGACGACCTCAGCCTTCACGCGCACGCTACGTTCAATGAGTTCACGCATCACGGCGGACTGCGAGTCGCGTACGGCGTTCGGGTTCGCCTCGATCAGGTCGAGAATTTCGGGGTCTGCGATGAAGCCGCACTTGACGACCTCACCCATGCCGGTCAGCAGCTCATGCTCGGGCAGAGTGCGCAGGGTGCCAATCTCGCAGAGCACCGCGGCGGGCGGCCAGAACGCGCCGACCAGGTTTTTACCCTCGGCGGTGTTGATGCCGGTCTTACCGCCCACGGCGGCGTCCACCATGCCGAGCAGGGTGGTCGGAATGTGAATGACGCGCACGCCGCGCAGCCAGGTTGCCGCGACGAAGCCGGCAACGTCGGTAATGGCGCCGCCGCCCACGGAGATGATCGCGTCGGTGCGGGTGAAGTCGTTCTGACCGAGCACCTGCCAGCAGAACGCCGCCACCTGGTAGTGCTTTGCCTCTTCAGCGTCCGGAATTTCGGCGCTGAACGATTCGTAGCCCATGGCGCGCAGGTCTTCCATGACCAGCTCACCGGTGGAACGCAGGGCACGCGGGTGAATCACGAGCACCTTCTTGGCGCGGTTGCCCAGAATTTCGGGGATTTTACCGAGCAGGTTGTGGCCGATAAGAACCTCATAGTTCTCACGCGGGGAGCTGCCGGTCACCGGGATGCGGGTGATATCTTCCGCGCCGGAGGCACCGAAAGTGGGGGTGGGCTGAGTGCTCATCGTGTGTCCTTTCACAGGTGAGGGGTTATGCTTGGGGGCGCTGCGCGCGGGAGGCGCGGGTTGCGGTCACGTACGCCTGGATTTCGGCGGTCATCTCGGTGATGGGGCGGCCGCCTCGTGCGTCCAGAGTGAAGTGCGCCAGCTCTTCGTATCGGCTGCGGCGGCGCTCAAAAATTTCGGTCCACCGCTCGACCGGGTTCGGCTGCAGCAGCGGGCGGGTCTTATTGCCGGTAATGCGCGGGGTGACGGTGTCAGCATCAACGAGGATGTACACCACGCATTCGTCCTTGAGCAGCTCCGCGACCGAGTCGGTCATGGGTGCGCCACCGCCCAGGGAGAACACCGTGTTGCGGTACACGGGCGAGGTGAGGACCTCTTCGATGGTTTTGCGTTCGAGCTCGCGGAAGTACGCCTCACCAAAAATCTCGAAGATTTCGGAGACTTCGCCGTAGCGTTCCACGATGAGCTGGTCGGCGTCGAGGAACTCGTAGCCGTAGAAACGCGCAAGGTGCGTACCAATGTAGGTTTTACCTGCCGCCATGGGGCCGATGAGCACGATCGGGCGGGAGCGTTCCGCGAAGTTCTCGTGCATTTCACGCACCTGCTGCGGGTGGATGCGAGCGCCGGCGGACTCGTCTTCTGCGAGCGCCTCTGCGGGAACCTCTGCAGGAATGGCGAGCTCTGTAGGGACGGTGAGCTCTGCGGGTGCCACAGATCCAGCCGGGGTTGCGGACAGTTCGGAAGCGTCGAGGGGATTCTCCCCCGCCTGGTTCTCTTCTTCCGCGGGGGGTACTGCGGGCGCGGTGGGTGATGCGGGCGCAGCAACCTGGACCTTGCCGAACAGCGCCGGGGTCGGACGGACCGGCTTGGGGGGTTCAGCCGCGGGCACAGCTACGGGGGCTGCGGGCGCAGCCGGCGCAGACTGGGGTTCAGCCTTCTGCACGGGAGCAGAAGCACTCTCCCCCGCCGCCTCTGCAGGCTGAGCCTGCTTCGGAGGTGCCGGCTTAGGCGCAGTCGGCTTGGGTGCTTCCGCCTTCGCGGGTTCCTTGCGGGGCTCCTCTTCAGCGGTGCCCATGCCCTGCAGGGCGCTGAGCAGCTTCAGGCGCAGGTCCTCGTCCAGGCCGAGCGCCGGGTCGGCGTCCTCAGATACCGAGGAGGCGTACAGGCGCACACCCTGCGTGCTCGCCGTAGCGGCGGCGGGCAGGGGGCGGGCGCCAGAACGCATCAGGTCAGCGGGGGTGGGCACGCGAGAAGCCGGGCGGGAAGAATCCTCACGCGCAACAGTCTCACGAACCTCAGCACCCGCAACCTCAACAGCCTGCTCAGCCGCAGCAGATACACCAGATTCCGCACCGGATTCTGTGCCGGATTCCGGGCGCGGCGAAGCGCCCCCTCGCGCACGCTGCGTTGCCGCAGCAATACGCGCAAGGGGGCTCGAAGCGACCGGGCGAACACCCTGCTCCACAGAAACCTCCCCGGAACCGCGACCCTTCGCGCCGCGGCCCTCAGACTCCGCCGGAAGGGGCACTACGCGTCCCAACCAGCCACGTTAGACTCCCACGCCAGAGACGCCGGAATGGCGTCCAGGTAGGAATCCATGTTGCGGCGAGTCTCACCAATCGAGTCGCCACCAAACTTCTCCAGTGCAGCCTCAGCGAGCACCAGGGCGACCATAGCCTCCGCCACCACGCCGGCGGCGGGAACAGCACACACGTCCGAACGCTGGTGGTGGGCGCGAGCCTCTTCACCGGTGGAAGTGTCAATGGTCTTCAGAGCCTTCGGCACGGTCGCAATGGGCTTCATTGCAGCGCGCACACGCAGCAGGTCGCCAATGCTCATGCCGCCCTCAATACCACCGGCACGGTTGGTATCGCGGGTAACGCCGTGCTCACCGATGGAAATCTCGTCGTGAGCGGCAGTGCCCGGGCGGTCAGCGGTCGCGAAACCATCGCCAACCTCAACGCCCTTAATTGCCTGAATACCCATCAGCGCTGCGGCAAGGCGCGCGTCCAGGCGGCGGTCCCAGTGCACGTACGAACCCAGTCCGGGAGGCATACCGTACGCGAGCACCTCAACCACGCCGCCGAGAGTCTCGCCGTCCTTGTGCGCCTCGTCCACGCGCTGAACCATCGCGTCGGAGGTCGCCTTGTCGAAGCAGCGCAGCGGGTCAGCGTCCAGCTGGTCAACGTTGCGGGGCGAAGGCACCGGGGCGCCCTCGGGAGCGTGCACGCCACCCACAGCAACGGTGTGAGAAACCAGCTCAACACCCAGAGCCTTCAAAATCTGGGCGGCAACCACGCCAAGAGCCACGCGGGTCGCAGTCTCACGCGCGGAGGCGCGCTCCAGCACCGGGCGAGCCTCCGAGAAGTTGTACTTCTGCATACCCGCAAAATCGGCGTGACCGGGGCGCGGACGGGTCAGCGCAGCATTACGCGCACGACCCTCAATCAGCTTCGGATCCACCGGGTCGGAGCTCATCACGTCAGTCCACTTGGGCCACTCGGTGTTCGCAATCTCAATCGCGACCGGGCCGCCCTGAGTCAGGCCGTGACGCACACCGCCCAGGATGCGCACGCGGTCCTCCTCGAACTTCATGCGGGCACCGCGGCCGTAGCCAAGGCGGCGACGAGCCAGGGCGTCACGCACCATGTCGCTGGTGAGTTCCACACCGGCGGGTACGCCCTCAATAATGCCGACGAGCGCCTCGCCGTGGGATTCTCCGGCAGTGAGCCAACGCAGAGCCATAGGTTAACCTCTTTTCATCGCACCCGCACCGCAGCGCAGGAGGAAGGAATAATAATTCTTCACGTGTATAAATAGTGTATAAAATGCCTGTTTACTGAGCGAGTGAAAGCACGCTTTTTTCACGAAACGGAAGCACGAGGCGCAAGATCAACCGCCGCGCACATCGCATTCACCAAGCCCAGTAGCTCGCCCTCAGACAGGGTGCGATCGGTGAACAGCAGCACCTGCTCCACCGCCTGATACAGCAGCATCTCCAGGCCAGAAACCACCGTGCCGCCGTTAGCCTCCCAAGCGCTCGCCAGCACCGAAGGCCACGGGTTATACGCAACATCGAGCAGTACCGGCCGGTGCGTTGCGGAGGCGCCCTTCAGCCCGCTCAGCTGGCTCGCCCACTCATCCGCCGCATGGGCAGGAAGAGTAGACACCACCGGGTGATGACCGCGCTCCGCAAGGTTCTGCGGCAAATCAGCCAGAGAAACCTGCTCCAGCTGAACGCCCAGGCGGTCCGCCGCCTTCTGCACGCTACCGAGCTTATGCAACGAACGGGCGTACACGCTCACACGGGAATACCCCAGCTGATGCAGTGCGGTCAGGGCGGAAATAGCGGTCGCTCCCCCGCCCACAATCGCGGCAGAATCCTTGAGCGGCTGCGGCTCCAAACCGGCGTGGCGCAGCGCGTTCACAATGCCAATCACATCCGTGTTATCGCCCAGCACCTTCTCACCGCGCGGATACACCGTGTTCACCGCACCGGTCACTCGGGCAGTCTCACTCAGCTCATCGCAATACTGAATGACCGCGGTCTTCAACGGCATCGTCACCGACAGACCCGCAATATACGGGGCGTCCTCCGTACCCTTCGGGTGGCGCACCCCGTGCATAATCTCCGGCAAATCATCGGGCAGAGTATCGCGGCGATCATAACCCAAATTCTGCTCACCCAAAAAGTCATACGCGGCACGATGCAGCGCAGGCGACAGCGAATGCGCAATAGGGTGCCCCAGCACGTAGGCGCGGCGAAGATACGGGGCTTCGCGGTACGGTTCAGTCTTCATCGATAGATACTCTCTCGCTCTCAACGCTGGGGAACGCTCTCAACACTCAACGCTCGGGGCTTGCGGACATGCACACCACGAACCCAAGTTCATAGGCGCACTCTACCCATTTTAAGGGACAAACCAATATTCGGGTATAGCCCAACAACCGAGCACCCAGCATTCGGGTACAGCAAAGGCGGGCACCTCCCCCACTCTCGTGGAGGCGGTACCCGCCTCAGCAAGGAACCTTCAGCCCAAAGCTACCGGCTCGTAGCTACCGGCTAAACCGATTAGCTACAACGGTTCGGGTGCTTAGAACACCACTGGTTGTACTCTTCAACATAACGCTGGTGCTCAGCGTAAGTGCGGGAGTACTTAGTCTCACCGGAATCCAGGTCCACAGTCACCCAGTAGTAGTACGGGTTCTTCTCAGGAGCCGCAGCAGCCTTAATCGAAGCCAGCTGCGGGGAACCAATCGGACCCTTCGGAAGACCCTTATTCGCATAAGTGTTGTACTTATTGCTCTTATCGGCCTTCTGCTCTTCAGTCAGGTGGTACGAACGGACACCCAGACCGTAAGTCACGGTCGCATCCGACTGAATCAGACCCGAGGTCTCACCATCGGGGTTGTTCAGGCGGTTCTCAATGATGCCTGCAACCGCCACGTAGTCCTTCGGCTGAGCCTCAAGCTCCACGATGGAGGCGATGGTCAGAACCTCAAAGATCTTCTGGTCGCCGCTCACGCCGGCTTCCTTCAGGTCAGCCTTGGTCTTATCAACCATGGTCTGAATGACCTTCTTGATGTCGGTGCCCTTCGGGAAGCGGTACTCACCCGGGTGCAACCAACCCTCAATCGAGGGGAAGTTGCTCGGCACACCGTACTGGGTGTAGTTGCTGACCGCGTCCTCAACCTGCTTGCGGGTGAACGCGCCATCGGAGCCAGAAACAATCAGATCGATGGTCTCGCTCACGCGCTTACCCTGCGGAATCGCCAGGTACAGGACGTTGCTGTTCGCATCAATAATGGTCGTAATCGCGCTCGAGCTGCTCATGTGCTGCTGCAGTTCATAGGTGCCAGGCTGCAGGTACTTACCCTTGCTCTCCTTGGTGTACACCTCAAGGAACTTATCAGCATCAGCAATGACGCCCGCCGCCTCAAGCTCCTGCGCCACCTGCGCGGTGGACTGGCCAGAACGAATCGTGAACGTCACGGTCGTGCCGTTACCGCCACCCGAGTAGTCACGAGTCTTGAACGGGTCGTAGCGAGTAATCAGGGCACCAGAAATGATGACCAGAGCCACGACAAACAGGGAAATTGCGCTCAGCAAAACGGCGTGGCGGCGGCGCTTACGCGCACGCAACGTAGCCACCGACACGATTTCCTGTTCCATCGTGATGCCGGTAATACCCTTACGTTCGTCCTCGGCCGTAGGCCTAAAGAGGTCGAGCCCGCTCTCTTCGGGATGTTTATTCTGTTCGGTCACTGAAGGTTCTCCGTTTCGTTGACGGCACCAACCGCGGTCCCTTCTGACTCAGACGGTCGGTTTTCTTCGTGGGCCGGATCGCTCACCTTGTACCCGGCTACGGACTGCCCCGCCTTGAGGGCATCCAGGCTGTACTGCAAAATGTTCACAGCCGCCACCTGGTCAACCATAGTCTTGAAATCTCGGCTGGAAACCCCAGCCTCGTGCAGTGCACGGTGAGCGCTCACGGTGGTGAGTCGCTCATCCACCAGCCAAATGTTAATGTGTGTCTTCTCTTCGGCATCCAGCTCGGAGCGCAGAGCCTGAGCGTACTCCCGAGCCATTTCCGTGGAGGGAGAATCCCCACCACGCATGGTCTTCGGAAGCCCGACGAAAACCTCCACCACCTCGTTCACCTCAATCAGCTTGCGCAAAACACGGCGGTCAGAGTTCTTCTTCTCGTCGCGGCGCAACGTCTTGAGCGGGGTGGCGAGAATACCGTCGGGGTCGCTGAGGGCGGTGCCGACGCGGGCATTACCCACATCGACACCCATCCGCACTCCGCGCTGGAATTCTGCCATGTTTAGGCCTGAGCCTGTGCGATAGCGTCGCGGACAGCGTCCAGTGCAGCACCAATCTTGGATGCGTCCTGGCCACCACCCTGAGCGACGTCGTCCTTACCGCCGCCACCGCCGCCGAGAACACCGGCAGCGACGCGGACCAGAGCGCCAGCCTTCACGCCAGCCTCACGAGCGCCCTCGTTGGTTGCCACCAGGACGACGGGGCGGCCATTAGCCACACCCACCACGGCGACAACAGCGGCCTCGGAGCCGAAGCGCGAACGCAGATCCAGAGCCAGCTCACGAACGCCGTTAGCGTCCAGTTCGCCAGCGTCATGCGCCAGAACGCGAACAGAACCGATGGTCTGTGCGTTCTCCAGCAGCTTGCCAGCCTCAGCCTGCAGCTTCTCGCGGCGCAACTGAGCCAGTTCCTTCTCAGCAGCCTTCAGCTTAGCCAGAGTCTGGTTAATCTTCTCCGGCAGATCAGCGGAAGACTGAACCTTCATCAGGCCGGTCAGCTGGTTCACCAGGGTACGCTCAGCAGCCAGGTGGTTGAAGGAATCCAGACCCACCAGCGCCTCAACACGGCGGTTACCGGAGCCAACAGAACCCTCGGTCAGCAGGGTCAGCGAACCAATCTCAGCGGACGAACCAACGTGGGTACCACCGCACAGCTCGCGGGAGAACTCGCCGCCGATTTCAACAACACGCACCACATCGCCGTACTTCTCACCGAAGAGGCTCATAGCGCCCAGAGCCTTAGCCTCAGCAATCGGCATCTCACGAGTAATCACCTCGTGGTTATCGCGGATCGCGAGGTTAGCAACCTCTTCAACCTCACGCTTAGCGGACTCGGACAGACCCTCGCCCCACGCGAAGTCGAAACGCAGGTAGCCTTCCTTGTTGAAAGAGCCACGCTGAGTAGCCTCGTTGCCGAGCACCTGGTGCAGGGCAGCGTGAATGATGTGGGTACCGGAGTGTGCCTTCTCACCGTCGCGGCGGCGCTGAACATCAACCTGTGCCACAACATCGGCACCGGTGTGAACCTCACCCTCACGCACAACGGCGCGGTGAACGCTCAGACCCTTCACGGGCTGCTGAACGTCCTGAACGTCAATGACGAAGCCGTTACCGGTAATGACACCGGTATCAGCTGCCTGGCCACCAGCCTCCGCGTAGAACGGAGTCTCATCCAGGACAACCTCAATCTTGTCGCCAGCCTTAGCAGCGGGCACGGAAACGCCATCCACCAGGATTGCGCGCAGCTTAGTCTCAGTACGCAGCTCGGTGTAACCGGTGAAGATGGAGCCACGCTCGTCCACGAGCTTACGCAGCTCGGACAGGTCAGCGAACGCACCCTTCTTCGCCTTAGCGTCAGCCTGCGCACGGTGACGCTGCTCAGCCATCAGCTCACGGAAAGCCTTCTCGTCAACCTTCACGCCAGCCTCAGCAGCCATCTCCAGGGTCAGGTCAATCGGGAAGCCGTAGGTGTCGTGCAGAGCAAACGCCTCAGCACCAGAAACAGCGTTGGAGCCGTCCTTCTTAGCCGCAGCAACAGCCTCTTCCAGACGCTCAGTACCGGTCTCAATGGTGTGCAGGAACGCCTTCTCCTCAGCGTACGCAATACGGGAAATACGCTCGAAGTCGTCAGCAACGTACGGGAAAGCACCCTTCATCGCATCACGCGAAGCCGGGAACAGTACGGGCAGGCAGGGCTCAGTCACACCCAGCAGACGCATCGCGCGAATCGCACGGCGCATCAGACGGCGCAGAATGTAGCCGCGACCCTCGTTGGAGGGGGTCACGCCGTCAGCAATCAGCATCAGCGAGGAACGGATGTGGTCAGCCACCACGCGCATACGCACGTCGTCCTCGTAGCCCTCGTCCTCAGCGGACTCAGAGCCGTGGTACTTCTTACCGGACAGCTTAGAAGCAGCGTCCAGAACGGGGCGAACCTGGTCGGTCTCGTAGAAGTTCTCAACACCCTGCAGCAACATGGCAAGACGCTCAACGCCCAGACCGGTATCGATGTTCTTCTTCGGCAGATCACCCAGAATCTCGAAGTCATCCTTGCCGATGCCCTCGCCACGCTGGTACTGCATGAACACGAGGTTCCAAATCTCAATGTAACGGTCATCGTCAGCCGCCGGGCCGCCTTCCTTACCGTACGCGGGGCCACGGTCGTAGAAGATCTCCGAGTCGGGACCTGCGGGGCCGGGCTGACCGGTGGACCAGTAGTTTTCCTTCATGCCCATACGCTGAATACGCTCAGCCGGGAAGCCCACCTTGTTGTGCCAAATGTCGAAGGCCTCATCGTCACCCTCATAAATGGTGACCCACAGGCGCTCCGGATCCAGACCGAAACCGCCCTTATCCTGAGGGGTGGTCAGCAGCTCGTAAGCGAAAGGAATCGCCTTCTCCTTGAAGTAATCACCAAAGGAGAAGTTACCAGCCATCTGGAAGAAGGTACCGTGACGCGCAGTCTTACCGACCTCTTCAATATCCAGGGTGCGGATGCACTTCTGCACGCTGGTCGCGCGGGAGAACGGAGGGGTCTCACGGCCCAGGAAGTAGGGAATGAACGGCACCATACCGGCGATGGTGAACATAGCGCCGGGCTCGTTCGAAATCAGCGATGCCGAAGGCACCACAGTATGGCCGCGGGAAGCGAAGAAATCGATCCAACGCTTAGAAATCTCCTGTGAGAGCATCTCGTTCCTTAGAGTAATCTGTGCGAAATTCTAAATTAGTCTACTGACCTATGGTGCCTGTCCGAGAGCAAAATGGCTAATCGAGCCACCCTCGTACCGTGGTTAACGGACAAAAACACCACCTTTAAAAACCTAGTTGAAGAAGCCGTCGCCGAGCTGACGGTCACGCGCAATACGCTGCTCACGCGCTCGCTTCTGAGCCTCTTCCAAGGAGGCAATCTCAGCCTCCACCTCAATGAGTTCACGCTCAGCCAGGCGGCGGTTCGTGGATTCAATCTCAGCCGAGCTCATCTGGCGGTCCCATGTATCCAGGGAGCCAGGACGCAGATCCTGCTTCTGGCGCTCCACCTTAGCGTTGAGCTCCATCTCCTTCTCCTGCATGCCCTCACGCACGCGGGCGGCGAACTCAACAGCACGCAACGCATACGGCTGCAGGGGCTTGCCAATCGGCGAATCGAAGAACTTTCCCATATGAGACTCCGGGTTGAGGGCAAGCTCACCGTGCTCACGCATGAGCAGGGCGCTGCCGGGGGTACGCTGAGCAGGTTCGGAGGTGGCACGCCTGGAAGCGAAGTAACCAACCGCCGCGCCGGCGCCGAGCAGAAGAGCTGAACGAAGCAGACCCATTAGTTCTCACCGCCTGCAGAGTAAGAGGACTGAGCCGAACCGTACTGGCCGCCAGTGTGGGTGTTGCCGGTGTTGCCAGCGGTGCCGTGTGCATCGCCGGTCTTGCCGCCGCGGAACGCCTGACGCACACCGTACGAGAAGGACGCAACCTTAATCAGCGGCTGACCCACAGTCGAGGTCACCAGCGAGGACAGCGCAGAAACGTTCGCGGACGCATCCGAAACGTTCGAGGTGATGTCGTCAACCTTCTCCAGCTGCTCATTGGTGGTCACCACAGTACGGGTCACCTCTTCAATGAGAGGGCCGGTGCTCTGGTTCAGCGAACGAATCGTCACGATAAGCTCATCAAACACCTTAGTCAGGCGAATAATGGGTAACGCAAGAAGAGCCACCAGAATCGCAAAAACTCCTGCTGCAATCAGGCCCGCAATATCTCCGCCGGTCATCTATAACCCCATTCCGCTCAATGCATGATGCTTATCAATAGTCGTACAAGGCTGGACGCCACCGTGGCGTACAGCCGGATCGTGCATACAGTTCAGGACTGTATACACAGCTCAATCCCCTATTTTAGTCGAAAAATCCTTCAAGCGCCCCCTAAACTCTCATGAAACTCCCAGCGACGGAAGATTCACAGGTTCAGCGGCACCACTGCCCTGTAGTGTATATACCCCAAAAAACCCGCGCGTTAAACGGGAACAACCCGCCCCCACCGAACGGTGCAGGACGGGTTGCTTCTCGAAAAATCGAGATTATGCCAGACGCGA
This sequence comes from Rothia sp. HMSC071B01, assembly GCF_001808945.1. Classification (NCBI taxonomy): domain Bacteria; kingdom Bacillati; phylum Actinomycetota; class Actinomycetes; order Micrococcales; family Micrococcaceae; genus Rothia; species Rothia sp. HMSC071B01. The sequence goes on along the minus strand of NZ_KV795070.1, from coordinate 331,054 downwards.
GTAGTACTCAACGACCAGCTGCTCGTCGCAGATCACGGGGATCTCTTCGCGCTTGGGCTTGCGCTCAAGCTTTGCGTGCAGCTTCTCGATCTCAACGTTCAGGTATGCGGGAACCTCGGGCAGAACTGCCTGGTGCTCGCCTGCAGCCGCAGCCTGGAAGGGGGTGGTCTTCTCAGCCTTGGGGTGAACGTGGATCAGCTGGCCGGGCTTGACGTGGAACGAGGGGCGGTCCACGCGAACGCCGTCAACCATGATGTGACGGTGAACAACCATCTGACGTGCCTGTGCAATGGTGCGGGCGAAGCCTGCACGCAGAACCAGAGCGTCGAGGCGGGTCTCGAGCAGCTCGACCATGTTCTTACCGGTCTGGCCCTCGGTACGCTTTGCCTCGAGGTATGCGCGGCGCATCTGTGCCTCGCGGATGTTGTACTGAGCGCGCAGACGCTGCTTTTCCTTCAGCTGGGTAGCGTAGTTGGAGTCAGCCTTCTTGCGGGCACGGCCGTGCTGGCCGGGGCCGTAAGGACGACGCTCGAGGTACTTTTCTGCCTTCGGGGTCAGTGCAATGCCCAGGGCACGGGACTGACGCACGGTACGGCGGGTGCGGTTGTGCTTAGCCACAATCTACCTTTCTATGTGAGGCTCCTGCACCCTCACGGATGGGGCCTCGGTCTGTTGAATACTGGCCTCCTCGGTTGACCCCGCCGAGATCCGTACGCGACCGATTCGGTCGTTGCTGTACGGCGGTGGGGCGGAGAGCTCGGGGCAGAGTACCCCGCAGCTACATTACTGACGCTCGCACGAATGCGGGCATAGTAATTGCCAGACCCGTCAAGCTTACCGGATGTACCCGGGCTTTACCAGCCTTTTGGGAAATCTTTGGTTCAAATCACTGTGCGTGTGGGTTTTTGATACTTACCCACACGACCCCACAGGAATTATTTATGCCCGTCAGAGCTATTTAGGTGGGACTTCCCCGAAAAATCGCGGCGCTAAGATGTTGGATTGTAATCATTTCGTTATTTTTAACCTGTGAATCTATGGGAATAGCTTGAAACGGCCCCCCATATCGCATAGACTAGAAACCATAACAAGCTTGGCGTCCGCCCTTCCGGGAAGGCCGATAGTCAAGACGTCTATCACAACTCAAAACTCTGACGCGGTGCGCAGTACTACCGAGGTACTACGCACCGCTTTCTGTTTGCACTCAGCTTGCACTCAGCCCTATACGGCTGCTTGCTCTATACGGTTGCTTTCCTGCCGAGGCGCGCTACTCCCCGGCGGTCAGCAGTCAAAGTAGTAGACGGCTCGATGGGAGCCACGTAAGCTAACGGGTCGTATCCTGCACCGGCGCGGCATCCAAAATACGGCGGATACGCTCACGACGCTCCGTCAACGTACGCTCAAAACCATGCTGAGTCGGCTCGTAGTAGACCGTACCGCGCAGAGTATCCGGCAGGTACTGCTGCGCCGCCACATGCCCCGGCTCATCATGCGCATACACATACCCCACGCCGTGACCAAACTGCTTAGCCCCCGCATAATGACCATCACGCAAATGCACCGGAACCTGACCGGCGGCACCCGCACGCACATCCGCAATCGCGCGGTTAATCGCGTTATACGCCGCATTCGACTTCGGCGCGAGCGCACAATATATCACCGCCTGCGAGAGGATAATGCGCGCCTCCGGCATGCCCACCAGCGCCACCGACTGCGCCGCAGCCGTCGCCACCTGCAACGCCTGCGGATCAGCCAAACCAATATCCTCACTCGCCAAAATCATGATGCGACGCGCCACGAAACGCGGATCCTCGCCGCCCTCCAGCATGCGCGCCAAGTAGTGCACCGCGGCGTCCGCATCAGAGCCGCGCATGGACTTAATGAACGCACTCACCACGTCATAATGCTGATCGCCCGAACGGTCGTAGCGGATCGCGGCGCGGTCCACCGCCTCCGTAGCATGTGCCAGGGTGATGCGCACGGGCGCGGCAGGTTTCGGGGCCTTCTCCCCCGCTTCCCCCGCCTGATTTGCCGAATTTGCCGAGTCTGCCGAATTTACCGAGTCTGCCGAATCTTCGGCGGAGGCGGCAGGTTCTGCCGAAGCCTGTTCAGCCTCGCTAAAGGCAATCGCAGCCGCCGCCTCCAGGGAGGTCAGGGAGCGGCGAGCGTCGCCTCCCGAAACCGCCGCGAGGTGAGCGCGCGCATCCTCATCAATGACCGCCGCACCATCAAAACCGCGCGGATCAGCCAACGCACGGTCAATCAGCTGCTCAATATCGGACTGCTCCAGCGAATGAACCCGCAACAGCAGCGAGCGCGAGAGTAGCGGCGAAATAATGCTGAACGACGGGTTCTCCGTCGTAGCCGCCACCAGAATCACCCAGCGGTTCTCCACGCCGGGCAGGAGCGCATCCTGCTGAGCCTTCGTAAAACGGTGAATCTCGTCGAGGAAGAGCACGGTGGTCGAGCCGTACATGTCGCGGTCGAGTAGCGCCTGATCCATGACCGCGCGCACATCCTTCACGCCCGCAGTAATCGCCGAAAGCTCCACGAACTTACGACCCGGCGCGCGCGCAATCACATGCGCCAAAGTGGTCTTACCCGTACCCGGAGGGCCGTACAAAATCACCGAGGACGGGCCAGCCGGGCCGGCGTTCTCCCCCGCCAACACGCGCAGAGGCGCACCCGGAGTCAGCAGATGCTCCTGGCCGAGAACCTCATCAATCGTGCGCGGACGCATACGCACCGCCAACGGCGCACGAGACGCCGAACGGGCAGAATGCGCACGCGACGCAGAGGCATACGAGGAGGGCTCCTCAGCGGGCGCGCCAATCAAGCTCACGCGGTCCCCGTCATCGGGCAGCTCAAGATCAAAGAGGGAATCAGCCATAGTCTTACTCTATCGTTTCACAGGCTTGAGGTGGGCGCGGGGTGCGGATTTAGCTCGCGGCGTGACACCACACGGGTTTTCGATAGGTTAGTGTCTTCGCCGTGGGTTTTAAACCCCGGGGCAATCCACTAACCTATCGAAAGCGCCGCCCTAGAGGGTCTCACTATCGAGAATCATGGTCACCGGGCCGTCATTGACCAGCTCCACCTGCATGTCCGCACCGAACACACCGGTCTCCACGTGCAGGCCACGCTCACGCAGCGCCTGAACATAGTCGTTGAACAGCGGCTCGCTCACCGCACCGGGCGCAGCAGCAGACCAGGAGGGGCGGCGGCCCTTCTTCGCATCCCCGTACAGGGTGAACTGGCTGACCGCCAGTACGGGTGCGCCCTCATCGAGCAGGGACTTCTCCCCCTCCAGCAGGCGCAGGTTCGCGGTCTTATCGGCAAGCTTCGCAATCTGTGCCGCACCGTCACCGTGCGTGATACCGACCAGAACCAGGTAGCCGGGCTGCTCAATCGCACCGACCGTCTCACCCGCCACACGTACCGCCGCGCGGGTCACGCGCTGAATAACTACTCGCATCGTTCACCTTTCATCATGGAACCGGCCTTCGCCGGGCTCATACATCTCTTTCGACACCACTCTCAGCGGCTGGTTTAGGGGAGCCGCAGTTCTAGAAGCAACAGCCTCAGAGCACGCCGCGCAACTGCACGGCACGCAAAAACTGGTTCGCCGCCCGCGGGGTACGAAACTCAATAAAACGCTTCTGCAGATGCTGCCCGCGAGCCTCCGCCAGCAACTCCCCGACGTGCGGGTAGCTCCTCCACGTGTACCGAATCATGTTGTCCGGGTCGCGCAGAATATTCCACAGCGGCGGTTCCACGTTATCAGCCCACAGTTTCTGACCCGTCACCGCGCGGCGCACCGTCCGGCGAACCACGCGCCACATGACCACCGCGCGGCTATAGCGCAGGTAAATCACCACATCCGCGCGCTCCAGCAGACGGCCACGCACCTGCGGATACTGCCACTCCGTAATCCACGCAGGCCGCTCAATGAGTGTCTGAACATCCGCCTCGAAACTAGGGCGCGGAGTCCAGTTCGGACCCCAATGCAACGAGTCCATCTCCGTATGCGGAATGTCCAGGAGGCGCCCCAACCGCGCCGCGAACGTCGTCTTACCGCTACCGCTCGGGCCGGCAATCAGAATACGCATGCTCCCCTCCCCCTTTGGTTAGTACACAAATCGGCACGCACGCCAGTTGATACAAAAGGTGGGCTGCGACCCTGCACCAGCAGAATACACAGCCCACCCTCAACGGCGACCCCGGCACAACTCAACGCCCGCCGGGTTCACGCCGCACAGGCCCACACCCCTACGGGGCGCACGACCAAAGACTAGAGAAGATTACTCCTCGTCCTTCTTCTTCGGCTTGAAATCAACGCCAGCTTCCTTACGCTGCTCCGGAGTAATCGGTGCAGGAGCCGCAGTCAGCGGGTCGAAACCGTTACCGGTCTTCGGGAACGCAATAACCTCGCGGATCGAATCAACGCCAGCCAGCAGAGACACAATACGGTCCCAACCGAACGCAATACCACCCATGGGCGGTGCGCCGTACTTGAACGCATCCAGCAGGAAGCCGAACTTCTCCTGAGCCTCTTCCTCACCAATGCCCATCACAGCGAACACGCGTTCCTGCACGTCACGGCGGTGAATACGGATCGAACCGCCACCAATCTCGTTACCGTTGCAGACAATGTCGTAAGCGTACGCCAGAGCCGAACCCGGGTCAGTATCGAAAGTATCCATGAACTCGGGCTTCGGGGAGGTGAACGCGTGGTGCACAGCAGTCCACGCGGAGTGACCCAGAGCCACGTCACCGGACTCAGTAGCCTCAGCAGAAGACTCGAACATGGGAGCGTCAACAACCCACACGAAGGACCACTCGCCGTCCTTAATCAGGCCGGTACGGTGACCAATCTCAACACGAGCAGCACCCAGCAGCGCACGGGAAGCCTTAGCCTCACCAGCAGCGAAGAAGATGCAGTCACCGGGCTTCGCGCCGGTAGCCTCAGCCAGGCCAGCACGCTCAGCGTCAGTAATGTTCTTAGCCACCGGACCGGTCAGCTCACCGTCCTCCTGAATGAGAACGTAAGCCAGGCCCTTAGCGCCGCGCTGCTTAGCCCACTCCTGCCAAGCGTCCAGGGTACGGCGAGGCTGGGAAGCACCACCGGGCATCACAACAGCACCCACGTAAGGAGCCTTGAACACGCGGAAAGTGGTGTCCTTGAAGTACTCGGTCAGCTCAGTCAGCTCCAGGCCGAAACGCAGGTCAGGCTTGTCCGTACCATACTTCTCCATCGCATCCTTGTAGGTCATGCGCTGAATCGGGCGGGGAACCTTCACATCAATCAGGTTCCACACAGCCTCAACGATGCGCTCGCCCAGCTCAATGATGTCTTCCTGATCAACGAACGAAGCCTCAATGTCCAGCTGAGTGAACTCAGGCTGACGGTCCGCACGGAAATCCTCGTCACGGTAGCAGCGAGCAATCTGGTAGTACTTCTCAATACCGCCCACCTGCAGCAGCTGCTTGAACAGCTGCGGGGACTGCGGCAGAGCATACCAAGAACCCGGAGCCAGACGAGCCGGCACCAGGAAGTCACGCGCACCCTCAGGGGTCGAACGGGTCAGGGTCGGGGTCTCAACCTCAATGTAGCCGTCCTCAGCCAGCAGGTTACGTGCCGCACGGTTCGCGTCCGAACGCAGGCGCATGATGCGAGCCGGCTCCGGGCGGCGAAGATCCAGGTAGCGGTAGCGCAGGCGCGCCTCCTCACCCACCTCAACGTGCTCGTCAATCTGGAAAGGCAGCGGGGCCGCGGTGTTCAGCACCTCAACGGTGGACACCTCAACCTCAATCTCACCGGTGGCCAGGTTCGGGTTCTCGTTACCCTCCGGACGCTTAGTCACCAGACCGGTCACACGCAGCACATACTCGTTGCGCAGGTGCTCAAAATCAGCCTCATTGTGGAAAACACACTGGGTGACACCCTCACGGTCACGCAGGTCAACGAAAGCGACACCACCGTGGTCGCGGCGGCGAGCCACCCAACCGGTCAGGGTAACAGTCTCTCCAATATTTGCGGCGGTCAGCTCGCCGTTGGTGTGAGTGCGAAGCACAGACATTCCTTTCATAGCGGGCACCTCACGACTATAGACAGTAGCCGGGTACACGCGGTTGATGATATGCGCACACTGCGTGCGCCTCATATATTGTATCCCCTCCGGGCAGGTCGATGGCGGGTCGGGGCAAGTCAGGCACCAGAAAATGGGGTAAGGCAGTGGGGCACAGATTTGTGCCATAGGTTAGCGTCTTCTGTCGTAGTTAAAAACCATGGCAGAAGACGCTAACCTATGGTCGAAATTTGTAACCTTGGCCTTACCGCAAAAGTAGCCCCCGAAGATGGGTGATGGCTACCCGCTCTTTCTGAAAAATATCAGCCCACGTGAGGTGCACGACCGTCCATCCGGCACGGGCTAGGGCACGGTCACGGGCTGCCTCGTAGCGGTCCCTGCCGGGGTGGTCCAGGTACTTCTGTTCACCGTCGAACTCAAGAATCACACGCGCCTCGGGCCAGGCGAAGTCCACCCGATAGTTACGACCCTCGCATGAAATCTGATACTGCGTTACGGGGAGGGGTAGCCTGTGTTCCATGAGTAGGCACCGGGTGAGGCTTTCACCCGCCGACTCGCTGGATGCATCCACCGCCTGCGCCAGAGCACGCCCGGAGGAACCGCCGTAGCCGGTAAGATTCAGCAGAATCTCAGTTACCTCGTGGAGCTCCATAAGTCCACGCCGCATGATGGAGTCAGCGAGGACCACCGCCTCCCGAAAGGGCATGCTGCGAGCGCAATCCTGCAGAGTGCGAGCCACCGTAGTCGTCATGATGGGTGTACCGGGTATTGCAGTCACCGCATTAGGGTCAAAACCTCGCCTATGTCTGCAGATACGCCCTCTATCGGATGGACTAGTCGCGGTACTGTACACATGCACGATTGAGGGCGCATTGAGTACATCTAGCCCCCAAAGTGCAGCTGCTGATGAGTGTGAAAAGACCCCCTGAAGACCCATGAGGTGAGCAGCAATGCACCGTACCGCAAGCCGCTCATCCGGAGTGAGCGACTGGGCATCGCGGGAATAAATATAGGCTCCTCGCTGGATACGTTGTAGGGTTCCTGCCGCCACCATCGCGCGGATATGCCGGGTTCCAATACCTCGTGAGTTGAGGATGCGCGTGGTGAGCACGAGAGGATACAGCTCGGCGGCGCATGTGGTTAGGGCTTGTGCGGTTTGGGTTTGGGGGTTCAGGATATTTGCGGTGTTCATAGGCTTTATCCTGGCAGTCTCTGCGAAGTTATGGGGTCTGTTCGTGAAATCTGTGGATAACTTCGCTGTTTTTAGGGAAATATCCACTATCCACAGGTGTAGGTTGTATCTCAGAATTTTTGTGCCATAGGTTAGCGTCTTCTGCCATGGTTTTTAAC
>NZ_KV795070.1:312476-323515 GCF_001808945.1 Rothia sp. HMSC071B01 | reverse complement strand
TGCCATGGTTTTTAACTACGACAGAAGACGCTAAACCATGGCACAAATTCACAGGGCAGAAAGCGCGACAAAAAGACCCGCCCGGCAGGGAGGTCAATATCCTCCCCACCAGGCGGGTACACATCCATATGCAGGCTACAGCAACCAAATTATTACAGCAGCCAGATAATACTGCAACCAAACACCGCAGGCATTACAGGCCCCTAATGTTTACAGGCCCTCAGCACGTACAATCTGAACGTGCAGATCCTCAGCCGGCGGCATCCACGAAGCCGGATCAGCAGCAACCTGCTCACCCGAACGGATATCCTTCACCTCGTGAACCGGGGCACCCGACTCATCCGACGAAATAAACCACACGAACGGAATGCCGCGCTTCTCAGCGTACTTAATCTGCTTACCGAACTTCGCCGCATTCGCGGACACCTCACAGGCAATACCGCGGGCACGCAGCGCATCCGCAACATCATTCGCGGCGGACCAGCCCTCATCATTGGTCAGGGCAACAAACACAGCCGAAGGTACCTTACGGCTCGCCTGCGCAAAACCCTGCGACAGGATACGAGCCACCACACGAGTCACACCAATAGACAGGCCAACACCCGGGTACGTCTTCTTACCGTTCGACGCCAGCGACTCATAGCGGCCACCCGAGCAAATCGAACCCAGCGACTCGTGACCAACCAGAACAGTCTCATACACGGTGCCGGTGTAGTAGTCCAGACCGCGAGCAATCGACAGGTCAGCCAGCACCTTACCCGGCGCACGGCGGGATGCCTCCTCAATGACTTCAGCCAGCTCAGCAAGACCCTGATTCAGCAGCTCATGCTCCACCGAATACTTAGCGGCAAGCGCACGCACCTGCTCCACGAAAGAAGCATCCTCAGTGCGAATCTGCGCCAGCTCCAGGGCGGCAGCGGCAGCATCCGCGCTCGCACCGGCCTCAGCCTGCAGCTCCTCAGCCACACGCTCAGCACCAATCTTCTCCAGCTTGTCGATAGAACGCAGAACAGCCGCAGTATCAGTCAAACCCAAGCCCAGGTAGAAACCCTCAGCCAGCTTGCGGTTATTCACACGCAGCTTGAACTCAGGAATCGGCAGCTTCGACAGCGCATCAACAACAACCAGCGCCAAGGTCACGTCGTAACGGAACGGCAGCTCACCGTCGCCAACCACGTCAATATCAGCCTGAGTGAACTCGCGGGCACGACCCTCCTGCGGACGCTCACCACGCCACACCTTCTGAATCTGGTAACGCGAGAACGGGAAATTCAGATAACCGGCGTTCTCCACCACGTAACGGGCAAACGGCACGGTCAGGTCAAAGTGCAGAGCCAGCTTTTCCTTAGCCTTCGCAGCCTCGTCCTCCTGCAGACGAGAAATTGCGTAAACTTCCTTGTCAATCTCACCCTTGCGCAGCAGCTGCTCAATAGTCTCTACCGAACGAGTCTCAATCGGGGAGAAACCGTGCAACTCAAAAGTCTCACGCAAAGTGTCCAGAACATGATTCTCAACCAACCGCTCAGCCGGAAGATACTCGGGAAAACCAGACAGCGAAGCCTTGCGAGCCATACGCGATACTCCTTGACAAAGAACTCGACAACAAAACCCCGGAACACCTCCGGGCATATCTACCCATCATACCAACACCCACCCCAGCACAGCACCCACTCCCCCAGCACAACCCGCACAAACCCGCGGCCGGCAGGTTCGCCCACAACACAACACGACCAGACACTACTCACACACACCCCGCAGAGGCTATGCTTAGGAGGTGCACACGCACACCCAAACGGGTGCCCACCACGGGGAACAGCGCAAAGGCGCCCCACCCCCAGCACCCCCGAGTGAAAGAGTTATAGCGGTGACTACCAAACCCGACGACACTGTAAACCTCGAAAAGGCACGCCAGTACGGCCGCGTCTCCGAGGACGGCCACGTCTTCGTCATTGTCGACGGCGAAGAATACGCCGTAGGCCAGCTGCCCGGCGCCTCCGAAGAAGAAGCGCTTAGCTACTTCGCCCGCAAGTTTGAAAACGTCGAGGCGCAGGTTGCCCTGCTCGAATCCCGCCTCGCCAACAACGCCCCCGCCGCAGACCTGCAGAAGGGCATCACCTCCATCGGTGCGCAGATTGGTGTGCGCAACATGGTCGGTGACTACTCCGGCCTGCAGAAGCGCCTCATCTCCCTCGCAGAGCAGATCGCTGAACTTGGCGAGAAGCAGCAGCAGGCACGCATCGAAAACCGTGAACGCGCCCTCGCCGTCCGTGAAGAAATCGTTGCCGAAGCCGAGCAGATTGCCGGCCAGGACCCCGACCAGATCCACTGGAAGAACTCCCACTCCCGCATGAACGAACTGTTCGAAGCGTGGAAGAAGGCACAGCGCGAAATTCACCTGGCAAAGAGCGTAGAGGACGAGCTGTGGAAGCGTTTCCGCGCAGCCCGCACCACCTTCGACCGCAACCGCCGCGCACACTTCTCTCAGCTGGACGACCGCAACGCACGCATCAAGCGCGCCAAGGAAGAGCTGATTGCACGTGCGGAAGAGCTGTCCACCTCGACTGATTGGTCTGAGACTTCCCGCGTATACGGCGACCTGATGCGCGCCTGGAAGCAGGTACCCCGCGGCCACCGTCGCGAAGACGACAAGCTGTGGGCACGCTTCCGCGCGGCACAGGACGTGTTCTTCAACGCCCGCAACGAAGCCGAAGCAGCGCAGGACGCAGTCTACGCCGAAAACCTCAAGGTCAAGGAAGCACTTCTCGAAGAAGCACGCGCACTCCTGCCCGTCGAAGACATTGAGGGTGCGAAGGCAGCCTTCGAGAAGATCCTGGACCGCTGGGATGCGGCAGGCCGCGTGCCCCGCAACGACCTGCGCCGCGTCGACGGCGAACTGCGCCGTATTCAGGACGAAATCAACGGCGCCGAAGAGGCAAAGTGGAAGCGCAACGACCCCGCCAAGGCGGCACGCGCGAACTCCCTGCTCGCACAGATCGAGGACTCCCTCGCCGAGCTGGAAGCAGAACTCGCAGCAGCTGAGAAGGGCGGCGACTCCAAGAAGATCGCCAAGGCCAAGGAAGCTCTGGAGGCGCGCCGCGCCTGGGCAGCAACCCTGCAGGGCTTCGGCAACTAAGGTCTAGCGACAGTCTAAATAACGGTCTAATTAACGCCGAGAAGCCACATGTGTTTCGAAAAGCCACTTCTTTGGTGGCTTCTCGAAACACATGTGGCTTCTGCGTGTCTGCGGGGGTTATATTCGCGCCCCCCACCCGATGCAGATGGAGGGCGCACCGGGTTCATGGATTTTCGATAGGTTAGTGACTTTAATGCGGGTTAAAGACCCACGGTGAAGACACTAACCTATCGAAAACCTCTGTCTAAAAAGCAGGCGGCCCCGGATGCGCCAGGTTGATGGGCGGGAGCCGGTTATGGTTTAGCTTTTTCGGTAATGGATTAGTGACTTCAGGCTGGGGTTTTAACCATTACCAAAGACGCTAAGTCATGACTGAAATTGCTAGGTCATGACCGGATTTTCACCGGTGCTGAGGTGTCGCCTTCGCAGAATTTGTGCCATGGTTTAGTGTCTTCTGCCGTGGTTTTTAGCTACGACCAAAGACACTAACCTATCGAAAACCTCGGCCTAAAAAGCAGGCGGCCCTGAACGTTCAAACATTCGAGGCCGCCTGCTGTGGTTATCTATATATTGGGTTGGATCTGGTTTACATATCAGGCCAGTCGCGGTGCAACGAATACTCCGTATCCCCGTCACCGTTATCATTCAGGTGCCAGCGCTGACCGGTACGGATATCAGCCTTGCGTAGGCGCGGGTTCGGGTTATCCTTCTTACCCATCGTGGGGTCGTTCTTGCAGCCCCAACGAGTGTCGTCGTAGCTGCAGTCACCTGCCACGCGGCCCACATCAACCCACCACACACGCACCAGCAAAGGATCACTGGTCGCCTGCGGAGTCACCATCATCATCTGCCACGGGCCACCATCCACACGGAAACGAGCCGTGTAATGCACGGTCGCATACGCATGGAAGTTACCCGAACGCTGGTAGGCGTAGCTGGTATCCGTCTGCCTCGGACGCTCACGGGGGTAGGTGGTGACCGGTTTGCCAGCGGTGTAGTTAGTGGCAGTATCGCCGTTGCCGTACTCGATGACATAGGAGGAGGGCATGAGCTCAATTTCGACGTGTCCGGCGAGCATGTCTGCTTCGAGGCGGTAGGGGCCTCCGTCGTCGACGTAGAAGTTGATCTGGTCGCCCTTGTAGACGTTGGGGTCGCCTTCTGCTCGGCCGGTTCCTGCGGGGTTGTTGTAGGACTGGTGCAGGGTCGGCTTGCCTGGCTCTAGCGACTCTGCAGCGTGGCGGATTTCCTCCATGACTTCTTCGTAGGTCGGGCCGGTGGGACCCGGGCTGTCGGCACTGGTCAGGGTGCGGGTATCGTTGGGAATGCAGCTAGCAGAAGAAGGACTATGTCTGCTTCCACCACGGTCGATAGGAATTCCGTTTTCGTCTACGGTCATGTTTGTATATCCAACATGCCCTACTCGTCCGTCTAGCGTGGTGCAGAAGAAATTGTTGGGGTTGTCTTTATAAGATGTAACATAAAATCCCTCGCGCCGTTTTGTCGTATCTGTTTCGGGGGCAGGCGTTACTGGCTGGTTTGTAACGGAATCAATATCTGAAGCGCTTCCTGTTCTTTCCGTATTTTCATTTCCAACCATTTCTTTAGGAGGAATTTTCTCTTGGCATATGCTAGCAGTATTATTTGATGAACATTCACTCGTTTTTACATCTGCAAATGAGGGGAGAATACTAAGTTGAAATATTTGTATGCTTACAAAAGGGAGGAAGAGAATTTTATGCCACTGCTTCATTTTAATCTTCAACCTTTACATACCCAATAAGCTCCCATTTTTGACCGTTGTGCTTTAGCTCAATTTTATAAGTGTCGTTAGTTTTATCTTCATTGGTCCAAGAGCGCCAACTACCATCAGCCGCGACATAAATCTCCTTTTCCCAGACATGGTAAGCCTTCCAAAAATAAGTCTCCCCGTCCTCAGACCACGGCGCGCCATCAGCAGTCAAGCTTTCAATACCATCAATCACCCAACCACCATGCTGGTAAAGCCTCTCGACACCCTCATAAGCCTCCAACTCGCTCTTAAAAGTCGGCGACACAAACTGACGAGCCATCGAATAATCACCAGTCTGCACGCCATAATTACCCCATTTGACCCAAGCGTCCAAAGTCTTACGCATACCTTCAACAGACTTCTCACGGTACCCGTCTTCAGGCTCAGCAGGCTTGGGCACATTCTGCGCCGGACCGTACTTATCAGCAGGGCGATACTCACCATCAGGCGCCTTCGAACCACCCGAATAACCGCGGACAGTAGACGGAGTAGCACTCGCCGAAGGCGACTCAGATGCCGCCGCAGAAGCCGAAGCCGACTCGCTCGGCACGGCGGTCGATGATGCCGAGGCTGCCGCCTCGTTATTTGCCTGCTGACCGCAGGCTGCGAGCAAGGCACCCAGGCCCACAAGTGCGCCGCTACCCAGCAGGGTACGGCGATTAAAGATGGTCGAATCCATAGAAGATACGCTCCTATCGTCGGTGATGGTGTGTTGTTTAGTTACTAGTCGGGCCGTTATTCGCAGGTCAAGCTGACTGCCGGAAGGGAAACAGCCCCGTAGCGCACCCAACAAACGCATCAATGCGTTATGGAACACTACAGTTACCACCCTACCGCATCTTTGTGTATATTTGCGTTGCTTTGAGTGCAATAGTATCTGAACGTCATTATTCGGACACATCAATGCTTTATGCATCAAATAAATCTACACTCACGGAGGCTCTGCCCCTGCAGAATTTGTGCCATGGTTTAGTGTCTTCGACCATGGTTTTTAACTACGACCAAAGACGCTAACCTATGGCACAAATCCGCAACTCATGACCGGATCCCCATCTGTGACAGGTGGGCGGGCTACACGGCGAGCGCATACATGTCGCGGAGGGCCTCTTCTGCCTCGTCGAGGGCATATCCGCTCTGGCAGAGCGCGTCGCAGCCGTTACCGTAGCGGAGGCCGGCGAGGAACTCGCGGTCGGTCACCTCCGGCAGGTACACCATGAGGTATTCGCCGTTGTCAGTGAAGAAGTCGTCAATGTTGGCGGCGTCCTGACCGGAGTAGAAGGCGCGGAAGTCTTCGTCATTGTAGTAACCAACCGTGTACATGAGGGGCTCCTTTGGTCGCTCGGCGGAGTGGGTGAGAACGCGTCGTTGTTCTCTACCACCAAGGTACGGAGCACCCCTGACAAGATAAGGGGCTGCACCGCCCGTGCCGGAGAAAAAGCAGAAAAATATTGCGTGACGAGGGGGTTTTCTGGAGGCGCGCTCCCCCGCCGCGCGGAAGATTAGGCGCGGACGGGCTTGCCTCCTGAGCGTTGCTGCTCCGCCTCCCACACACCGCGCGGGAAATTCGGTCATGGGTTACGGACTTCGACCATGGGTTAGTGACTCTGGGCTGGGGTTTTAACCCCCACCAAAGTCACTGACCCATGACCGGAAATCGGTGCTGTGCAGAGGGGGTAGATTACACGGCGGGTAGCTGACTGTTTCGATAGGTTGCTGTCTTTACTGCGGGTTAAAGACCCACGGCGAAAACACTAACCTATCGAAGGAGTCCCCGACCCTCCCCGCTTAACGGCGAGAAGCCACATGTGTTTCGAGAAGCCACCAAAGAAGTGGCTTTTCGAAACACATGTGGCTTCTGGACGGATTACCTCTGGGCGAATAACGGCGGATTACCACGCTACATTCGGGCCTACTCGCCCCTCAGGAATGACGCGACCTTACCCCAGAAACCCTTCTGGTTTCCAGTGTTGCGGGTGCCCGTGGGGGTCGGCTGGAAAACCGGACGCTGCTGGCTCGGCGCTTCCTGCTGATACGCGGGGTTCTGCTGATACGCCGGGTTCTGCTGGTACTGGGGAGGCGCCGGCTGGTACGGGTAGTTCGCCTGCGGGTGCTGCGGGTTCGGCTGGTAGCCCTGCGCCTGGTACGCGCCTGCCTGAGGCTGAGCACCCGGGTGGTAGTGGGCATCGGGTCGGTACGGGGATTCTGCGCGGTACGGGGCGTCCGCGTAGCCCTGGTTCTGGTATCCCTGCGGGTTCGGGCGGTACTCAGGGGCCGGCTGAGGAGCCTGCTGATACGCGGGTTCTGCCTGATTTGCCGTCGCCTGGTTCGCTGCGGGGCGCGGCGGGTTAGAGTACGCGGGGCGCGGGTTCGGCTGCTGCGGCTGGGCAGGTGCCTGACGCTGTGCGGGAGCCGGGCGCGCCTCCTGAGCGGGTTTCGCGGTAGAAGCGGGTGCCGCCGCGGGTGCGGGCTGAGCGGGAGCCGGGCGCTTCGGGCGGGCCTGTTGTACACGCTGTCGCGGCTGGCCACTAGGAACCTGCAAGTGCGACCCCTCAGGAACGCCACTCTGCTCCGCAAGATCCTGAACAACGAACGCCGAGCTGAAAAGCATGTCCTCCATGGTCCACTCAAGCGGCGGCTGTGCGTTCGGTGCCAGCTGCAGCTTGTCCAGTTCGCGCAGGTGCAGGGCGAGCACATCCACCATGTAGCTGATGACGGCGAGGTTCGGCTGCTCCCCCAGGTTCTTCGGGTAGGCGAAGTGGTAGATGTAGGTGTTGATGTTCTGCCGCTTTTCCAGGGCTTTCGCCGCCTTCTCAACGGGGACGCCGCCGCAGGTAAGATCCGAGAGGCTGTCGAAGGTTGCGGGGCCTTCAGAGGCACGCACGGTCAGCGGACGCGAGGGGTCCACGGCGGACTGCTTCGGCCAGAAAATGCCGGGTCGGAATGCCATCTGCAGGCTGTTGTTGACGACGATTTCCTTCTCGGGTCGCCAGGGCTTCTCGTGGTCCACGATGTACTTGCGCGGCATGGCGAAGGTGGTGAAGGAGCACGCGAGGCTCTGCAGCTCCTCCCCTGCCGGTGAGGTGCTCAGAATGTATGCTTTGGCGCGGTTCCAGGTTTCGCTGTTACGCATCTTGTTGACGAACATGGACAGCTTCGTCATGAACCCGTCGACTTTGACGGTGGGTGCGTCGGCGGTAATCAGGTAGATCCGCGCCGTGCCGTAGAGCGAGGAAAGCGCATACTTCTTGTTCGATTCGCCGAAGTTGGTGCCCATGATGAGGTGGCAGGTGGGCGGGTTGACCGGTTCGCCGTCGTAGTAGGGCGTGTAGTCGAAGCCCATGTCGATGACCTGGCAGGCTTCTGCGGCGGCGTGGATGGTGTCGAGGGTGAGCGTTTCGTTGGTGGGCGTGCCGTCCGCGTTGTTGAAGGCGATGAAGGCGGCCGTGTAGCCGTAGGCTGCGCTCTTGGGCTTGTCCAGGGCGAAGGTGTTGCATTGCGGGTGGCGTACGGCGTACTGCTGTTGGATGTGTGATACGGCGCTGTTCGGCATGTTCACTCCTTGGGGTGTGGTTGTTTATCGGATTCGATTGTGTGGGTGTGTGATGTGTTTTACTGTACGCTACTCCCCTGACAGGCTAAGCGGGTGGGGGTGCTTTTTTCGCGATAAATCGCGATGAGGCGGCTGTACTCCCACCGGCGAGCGCGCTCTCAGCGGCGAGTTTGGCGGGCAGAACGGCGGCGGGTGGAGGGGCGGCGCATCCAACGCTGCGGGTGCGCCGCGCCCTGTGTTTTACCGGCGCTTGTTTTACCGGTGCTTTAGCCTGGTGGGCTACTTGCCGCGGCGGCGCTTAATTTCCCGGCCCCAGACCATCACAATGTCGATTCCGAGAACCCCGTACTCGTACTCATCGAGAGCGGCCCGAACTGCCTTGGTGTTCACCGCAAACCAGTCGTCGGGCAGCGAGTCGATCCACGCTTCCCAGTCTGCGATGCGCCAGTTGTAGGTTCGTTCCATGAGGTCCACGAAATCGTCGCCTCCAAGTGCTTCGGGGAACTGACAGTACCGCAAGGAGTCCGACTCACTGTTCGGCCGTTCTTCCCGATAATTAACGAACTGGCGCCAGTTCTTCTTCGTGATGATGAAGGACTCTTCCCCGTCAGGACCGAACTTTTCCACGGTGCCCACGTACGAATTGGTTTTAACACGCTCCCAGAAGGTCGGCACGTCAATTTCGCCGCGCTTGACCAGGTCGGCCAGGTACTCGATACGGTCGTGCGGAGGGGCGATGGCACCATCAGGGAGAGCGTCGCCGAAGGTCAGCAGGCGGCCGGCGCGGTAGTCCTCCATGTTGATGGTCTCCCACGAGAAGCCGTTGATTTCTTCGTGCTGGTCGGGCTCCAGGCAGGGGTACCATTCGTTGTCGTACACCATCTGCAGGAGTTCGTTGGAGCGGTGTTCGCCTTCGTAGGCGAAGTCGTTCACCTGAATATTGCGAACGTATTCTTCCTGTTCTTCGTTCAGATAGTACTGACCATCCTTGCGGCGGAAGTTGAGCTTCTTGGTTTCGGTGCCGTTCTTCAGTTTTGCCTTATGGATGTTGACGGCGTGTTCGATCATCCACTGGCTCGGGTCCAGTACGTATGCGAGGCGAAGCTGCGTCTCGTACGGGGTGATGATGTTCAGGGTGCGCAGCAGTTCTTCGCACCCGTCGGGGTCTTCCCAGTACATGTTTTCGCCGAGGTACTTGAGCTTGTCGTCAAGGGTCATCTTGGGGATTGCGTCCCGCAGGGTCTGTGCCCATTCGGCGGCTTCTTCGTCGTCGGGGTCGGCTTCTACTTCTGCTTCGACCTTCGCCAGTTCCGATGCCATGTAGGTGTCGATGTTGAAACGCTCCGTGTACATCGGCTCCATAGCGTCGCAGCGTTCCTTGTTGATCTGGCGACGCTTCTCTTCCAGGGCCTGGTAGTACTCCAGGTCGTCCAGGGTCTTCTGCTGCTCTTCGGGGGTGAGGCTGTTCCAGTACTCTTCCTCAGCAATACGATCCTGCTCATCCTCATCAGGGGCGGGCTGCTGCGGCAGGCGAAGTTCACCGGGGCGGCCGTACTGTCCGGTGCCGAAGGCGTCCAGGGTGATGGCGCCGTGCTTCTCTTCGCGCAGCGGGTGGTCACTGTTCAGCCACGCGCGGGCCTCGCTGATGCTGATGGGCTTGGTCAGGCGGTACAGGCGCACCTCCTGGTTCAGGTCGTCCAGGCGCATCTTCTGCTGCTTGAAGGAATCACGAGCTTCCTTCTCATTCAGGTACACGTAGATGTAATCGCCGCATTCCTGCCACCAGGGTGCGTCCAGGCGCGGGTCATCCCAGATGAGTTCCTTGCCGTCCTTGCGCTTGTACCGCGGGCGGCCCTTCGGAGGGTTGTTCACCTCCTTGCGTCCTCGGTTCACGTGCACGAGGTAGCCGTACACGCCGGGCTCGCCTTCCAGCTCGTTCTCAAGCGTGACGTGGTCATGATTTTTAGGAATATCGCCTGACCAGTGCTTCTCATCGTTGAAGTAGGCGATTTCTTCGTCGGTCATGTTGTCGAAGAGGGAGCAGTCGAAGAGCATGCGCGGGTCAATGAAGAAACGACGAACCCTCTTGCCATCATGTTCATAGTCATTCACCATGTTGGGAAGGTCCTTGGGCATACCGTAACGGCGCCACTTGTAGGGGTGGACGGTGAGGTCCTTGTCCCAGGGGGTTTCGCCGGTGATGCCGGGGGCGCGGCGCTGCATGAGTTCGGCGGAGAGGTTCTTGCCCTTGACGACGACGCGGTGTGCCTTTTCGAGCTTCTCGTAGGAGTAGCGGGCGCGGGCGTTGCGTTCGGCGTGGTACTTCTTCTGGTAGGCCTTGTAACGGGCTTCAGCTTCAGGGCTGCGTGCCATGGTGGTGGTCCTTTCTCTCGGATGCGCTGGGAGGCTGCGGTGCTCTCGGCGCGTGGGCTTCGGTGCTTCTGATTACAGAATAGAGAGGACCCCTGACACGATAAGCGAAACGGGATTTACCCGGGGGTAAAGCACGGACCACCTCCCCTCTGACGGCGAAAAGCCACATGTGTTTCGAGAAGCCACCAAAGAAG
>NZ_KV795070.1:167553-312376 GCF_001808945.1 Rothia sp. HMSC071B01 | reverse complement strand
AGAAGTGGCTTTTCGAAACACATGTGGCTTCTGGGCGGGATATGAATCCGGCTAAGACTCTTCCCCATCAATAACCTGCAGGTTCTGAATACCGCCCTGGTTCACAATATCTAGAGCCAGAGCACGCAAAGGCGGCAGGATATCCTCAATCGGTGCCAGCGGATCAATAAATGTAGAAACCGGCTGAAAACGTTTGATTGGTTCAGGTTCGCTTTGAAGCATAAGATTCCACGTAAATTTATCATGGTTTCTCAAGACGATTGGGCTATTAGCATCGCCTACCAAACCAACGCGAATACGGAATCCCCCAGATACACTACGTTCTTGTGCATGTTCCCGGAGAAGGGAGAAGAAATCTATTAGTGCCTTCTCTACATTAAAAGAGTTGCAATGATTATTTTCTCCAGCTACATACTGTTCTGAAGTAGATTGCACGCCCCGTACATTTCTTCTAAGGCAATAACCTCCCGTCAGAGTTCCGTCATCATGTAGGTGTTTACGATATTTAGCGGCTGCTTGCGCAGAGCTTCGTACCACCCACTGGCGCATTCCTTTGACGCATTCTCCTTGACTCCAAATAAAGTTAAATTCAGTCTCGATTTTTTCTTCTTTTGAACAACTTCCTCGCTGTGAAGCCATGAGATAGGAATATGCCCGCGGGGTAGTATGCTGAATAGCTTTGTCTCTATCCACTGAACCTGCAGAGATTTTTGGGCTTACAGGAACAGCTGCGATGGCAAGGAATACTCCTTGTTCAGGGTTAAGCGCTTCTGTCGCTTGCTCAAAGTACCCCTGCAGGGTCTTTTCCTGCTCAACGCCACGCTGGAACCGTTCACGGAAACCACGCTCAATATCCCTCTCAGTCATGAACACAGTATGCGGCCCATTGCGCCACGGGGCGCGAAAAGCATCATCGCCCTTCCTCGCAAAATGAGGAGCATCCACTGAATCCGGAATATGCATAAGCACAACATACCCATCATCAGGATTTTCTCCGCAAGGGATTTTAGAGAATTCAATACCAGCAACCGGCGGACCAATCTTACTGTAGGCAATATTACGAATTTGCCGTTCATTATCTGCTGACCACTGGATAGGATTCACTGAGGAAGCAGCATTATTCTCGCCATCTTCTTTAATACCAAAGACAATCCAGCCACCACCGCTATTCGCCATAGCGGCAATATCTTTTGCTACTTCTTCCATCACAGCATTGTTTTGTATGCCATAGAACTTTTTCTTCCAATCAAGGTCAGCTGTCTCTTCCACCTTCTCTGCTATGACTTGATTGATATCGTTCATTGTAAGATTCCCCGGTTCTAAACCCAGGGCGCGGTGAATGGGTGTAAACATTAGAACTCCTTATCAAAAGAGGAAATACCCATAGATTCTGAGTGCTATCCGCCCTCAAACCTCAGTATAGATTCCCTACGGAATTTCTGCCCCTGAATCGGTCAAATTGTGCAGGTATGCGGGAGGGCTGCGTGCTCGCTGAGAATAACTCAGCCAGCACGCAGCCCTCACCTATCGAACCAGCTACTTAGCGGTTCGCCTGCGAGCGCGAGGCTTCTTAGCCGGCTTCGCTGCTTCCTCCGCCGCAGTCAGCTCCTGATAGCGCTCGAAAAGAATCTCCAGACGCTTTGCCTCAGAAGAACAACGACGAGTTGCGCCGAACGCGACATCCACCGCAGAATCCAGCTCATCATGCGCCGCACGCAACGCCGGATCCATCGTCGCCAACGAAGCATACATATCAGCCAGCGACACCGGCTCACCCGCACGCTCCTCAATTGCCTCACGCGCCGCCAACACCTTACGGCCCGCAGCAATCACTTTACGACGCTGCTCCTCAGAAATCTCAGGCAGAGGAAGGTTATTCCACACCACCGTATTCGAGAACCTCAAATCAGACTTCAGCTGACCACCAACAGTACGCTGCCAGATGATAAACATCGAAGAAGAGATCAGAGCGAACAGGAAGCCATCCGGGTCCAGAGCAGTAAACGTAGCGTCGCTTGCAATAGTGTCCGCAGAAAAACGCTTAACCGTAAAAACTGGACGGTTAGCAGAAACTACACGTGGAATGCACACGTAAGGGTCCAGCGGCTGGCGCATTTCACCGAATAGGTGAGGAGTTTGTGCAAGCTCCTGCGTTACTTTCTTTGTACTCTGCACACGCATGTGGACAACCCCCGCCACGCGAGCACTCAGTACCGGACTCGAAGCAATTTCCTCTTCCGAGGCGTCTTCCAGCCACAGGCACCAGCGTTCCAGCCCCTGCACCAGCTCCTTAGCACCCACGAAGGGACGCAGATAGCGAGCCGCCACCGGGTCAGCAGTAACCACCGGGTAGTCCTCCACCTCAACGATTAGATTTCCACCATCCGTCGGCTGGCTTCCACGCACCACCTCAGGAATCAAAGAAGACAGAGGCTTAGATCGTTTCTCCACCAGTACATTCGGGCCCTCCACCAGGTAGGCGTTCAGAGTATGAACCGGCTCCTGCTCTACCGTTCGGCGAGTCGACCAATCGTAGTCAAACACTCGAACAGTACGAGACTTCTCCGGGGCCTCCGAGCGAGTAAAGCCCGTAATCACACAGTGCACCGCCGCCTTTCCCGCGGCTTCCGACTCCCACGGGAACGTACGATACGCAAACTTAATACGCCAGCCATCACGGAACAACGGCGCAAACAGCGAAGCAACCGGCTGACCCTGAACAATCGAATTCGTAGACACGAAGGCAAAATCACCAGGAACCACCTTCACATCCAGCGCTTCAGTCTGCTCCTGCAAGGTCTTCAGGTAGCGAGCAGCCTTAGCCAACCACGCCGTCGCAAAATCCAGGTACCCGGCATAGTCCTCGCCCCACGCCAAGCGCATACCCTGATCCTGAGCATCACCCTTCTTCGCCTGACCCACAAAAGGCGGGTTACCCGCAATGTAGACGCGCACGCCGTCAGCCACGTCCTGCGGGGTCACCGGCAAAACCTTCGACCAATCACGGTCCACCTGCTCGCCCGAGGCCTCATCAATCTCAGTCAGAGCATCGCCCTCAAGAATGTGGGCGCTATGGGCCAGAGGAAGACGCACTGGAGCATAGCCGAATTCCTCCATCATCTTCTGGTCCATCTGACGCTCCACCAAAAACATTGCCGTACGCGCAATTGAGGCAGGCCACGGGTCAAGCTCCAGACCATAAAAGTTATCAATCGACACTAGCGGTTCTAATGAACGTACACGGTTAATAGGGCCCTGACGCGTCCCCGCTTCACCCAACATGAGCGAAGATTCTCCGTGCTTGTTGTATGCGAACTTCGTGTCCAGCTCATTCAAATCACGCATACGTACCAAGACGTCCAGCTCCAGCTTACGCATCTCACGGTAGGCAATAATGATGAAGTTACCGCAGCCACAAGCAGGGTCAATGAAGCGAATATTCGCCAGTTCACGGCGCAGGTTACGCAGACGAGTCGGCTCATCCGACTTATCTTCCGCGTTCGTGAGCTTATCTCGCAGTTCATCTAAGAACAGCGGGTTCAGGGTCTTCAGCACGTCCTCCTCCGAGGTATAGTGCTCACCCATCTCACGGCGAGTCTTCGCGTCACGCACCGACTGGAACATCGAGCCGAAAATAGCCGGAGAAACCTTCGACCAATCACGCTCCGAAGTCGCCAACAGCTGCTGACGGAACGTCTTCGCCACCGCGCCGCTCATCTCAGCAGGAAGCGGCACAACGTCCGCAAACATGCCACCATTCACGTACTTAAAGCCAGACAGATACTCCGGAGCATCCGCCACAGCAGAAGCACCCGAAGGCTTCTTATTCAACAGGTCAAAGAGCTCATTCAGGCGCTGAGCCAGATCCGTACCCTCCTGGTGGGTGTCACGAATCATCCGCTCAAACGAGTTTGAATCCTCAGACTCAGACCACATCTGCGTATCATCAGCAAAGAGCAAGAACAGCAGGCGCGCCATCACCGTCGAAATCTGAGCCTCAGACATGCCGGCCTTCACCAACGACTCAAAAAGATCCGCCATCTGGTTCGACGCAACACGAGTCTCATTCACCGTCTCAACATCAAAACCACGACGCATACGGTCCAGAAGACCCAGAATCGACACGCCATTCGCAATGTCATCAGAGGTCAGATACAGCAGAGCACAACGCTCCAACAGCGCCTCAACCTGAGCCTCATCCGTCACCAACAGCTCATGACGAGTCAAACGCGACGACGAAGCGCTCGGCCAACGCCACACCTGACGCGGCGTAAAACCAACACCCTCCTGCACAAAAATGCACAGGCGGTGCATGCTCAACGCACGCAACGTGCGGTCAACCTCAAGCTGCGAAGTGTTCGACGGAATACGGTCCACACGGCACACCCACACCGGGATGCCCGACTGCGCCGCCACACACTCCACATTCAACACGCCAGAAGGAACCAGCGGGTCATCCACCTTCACAGTCTGCGTCTTGTAGGCCCCACGGCGCGGGGAATCCCAGCCCAAAGACTCAACAAAAAAATCCTTAATCCGGGCACCAACAAGGTACCCGCGAGCCGCTTCATACTTGCTATCAGGCCACGTAACAGCCATACAATACTCCTCACGAAAAACAGCAAACCAAACACTCGGCTCACTACAAAACTATTCAAACCCACGGTGCAGGGCGTATGGTACGCCCCGCACCGCCGATCTAAGCCTCAGAAAAGGCAAACTAGATAGAAGGCGACTCGCCCACAGAATCAGGGTTTACCATCGACATGGAACACACCACGCGAGCAGTCTTAAGGTCAGCTTCCTTCACCAACAACGCATCATCCTGGTGCATACGCAACAACGCATCCAACAAAGAGCGATCATCCACCTTACGGCGCAACATACGGCGCAGTTCAGACTCAGCCTGACGACGGAGCGGGTAATGGTGCAGCTTATTCAGCACATCCTGCTCCCGCTCCTCCAACTGCAAGGTCTCCAACAAAGCCGTGTTATCAGTCCTAGAGAAGCGGTTCCACACCTGACGACGTACACCACGCAGATTACCCTGCGCCGTGCCCTCCTGCCGCAAAACATACTGAGTCAACTTCTGCTGCAGGTCATACTCCTCCGGGCTCGTCACCTCACCTGGAGTAGAACGCTCAGCATAGAACAAGCCCAAAGCCTGCGCTGGAAAAACCGTACGTTTCTTCACCGAACCAGAATCTGGGTCATACTCAGCCAAAGCGAACAGGTCAATCTCAGAGTTCGTGCGCACATACGACACCATCACAGCATTATCATCCGCCGGATGAACGCTCGACTCACCGCGCAACGCACGAGTAGCCAAACGCTTATCCTGCATCTTCATAATCCGCTCAGCATCCTCAGGGTACTTCTTCGCAAAATCAGCCCAACGCTCCGCAGCCTCAGACACCACATCAATACCCTCTTCCTCAGGTTCCGAACTATCCAGATTGCCCGAGTAGAAATCCTCAAGAGTACGAGCCGTAGCATCATCAGAAGACATATCAGTAAAGAAGGCCTGATCAGCGCCAAAAGCCTCAGCAGCAGACTCCAAACGCTCACGAATACGCGAACGCAACTTCAAAGTCTTCTCCACCGTCTGATGCGAAATCAGATACACGTTCACCTCATGATGAACCTGACCAACACGGTCCACACGACCCGCACGCTGAATCAAACGAATAATCGCCCACGGCAAGTCATAGTTCACCACCACGTGAGCATCCTGAAGGTTCTGCCCCTCAGACAGCACGTCGGTAGCTACCAGCACACGCAACTCAGGACCGTTCAAAGCAGGAGCCTCCGCATCAGATGCCTGCTCCGTCGGCACACGGTTCGACACCGGCGAGAAACGACGAGCATACAATGCAGGATCCTTCGTATCACCAGCCACCGCTTCCACATTCTCAACGCCCAGCTTCCGCAGGCCCTCAGCAATGTAGTACGCGGTGTCCTTATACTCCGTGAACACCAGCACCTTATCGTTCGCGTGCTTCTGCTCAATCAAATCACGCAAAGCATGCAGCTTCGAGTCAGTCTCAACCTGCCACGCGCCAAAGCGCCCCAGCATAGCCTTAATCAGCTCGCTATCATGTTGCAAATCATCACGCAGACGAGACGTAAACACAGTCGAGGAAACCCACTTCGTCTGAGCCGGTGCACTCTGAACCAGGCTCTCATACATCTGCTCCAGGTTTCCGCTCAGGTCCTGAACCTGCAGGCCATCCACAGACTCAAAGTCAGCCGCGTCAGAACCCTCCAGACCCAACTGGTCATCCGAGAAACTACCCGTCGGAACACTCAGCTGATGGTCAATCGCGTAAATCCACAGCTCGTTACGAATCAACTGACGAGTCAACGACTGAATAAACGAATAACCCGAAGAGCTCAAACGCTTATACAAGCCCGAAAGCACAAAGCCACGCACATTACCGCGACCCGAACGAGCCGCCTCAATAATCGCCTTATCCTCCGGAGAATGGTATGCACTCGGGTTGTCATACCCCGAAATGTCATAACGCGGCAGACGCAAATCCCTCAAATCATCAAGGGTCTGGTCATCCTCCATAAAACGGGCAGGGTCATCAGCCTTAAAACTATGGCTCACCGGCTGCGACACCCAATCCGGGTAATAGAACTTACCCGTCGACAGCTCCAGGTAGCTACGCTCCTTCGTCACCAAACCATCAGGAGAAGTCCACATCTCCGTCGGCGCCTGGCGCTTCGTGTACGCACGAGTACGACGTACCAGATGGTCACTCATCAGCGTGCGCCAATCCTCCGGTTCCTCAGAAATCTCAAAAGCACGCAGGGTCGACAGGTTGCCCTCCAGCTTGTCGAACTTCTTCGAGTACTTCTCCAGGCCCTTCTCCGGAATAATACCCAGGTCAGCGTCCTCATCAAGGTACAGAGCCAGCTGCGCCTTCACATCGCTAAACGAAAGGTTAAACGGGGTCGCAGTCAGAAGCAGAACACGCGACTCATTACGCGAGATGTACTCTTTAATAGCACCCCACAGCTGCGTCTTCTCATTACGCAGATTATGCGACTCATCGCAAATCACCAGCTGATAACGCGCCAAATCAGGCAACTCAGCAGCCGCCATCGAATAGCGAACCACCTTACCCACCACGTCATACTCACCCAGATGCTGATTCCACATCTGCTCCAAGTTCTTAGGGCACAACACCAGAACGCGCATATTCTCTTCGTTCTGCAACATCGACGCCACAGCAATCGCAGTCAAAGTCTTACCCAGACCCACCACGTCACCCAGCATCGTGCCGCCACGGCGCATCAAACGGCGCGCCAAAGTATGAGCAGCCGACTTCTGGTAATCCATCAGCATATGCTCCAAACGCGGAGAAAGCGCATACTCCTGCTCACCAAAACGAGCATCCTCAGACAGCTCGTAGCAGACCTTCATATACACGTCATACGGGTCAGCCGGCTCAACCCACGACTGATCAATCAAATCAATAATCTCGCGGGTAATATCAAACGACGTACGCTCACTCCACAGATCCTCAAACCAATTCTTCAACTTCGCCGCATGATCCGAATCAGTCAACTCAACATTGAGCTCCAAATTCGTGTGCAAACCCGGGTGAGTAAAGTTCGAAGAACCGACGAAGCCTACGACCGAATACGGGCCGCGCAGGTCCGCCTTATGCGCAATATACGTCTTACCGTGCAATGCCTGCTTCGTGTACACCTTCATCTGCACACGGCCAGACTCCAAATGCTCCTTCAGGGTCAACAAAGCCTGACGACGCGAAGAACTCGTACCACCAGCCATCAGCTGGCCACGCAAATGCTGAACCAGCTCATCGCGGTAGCCCGGGCGTTCGTTGTTCTCCACAGACGGCGATTCTTCGCCGCGCATCTCCGCCTGCGCCTCACGATACATCTGCTCCGTCACCGAACGCGGCACCATACCCAGCAGAATACGAGCCACCGGAACGTTCTTCTTCGGATCCTCGCAGGGCTCATAAGGAGCCGATGCGATCTCACCGGCGAACTCGCTCCACGCGCTCAAGTTCATATAGCCCGTCGCAATATCCAGACGGTCATAGTACTCCATCGTGCGATGCAGCGCGTCAGCAAGCTTCGCGCCCTTACCCTCCCCCTGCGGAAGGTAACCAAGATTATCGTAAATTTCAGCCATGAAAATAACCTTTACATGTGAGTGATTAAAAAGTGAGTGAAAAAACTACGCCGCAAGCAGCGCCTTAGCCAGCTCCAACTGAGCCTTAACCTTCGCGGTACGACGCTTACGGCCAAAGGTCGCCAACACAGCCGACTCAACGTCCTGACCATCATCCATCAGCTCAGGATTCTGCTCATAGAAGCGCCACGCATTCGCAATCTCAACCGGACTAATCTGGTCAAACTCGCGCACCGCACCATCAACCGAAGGACGGAACTCGCCATACTCCTCGCGCGGCTCCTCAACGTGCCACACGAACTTATGCTCATCCACCTGCAGCTCAGGCATGCGGTCCGCCAAACGGATAATCCAGTCACGGTTCTTCTTCGCCAAACGGCTCACACCAAAGCACTGCGCCGCCAAAGTCGCCAAACGATCAGCCTGAACCGGGCCCTCAGCAGACACAATCTCTTCAAGAGCAGCAGACATCTGCTCCTTAGAACGCTTACTGCGCAGCGAATCAAAAATGTCACGGTCACCCAACGAAATCGGCTCCCACGGCTCAAAGGGGTAACGACCCTCCCCCACCGCAAGACACAGCGGAGGAACCGAGGAATCAGAGACCGATGCCGGCTGAGAAGCCGAAGCAGGAGCCGCAGGCTGGGCGGGTCGAGAAACCGGTGCCGGGCGAGTAAACGCACCACGAGGCGCAGACACCTCAGTCTTCACCTCACGGGCAGTCGACACAGCCTGACGAACCTCCTCATCCAGCTCACGACGAACCGGTGCCACCTCACCAGCACCAAACAAATCAGCATGCACACGGTTCAGCTGGCTCTCACACCACTCCTGCTGCTCCGGCGCACCCAACGCCTCAAAAAGACGCGCCGCCGAATCGTAGATACGCACCGCATCATTGCGGTTCATATCCCTGCCGTGCATCTTCTTGTTGCGGAAAATACGCAAATCCTGCGCATACGTACCCACGGTACGGCTCGAATCAGGCTCAAATGGGTGCTTCCGCTCCGGAGTACCTACCGGCTCAGTCAGCATACGCAACTGAAGCTGAACGTCTCGCGGGTTGTAACGGCTCAACTCCACCTTGCGCTTACGCTGATCATCCAAGTAAAGCAGAATAGAAACCCAGCCATACTCCTCTACCTGAGACTGGGACATCACCCCCTTCTCCACCACCAAGCGAGTCAGCAGCGGATCAAGCTCACGGCCCAAATACTCCAAACAAGAGAAAGTGTAAGCGTTTGCCTTTTCAATAGACATATAAAAACCATTTCGTTGTATGTGTAGCGGCGACCATTGCCACCACATTCATTATGCCTAATGAGAACGACCTGTGCGTACTGGTTCGTCATTATGGAACCCAACCCGCTTCTCAACGTAAAGACCAGAAAATAGAAATCCGGCCCGTCTACTCCATCAAGAGTAGCGGGCCGAACGGTTAACTCAAGAGTACAAAAACCAGCACCCAAAAATCAACACATGAAGGATATTTCTAAAGAGCCTACGCTTCCGAGGGCTTCGCGCCGGTCAGGCGGTACGCCTTGTACACGCCCGTCACGTTACGGACCACGTTCAGCACGTGCTCCAGCATGAAACGGTCACCCAGCTCCAGGGCGAAGCGGTCCACCACGGTACGATCCTCCGAAGTGTGCACGCGCGCATCCAGAATGTTCACACCCGACTCAGAAATCGCACGAATCAGGTCGCTCAGCAGGCCCTTACGGTCCAGCGCCTCCACCTGAATCTGCACACGGTACGTAGCGGTCGGCGAAGACGCCCACTCGACCGTCGTCACGCGCGGCTCCTCGTCAGCGTTACGCATGTTCGGGCAGTCACGGCGATGCACCGAAATACCGTTATAGCGGGTCACAATGCCGATAATGTCATCCGGCGGAACCGGGGTGCAGCAACGCGCAATCTTCGTCAGCACACCCTCAGCACCCGGCACAATCACACCGTTATCGCCAATCGCCTTGCGGGTCGACTTCAGCAGCGTCTCGTCAAAGTCGCTGACCTCAACCTCGGGTGCCGGCTCGTCGCCACGGTGCACCTCAACGAGGGTGTCAATGACCTGCTTCGGCGCGATCTCGTGCTCACCAATCGCACGGTACAGCGACGCCACATCGTTCTTGTGCAGCAGCTGAGCCACCTGAGTCATAATCTCCGGGCTCATCATCTTCTGCAGCGGCAGCTCACTGTTGCGCATGCTCTTGGTGAGCATCTCGCGGCCGGCGAGTAGCGCCTCCAGGCGGCGTTCCTTCGCGAAATACTGGCGGATCTTCGTGCGAGCGCGTGAGGAGCGAACGAACTTCAGCCAGTCCTCGCTGGGTCCGGCGTCTTCGTTCTTCGTGGTCATAATCTCCACGGTCGCGCCGGTAGGCAGGACCGTGTGCAGCGGCACGAGGCGGCCGTTGACCTTCGCGCCAACCGTGCGGTCGCCGACCTCACTGTGGATGGCGTAGGCGAAGTCCACGGGGGTGGAGCCGTTGGGCAGGGCGATTGCCTCGCCGTTGGGGGTAAGTACGACGATTTCGTCGGTGTCGAGGGTGTCAGCGAGCGACTCATAGAACTTCTCCGACTCCGGGTTGGAGTTCGAAATCTCGGCAATAGACTGCAGGATGCCGACGTTCATCATCGCCGAGGTCTGGGTGCCCGGCTCCTTCGGGTCCTTCGCGGGCGCACCGCCACGAGCAGCGACCTTCTCGCCGCGCGACGCCGCCTTGTAGCGCCAGTGCGCAGCCACACCGTACTCAGCTTCTTCGTGCATCTTGTAGGTGCGGATCTGAATCTCAAGCGGCAGGTTGCCCGGGCCGTACACGGTCAGGTGCAGCGACTGGTAGTTGTTGTTCTTCGGGTTCTTAATGTAGTCCTTGAAACGGCCAGTCATCGACGGCCACAGGGACAGCACGTGGCCGAGCACGGTGTAGCATTCCGCCTCTTCCTCGACCATGATGCGCACGGCGAGGATGTCGTTAATCTCGTCGAAGCTGCGGCCCTTCGTCTTCATCTTCTGATGAATCGAGTAGTAGTGCTTCGGGCGGCCCGTCACGGTCGCGTCGATGCCCACGTCTTTCAGACGCTCCGTAATCTTGGTGCGTGCCTCGTTCAGGAACTTTTCGAGCGCGGGGGTGCGTTCGCCGACCATGCGCACCATTTCGGCGTAAATCTCCGGGCTCATGGCGGCGAAGGAGAGGTCCTCCAGCTCCCACTTGATCGTGTTCAGGCCCAGGCGGTGCGCGAGCGGCGCGTAAATTTTCAGGGTCTCCTCCGCCTTCTTCGCGGCGGAAGCCTGCGGCACGAAACGCCAGGTACGGGCGTTGTGCAGGCGGTCGGCAAGCTTAATGAGCAGCACGCGAATGTCCTTGCTCATGGACAGCACGAGCTTACGAATCGTCTCAATGGAGGCGTTCTCACCGTAGGTCATCTTATCCAGCTTGGTCACGCCGTCGACCAGGTAGGCGACCTCCTCGCCGAACTCTTCGGTGAGCTGCTCCATCGTGTAGTCGGTGTCTTCCACGGTGTCGTGCAGCAGGCCGGCGGCGAGCACGGGGCCGGTCGCGCCCATCTCCGCAAGAATCGCGGTCACAGCGACAGGGTGGGTGATGTACGGGTCGCCACTCTTACGCTTCTGACCCTCGTGGCAGCGGTTCGCCACCTCGTAGGCGCGCTGCAGCACCTGGATGTCCTCATCCGGGTGGTAGCGGCGCACGGCACGTACGACCGGCGCGATCATCGGGGAGAAACGGATGGTGCCGCCGTGCGAATCGGACGCCTCCATCTTGCTGCTGCGGCTACCGAAGACGAGGCGGTTCGGCACACGTCCGCCAGCAGCCATGACGCGGTGCGAGCCGCGTTTCTTCTTTGCGTCAGACGAATCAGTTTCAGGCAGAGGAATCGGGCCAGCGGGCCGAACCGCGGGCTTCTCGGCGGTCCCTGCAGGGTTCTCAGCGTTGGTGTTCACGGCAGGTTCTGCACTCATTCCAGGCTCCTTTGGGCTCAAGATAATCAGCCGCACACTCAGGTTCCTCATCATTGAGGGCTACACCGGCCGAACCGGCCATCAGCAGGCTCAAACGCGAGCGCACAGTATCTTCACTTCTTATCCTACCCAGCGGTCTGGAACGCGCCAAACTATGCGACGTTTTAACACGCCCGAGCGCGTTTTCTGAGCGAATATCCGGGTGGATGCACGGGCACGCTAAAGGGGAGCCGACACCTCTCGGTATCGACTCCCCTATCGTTAGCAACGCCAGTAGCGCTGGCGGGACGTTGGCTAACCGTTCAGGTTCACGCGGTGAATCTCAATGGTTGCACGTGCCGGCTTCTTAGCGGGCTTCTCGGTTGCCTTCTCGTCCTCGGTCGCCTTGTCAGCAGGCTCCTCAGACTTTGCGGACTTCTCAGACTTCGCAGCCTTCTCAGCCTCGGCGGGCTCCTCCGAAGAGTCACCCTCAGCCTCGTCAGCATCCTCGGCATCCTTGAAGTTGCCGCTCTCCACCTTCGCGGTGTGCTCACGAATCTGAGGCTCACCCAAACGCAGCGAAGCATACAGCGGCGCAGATACGAACAGCGTACCGAACATGCCCACCAGAATACCCACGAACAGCGACAGGGACAGGTCCTGCAGAGTACCCGCACCCAGGATGAACGCACCAATGAACAAGATCGCGCCCACCGGCAGAACACCCACAATAGCGGTGTTAATCGAACGGACCAGGGTCTGGTTCACGGCCAGGTTAATCTGCTCGGCAAAGGTCGTGTCGCGGCGTTCCAACACATCCTCGGTGTTCTCGCGGATCTTATCGAACACCACCACCGAGTCGTACAGCGAGTAGCTCAGAATCGTCAAGAAACCAATAATTGCACTCGGAGTGATCTCGAAGCCGAACGCGGCGTACAGGCCAACCGTCACCACCACGGTGAAAAACAGGCCCGCAATAGACGCCAGCGACATCTTCCAGGTGCGGAAATAGAACGCCATACCAATCAGCGCAAGCACCACAAACGCGACCAGACCCCAGAACGCCTGACGGGTCACATCCGCACCCCAGGTCGGGCCCACAAACGAAGAGGTCACGTCATTCTCAGAGACGCCGTAACCCTCCTGCAGAGCCGCCTTCACCTGCAGAGTTTCATCATCGCTGAGCTTGCTCATCTGGGCACGAATCGTACCCGGCGCAATATTGGTCACGCGAACATCCGAAGCGTCCTTCGCCTTCTCGTGAATAATGCGCTCACCCGTAGCAGTATCAACGTGCGCGGTCTTCGAGACCACGAACTCCGAACCGCCACGGAAATCAATACCCAGGTTGAAGCCGCCACCAACAGCCGGAATCAGAACCGAAACCGCCATCAGCACAGCCGCAAGCAGCAGCCACAGGCGGCGCTTACCCACGAAGGGGTACGAGCGGGCGCCCGAATGCAGGTCATTACCGAAGCGGGCAAAAGCATTAGGTTTCACATCGGTAGCCATGCTTAGCTCTCCTTCTTCTCATCAGAAGCAGACTCGTCAGCCTCAGCGGCAGCACGCTCTGCACGGCGACGCTCAGCAATGCTCAGCTGCTTCTCCTCCGGGCTGCGGAGGCGACCGGCACCACGGTACAGCGGCGTAGCGCCCAGCGACTCAGGCGACAAGCCCGAGTGGCGGTGACCCTCACCGAAGTAACGAGTATTCGCCAGCAGAGTCAGCATCGGGTGGGTGAACAGGTACACGACCACAAGGTCAGCAATCGCAGTCAAACCAAGGGTGAACGCGAAGCCCTTCACCGAACCAACCGACACCACGTACAGCACCACAGCAGCCAGCAGGTTCACAGCCTTCGACGCCAGGATAGTGCGGGATGCACGCTGCCAACCGTGGTTCACCGCCGACGGGATTGTGCGGCCCGCACGGATCTCATCACGGATACGCTCGAAGTAGACGATGAACGAGTCAGCCGTAGCACCAATCGCCACAATCAGACCCGCCACACCAGCCAGGGACAGGCGGTAGTTCAACGCCCAACCCAGCAGCGCAATCGCCTCATACGAAATGATGCCAGCCACAACCAGCGACATCATCGTGACAAAGCCCAGCAGACGGTACTGGAACAGCGAGTAGACAAACACCAGCAGCAGACCAATCAGGCCAGTCAGCAGACCCACACGCAGCTGCTCCGAACCCAGGGTCGCAGAAATCTGCTGCTCCGACTGGATCGTGAAGCTAATCGGCAGGGCACCGTACTTGAGCTGATCGGCGAGAGCCTTCGCCTCCTGCTCAGTGAAGTTACCGGTAATCTGCGGCTTACCGTCAGAAATCACTGCCTGCGACACCGGGGAGGACAGCACCTTGCCGTCCAGCAGAATCGCGAAGCGGGCACGCGGATCATTTGCGTTCTGCGCACGAATCGCGTTCAGGCGAGAAGTAATGTTCTGGAACTTCTCACGAGCAGCATCGTTGAACTGAATGTTCACAGCCCAACGGCCCGTAGTCACGCCCTGACCGGTCGTCTCCTGCGAGTGGCTTGCGGTAGAAATATCGCTACCGCTCAGCTCCACAGGACCCAGAATGTACTTCTCCTGACCGTCAGTGGAACACGCCACCATCGGCTTAGTCGGGTCAGCACTATCGGCATCCTCATTACGTGCCGCGGTGCAGTCCTTCGCCTCGTACTGCTTGTACAGGTCCGCAGTAATCCAGTTACGGTCAGAGCCGTCAGTCGGCTCCGCGGAGGGCTTGGGCAGCTTATCGTCCGCAGTGCGGGCATCCTCAGCCACCGCAGTACCGGCACCAGAAAGCAGCACCGGGCGGAACGTCATATTTGCAGACGCCTGAATCAGCTGACGAGTCTCAGCGCTAATCGTTCCGGGAACCGAAACAACCACGTTATTGCCCGAGCCGAAAGAGGTGGTAACCTCCGCCTCCGAAACGCCGGCACCATCAACGCGCTGACGAATAATCTCAACCGCCTGGTTCAGCTGCTCCTGGGAGACGTTCTCATCCGAAGAGCCATTGACCTTCGGAGAAAGAATCATCTGAGTACCACCCGAAAGGTCCAGGGCGAGCTTCGGTGCCCAAGAACCTCCCGAGTAGGTGGTGCCGAAAATACCGGCAGCCATAACAACCATGAGCAGGACCATCGAGAGGAGCGCCCCTCGCGCGGCTGCAAGCGGTGAACGCTTAGCCATAATGTTCCTTCTTCGTGTGAATAGTATTGAGTATTCTACAGATTCCGTAACGCGAAAACCCGACGCCGCTCACTGGGCGCCGGGCTCATACGCTCTGAATTACTTAGCAGTATCAGAAGAGGTATCGGAAGCGGGAGCTTCGGATGCGGTAGCCTCGTACGCGTCCTCGGTCAGGGGCGCTGCGGGGGCTTCCTCCTCAATGACGGCCATAATCGCGTTCAGTGCCAGGGTGATAACAACACCGTCCGCAATCTGAAGCTGCAGCTTGTTGTTCTCAAGGTCAGTGCTGACAACGGTGCCGTAGATACCTGAACCAGTCATCACCTGGGTGCCGGGGACGAGAGACTGCTGCATTGCGCGCAGTTCCTCCATCTGCTTACGCTGACGCTTCTGGGCAGAGAACATCATCCATGCCAGCAGCGCCATCATGGCGATCATAATCAGGAGGTTAAAATCCATGGTCTCACTTTCACATCCGCACCCGTGCCGCTCACCGCGAGGGTTGAGCGTACCAGAAGGTGTGGAATCGTAGATACAGTACGTATCCATCCTACGCGAGAGCATGAGCTTTAGCGCCCCGAACCAGCGTTTTTGTGAGGTTAACCTGAGTTTTGGACTCTCTCGGCGTAATTTTATGTCGCCGACAGAGCCGGGCAGAGCTCGATGGAGCCTGCAGAACCGGTAGAAGAGCTTGCCGCGCCTGCAGAAGAACTACCGCCCCTGCAGAAGAGATACCGGGGGCACAGAGAAGCCCGCGGGAGGCGGATACCTCCCACGGGCTACTACAGTGTTATCAGCTGGTGCGGGGCTAAAGTGATACGGGTCTAGAGCTGATGTGGATCTAGAGCTGAATCTCCGGCGCTTCCAAGCCGAGGTGCTCCCGCGCCGCGGGCAGAGCCACACGACCGCGCGGGGTACGGCCAATCAGTCCCTCACGCACCAGGTACGGTTCGGCAACCGTCTCCACGGTCTCCGTCTCTTCACCCACCGCAATGGCGAGGGTGGACAGGCCCACCGGGCCGCCGCCAAACTTGTGAATCAGCGCCTCCAGCACGGCGCGGTCCAGGCGGTCCAGGCCGCGCGAATCCACCTCGTACATGTCCAGCGCGGTTGCGGCATCGGTCGCGTTGATGCGGTCCACGCCGTTCACCAGCGCCCAGTCACGCACACGGCGCAGCAGGCGGTTCGCAATACGCGGCGTGCCGCGGGAACGACCGGCAATCTCCGTGAAACCCTCGGAGGTAATCTGCATGTCCATCAGGCCCGCGCTGCGGCGCAGCACCAGCTCAAGCTCCTCCACCGAGTAGAACTCCAGGTGGCCGGTAAAACCGAAACGGTCACGCAGAGGGCCGGGCAGCAGACCCGCACGAGTCGTCGCACCCACCAGGGTGAACTGCGGCAGCTCCAGCGGAATGGAAGTCGCACCCGCGCCCTTACCGACGACAATATCCACACGGAAATCTTCCATCGCCATGTAGAGCATTTCCTCAGCCGGGCGGCTCATGCGGTGAATCTCATCCAGGAACAGCACCTCACCGGGGGTCAGCGAAGACAGAATCGCCGCCAAATCACCCGAATGCTGAATCGCCGGGCCAGAGGTGATGCGTAGCGGCGCCTCCATCTCCGCCGCAATAATCATCGCGAGAGTGGTCTTACCCAGACCGGGAGGTCCCGAGAGCAGCACATGGTCGGCGCTACGGCCACGCATCTTCGAAGCCTCCAGCACCAGGGACAGCTGCTGACGCACACGACGCTGACCCACAAAGTCGTCCAGGGACTTAGGGCGCAGTGCCGCCTCAATCATCTTCTCTTCGGGCTCTTCTTCCATCGCCACAAGGCGCTGGGCGGGAGCTGAAGACGCCTGAGTGCCGGGTGCCTGGCCGGGAAAATACCCGCCAGAGAGCTGCGGCTCATAGGGATTCTGGCTCATAGAATTCTTCTTTCACAAAAGTTTGAGTGGGATACATCGAACAGGGCGCGCGGTCTAGTGGCGGCCCACCGTGTTCTGAGTACCCAAGGAGGCGAGCACACCGCGCAGAGCCACACCCACCGGCTCAGTCTCTGCGGCAGGGTTGTGCTTCACGTAAGCGTCAATAGCGGCGGAAGCGTCCTTCTCGCTCCAGCCCAGGGAGGTGAGGGCGTCAAGCACCTGCGGCTTCCAAACAATGCCCTGGCTCAGCGGCAGCTCATCGGTCTGACCATCGCTCAGAATCAGCTTGCCGGCAAGCTCCAGCACAATACGGCGGGCGCCCTTCGGGCCAATACCGGGAACCTTCGTGAACGCCTTATCGTCACCGGTCGCCACGGCACGCTCCACCTCCGAAGCGGTATGAACACTCAGCACCGCCAGCGCAATACGCGGACCAATACCGGAAACCGAGAGCATCATGTCAAACACTTCACGCTCGGCAGGCTCCGAAAAACCATAGAGAGTCATCGACTCTTCACGCACAATCATGGTGGTCAGCACGGTAGCTTCCTCACCGGTGCGCAGCTTGGAGAGAGTACGCGCGGTCGCGTACACGAGCATGCCGAAACCGTTCACGTTAATCACCGCATGATCAAGGCCCACCTGAGCCACACGACCGGTCAGGGATGCAATCATTTCTCTCCACCTTTCAACACCGCGCCCCGAATTAGGGCTCGCGGCAGTGTGAGGGCACCGGGCACTCCGGCACCCACAGAACGCACTCCCCCAGTTCGACGGGGAGACACTACAAGTATATTAGAATATTTCTTCTGAAATCAAGCATATATTCGAACTTCTTAGCGAATACCTGCGAGCGCTCAGAAGACTCACACACGCCCCGCCAGTTAGCGGCGAGCGCGCGCCTCTGCCTCCATCCAGGCGCGCTGCGCGGGGGTCAGCGACCCACCACGGCGAGCCTGCGCCGGGCGTGAACCCTGGTGAGTCTGCGTCTGCGCCGACATGTTAATACCCGAACCGATGCCGCCGCCGCGCCAGCCGTGGCAGATGGCGATGGCCAGCGCGTCGGCCGCGTCCGCGGGCTTCGGCATGGAATCCAGCCCCAAAATGCGGGTCACCATGCGACCCACGGACGCCTTGTCCGCGCGGCCGCTACCGGTCACCGCCGCCTTCACCTCCGAGGGGGTATGGAAGAACACCGGCACGCCGCGCATTGCCGCCGCAGAAATCACCGCGCCCGAAGCATGCGCCGTACCAATCACCGTGTTCACCTGCTCCTGAGCGAAGATACGCTCAATCGCCAGGGCATCCGGCTTATAGGTGTCGAGCCAGTGGGAGGCGGCGTTGAAAATCCAGAGAATACGCTGATCCAGGGACTCCGCCGGGATTGTGCCGGCAACACCCACGTTCACGAAGTGCGCCTTACGGTCGGCGGTCATATCGAGCATGGAGAAACCGCAACGGGTCAGGCCCGGGTCAACACCCATGATGCGGGTCGCACCCGGCACACGCTCCACGGCGGCGGCGGTACGGTTCTCGCGCATGCTATCGCGTGCGGCAGGTTGAGCGGCGGCCATCATCTCCCCTTTCGACAAACTCCCTATAGAATCTCTAGATTCTAGCCCTTCAGAATCCTAGCACCCGGCACCGGGGCGTGCCACGAGCACGGTCATAACGAGCACAGTCACCACACGCGCGATCACCGCGTAAACAGTCACCGCGCGCCCTGCGAAAAGTACCCCGCGCATCCCCAAAACGCTAAGAAGCCACTCCCCCAACCAGCCACCCTACGGCGGCTCGGTTAAAGGAGCGGCTTCTTCAAGCATCAGATATCAGAATCCGAGTGATTACTCAGCTTCCAGCTCTGCCATAACCTCGTCAGAGACGTTAGCGTTCGAGTAGACGTTCTGAACGTCGTCGAGCTCTTCAATAGCGTCTGCCAGCTTCATGAACTTCTTAGCGCCCTCAGCGTCCAGGTCAACCTGCATGGTCGGGCGGAAGACCGGGTCGTCGTTGTTGTACTCCAGGCCAGCCTCGTCCAGTGCCTTACGGATCTCAGGCAGGTCGGTCGCTGCGGACACAACGGTGAAGATATCGCCCTCGTCCAGAACCTCTTCAGCACCTGCATCCAGAACAGCCATCAGAACGTCGTCCTCGGTCAGACCGTCAGTCTTGGTGACCTCAGCAACGCCCTTACGCTCGAACAGGAACGCAACCGAACCCTGGTCAGCCATGGTGCCGCCGTTACGGGTCACAGCCAGGCGAACCTCAGACGCTGCGCGGTTACGGTTATCGGTCAGACACTCAATGTACAGAGCGGTACCCTGCGGGCCGCGTGCTTCGTACATGATTTCGGTGTAGTCAATGGTCTCACCGGTCAGGCCAGCGCCACGCTTGATTGCGCGGTCAATGTTGTCGTTAGGAACGGAGTTCTTCTTCGCCT
The DNA here is from genome assembly GCF_001808945.1 of Rothia sp. HMSC071B01. Classification (NCBI taxonomy): domain Bacteria; kingdom Bacillati; phylum Actinomycetota; class Actinomycetes; order Micrococcales; family Micrococcaceae; genus Rothia; species Rothia sp. HMSC071B01. Next base: position 292,669 of record NZ_KV795070.1, on the reverse strand, counting down.
TCGACACAGCCAGGTCAAGAGCGGGGTTACCAGCAATATCAGCGCCGCCCATACGTGCCGCAACTTCAATTGCCTTAATGAACTTCGCGAAAGCCTTCGCGCGCTTAGCGTCGATAGCAGCCTTCTTGTGCTTAGTAGTCGCCCATTTAGAGTGACCGGACATTCGTATCTCCCTTAGTCAAAACCTCTGTGCGGACACGGCGAAACGTCCCACGCACCGTACTGTACTCACATAACTATACCGTAGCGGAGGCGCACACCACCTCAGAAAGTGCACGCCACCGCCAGGAATAGGCTAGCGGGGGCGGGACGCAGCCGAAGCGCGCGCCTTCTCCACCAGCGAGTCGTCAATCGTGTTCGGCGTGAACTCGCCAAACTTACGCTGAGCCGCCTGCTCAATCAGGTAATCCGAAATCTTCGGGTTCTTCGGCAGCAGCGAACCGTGCAGATAGGTGCCAATCACGTTGTGCACGCGCGCACCCTCATACGCATCGGTCACGTTGTTGCCCTCACCCTTGGTGACGGTAGCCAGCGGGGTGCAGCCGGAACCCAGGTAGGTCAGGCCCGAGTGGTTCTCAAAACCAATCACGGTGCCGAACTCCTCAGACTCCTCAACAATGTTGCCGATCAGGCGGTCATCGCCGCCGACCGTGTGGGCATCAAAAATGCCGATGCCCTTCAGCACCTCACCCTCACGGGTGCGGAATTCCTTGCCGAACAGCTGGTACAGGCCACAAATGACGAGCATCGGCACGCCAGCCTCAGCCAGCGAGCGCAGCGTATCACCGTTCGCGTGCAGGTCATCCTGAATCACGGACTGACCGGAGTCCTGACCGCCGCCACCCAGAATAATGTCAACATCTTCCGGGAAAGGCTGACCGGGGTTGTGGTCCAGAATCTGCACGTCAAAGCCGTGCGCCTGCGCGCGACGAGCCAACGCCAGGGTGTTACCCCAGTCGCCGTAAATGTTCATGTCGAGCGGGTACAGCTGCAGAATACGCAGAGTCTTACCGTTATTGGGGCCGGAGGCGGGGGTGCCCTCAAAAGTGTGAGTTGCCGTCATTAGGAAACCCTCTCAACGTCAGTGATCTTTGCGAGCTCTTCACGCAGAGCCAGCATTGCGGTGTAGGTGCAGAAAATACGCATGGGCGCGTTACCACTGGAGGCAATGAAGCCCTTGAGCGCATCGGCAAGGTTCTCGTTGACCTCGTCAACCTTCACGCCGTCATGCTCCAGACGCAGCGCCATATCCCAGGCACGCACACCCGAAACCATCTGCACGCCGGTCTTCTTCAAGCTGTCGAAGTCGACATCCCACAGCCAGGACACGTCACGACCGTCAGCGTACTGGTCGTTAATCGTAATCATGGTGGCGTAGTCGTCAGCGTTCGCGCTCGCCAGGGACAGGCGGAAACCGCTCGGGTTCTTCACGAGCAGCAGCTGCAACGGGCGGCCGTTCACGTTCAGGGTCTCACCGCGACCGAAGGCGGGGGTAATCTTCGCCAGCTCCGCGATGAGCTTATCTTCGTTGAGCTTCTCGCCCATGACGGCGCGGGTCAGTGCCATAGCGCCAGCCGCGTTGAAGATGTTGTAAATGCCGTAGAGGTTGATCTCGCCGACTCGCTCCACACCCGCCAGATCGAAGGTTGCGGAGGTGCCGGAGAACGCGGTCAGGGTGACGTCGGCATCGGGCAGGGTCGCCTTCGCGACGGTGCCGCCGCGCATCTCATCATCCGAGGGGAAGTACGAGCGCAAGGACTCATCCAGACCGTAATACTTGACGGTCACGCCAGGCTGCACGTTCTCAGCGAGGGAGCGGATGCGCGGGTCCTCACGGTTGAGCACCACGGTACCGGTCGTTGCGGAGGCGACGGTCGCCAGCATGCGGCGGGTCGTGTCAATCTCACCGAAGCGGTCCAGCTGGTCACGCAGGACGTTCAGCAGCAGAGCGTAGTCGGGCTTGACGGCCTTGACGAAGTGCACGGCGTGCGCCTCGTCCAGCTCAAGCACAGCAATATCAGCGTCAAGCTTGCCGCCGAGGGTCATCTCGCCCAGCAGTGCCGCAGCGACACCGCGCACAAAGTTCGAACCGGTGCGGTTAGTGAAAACCTTCAGACCCTGAGCTTCAAGCAGCTGCACAGCCATCTTCGTGGTGGTGGTCTTACCGTTCGTGCCGGAGACAACAACCACGCCGTAGGGCAGCTTCGCGAGCTCTTCAGCGACGAAGTCGGGGTGCAATTTTTCCATGACAAGGCCGGGGAAGGCGGAGCCGCCGCCGCGAAGCTTAGTCGCGGCGCGTACGCCCTGGCCGAGAAGACGAATGAGGGGTTTGGACATGCTTACCATTTTAGTACACGCACGCTAACGGCTGAATGTGGGGAGCGGTATCGTTCGCTCATGCCGGACGGGGCGGGGTTACTGGGGTTTTGGCGCAGGGGGTGCGGGGGGGGTTTGGCGCAGGGGTTTGGTGCGGGGCTCCGGCTAGAGCGGAGCGCCGGGGGTATTAGAACAGCGAACCCGCCTAGTACAGTGAACCCATCTAGAACAGAGAACCCTGCACCCTCACCCGCGTGAACTCCTGCGCCGGCTCCACGAGTACATTCCGCCACGCGGCAGTATTCACCAGGAACGCCGCGTCAGCATCGCCGGTGTGGGCGCTCAAAAACTGACCCGCCGCACCCGTACAAAAGAAGCCAGCCGCCCCACTCTCCAGACCAGAATCGCAGGGTGCCAGAGGTTCGGGCGATTGCGCACGCAACACCGCATACGGGCGGTTCATGGCAAGCGACGGAATCCACGGCTCATCCAGGGCGGTGAGCGGCACCTCCGGCTCGGTGCGCGCCAGTTCGGCGAGCGCTTCGCGGGCGCGGGCAACCGCCTCCTGGTGGGCAGAGCGAAGCTGCGCGCCAGGCAACGGGTTCGTCCAGGCGCGGTACTTGCTCGCTACCTGCTTGACCTGCGGAATCTTCGCGAGGGCGGTCACGGCGTCTTCGGCGCGGCGAATGGCAAGGCCGTCGGGTGCGAGCGCAATGTAGGTGGCGGTGGCGACCGCCTGCTCGTCCAGGCGGCGCGGGGTCGAATGCAGGGAGCTCGTGCCGACCTTGTGCGTGCCGTCGGGGAAGGTCGCGATGTAGAGGCGATGCTCCAGCATGGCGTAGGCGCGCATGGATTCGGTGAGCGTTCCGGGGTACAGGTGCGCACTGTGCAGGGCGGTAAATTCGTCGCGGGCGGTGCAGCGCGGGCACTGCTGGCCACGCTGGATGCGGGCACCTTCGGGACAGGGTACGCGGCGGATTCCCGCGGATTCGGGGGCGGCGTCATTGCTCGTACCGGTGGTGTAGCCGGCGCAGTAGCGGTAGAGTTCCCCCTCGCTATCGCGCGGAATGCGCAGCCCCAGGTAGGCGCCGGGGGTCAGCGGAATCTGGATGCGAACCCCGCTCGGAACGCCACGCTGCGCAGGGTTGCTTTCCTGGTTAGGGGCGCTCTCCCCCGCCGCTTGAGACGCCCGGTTATGAGTTCCTTCCGCGACCCCGCCGGGCACGACCGGTTCCACTTCAATGAGCGGGCGGCGGTTGGACCAGCGGATCTGCCTCCAGATGAGCAGCTGCGGCGCGCCTGCTGAATCCCCGACAGCGGCATTATTACCGGCGGCGGGCGCAGCACTAAACTCGTCGAAAGCAGTCTCAAGCAGGTTGGGGTAGTCCATAGCATTCCACTCTAACGGGTCTGGTACATCTAGTGCTGGCAAATCTAGCGGGTCTGGCGGGTTCGTGGCACGACCGGCGGGCTCACCCTAGACGTTCCGCACATTCCCCGCGCGCTCGCCCCCACACGCATCTGCCACGCGCATCCGCAGAACACAAAAAGAGGCCAGCGTCCTTCACGCTGATCCGCACCCCTCGCAGTGTTGCCGTGCGTTCACGCACGACGGGGTGGGTTCTCAGCTGAGGCGCTGACCTCTGTGGTTGAGGCAGGGCGCTTACCCTGCCAAGCCCGAAAGCGATCGGTGACCGCTATTTTTCGGTGAGCTATGCGGTGTTTCTGGAAGCCGGAAGCTTCCCCGCAGCGTCGCTGCATTTAAAACTTTGCCATATCCAATGGACATAACATCATTCAAATACGCATCGACTGCCCAATCTGCGCATTTATGACGCAGAATTTCTGTGCACTAGCTTGCAAATTGAAGCAATTAGTGCAAAATTTCAAAATCACCAAGCCGCTCAGCCGGACTATCTGACGGATGAGCCACGCCATCTAGCTGAGGCGGGCAAACCCCTCCGCGATGGCCACACGCATATCGTCCAGCGTGCGGGACATGGTCTTGGTGTGAGCGATAATCGGCAGGAAATTCGTGTCTCCACTCCAGCGCGGCAGAATGTGCTGATGCAGGTGATCAGCAATGCCCGCGCCGCCAACCTTGCCCTGATTTATGCCAATGTTGAAGCCGTCATTATGCGACACCTCGCGCAGAACCTTCATGGCAAGCTGCGTCAGCTGCGCAATCTCCATGGTTTCTGCCTCGGTCGCATCATCATAGAACGGGATGTGGCGGTACGGGCAGACCAGCAGGTGACCGGGGTTATACGGGTAGAGGTTGAGAATCACGAAGGCATGCTCGCCGCGGTGCACAATCAGCGACTCTTCGTCACTGCGGCTGGGCGCGGTGCAGAAGGGGCAGGTCTTCTCGGTGTAGTCCTTCTGGCCACCGCTCACGTAGGCGGTGCGGTGAGGGGTCCACAGGCGCTGGAACTGGTCCGGTGCGCTGGGTAGCTCGAAGGAATCCTGCACCGAGGCTGCGGTGCCATGCTCGGGGGTCGTGTTCTCGCTCATAGTCCCATTCTATAGCCCGCACGCGGCAACGGGAACGCCCCGTCCGTCATGCGTGCCAGATATGAGATAACTCCCCCGGCAGCGCGCTTAGCTGTGCTGCTTTTCCAGGTGAATGATGCGGGTGGCACCCTCAAAGGTCATGGGGAAGCTCAGCACGCCGTCCTCCATGACGAATTCCTTGGTTTCCTTATCGGAGGCGTACGGTGCGTGGCTCAGCTTCGCGTGGTCCACGTGCGAAATGTAGCTGAAGTTGCCGGTCTTCGCCTCGAAAGTGCCAGCCCAGAAGGGGGTTGCCAGCTCTTCGTGGTTCAGGTGGTAGGTGACCTCGATAATGCCGTCGTGAATGACTGCGTCCATGTAGTTCTCAAGGTTGGTAGAGTCCTGCTGAACCCAGGTGCCGTCCATGATTTTCTGCGAGCGCGCAACGGCTGCCGAGGAAGGCATGGGCGCCGCGGTGTATGCGGCAGGCTCCTGAGCATCCGGCGTATAGCTACCGGCACCCGCCGGCGCGGGGGTTTCAGTGGGCTGGGTCGCGGTCGGGTGAATCGACGGGTCATGCGAGACATTAACCGCCGCCTTAATTCCGGTGCTGTCGTCGCCGGGGGCGGGAACGGCGCTGGGCTCGACGGTTTCAAAAGCTGCGGGGTCAACAACCGCACTTGCGGAGGCGTTATTCGGTGCGGGTGCGCACGCGGTGAGGGAGAGCGCGCCGAGTAGAGCGAGCGCGCCCAGAGTGGACTTAGGTACCACGAACGTGTCCTAACAGAGTTATGTGTTTGAGTGAGTTTGTGAGTTGAGTGGTGCCTCCCCGTGAGTGAGGTGGGGATACGACGACACCCCGTAGCGCATTGAGGCTACAGGGCGTTCGATAACCGGCACGGTAGATAGTTTATAGGCTCTGGCTAGGAGTTTCACCAGTAGCGGTCATTTTTAAAAAGATAGTTTGGTCACATTAGACCTTAAGTTGAGGGGTTTTTCACGCACACGAGCCCCAATTTGCACTCTCCACGGGCTAATTTTGCCTCGACAAGGCGAAATATCCCGCACGGTGGCGTGGGCGGCAATTTTCTTGCCTTCGTCTTGCCTTCGCGTGGGCTCGGCACCCAAACCCACCGCTTCAATAAGTATGCGGTGTGGGTTTGAGCGCCAAGCCTCAACTGAACTGTTATATCTGCGCTGCTATCTGCGCTACCGCAACCGAGCCGCTACAGCCCGGTTACTGTCCGCAGGGTATTTGCGAGCGGACTACTTGCTTGCGGGAACGTAGCGAGAACTTCTCACGAATAATCGTGAACGTCTGGCGGGTCTCCTCCAGCAGGGCGACCGGCTCCTGCTCGCGCACCGCAACCTCATGAGATGCCGAGGAGTCGGCAGGTTCACCAGCCCGCGCGGCGCCGGGCGCGGTGTTCGGGGTAGCCTCCGCAGAAGCTGCCGCAGCAGCACCCGGAGCGCCAGGAGTACCAGGGGCAGTAAAGCCCGCGGCGGCGCTGAAACCGGCGCGGCGTGCCGCCTCCGCATCCGAAGGAACCGGGTGCACACCGTCTTCATCCACGACCTCACGCAACGTGTAGTCGCGGGCTTCACGGCGCGCATACTCACGAGCCAGCAGGGCACGCAACTCAGAAATCTCCTGGCGAAGATCGTCCACGTCAGCCTTGGTTGCGGGGTACTCCTGCTCCTCCCTGCCACCAAACTTTTCGATAATCCAGCTCGCGAGCGCACCGGTAGCAACCGCGACCAAGCCCCCGCCGTACAGCATGACGATCACGGCGATGACCCTGCCGATACCGGTGACCGGGTAAACGTCTCCGTAGCCGACCGTGGCGAGGGTCGTGAACATCCACCAGTAGGCGGTGGGCAGGTCACGAATCATCGCGCCCGGCTCGGAGGACTCCACCGAATAGATCGACAGGGCAAACATGATGATGAAGATCGCGGTGTAGCCGAAGAGCTTCATCCCCAGTTCGGAGAGCCTCTTGTATTGGCGGTTGGCGGTCAGGTGAATCATGGCCAGGAAGCTAACGATACGCCACGCCGGCAGCAGCACGATGGCCAGGTTCATCAGGTTGTGCGTGATGAAGTAGAGTCGCCGCGGCGCCAGGTACAGGCGCACGCAGTAGTCGGCGGCGAAGAGGCCCCACAGAATCATCTGAATGATGTTGAGGTACCCGTCGTACGGCTCCTGAATGCGCGTACTCATGATGGGCGCGGCAAACGCGAGCAAGTACAGCACGGACGCCACGAACATGGGCCGGGAGGAACGCTCCTCCCACGCGGCCAGGTTCTTCTCGCCGCGGTACTTGCTGAGCGTGCGGAACAGGCGGGTGCGCGGGGCGCGACGCGGCGGGTCCGTGACGGTGCGGGTGACCGTGCGGATAGTCGTGGTGTGCGTTTCAGGTTCGCCTACGTCAATAATCTCGGCGGCGCCATCAGGGTCACCCTGGGTGCCTGCCTTCTGGGTGCCAGCTTTCTGGTCGCCCTTGCCGTGCGGGTGATGCGTGGTGCGGGTGATGCGACGCTCCTCGCGGTGCGTACCGTCCGGCGCGTCGGTGGTGGCGTACTCTTCGACGACCTCTTCGTAGTCGTCGTCGGGGTCCAGGTCGGTGGAGTAGACGGAGTGGGTGCTGTCCAGGCGGGCGCTATCAATCTGCACGGCATCAACCTGTACTGCCTCCATGCCGGGGGCGGTAGCCTCTGCGGGGCTACTTGCTGCAGCACTAGTTTTGGCGGCACTGGATTCTGCCGGTGCCGACTGGGTATAACCAGCCTTCGTGGTATTCTCAGCGGCGGCTTCAGATGCGGTAGTTTCAGATGCAACAGTTTCAGGGCGCGCAGACGCACCCACCGGGCTGTTCCCCGGAATATTGCCCGAGGTATTCCCCGAGGTATTGGGTGCTGTGCCGTTCTTTACCGTGTTGTCTGTCTGGTTCTGTTCTGCCTTATCCATAGTGTGAATGATACTCCACGCCGTTGCGTTTGCGTTTCTATTTCGTTGCACTGTGACCTTGTGCTGTGACCTTTGGGCGGCGGTCTTTACACCGCGGTTTTGTGCACGATACTGTGTCGAAATCGGGCGGCGGTTCGGTTGCGGTGGAGAACCGTTCGGGTGCGAAGATGACGGTGTATTGTGCGGGTGTGGATCGTAAGGAGCGTAGTGTGCCTGCGGGTGGCCGCGTGTTTGTGGAGGATTTGGGGGTGCGTGCTTCGGCGGGTTCTCCCCTATTTTGTGGTGTGGTGACTTCTGATAGTACTGCTAGCTGGAATGTTACGGCCCTCGGCGGGCGTGCCTAAGAGCAGCTGCGGCGCTAATAAAGCCTGCACAAGGGAAAACAGGCACCTCTGGTAACGATTATCTTTTGTATTAGAGGTATATTAAGAACGGACTACCCGCCGTTATTAACCAGCCGTTATCAATCAATGGAGATACACCGATGACCGCTCAGTCGCCTGATACCACTGAGGTTGAACTTCCCAAGTTCTACGAATTCATTCCCAGCATTCTTGCTTACCTATCTGACGGCAACTCCCGCACCAATAAAGAGATTTATAGCGCTGTAGCAGAGCGCTACCCGCTTTCTGACGAGCAGCTACTACCCTACCTGCCGAACGGCAAGCGTCCCGTCTATGTGGACCGCATTAGTTGGGGCTTGACCTATCTCAAGATGTTCGGTGCGGTTGATTCCCCTCGCCGCGGTCAGCAGGTTATTTCTGACGAAGGCTTGAAGCTGATTGAGGCTCATCCTGGGGGCATCCCCGATGATGTCGTCGCGCATATCGTTCGTTCCGCCCGCAGCACGCGTGAGCGTTCCCAGTCTGATAGTTCCGAGCAGGACCCGCAGGAAACCCCGAAGACCGCTACCAAGACTGTTGCCGTCACGACTGCACCCTCTGAGGTGTCTGATAGCACCCCGCAGGAACTCATTGATGAAAGCATCACTCAGATTGAGTCCGCGCTGACGCACGACATTTTGGAGCGTGTGCGCGCCATGTCTCCCACTGCTTTTGAGCAGCTGGTGGTTGATGTTCTTCTGGCGATGGGCTACGGTGGTCCGGCAGGACGCGGTACCGTCACTCAGGCGTCCAATGACGGCGGTGTTGACGGAATTATTGACCAGGACGCTTTGGGTCTTTCGAAGATTTATGTCCAGGCTAAGCGTTACGCCAAGGACAATGTGGTGAGCCGCCCCGACCTTCAGAACTTTGTGGGCGCGCTGCACGGCAAGGCAACGCAGGGCGTGTTCATCACGTCCAGCTCCTTTACGTCTGGCGCACGCGGCTACGCGGAGGAACTTGGCAGCGGAATTTCTCTCGTTCTGATTGATGGTGAGCACCTGGCGCGCCTCATGATTAAGTACGGTGTTGGTGTGCAGGTGGCACGTACGTACACCATCATGAAGCTTGATGAGGACTTCTTCGACGAAGCCTAAACGCTACACAAGCGTGGGATGGAAAGCCTGTAGCTTTCTGCCCCACGCTTTCTTTTGGGTTAGCCGCCTTTATGGTTAGCCGCTGGAATGTTACGGCCCTCGGCGGCCGCGCCTAAGAGCAGCCACAGCGTTCAGAGTGTGGTGGGTGCGCCTCCGCAGGCCCGGGCGTATTCCCCCGGAAAACCAGCAAATACGCGGCAAACCTACGCATCAGCACGGTGTATAACCCACCCCCTTTATGGCGACAAGTAGTCGCCAAGCTTAGCCATAGCTAACCGGAAAAGACGGCGTTCAAAGGAAGATACTGGAATAAGGACAGCATTCACACACCTGTCACCAGTAAGGAAGCAAGATCATGACCGTCGTGTCAAACACGTCCGAAGCACTCAAGTCCCCCTACGAGGACACCCTCAAGCGCCTACTCTCCGATGCGCGCGCAGAAGCCGTCGAATCGAGCGTCTCCGAACTCGAACGCCTCGCTATTGCACACGACGCATCCCACTACCTGCTCGTGCCCGCCGGCCTGGTCCGCCCCGACTCCGCCGAAGACGTCGCAAACATCTTCCGCGCAGCCGGCGACCTTGGCCTGCCGCTGACCTTCCGCTCCGGCGGTACCTCCCTCTCCGGCCAGTCCAGCGGTGACGGCCTGATGGTCGACACCCGCCGCCACTTTAAGAAGATTGAGGTTCTTGAAGACGGCAAGAAGGTTCGCGTGCAGCCCGGTGCGACCATCATGATGGTCAACAACTACCTGGCACCCTACGGCTACAAGCTCGGCCCGGACCCCGCCTCCTGGTCGGCCTGCACCATCGGTGGTGTGGTTGCGAACAACTCCTCCGGCATGTCGTCGGGTACTGCCTACAACACGTACAACACCCTGGATTCCATGGTGTTCGTGCTCCCCAGCGGCACCATCATCGACACCGCTGAGCCTGACGCCGACCAGAAGCTACGCTCCCTCGAACCTGAACTTCACGAGGGCCTGCTGCGCCTGCGCAAGCGCGTCACCGAAAACCCCGAATCCATGGCGAAGATTCGCCAGCAGTACTCCATGAAGAACACCATGGGTTACGGCCTGAACTCCCTGGTCGACTTTGAGACCCCCGTGGACATTCTGCAGCACCTGCTGATTGGTTCGGAGGGCACCCTCGGCTTTGTTGCTTCGGCAACCTACCGCACCCGCCCGATTCTGAAGAACATTTCCACCGGCCTGCTGGTGTTCAACAACCTGATTGATGCTGCACGCTCCGTACCCGAGCTGGTTGCCAACAAGCTGGCCACCGTCGAGCTCATGGACGCCACCAGCATCCGCGTGGCTCAGCGTACCGGCCAGGCTGCGGAGGCGCTCGCCGCCATTGACGTGAAGGACCACGCCGCCCTGCTGGTTGAGTTCCAGGGCAACTCCGAGCAGGAGCTGAGCGACCTGGCTGCCGCTGCGGCACCCATGTTTAAGAGCCTGCCCGTGGCTTCGCCGGTGTCGATGACCAGCAAGCTGTCTGAGCGTAACGCCCTGTGGGCTGCCCGCCGCGGCCTGTACACCACCGTTGCAGGTAACCGCCGTTCTGGCACCAACGCACTGCTGGAAGACGTGGTTGTTCCTGTTGAGGTTCTGGGCAACACCTGTAGCGACCTGACCAAGCTGTTCGATTCGCACGGCTACAAGGATTCCGTGATCTTCGGTCACGCGAAGGACGGTAACATCCACTTCATGCTGAACGAGCAGTTCCGCGACCCGAAGCAGCTGGACCGCTACCGCGACTTCACTGAAGAAATGGTTCAGCTGATTCTCGGTAACGAAGGCTCGCTGAAGGCTGAGCACGGTACCGGTCGTATCATGGCTCCGTTTGTGAGCCGCCAGTTCGGTGAGGAGCTCTTCGACGTGATGCGCCAGATTAAGCGCCTCATTGACCCGAAGGGCTTCATGAACCCGGGCGTTCTGCTGGTTGAGCCGGGCACCGACTACGTGACCGATCTGAAGGTCGCTGAGACCGTTGAGGAAGAAGTCGACCGTTGTGTGGAGTGCGGCTACTGTGAGCCGGTCTGCCCCTCCCGCAACCTGACTTTGACCCCCCGTAAGCGTATTGTGCTGCGCCGTGAGATTGCTGCCGCTGAGGCGAACGGCGACCACGAGCTCGCTGAGCGCCTGCGTAAGGAGTACGAGTACTACGGCATTGAGACCTGTGCTGTGGACGGCATGTGCCAGACCCGCTGCCCCGTGAACATCAACACCGGTGACCTGATTCGCCGCCTGCGTTCTGAGAACCAGGACAAGATGGCTGCCGCCGGCTGGAAGGTCGCCGCACAGCAGTGGGGCATCATGGACAAGGTCGCCGGTAAGTCTCTGACTGTGGCTAAGAAGCTGCCGTTCCCCGTGGTGCACGGTACCACCAACATCGCCCGTAAGGTCATGGGCGACGACATGGTTCCTTCCTACAAGAAGGACCTGCCGGTTGGTGGCCCGGCGCGTAAGCCGCACAAGGACGCAACCGCTGAGATTGTGTTCTTCCCTGCCTGCGTGAACTCCATGTTCGGCGGCGTGGACGGCGACGGCAAGCACGACCCGGTCAACGCAACCCAGGCGTTCATTCGCCTGTGTGAGCGTGCGGGCGTGAAGTACCGCATCCCGGACAATATTGGTGAGATGTGCTGTGCTACCCCGTGGAAGTCGAAGGGCTTCACCGACGGCTACTCGATTATGAGTGACCGCGTGCTGAAGTCCCTGTGGGAGGCTACTGACGGTGGCCGCCTGCCGGTCGTGTGTGACGCTTCGTCCTGTACTGAGGGCCTTGAGGTGATGCGCGAGAAGGTTATTAAGGCGCTTGAGCACAAGATCGTGAACGGCCTGAAGCCGGGTGAGCCGGACTACTCGCGTCTGCGCATGTACGACGCGGTGCAGTTCGCCGCCGATAACATGCTGGACAAGCTGACTGTGTCTGCTCCCCTGCCGTCGGTTGCTCTGCACCCGACCTGCTCCATGACTCACCTGGGTACTCAGCCTGCGTTTGAGAAGATTGCGAACGCGATGAGTGACGACGTGTACGTGCCGAAGCACTGGGGTTGCTGTGGTTATGCGGGTGACCGCGGTATGCTGCACCCTGAGCTGACTGCGAGCGCTACGGAGGCGGAGGCTGCCGAGCTGAGCGAGCAGAAGCAGTTTGCCGCATATATTTCGGCTAACCGCACCTGTGAGCAGGGTATGACGGAGGCGACCGGCCACAGCTACCAGAACGTGCTGCAGTTGCTGGAACGCACCACCCGCTAAGAGGCTGAGCGCATAGCGGTATAAAGAAGGGACCCGGCGGGCTATCTGATGGATAGCCTGCCGGGTCTTTTTGATGACTTGCAGTATCTCGCAGGAATCAATAACCCTGTATTATTGCTACTCAGGACCCCTATGAGGGTCTCATCTCGATTGTTCACTCACAACGGCAGCGAAGGAGCACCGTGTCTATCACCCCGACTACTGTTCGGCTATATACAACTCTTTGGGAGGGCGATGTTGTAGAGCGTGTTACTTACCAGCTCTATAACCGAAACATCACGATTGATAAGCTCCCCCGCACTCTGCTTGAGAAATACAAAAACGAAGAGGAACTGCATTTCTCCGGTATCTACTTCCTCACGAATTCCTCAGCAAACGACCCCCGCCTGTATATTGGCCAGGCGGCAAAACGCCTGAATGGAAATGGGCTGATAGGCCGTATTCGTGAGCATGACCGCTCTAAGGATTTCTGGGATACCGCGTACCTGATTACTTCCACCGACAATTCTTGGGAAGCGACAGAGCTCAACTACCTGGAAAGCGCGTTCTGTCGTGAGGCTCAGAAGGTTGGCAGATATCGTCTGGAGAATGGCATTATCCCCTTCGCCGGAAATATCGCAAAAGTGAAGAAAGCAATTCTGCGTTCCCTCGTCCTTGAAGTTCTACTGATGCTACGCGCGAGTGGTCACCGCATGTTTGAGCCCATCACCCCGAAGAAGGCTAAGTCGACGGGTACAGAGGTAACAGCGAATGCACCGGCTGATGATTCTTCTACTATTTCTCAGCCGGAAGAAGCTCAACTCCCTGCCGCTTTGGCTGATGCAGTATTCCGCATTAAGCGCAAGGAGTTGAAGCATCCGGCTCGCGCTCGGATTGTCAATATCTCTGGTACTCGTGTGGGCGTTGAAGTATTTGAGGGTGAGCTTCTGCCGGTGCGTGCACCGAAGAAGGCCGAGGCGCGCTGTCTGAAGGATTTGGAGGCTTTGGAAGTTACCCGCGCTGAGCAGGTTGCCGCCGGTCACCTGGATGGTTTGAAGATTGTGAAACCGATTGAGTTTACAAGCCAGTCTGCTGCTTCCCGTTTTGTTCTGGGCGGCGCTTCGAGCGGTAATGCGGATTGGGTTTTGGAAACTGATCCGAACATTTCGCTGGGTGTGTTCCTGCAGAACCTTGACGGTTCTCAGAACTAATCCCCTGTGTGCTGTGTATGAGAAGACCCGGCGGGCTATCTGATGGATAGTCTGCCGGGTCCATTTTCGTCTGCTACAGCACTTATTTTCGACTATTAAATAGTCCAATAATCAATACTGCTATTGAGATGCCATAGAGAATTCCAAGCACCAGGTCGCTGATATTTGACACTACATTCAAGATAATTGCCAGGATCAAGAACAACATCCCAACAGGAACATACTTATTCGACTTCATACGCTCGTGCTCCCTCAATAATCAACAGCGATACGCCATTTCAGGGCTATATTAAATATCTACAGTATACATAATATTGATCTATCGAGAAAATCGCCAAAATTGAGAGGAATCTGACGGTTGTTTCGTGCTACATCTTTTCATTGTGTTTTATTATCAATTTTACGAGTCACTACCCCCATTATCCAGTGAACAAATATCAAATTTAGAAACATTAAAATTACACACAGAATGGATGCTGCAACTATACTTTCAAAAGTAAGCCCCAAATATTCAACGGAACTATATACTAAATAAACACTACCCGGAAAAAGTACAATGCTTGAAATTAGCGACGGAATATACCTCCTTACTACGATGCTTTGCGCTATATGAATTAATAAATGTATCAAGAATGCGATAAACACACCTATCCACACTACATACATTTTCCATATTGTAGCCACATAGGTCACCGCAATACATATCACGTATTCTTCAAGAACCGCAACCGCAAACCCTTCAGTACTGAAGTTTCTATACAATTTTCGAAGGATGCTATATTTTTCTATTAGGTCAAGATTTTTTTCAAACCATACCCTGAAACCTACTATCTCCTCCATCTCATGGACCATAAAAATAACAGGAAACAACCACAGATTTACTTCCACTTTCACCTTCCAGATATCTAGATTTAATTACATAGACCAAATAATTCCTTGTCGTTATTATTTTTCAAATATAATCATCATTTCAATTATAAGACCGTGGTGAAAAATTTTAGACTGGAACACTCCTCTTTTTAGAATACACAAAGAAACCACCCCCTCCGCAGCTTGTCGCCACGAAGGGGGTGGTTTCTATATATGAGTTAGACCAGAAAGCCTAGTACTACTCAGTAGCCTCCGTGCTGGGCTTGGGGTCTTCGTTCACGCGGTTGCGGATATGCTCCACAATACGTGCCACAGCCTCATCCACGGGCACGCCGTTCTCCTGCTTGTTGCCGCGGAAACGGAACGAAACAGCGCCGTGCTCCGCATCCTCACCGCCAGCAATCAGAATGAACGGAACCTTCTCAGTAGACGCGGTACGAATCTTCTTGGTGAAGCGATCCGAACCGTAATCCACCTCAACACGCACACCGTGCGCACGCAGCTTGTCCGCGATCTCGGTCATGTAGTCGTTGAACGCCTCAGCCACCGGCACACCAATCACCTGGACCGGTGCCAGCCACGCCGGGAACGCGCCCGCATAGTGCTCAGTCAGCACACCCAAGAAGCGCTCAATCGAGCCGAACTTCGCCGAGTGAATCATGACCGGCTCCTGCACGGTACCGTCCGCAGCCTGGTACTCCAGACCGAAACGGCTCGGCTGGTTGAAGTCGTACTGAACAGTCGACATCTGCCAGGTACGGCCAATCGCGTCCTTCGCCTGAACCGAAATCTTCGGACCGTAGAACGCAGCACCACCGGGATCCGGGACGAGCTCCAGGCCGGTCTCCTTCGCAACCTGCTCCAGAACCGCGGTAGCCTCCTCCCACTGCTCATCAGTACCGATGAACTTATCCTTCTTATCGCCCTCAGTGTCGCGGGTGGACAGCTCAAGGTAGAAGTCGGTCATGCCGAAGTCCTCAAGCAGGCTCAGCATGAACTTCAGCAGGTGACGCACCTCGTCCGGTGCCTGCTCCTTCGTCACATACGAGTGGGAGTCATCCTGGCTGATCATGCGCACGCGGGTCAGACCCTGCAACACACCGGACTTCTCGTCACGGTACACGGTGCCGAACTCGAAGAAACGCAGCGGCAGCTCACGGTACGAACGGCCACGAGAACGGTAAATCTCGTTGTGCATCGGGCAGTTCATAGCCTTCAGACGGTAGTTGCCGTTATCCAGCTCCATGGGCGGGAACATGCCGTCCGCATAGTACGGAAGGTGACCGGAAGTGTAGAACAGGTCTTCCTTCGAAATGTGCGGGGTGCTGACGTACTGGAAACCCTCCTGAATGTGGCGGGTACGCACGTAGTCTTCCATCTCGCGCTTAATCACGCCACCCTTGGGGTGAATCACCGGCAGGCCGGGGCCAATGTTCTTCGGGAAGGAGAACAGGTCCAGTTCACGGCCCAGGCGGCGGTGGTCACGGCGCTCCGCCTCAGCGATGCGCTCCTTGTACGCCACCAGCTCGTCCTTAGTCGGCCAAGCGGTACCGTAAATACGCTGTAGCATGGGGTTCTTCTCAGAACCGCGCCAGTACGCGCCACCGGCACGCATCAGGGCGTAACCGTTAGCAATCAGCTTGGTGTTCGGCAGGTGCGGGCCGCGGCAGAGGTCCTTCCAGACAGTCTCGCCGGTCTTCGGGTGCACGTTGTCGTAAATGGTGATTTCACCCTCGCCGACCTCCACGGATGCGCCCTCGGCAGCGTCCGCACCAGAACCGGGGCCCTGGGTCAGGGAGAGCAGTTCCAGCTTGTACGGCTCGTTCGCCATCTCGGCGACAGCCTCGTCGTGGGTGACCACGCGGCGGCGGAACAGCTGACCGGACTTGATGATCTTAATCATCGACTTCTCGATCTTCTTCAGATCTTCCGGGGTGAAGGGCTCAGCCACATCAAAGTCAAAGTAGAAGCCGTCAGTAATGTACGGGCCAATACCCAGCTTGGCGTCCTTGCGGTACTCCTGCACCGCCTGCGCCATCACGTGCGCAGCGGAGTGGCGCAGAACGTTCAGGCCGTCCGGTTCGTGAATGAAAACCGGCTCAACAGAATCGCCAGCAGACAGCTCATGGGAGAGATCAACGAGCACGCCGTTCACGCGTGCCACAACGATCTTCGGGTCGTCAGCGAACAGCTCAGCAGCAGTCTTCGCGGTAACCTCGCGTTCCTCACCAGAAACGCTAATAACAATTGCTGAAGAATCAGCGGCAGACATAAGTCTCCTTAACTCAGGCGCGCGCGGCCGCTCGGGGCGCCGCGGGTGCGCATACTATTCCGCACTGTACTGGTGCACGGACACACACCATCTTACAACGGCTCCCAGCAAACGCTCAGCTTGAGGGCAGACTAGTCCGCATGATGCTCACGCGTATGCTCATACACGTCAACCACAATGTGGCTAATATGGTCGTCCTTCAGGCGGTAAATCGTGGTGCGGCCCTGCTGCTCACGGTCAATCACGTGCGCCTCACGCAGGATGCGCAGGTGGTGCGAGGCGAGCGGCTGCGAAATACCCAGGCAGGTGTGCAGCTCGCTCACACTGTGCGGGCGATGCATCAGATGGTGCGCAATCGCCAGGCGCAGCGGGTTCGCGAGCGCAGAGAAAATCGCCACGGACGGGCCGAACTGTTCCTCCCAGTCCTTGGGGCTGTTGCCTTCGAGGAGGGGCGCGTTGGTGGGCACCTCGTGGGCGTGCTCGGCGGTGTGCTCGGCTACGTGCTTCGCTACCTGCTCGGCGGCGTAGTGAGCGTGGGTGGTTTCGGTCTGGTCTGTGTGCTGGCTCTGAATCATAGTATTTTCACCTTATGTACAGGAAAGGGGGCACGTCAAGGAAGTGACGCCTGCGCGGCGTGCTTTCTTGAGCGTGCCCCTCTCCCCTAACTGCGCATCAGCTCGCGGGTATGCAACCCTAGCGGGCCCTTAGCGGTTAGCGACTGCCACCTGCAGGTAACCTTCAGCGGACTTTACGCCCTTGTCAGTCACTGCGCGGTAGCGGACCAGCGGTGCGAAGCCCTGCTTATTCTTAGCAGATACCGCGATGCCCTGGGTGCCGTCGGGCAGGGTCACCACACGGTAGGTGCCGTATTCGTCGCTGTATGCGCTGACGGCCTGGCCGCGCTGGTTGAGCAGCTCGAGCTTCTTCACGGTTTCGCCGCGGCTGTATGCGCCGAAGGATGCTTCGTCGTTGTTCAGGACAGCCACGTTCTGGGTGGTGCCCGAGTACAGGGAGACGGAGTCCTCACGCGCGATGGGGCTGTTCTTATCGACCACGTGAACCTTCAGCGGGATCGAGTACAGCTGCGCGGCGGAGCCCCTCTTCGCCTTCACATCAGACATGCGTGCGGGTGCCTTGCCGGTGCGGTTCACGGTGATGTTCGTGCCGTTGTCGCGGCGCAGATCCCAGGTGGTGCCGGTAACGTCGTGGGTGTTCAGGTCGATCGAGTAGGTGCCGGTCTTGCCGTTGGAGGCAAAACGGATGCCGGTCTCCGCGCTGGAGAACTGGCCGCCAGCAGTGTTGACCTTCTCCTTGTTGACCCAGCGGCTGGGGCGGAAGTTCGGGGTCTGCTGGATTTCCTGGAAGTTGTAGTCGCGCGCGTAACGGTAGTTCGGGGAAACCTTGTGCGACTGGTGAACACTCTGCGCGACTGCGGTCTCGCCGGAGTAGACGGTGGCGTGGTGCTCGGCGGGCTGGTAGAACACGCCGGAGCCGGTGCCGGTCTTACCGTAGGAATCCGAGGGGTACTTGAACTTCACGGCGTCCGAAGCCTGGTTCACTGCCGCGTTCTGAGTCTCGGCGTCGCTGATGCGCACGGCCTTGGGGGTGCGCACGGCGGAGCGGCGCACGGTCACGGGGCGTGCAATCTTGTGCGCGTCAGCGTTCGAGTCGGCAGCCTGGTTGTTGCTCTGCGGCAGAACCTGGGTGCCCTCGCGGCGTGCAGTGTTCTCAGCGGACTCGGTGTAGTTCACGGGCATCCACTGCACCTGCTGCCAGGGGAACTGGTTGCCGGTGAAGCCGCTGGGCACGAAGTTCGCGAACATTGCCGCCAGCTGCGGGTCTTCCTTATACACGTTCTTACCCTGGCGGGCGTAGGGCGCGTAGGAGCTTGCCGCCTCCAGGTTGAATGCGTTGGTGAAGAGGTTGTGGTCCGTGAGGATGAAGCCGTATTCCTTCATTGCGGTCAGGATCATGCGGGTGAGCTGGTCGTCAGCGTGGCCGGTGTTTGCCAGGTGCTCTTCCACATCAAAGCTTGCGGGCAGGAAGCCACGCTGACCTGCGCGGGGTGCGTTCGGGTACTTGCTCGCGTCAATCTTGCCGTCGGTACCCTTCGCGGGGAAGGAGGAGACCAGTGCAGCGTAGTCAGCCGCGGTGATGGACACCATGTGGTTGATTTTGCCGGCCTTGAGCTCGTCCACACCAATCTGGGTGAGCTCATTTGCCAGGCCCACCACGGAGGAGGTGCCGTTCTTGAGGGTCAGCCAGTAGTTGTCTTCGCCCACGCCGCCGAAGTTCGGCTTAGCGAGCATGTAACCGCCGGAGGACACGTGGTAGGTTGCCGGGTAGTCAACCGCCACGGGAATGTCCACGGTGCCGCGGGTGCCTGCGGGAATCTTGTAGGTAATCTCGCCGGTGGTCTCGTTGATGGACGCGCCGGGCACGTTCTTCGCCAGGCGGAACTTCGCACCGCGAGCAATCGGGTAGGAGGTGCGGGCGTTGCCGGACTTCACGTCAATGCTGACGGGCGCCTTGATGGTGACGGTCTGGCCTGCGTTGCCGCGGCCAACGTTGTCGTACTGAATCTTGGCGCTCTTGGGGGTGGACGCGTTGCCACCGCCAACCTGCACACGGGCGGTGCTGGTGTAGGTCTGTGCGTCTGCATCCTTGACGAACTTGAAGTAGGAGCGCCAGATGCCGGTCGCCTCGTCGTACAGGGCGACGGACTGGTCGCCGGAGAGGCCGTGGTCCTCGGCAAGCCAGTTCGGGATCGGGATGCCGCCGGTGAGGATGCGCTTGTTCTCTGCGTTGGCGTTGACGCGGCCATCGCGGGAGACGACCTCGACGTACTCCTGGTGCGGGTTCGCGGAGTTCACGGCGAGGGTCGGGATGTTTTCGTGGCCGCCGACGGTCTGGGTGCGAATCTTCTTGAGGGTACCGCCGTTGATGGCGGTGGTGACGGGGTGGTTGCCCGCATCGCCGCTGTATTCGAGGAAGGTGCGGCTAATTTCGCTGCTGTTGGGCGCGACGGCTTCGGTGCCGGTGAGCTTCTGGGCTGCGAAGGAGTCGCTGGCGAGCTTGCCGCTCAGCGGCGAGGTGTTCTCGGTGGTGGTCAGCTGCTCCTTGGTGAGGGAGGAGTTGACGGGTGCGAGAGTGTCGATGGTCTGTGCCTGCTGGTCGGGGTTCCAGTAGCAGGTCGGACCGGGCGCGACGTTGGTGATGTTCGCGAGGGTCGGCACGGTGCGGTAGCCTGCGTCGACGCAGGTGGTACCGGATACGTTGCGGGTGGAGGCGGTCGCACCGAAGGTCGCGGGGAGGTTCGCGCCGGTGATGACGGTTGCCAGTGCTGCGGAGGCAGCGATGGTGGCACGGCGGCGGTTTGTCGGGCGCTGTGCCGGATTTTTGGATGCAGTTGCGGTCATGTTTTTCTTCCGTTCGTGTCGGCTTGTTTGAGTGAGTGCGTTTGTATGAACAAACACGGACGTGAGTGAAATATGCATCTGAGGGTGTGCCCGGGTGGGTCCCGATCTTCTGGCAGGAATTCTCAGGAAACTCTCAGATAATCCCCATACCCTACATAGTCTTTTGGGCGAACGCAAAACGAGTTTGTGATTTGGGGCACCGATTTTTTGATAAAGGTTCAGGTTTAGAGTCACATCTCCTTGCACCATCGTGCATTTATTGGTGTTTGAAGACGCAGAATTTGCACCGCAGTGTTTAGGCTTTACTCCTAGTCAAGCGAGGGTGATGTGAAGAAAACGAAAAATGCGCACGGGAAACTAAGCCTTAAACCTTGAAGTTCCCTGAAAGACGCGCCAAAACTCCCTGTTGAATTTCTCACACGTGACCACAATCTGGGATTCTGCACTGAGGGCAGATAGCATCTCATGCATCGGAATGAGCACCCAACCACCCCCCAAGGAGCATTTTTCAGGCAACCACCACCCCGCAAGGGCACCCCTCGCTTCACCTTATGACCCCCTCAAAACCCACTCAAAACCCTAAAATTTACGTAAAAGTTCAAAGTTTCTGTGTGTTTGACAGCGTGTAACCATGCATACGCGCCATTCCCCCACCTCAGGTGCCGAACGCAGCTCCCAGTAACGAATCCAAGCCGCCCACCGGAGGCTTTATCAATGCAAAAAAGCACTCCGCATGTGCCTTAAAAACACATGCGGAGTGCATATATATTCACCTATAGCTACCGCGGGTGCGCCCCGCAGCATATGCCAGCAGCCCCCCCCCGCGTGGGTTCACGTGGGTTCATCAGCAGTTGCTCACAGAGCCAGGGGAAACCACGGCGCCACGGGTTAGCTACAGCGCAAAATAGTTACAGCGCGCCCGCCTCCGAGCAGACATTCACCAGCTCACCAATACCCTCAATGCGGGTGCGTACCGTCTGCCCCGGCTTCAACCACTGACGCGGATGCAGCGACAAACCAACCCCTGCCGGGGTACCCGTCGCTACCAGATCACCCGGCTCCAGGGTCATAAACCGCGAAATATAGGACAGCAGCTGCGCCGGGGTAAACACCATATCCGCCGTCGTGCCGCGCTGACGCACCACACCGTCCACCTCACAGACCAGCTCCAGGCCGGCAACCGGGTCAACCTCATCGGGGCTCACAATCACCGGACCGAACGGAGTCATCGCATCCCAGTTCTTACCCTGGAACCACTCCGAAGAACGACCCTGCCAGTCACGCACCGACACATCATTCATGACCGTGTACCCCATCAGAGCCTCAAGCGCCTGCTCCTCCGTGGCATTACGCAGGCGAGCGCCCACGACCAGGCACAGCTCAACCTCCCAGTCGACCTTCGTGCTGCCGGTGCCGTCGGCGGCGGGCATGCGGATCTGCTCGCCGGGGCCAATCAGCGCGTTCGGGAACTTCGCGAACAGCGCCGGATGCTCAGGCACCTCAAGGTTCATTTCCGCGGCGTGGTCGCGGTAGTTCAGGCCGGCGCACACAATCTTGCCGGGCTTATCCAGTGGGCGAATAAAGGGTAGGGAGTTCCACAGCTCCTCGCCGTGACCCATGACGGTCGCGCCGTTCTCCTTCAGAATCGCCACGGCGTTCTTCGGGTCGCCAAAGTTCAGCCGGAACCGGCTGTAGAAATTCAGTAGCGGGCTGAGCTTCGCCGGAAGCTCGTACACGGTCTCTTCGAAGAAGCAGACCGCGCGGCTGCCCTTCGAGTCTTTAATCTGTGCCCAACGCATGGATGCTCCTTCGCTTCAGGTGGGGATATATCGAATAAGTTACGGATAAAAGTCAGAAATAAAACAACCTAGTGAAAACCGTTTTGGGCGTACACCTCAACGATGGCGTCTTCCAGGTCTTCCATGAGCAGGGCGGGGTTCGCGTCCTGCGCCGCGCCGACCGTGGCGGGGTCCAGCTCCATGCCGAGGGCACGGTACACATCCGCGGTGACCGCCCGCAGGGGTGCAGAATCAGAGACCACGATGCCGGTGCTAAACCACCAGCCGCCGGTCACCACACGCTGGGCGGTGCCGACCAGTTTAATGCGGCCGCCACCTGCGGAGGCGGGAAGCTGCGCGTGCACCGAATACTCGCCGGGGCAGTACTCCCCCGGGATTTCACCCATGCGCGCATCCACGCCGACTTCGCGTAGCGCCTGCGCGTACATGGAACCGAACAGTTCGTAGCGTAGGGTGTTGCCGCTGCGGGCGTCGGAGGCGGGCTGAAAATGGTCCACGACCAGGCACCCCTGATGGTAGGCGGCGGCATGCCCACCGACCTTGCGCACCAGCACCTCAAAGCCGTGCTCGGCGCACGCCGCGGAGGCCTCCGCGAAGCCGGGGTTCAGTTCGTCACGGCGGCCGAACGCGACCGTCGGGTTCGGCTGATACATGCGCAAGGTGGCTTCACGCTTGCCGGTTGCCACCTCGCGGAGCATCTGCACCGTCTGGTCGTGGTGAATGAGGATATCGCCGGAGTCGGGGCCGGTCTCTCGAATAATCTGCACGTTCCTATTTTACGGTTACGCCCGTCACTTACGGTGCGTGGTCGGCGGGGCGTCTCAGGAGCGGCCCGTAGGCAACCCAGGAGCAGCTCAGGGGCGGCCCAGAAGCAGTTCAAGAGGCGGCACTCCCCCGCTATGCCTCACGCCGATTCCCCCTTGAATCTGTGCAAAGTCATCGCCGACGCCCCGCAGAATCCCAGCCGCCGATACACCCGGCCATATTCACATTTTTTATACCAATTTTCTTCACTCCGTGAATCCAACCCATTACGATTAAAAGACTACGTGGCATCCCACACGTTGCCATAAGTACACAACACAGCATGACAACGCAGAAGAAACGCGCACACCGTGACGGCCCACCCGCCACGGACCAAACTGTACGTTTCACATAAGGAGTACGGACATGACACAGTCCACCAACACAGCAGCAGCCGCTGCCCCCAGCCAGGAGGTGAGCGCAGCCCGCAAACAGCGAAACAAGCTGATCCTGCACGTTGCTATCATCCTCGCAGCGACCCTCGCCATCTGGTTCGTTCCCGCCCCCGAAGGCGTTGACCCGCGCGGCATGCACATGCTCGCCATCTTCGTCGGCACCATCCTCGGCCTGATCCTGCAGCCGCTGCCGACCCCGTCCGTGGCGCTCGTCGGCCTTGGCGCCGCAATGATTACCGGCACCATGGCGGCAAAGAACGAGGCACTGACCGGCTTCGGTAACTCCTCCATCTGGATTATTGTTGCCGCATTCTTCATCGCCGACGGCTTCCTCATCACCGGCCTGGGCAAGCGCATCGCACTGCTGTTCGTGCGTGCGCTCGGCAAGTCCTCGCTCGGCCTGTCCTACGGTATGGCAATCACCGACCTGGTGCTCGCCCCCGCCACCCCCTCCAACACTGCGCGTGCCGGTGGCGTGATTTACCCGATTATCCGTTCCCTCTCCGAGGTCAACGGATCCACCAACGAAACCCCCGAATCACGCCGTAAGCTCGGCTCCTACCTGCTCATGACCGAGGCGCAGGTCAACACCATCACCTCCGCCATGTTCCTGACCGCAATGGCAGGTAATCCGCTGGCGCAGAAATTCGCGCACGACCGCGGCATCAACCTCGACTGGGGCACGTGGGCGCTCGCCGCTATCGTTCCCGGTCTTGCCGCGCTGATTGTGATGCCGTGGATCATGTCGAAGATTTACCCGCCGACCATCAAGAAGACCCCGGACGCACCCGAGCACGCCCGCCGGGAACTGCACGAAATGGGCCCCATGAGCTCCAAGGAATGGATCATGCTCAGCACCTTCGCGCTGCTGCTGATCCTGTGGATTACCGGCACTTCTATCGGTATTGACGCGACCAGCGCCGCATTCTTCGGCATCGCAATTCTGTTGGTGACTAAGGTCCTGACCTGGAAGGACATGGCGAAGAACTCCAGCGCCTGGTCCACCCTCATCTTCTTCGCCGTGCTCGTGGGCATGGCCGACCACCTCAAGAAGCTCAAGGTCGTGGACTGGATTGGCCAGCAGGCCGCCCACAGCGTCAGCGGCATGGCCTGGCCCCTGGCCTTCACCGTGCTGGTTCTGGCCTACTTCTTCATTCACTACATGTTCGCCTCGAACACCGCCCAGATCGTGGCCCTGTACGCTGTGTTCCTCGGCGCGGCCGTCGCGGCGGGTGTTCCGCCGATGTTTGCGGCGCTGTTCCTCGGCTTCATGGGTAACCTGATTGGCGGCATCACCCACTACGCCTCCGGCCCGGCCGGCGTGTACTACGGTTCCGGTTACTTCAGCGTGGGCGAATGGTTCAAGATCGGCTTCATGGCGGCTATCGTGAACCTCGTCATCTGGGGTGCGGTCGGTACCGCATGGCTGTTCGCGCTCGGCTTCGCCAACTAGTAGCGCAGGCCCCGCGGCGGCTTAGCTCAGCGTAAAAGCGCTGTAGAAAGCCCGGTGTTCTCACGTGAATTTTCGTGTGAGAACACCGGGCTTTTACGCGCCCGCTAGCTTCCTAAAACAGGGCAAATCCTAGTATTCCCCCACCCCCTCCGCTAGGGTAGAAGAAAACCCCACAACACCTTGGAGGATGCCGTGCACCAGGACCAGCACATCACCGCCCAGACTACCTCTTTGCCAAACTCCAACCCGGCGCTGACCGAGCCGCAGCCGCTCGGCGCATTCCCCGCCGGTTTCCTCTTCGGAGGCGCCACCGCCGCCAACCAGTTCGAAGGCGCCTGGAACGAAGACGGCAAGGGCCCCAGCCTGCAGGATGTGCTACCCGCCGGCGGCCTGTACCCCCGCACCGCGGAACCCACCGAGGACAACCTCAAGCTGGAAGGCATCGACTTCTACCACCGCTACCGCGAAGACATCGCCCTGCTCGCGGAGATGGGTTTCAAGGTCTTCCGCTTCTCCATCGCCTGGTCGCGTATCTTCCCTCGCGGCGACGAAGAAACCCCGAACGAGGCGGGCCTCGCCTTCTACGACCGCGTGCTCGACGAGCTCGAAAAGCACGGCATGGAACCGCTCATCACCCTCAGCCACTACGAAACCCCGCTGCACCTGGTCGAACAGTACAACGGCTGGACCAGCCGCGAACTCATCGGCTTCTACGAACGCTACGCCCGCACCGTGTTCGCCCGCTACGGCAAGCGCGTGAAGTACTGGCTGACCTTCAACGAAATCAACTCCATGCTGCACCTGCCGTTCATGTCCGGTGGCATCAACACCCCGGCGGATCAGCTCAGCGACGCCGACCTCTACCAGGCGATGCACCACGAGCTGGTCGCCTCCGCGCGCGCCACCGCTGCGGCACGCGAACTGGCACCGGGCGCACAGATCGGCTGCATGATTCTTGCCATGCCCACCTACCCGCTCACCCCCGACCCCGCCGACGTACTCGCCGCACTGCAGGCGGAGCAGGCGAACTTCGCGTTCGGTGACGTGCACGTGCGCGGCGCATACCCCGGCTACTTCCTGCGTGCCCTGCGTGAGAAGGGTGTGGAGCTGAACATCACCGAGCAGGACCGCGAGGACCTGAAGAACACTGTGGATTTCGTGTCGTTCAGCTACTACATGTCCACCTGCGCGACCGGCGACCCGGCACGAGGCGAGCGCGGCGAGGGCAACATCCTCGGTGGCGTGGCGAACCCGACCCTGCCCTCCAGCGAATGGGGCTGGCAGATCGACCCGACCGGCCTGCGCGTGGTCCTCAACCAGTATTGGGACCGCTGGCAGAAGCCGCTATTCATCGTGGAGAACGGCCTGGGCGCCCGCGACGAACTGGTTGAGGTGAACGGTGAGCTCACCGTGGAGGATGACTACCGCATCGACTACCTGCGCCAGCACCTGCGCGCGGTGCGTGAAGCCATCGAGGACGGCGTGAACGTGCTCGGCTACACCACATGGGGCTGCATCGACATGATTAGCGCCTCGACCGCGCAGATGTCCAAGCGCTACGGGTTCATCTACGTGGACCGCAACGACGATGGCTCCGGCACCCTGGAGCGCTACCGTAAGAAGTCCTTCCACTGGTACCGCGAGGTGATTGCCAGCAACGGCGCGGAGCTGTAACCTGTCAGGTTCTACCCCCGCCCCGCGAAACTAGCACGCGAAATTCACGGCGCGTGAAACTCAGGCCCCCTCGTAAGCCTGAGCCCCGCGAAACCAGCGACAAAAGGCCCCCGAGACTCTGAATCTCGGGGGCTTTTGCGCATGTCCGTTATGCCTAGCGCGGGCAAATCTAGTCTGTAAGCAAACCTAGTCCATGGGCAGGTCATTCAGACTGGTCGAGACGTACTCCCACCAGGTCGGCACCAGCCCGGCGTTCATCGCGACCCTCTGCGAGAGGATGTGCGAGGGGCTCGTACCGTAGAACGGCAGGTACCCTTCCGCCAGGGTCAGACGTGCGGCATCACGCACCAGCACGCTGGCGATGCCGGCGCCGCGCCAGGCGGGCAGCACATCGATACCGATTTGGCGCATTATCGGCGAATCGTCGCTCACACCCACGAGGGCGATAGGGTCTGCGAGCGCAGGGTCGCTCTCCCCCGCCGCGGGTACATCAGCTGCATCCTCTTCCACCGGGTATGCGGCGAGCACCAGCACATCCGGGCGGGTCACGCTAAAGCCCAGCGCGTTCGAGTAGCGCTTATCCCCGCGGAAACGCTCAATCTGCTCAGCGTCCAGCAGCTCCACGCGCAGGCGGGTTACGCGCGCCTCCGTGTCTTCCGGGTCAACCTCAAGTGCCCCCGCGGAGGCGTTTGCCTCCCTGCGGATGGTGCGCTCGCCGGTGATTTCGGCAAGCAGCGCCGCCTTCAGTTCGGCGGGGTCAACGCGGCGCATCATGCCCACACCGGGCACGGCGCACTTCACTTCCTGCGCCTGCACACCCTCGGGTACGACCGAGTTCAGCAGGGCGCGGCCGGGCGTGTAGTAGACGCTCGTGCCGCTGACCTGCAGCGTGTAGGGGGTGACCAGTTCATTGAGCTGGCGCAGCGGCGCGTAGTCACCCAGCCAGTTCGACTGATCGCCGAGCATGTAGTCGATTGCCCTGTCGAGCACGCGCGGATGCTTGGCGCAGAGAATGCCGACGCTCGCATAGTTGGCGACGCGCAACTCCCAAATGTCGTCGTTGCGGCGGCGTGCGGCACCCATCTTCTCGGAGGGCGGCTGCACGGTGGCGAGCAGCGGCAGGCTCTCGGCTTCCGGGTAGTCGCGTAGCTCTTGAAGGGCGCGGCTAATCGAGCCGGGTGCCTGGCAAAAGTCCGCCTCCAGCTGGGTGTGCAGGATGTGCCGCGCACGGTCCGCGGTGGTCACAGCGCCACGATTCACAACACCCCGGTTCACAGTGTCTCGGCGCGCGCCAAAGCCCGCAGCACCCGCAGAGCGCTCGGCTCCCGAGTTAGGTTCGGTTCCTTGAGTATCAGTCACGTAGGTTTCCTTTAGTTCAAGTTCTCGACTAGTTCAGGATCTCAACTAGCTCAAAATCTCTGCAAGGAACGCGCCGGTGTGCGAGCCCTTCACCTGAGCCACCTGCTCCGGGGTTCCTTCAGCGATGACGGTGCCGCCGCCGCTACCGCCTTCGGGGCCCATGTCGATAATCCAGTCGGCGCACTTAACCACGTCCAGGTTGTGCTCGATGGTGATGACGCTATTGCCCTTGTCCACCAGCGATTGCAGCACGGCGAGCAGCTTGCGGATGTCTTCAAAGTGCAGACCGGTGGTCGGCTCGTCCAGCACGTAGATGGAGCGACCGTTGGAGCGCTTCTGCAGTTCGGTTGCGAGCTTCACGCGCTGCGCTTCACCACCGGAGAGGGTGGTTGCGGGCTGACCCAGGCGAATGTAGCCCAGGCCCACGTCCACGAGGGTGTTCAGGTGGCGCGCAATCGGGGTGAACGCGGCGAAGAACTCTGCGGCTTCTTCCACGGGCATTTCGAGTACGTCTGCAATGGTCTTGCCCTTGTAGTGTACTTCGAGGGTTTCGCGGTTGTAGCGCTTGCCGTGGCAGGTTTCGCAGGGCACGTACACGTCCGGCAGGAAGTTCATTTCAATCTTCAGGGTGCCGTCGCCGGAGCAGTCCTCGCAGCGGCCGCCCTTGACGTTGAAGGAGAATCGGCCGGGGGTGTAGCCTCGCATTTTCGCTTCGCTGGTCTCTGCGAACAGCTTGCGGATGTGGTCGAACACGCCGGTGTAGGTGGCGGGGTTCGAGCGCGGGGTACGGCCGATGGGCGACTGGTCCACGTGAATGACCTTGTCCAGGTGTTCCAGGCCGTCGATGCTCTTGTGGCGGCCGGGTACCTGCTTGGCGCCATTGAGCTTGTTCGCCAGGGAGGTGTACAGAATGTCGTTGACGAGGGTGGATTTACCCGAGCCGGACACGCCGGTCACCGCGGTAAACACGCCCAGCGGGAAGGACGCGGTCACGTTCTTGAGGTTGTTTTCGCGGGCGCCGCGCACGGTCAGCTGGCGTTCCTTGTCCACGGAGCGGCGGGATGCGGGCACCTCAATGCTGCGGCGGCCAGCCATGTAGTCGCCGGTAATGGACTTGGTGTTCTTCAGCAACTCTTCAAAGCTGCCGGAGTGCACGATTTCGCCGCCGTGTTCGCCGGCGCCGGGTCCTACGTCCACAATCCAGTCGGCTTCGCGCATGGTGTCTTCGTCATGCTCAACCACGATAAGCGTGTTGCCCATGTCGCGCAGCTTGGTCAGGGTTTCAATGAGGCGGCGGTTATCGCGCTGGTGCAGGCCGATGGAGGGCTCGTCGAGCACGTAGAGCACGCCGACCAGGCCCGAACCAATCTGGGTTGCGAGGCGGATGCGCTGCGCCTCACCGCCGGAGAGCGTACCGGCGGAGCGTGAGAGGGTCAGATAATCCAGGCCAACGTCCAGCAGGAACTGCAGGCGCGCGTCAATTTCTTTGAGGACCTGCTCGCCAATCTTGGCTTCGCGGGCGCTGAGCTGCAGTCCGCGCACGAAAGCGAGCGCGTCAGCCAGGGACAGGTCGGTGATGTCTGCGATGGACTGGCCTCCGACCTTCACGCCGAGGATGGTCGGGTTCAGGCGCGCGCCACCGCAGGAGGGGCAGGCGACCTGGCGCATGTACTGTTCGTAGCGGTCGCGGGCGAAGTCCGATTCGGTTTCTTCGTGCTTGCGCTTGATGTACGCCTTCACGCCCTCGAACCCGGAGGTGTAGCGGCGTTCGCGGCCGAATCGGTTGCGGTAGGACACCTCAACCTTGTAGTCCTTGCCGTCCAGGATGGCGGCGCGGGTCTTGGCGGGCAGGTCCTTGAAGGGGGTGTTCAGGTCGAAGCCGAGCTCCTCCCCCAGGCCTGCGAGCAGGCGCAGCCAGTATTCGGTGGTTGCTTTGCCCTGTGACCAGGGGGCGATAGCGCCCTCGCCGAGGGTCAGGTCGGGGTTGGGTACGAGCAGTTCGGTGTCTACTTCCAGGCGCGAGCCGATGCCATCGCAGGCGCTACATGCGCCGAACGGCGAGTTGAAGGAGAAGGCGCGCGGCTCGATGGTGTCGATCTGCAGCGGGTGGTTGTTGGGGCAGGCGAGGTTTTCGCTGAAGGAGCGGGTGCGTTCGGGGTCGTCCTGCTCGCGGTCCACGAAGTCGATGAGTACGCGGCCGTCGGCGAGCTTGAGCGCGGTTTCAATGGAGTCGGTCAGGCGCTGGTGAATACCGTCCTTAATGACGATACGGTCGACGACCACATCAATGGTGTGCTTGTACTGCTTGGCGAGCTTGGGCGGGTCGGAGAGCTGCACGGTTTCGCCGTCCACGCGGGCGCGCGAATAGCCCTGGGTCAGCAGGTCCTTGAAGAGGTCGACAAACTCGCCCTTACGTGCGCTGACGACGGGCGCGAGAATCTGCAGGCGGGTGCGTTCGGGATACTCCTGCAGAATGTCCACGATCTGCTGCGGAGTCTGCTGGGTGATTTCTTCGCCGCATTCGGGGCAGTGCGGGTGGCCGATGCGCGCCCAGAGCAGACGCATGTAGTCGTAGATTTCGGTGATGGTACCGACGGTTGAGCGCGGGTTCTTGGAGGTGGACTTCTGGTCAATAGACACCGCCGGGGAGAGGCCCTCGATGAAGTCTACGTCGGGCTTGTCGACCTGTCCGAGGAACATGCGCGCGTAGGAGGACAGCGACTCAACGTAGCGGCGCTGACCTTCCGCAAAGATGGTATCGAAGGCGAGGGAGGACTTACCGGAACCGGAGAGGCCGGTGAAGACGACCATCGCATCGCGCGGGATGGTCAGGTCTACGTTCTTGAGGTTGTTTTCGCGGGCGCCCTGAACCCGGATGCTGGTCAGGTCGTTCGCTTTGAGTGCGGTGCTTCCGTGTGCCGGGCGGGGTGTCATCGAAAATCCTTTCGTCTTAATCTTCGAACTTAAATTCTACACCCTCATACCTTTCACCGGTGGGATTATGCGGCCGGTGAAGGCATGAGGGTGCAGTACTTATATGAGGCGGACTAGGAGGCGCAATTCGTCAGGCGCGGTTTACCAGCCACGGGTTCCCCACTCTTCCAGGTGGGGGCGCTCGTCGCCGAGGGTGGTGGAGCGGCCATGGCCGGGCAGTACGATGGCGTCGTCTTCAAAGCCGCCGAAGAGCTTTTCGAGCACGTTGGAGAAGAGCTCGCCGAACTGCTGCGGGGAGTCGGTCTTGCCCACGCCGCCGGGGAAGAGAGCGTCGCCGGTGAACAGCAGGGTTGCGGGAGTGCCGTCTTCCCAGGTGGTTTCGAGGGTGTAGACGATGGATCCTGGGGTGTGGCCGGGCACGTGCAGGGCGTGAATGACGGTGTCAGAGAGATAGAAGTCGAAGCTTTCGCCGCCGGTCAGCTCCTCTTCGACGGTGTAGTCTTCCTGCTCCTTAATAGCGGCTGCGTCAGCGGCGCCTGCGGAGGTGACGGCACCGGTGAGGCGGTCGAGCTCCTTAATGGCACGGATGTGGTCCCAGTGGCCGTGGGTGACCAGGATGCCGGTCAGACCGATTGCGCGGGGCTTGAGGGAGTTGAAGTCCTCGTCCCTCTCCATAACGCGCACGCGGCGTTCTTCGCCGTCTGCCAGTTCGAGCTGCGGGCAGTCGTGCAGGAGCGCGTCGAGGGTGTAGGCGTAGAGTTCTTCTGCGTCGTCTGCGGGGTCGATGAGTACCTGCTCGCCGGTGGCGCGCATGGTGATGAGGTAGACGCTGTTGTCCATCTCGGAGACGCTGAACGCACGGACGGTCAGTTCGGGGTTCTCAAAGATGAGGGTGGGTTCGGGGTAAGTAGTCATAGTTCCAGTGTAGGGGTTGTGACCGCACAGCAGGCACCTATGCGTAATACTCCCCTATCAGCGCATTCGGCGTTGAACGCGCGGGGTACATGTACGGGTTGCCTGTGCGGGATGCATGTGCGGGATGCACAGGGAACAGATTCTGGAGCACGCTCGATACAGATTGGGTTCAGCGCGGATTAGGTTCCGGCTGGATTCAGCCCGGCTGGATCCCGCCCGGCTGAGGTTCCACTGAAATTCAAAAGTTAAACAGAGAAGCGACTGCGCATCGATACACAGTCGCTTCTCATGACACCCAGGGGTATCTATCACTCACTCAAACACAAGCAACCCGAGGACTTTGGAAATCTCACGATTACTTGATGACTCAATAGTAGCGAACTTTTTGGGGGCTGTTTTACCACCCAATTTGGTACGGAGAGCCGGATTTAGTGACCCGCGCCTCATTGTAATCATTCTGTAATAAAAACAGGTGTTTTTTAGGGTATCCATACGTACCAATTTCATTTTTTTCGAGTTTTAGCGTGACTTATTTCACCCAAAATAATTTTAGAATTTCCCTCTTTTGGCACTTCGGTGCACCTTTAACTTAAGCTCCACACTCGGCAATCCCAAAGGTTCAATACCCAGTTTTAGCCCGGTATTCTGCGGAAGTAGAGGGTTAAGGTGAAAGTATCTTCAAGTACTTGCAACTTCATGAGCAGGAAAAAATGTACTGCTCACCGTTCAAAATCTGCACAATTATTCGCGCGAGGGCAAAATCAATTGGTCTGTTTTACCCCTGTAGGTACCCCCTAAAGTAGAGGTTTTATTACAAAACAATAACAATACCTCACCCAAAAGGCTCCCTAGAGCCACCCAAAAAAACATCTTTCAAAAAACAAAGTACCTAGTCAATACCATATTTTCACAAAATGCAAGACAGTGTGTCACTAAAAAATCAACCTCTATAGATTGTTTAATAAAACCTGACCTTTAAGCACAAATAGAGCCCAATTATTAACCAGCACGTACCAATTTCACCCTCAAAACAGGCGCTCTAGAAGCCTCAATGAAAGGTTGAAAGACCCCTCCACCAGGGGTTTCAGAATCCTTCACTCCCCCGTTTTCAGGTACTCTACTTCCCCTTATAATCACTACAGAGAGCACCATAGGGCACAGCAAAGGCGGCGCCCCTCCCCCGCTGTGGGGAAGGAGCGCCGCCTCCACTAGCTATAAATCAGCTGGAACAGCCGCTTTAGGACAAGCCTTAGGACAGGCCGACCATCACGCCATTCTCGTCAAAGCCGATGCGCTCAGCTGCGGGGCTCTTGCTCAAGCCCGGCATGGTGCGCATGGTGCCGCAGATAGCGTAGACGTAGCCTGCACCTGCAGCCAGGCGAACCTCGCGCACGGGCAGGGTCCAGCCGGTCGGTGCGCCCTTCAGAGTTGCATCCGAAGAGATGGACAGGTGGGTCTTCGCGATGACCACGGGCAGGTGCGAGTAGCCCAGCTCAGCGAAACGCTTCAGCTGCTTAGCGGCGGCGGGAGCAATGGAGATGCCGTCCGCGCCGTAGACCTTGGTCGCAACCTTCTCGATCTTGGTCTCGATGGAGTCCTCAAGATCGTAGGTGTACTTCAGGTCCGAAACGTCGTCACATGCCTCAGCAACCACGTCTGCCAGGTCGGTGGTGCCCTTACCGCCCTCAGCCACACCGCGGTGGATAGCGACGCGAGCGCCAGCTTCCTCAGCGATACGGCGGATAGTCTCGTGCTCGGACTCGAAGTCGGTCGGGAAGGCGTTGATTGCCACGACCGGCTGAACACCGAAGTTGCGCACAATCTCGATGTGCTTCTTCAGGTTCTCTGCGCCCTTCTCCACGTCGGAGGGGCTTTCCTGCAGCATGCCTTCGGGCAGGGGCTTGCCCGGAACGATCTTGTACAGGCCGGAGTGAGACTTCAGGGAGCGCACGGTAACGACGAGCACTGCTGCGTCGGGCTTCAGGCCGGAGACGCGGCACTTGACGTTGAAGAAACGCTCCGCACCCATGTCGGCACCGAAGCCAGCCTCGGTAATCACGTAGTCGGAGTACTCCAGGCCAACGTAGTCGGCGACCACGGAGGAGTTACCGGTTGCGATGTTGCCGAAGGGGCCCGCGTGAATCAGCGCGGGGGTGTGCTCCAGGGTCTGCAGCAGGTTCGGGTTGATGGCGTCTGCCAGGATGACAGCCATTGCGCCGTCAGCCTTCAGGTCGGCTGCGGTGACGGGCTCGCCATCGTAGTTCAGGCCGATCACGATCTTTGCCAGGCGCTCGCGCAGGTCCTTGAAGGAGGTTGCCAGCGAGAGAATCACCATGATTTCGGAGGCGCTGGTGATGTCGAAACCGGTCTGGCGGGTCACGCCGTCCATGCGTTCGCCCAGGCCCACGACGATGTTGCGCAGGGAGCGGTCGTTCATGTCGATGACTCGGCGCCACTCAATTGCGCGCGGGTCGATGCGCAGCTCGTTGCCGTGGTGCAGGTGGTTGTCGATCATTGCGGCAAGCAGGTTGTGTGCTGCGGTGACGGCGTGGAAGTCGCCGGTCAGGTGCAGGTTCAGCTTCTCCATGGGAACGATCTGGGAGTAGCCGCCGCCTGCTGCGCCGCCCTTGATGCCGAAGGTCGGGCCCATTGCGGGCTGGCGCAGCGCCAGGATTGCCTTGCGGCCGGTCTGGGCGAAGCCCTGTGCGAGGGAGACGGAGGTTGCGGTCTTACCTTCACCGAGCGGGGTGGGGGTGACTGCAGTAACCACGATGTACTTGGAGCCGCGCTTGCGGGCGGTCTCTGCGTTGGTGGTTTCGTCGAGAAGGACCTTAGCGACGTACTTGCCGTAGGGCTCAAGGCGATCTTCGCTGATGCCGTTGTCCGCTGCGATCTTGTTGATGGGCCAAAGATCGGCGGCAAGTGCGATTTCGAGGTCGGAAGGGAAAGGCTTCTTCGTCATTGTCATCCTTCGAGTTGTACGAATCATGCTCTTTTATTCTATGCCTTGGCTCACGCATTTGTCCCTCACCTCGCCGGAAGGTGGCAAATAAACTCAATTTTTAAAGCACTAATCCCCGCAACCGGTACCCTACGCTCACATGGAGTGAACAGGGTCGGTGCGGGGATCAGTAGCGCATACACGTCGGGTTGCCGGTGTAAGAAGGCACAAGAACCGACGATACGAGCGGCTATTACGGCATAGTCAGCAGAACCTTGGTGGCGGTACGCTGGTCCATTGCCTCGTAACCCTTAGCTGCCTCGTCGATGGGCAGAACCAGGTCGAACACCTTACCGGGCTCAATTTCACCCTTGTAAATCAGGTCAATGAGGGTCGGCAGGTACTTGCGCACGGGGGCGGGGCCGCCCTCCAGGTGAACCTGCTTGTCGAAGAGCTTATCGGTGCCGATGGAGCTGTCGTGCGGCACGCCCACGAAGCCGATGTAACCACCGTGGCGTACGCAACCGAGTGCCTGGTCGAAGGACTGCTGGGTACCAACAGCCTCAGCAACGCCGTGTGCGCCCACGCCGTCGGTGAGCTCCAGAACCTTGGCGATGCCCTCTTCGCCGCGCTCTTCCACGACGTGGGTTGCGCCGAATTCCTTAGCGAGCGCCTGACGTTCGGGGTTGCGGGACATGATGATGATCTTCTCCGCGCCGAGCTGCTTAGCGCCGATGACTGCGCTCAGGCCGACTGCGCCGTCGCCAATAACGACGATGGTCTTGCCGGGGCCTGCCTGCGCTGCGTCTGCTGCGTACCAGCCGGTGCCGAGCACGTCGGATGCCGCCATCAGGTGCGGGATCTGCTCTTCGGTGGGGGTTGCGGGGGTCTTGACGAGGGTGCCGTCTGCGAAGGGTACGCGGGCGTATTCTGCCTGGGTGCCGTTAGAGCGCATGCCGATGAATGTGTCGCCTGCTGCGATTGCCTTGAGGCAACGGGAGGGGTAGCCTGCGGTGCAGGTTTCGCACTCGCCGCAGGAGATGCAGAAGGAGCCTACGACGAAGTCGCCGGGGGCTACGGTGGTGACCTCGGAGCCGATTTCTACGACCTCGCCGATGTATTCGTGGCCCATTGCGCGGTGGTCGACGGGCTTTGCGTCTGCGCCGCGGTAGGGCCACAGGTCGGAGCCGCAGATGCAGGATGCTGCGAGCTTGATGATGGCGTCGGTGGGTTCGAGCAGGGTCGGCTTCTCAACTTCGTTGACGACGACCTTGCCGGGGGCTTCCATAACAACTGAACGCATGATATTCCTTTAGGGGTTGTGGGATAGTAGTCCAATAGTACGCCCCGCGCCCCGATATATCAATGATTTTTTATGCTACGGGGTGAAGGCAAAAACTCCGACAATCTGAACCCGCAAAACTGCTCCCACTCCCCCGCTTCCCCAGCGCTTCCACACCAGGTTAAACCGGGGAATCCTGGACATCCCGGCACGTTGAATAGCCCGGTTAAACGGCGGAACCCCCGCGCATCCATAGTGGATACGCGGGGGTTCCGCTCGGTTTATCTCAGCCTGATATCTCGCAGCGAGAAGGGGCTTAGAAGTCCCAAGCCTAGAAGTTTCAGCCTTAGAAGTCCCAGTCCTCGTCCTCGGTGTTCACAGCCTTACCAATCACGTAGGAAGAGCCGGAACCGGAGAAGAAGTCGTGGTTCTCATCAGCGTTCGGGGACAGCGCCGACAGGATCGCCGGAGACACATTAGTCACAGACGCCGGGAACATCGGCTCGTAGCCCAGGTTCATCAGAGCCTTGTTAGCGTTGTAGTGCAGGAACTTCTTAACGTCCTCACTCCAACCCACACCGTCATACAGGGAGTGGGTGTACGCCACCTCGTTCTCGTACAGTTCGTACAGCAGGTTGAAGGTGTACTCCTTCAGCTCTGCCTGACGCTCAGCGGACTCCTTCGCCAGGCCTTGCTGGAACTTGTAGCCAATGTAGTAGCCGTGCACTGCCTCGTCACGAATAATCAGACGAATCAGGTCAGCGGTGTTGGTCAGCTTCGCGTGCGAAGACCAGTACATAGGCAGGTAGAAGCCCGAGTAGAACAGGAAGGACTCCAGTAGGGTGGAGGCAACCTTCTTCTTCAGCGGGTCGTCACCGGTGTAGTAGGACAGAACGATCTTCGCCTTCTTCTGCAGGTGCTCATTCTCAGAAGCCCAGCGGAATGCCTCGTCAATCTCCTTGGTGGAGGCGAGGGTCGAGAAGATCGAGGAGTACGACTTTGCGTGCACGGACTCCATGAACGCAATGTTGGTGTACACGGCCTCTTCGTGCGCGGTCACAGCGTCCGGCAGCAGGGACACTGCACCGACAGTACCCTGGATGGTGTCCAGCAGGGTCAGACCGGTGAAGACGCGCATGGTCAGCTGCTTCTCTTCCTCGGTCAGGGTCTTCCAGGAGGGCACGTCGTTGCTCAGCGGCACCTTCTCCGGCAGCCAGAAGTTACCGGTCAGACGATCCCAAACCTCAAGGTCCTTCTCGTCCTCAATACGGTTCCAGTTGATAGCCTCAACCACGTGGTCGACGAGCTTCACCTTTTCGCTCATTAGTAATTCTCCGATTCTTAAGGGGCGGTTACGGTCCCACGCGCGCCCAGCCAGTCGCGCAGGCGGTTTGCGTGTTCACCGTAACCGCCCCTTCCAGTCTTTAGTTATAGTGTGCCAGCTCAGGCTGAATGCGTCACAGCATTCGGGCTAGAGCATGCAGGATACGCAGCCTTCAACCTCGGTGCCTTCAAGAGCCATCTGACGCAGACGGATGTAGTAGATGGTCTTGATGCCCTTACGCCATGCGTAAATCTGGGCGCGGTTGATATCGCGGGTGGTTGCGGTATCGCGGAAGAAGAGGGTCAGCGACAGGCCCTGGTCCACGTGCTGGGTTGCTACAGCGTAGGTGTCGATGATCTTCTCGTAACCAATTTCGTAGGAGTCCTGGTAGTAGTCCAGGTTCTCGTTGGTCATGTACGGCGCCGGGTAGTAGACGCGGCCGAGCTTGCCTTCCTTACGGATCTCAATCTTCGAAGCGATCGGGTGAATCGAAGAGGTCGAGCCGTTGATGTAGGAGATGGAGCCGGTCGGCGGAACAGCCTGCAGGTTCTGGTTGTACATGCCGTACTGTGCCACGTCAGCAGCCAGCTGAATCCACTCTTCACGGGTGGGGATGTGGTGCTTAGCGAACAGTTCGCGGGTACGCTCAGTCTGCGGTTCCCATTCCTTCTCGATGTACTTGGCGAAGAACTCACCGGATGCGTACTTCGAGTTCTCGAAGCCCTCGAAACGCTGGCCGCGTTCCTTAGCAATCTGCATGGAGGTGCGGATTGCGTGGTAGGCGACGGTGTAGAAGTACATGTTGGTGAAGTCCAGCGCTTCTTCGGAACCGTAGTAGACGTGCTCGCGTGCCAGGTAGCCGTGCAGGTTCATCTGGCCCAGACCCACGGCGTGGCTCATGTTGTTGCCGCGCTCGATGGAGGGTACGGAGCGGATGTCGGACTGGTCGGAGACGGAGGTCAGCGAACGAATCGCGGTTTCCACGGTCTTGCCGAAGTCTTCGCCGTCCATGGTCAGTGCAATGTTCAGCGAACCGAGGTTGCAGGAGATGTCCTTACCGACGGTCTCGTAGCCGAGGTCAGCGTGGTAGGTGGACGGCTCAGAAACCTGCAGAATCTCGGAGCACAGGTTGGACATGATGACCTTACCGGCGATGGGGTTCGCGCGGTTGACGGTGTCTTCGAACATCACGTACGGGTAGCCGGACTCGAACTGGATCTCTGCGATGGTCTGGAAGAACTCACGCGCGTTGATCTTGGTCTTGGTGATGCGTGCATCGTCGACCATCTCGTAGTACTTCTCGGAGACGTTGATGTCGGAGAAGGGCACGCCGTAGATGCGTTCCACATCGTACGGGGAGAAGAGGTACATGTCCTCGTTCTTCTTCGCCAGCTCGAAGGTGATGTCGGGGATGACAACGCCCAGGGAGAGGGTCTTGATGCGGATCTTCTCGTCAGCGTTCTCACGCTTGGTGTCCAGGAAGGCGTAGATGTCGGGGTGGTGTGCGTGCAGGTACACGGCACCGGCACCCTGACGTGCGCCGAGCTGGTTTGCGTAGGAGAAGGCGTCTTCCAGCAGCTTCATGACGGGGATAACGCCCGAGGACTGGTTCTCAATCTTCTTAATGGGCGCACCGGACTCGCGCAGGTTGGTCAGGGCGAATGCCACGCCGCCGCCGCGCTTGGAGAGCTGCAGTGCAGAGTTGATGGAGCGACCGATGGACTCCATGTTATCTTCCATGCGCAACAGGAAGCAGGAGACGAGCTCGCCGCGCTGCTTCTTACCTGCGTTGAGGAAGGTCGGGGTTGCCGGCTGGAAACGGCCGGAGATGATCTCGTCGACGATGTCTTCGGCGAGCTTCTCGTTGCCTTCTGCCAGCAGCAGTGCGACCATGCAGACGCGGTCTTCGAAACGCTCCAGGTAGCGCTGACCGTCGAAGGTCTTGAGCGCGTAGGAGGTGTAGAACTTGAAGGCACCCAGGAAGGTCGGGAAGCGGAACTTCACGGCGTAGGCGCGCTTGAACAGGTTCTTAATGAACTGGAAGTTGTACTTGTCGAAGAGTTCCGGCTCGTAGTACTGGTTCTCGATCAGGTACTCGATCTTCTCTTCCAGGTCGTGGAAGAAGACGGTGTTGTTGTTGACGTGCTGCAGGAAGTACTGTCGTGCCGCCTGACGGTCTGCATCGAACTGAATCTGGCCGTTCTCATCGTAGAGGTTCAGCAGTGCGTTCAGCTCGTGGTAGCTCATACCCTTGAACTTCTCGGGCACGCTCTTGCCGCTGTGGCCCGCACCGAGAGTTTCTAGTGCTGAGGGCAGTTTTGCGTCCAAAATGCTTCCAATCCTTCGTTGACTTTTTCTACATCTGAATCGGTGCCCATGAGCTCAAACTTGAAGAGCACCGGTACGTCGCACTTCTTGGCGACAATGTCTGCCGCGATACCGAAGAGCGGACCAAAGTTGGTGTTGCCGGAGCCAATCACACCGAGCATGTGGTGGCGATTCTGCTCCACGTTCAGGAATTTAACCACCTGCGGGGGAACGTTACCGGCGCCTTCAGGCTTGCCGTAGGTGGGGACGATGAGCACGAACGGCTCATCAAGAATGAGGGTGTCTTCGCCGGTGCGCAGCGGCAGGCGGAGGCGGCGGGCACGGATCTTCTCCACGAACTTGTGGGTGTTACCGGAGATGGAGGAGAAGTACACGATGAGTGGCGCTGTGTCGTCCAGTCCGACCTCGGTCGCTCGACCCTCGGAGGCGTTGCGTGCATCCAGAAGGATCTTGCGGATTTCTGCGTGCTCGTCGACGGGGTTGGGCGTGAGGGCGGTACTCAACGTGTACTCCTTATCTCGTGTGCCGGTGTGAGGTCGTGCCGATTTTTCCGTTTGTACGGGTTCGGCAGGGTTGTTAGGCTGCCAGAGCGTTGATCTTGTCGGGCTGGAAGCCGGACCAGTGCTCGTCACCTGCAATGACAACGGGTGCCTGCATGTAGCCGAGGGACTTGACCATTTCGAGGGCCTGAGCGTCTTCGGTGATATCAACCTTGACGTAGCTGATACCCTTCGCGTCGAGGGCGCGGTAGGTCATGTTGCACTGGACGCACTGGGGCTTGGTGTACACGGTCACTACCATGGGAGTGCCTCTTACTTTCTCCCGCTCAGGCGGGGTTATCTCGTGAATGAATCTGGCGTGTTTCGTTTGTGGTTCACCACGTGTTGTTTACGGCGGGCGCGGTGCCGTCCGCTGCCCCTTCTAGTGGGGTGTGGCGGCTTCCTGCGCTGGGGCAGGGCGGTCAAAAGTGCCGTAGTGGTGGAACCGAGTATTAATACTACATCTAGTGTCGAGATTTTTCTTCACCACAAGATGATGTGGTGCAAGGGTCGTGTTTCGTTCGATAAACCCACAGCTGAACCCACTTAAGAGGGGGTGCCTACAGCTTATCCACACCCTACCGCGAGGCTAGTTCGTTGGATTTTCGCGGGGTGCGCCGGGTTATCCACAGGTGGGGTTTAAGTTGGTCAGGATTTTTAAGGGTTCATTCGCCCGCCAAGTTGAGGTTCAGTTAACCTCATGTATGCTTTCGGGGGCATAAAACCCGGCAGGTTCGGGCTTGATTTTAAAGAGATCTTCGCTCTCACGCGTTCTTGCGCGGAACGGCGCGGTTTTAAAGCAGAACGGACTTTCTTAAAGACGAGGGTTAACCCCCTTCGAGCGGCTTTAAGCTATGTGATTAAAGCTGTAGAAAAGATTTTTAACTCTTTTCCAGTAACCGGTGTGTCGTGGGTTTAAGTTGGTTAATTCCGCTGAAACAGCAAAACCCGCCGCAGATACCGGTATTTCGCGGTATTTGCGGTGGGTTTACAGGCTATAGGCACAGATTTTAGCAACCGGCGAGCAGTAACCGGCTAGAAATCGATCAGGCCCAGCTCACGCAGTTTCTTACTCAGCGTTACGCCGTCGGTGGCTTCAATCCACAGCGGCGAGCGCATCATCTGTTCGGCACGGTAGTCACTCCACACGCGACCGGAGGCGAGCATGGTCTCCCCCACCGTCAGGTTGCGGATGACAATTGCCGCCACGTTGTCCGGGTAGCGTACCGCGAAGCCGTTGTAGATGTACGGATCGCGCTGCCCGTCGTCACCGACGAGGATCCACTTCATCTGCGGGAATTCCTCGGCGAGTCGGCGCAGGGACTCGACCTTGTGGTTGGTTCCGGAGCGGAACCAGCGGTCCGGGGTGGGGCCCCAGTCGGTCAGCAGGAACGTGCCGCGCGGGTAGCCGTTGCGGCTGAGGAAGCGGCGCAGGGTCGGGGTGATGTTCCAGGCGCCGGTGGACAGGTACATGAACGGCGCATTCGGGTGGCTGCGGCGGATACGGTCGGTCATGACCGCCATGCCGGGGGTGGGGATGCGTGCGTGCTCGTCGAGGATGAAAGAGTTCCAGGCGGCAACCAGGGGGCGCGGCAGCATGGTGACCATGACGGTGTCGTCGACGTCCATGATGACGCCGAGCTTCTGGCTTTCGGGAACGATGTAGACGCTGGTTGCTACGGCGCGGGAGCCGGGCACATACATGATGACTTCGTGCATGCCGGGTTCCAGGTCGATGCTGAGTTTGACGTCGAGCACGCCGCCGCGGTCGGTGTACGCCTCGTGCTTGGTGCCGTCAATGACGATGGTGACGGGCGCATCGGACATTGCGGTTGCGGTGAAGGAGCGCCAGCCACGCATGGGGTTGGCGGTGTCTTGGGTGCCTTCTACAACCTGCAGGAGGCGTTCGAGGTTGACCGTCTTGTAGAGTGCGCGGGCGATGACGCGGACCCAGCCGGGGTTGCCGTCGGAGGCGGCGCGGCCGTAGCCTTCGGTGGGCACGAGGATAGGCTCGCGACCGGCAGCGATGGCGCGCTTTTCACGCCAGCGGTGCAGCCTGTCTGCAACACGGTAGCCGATGTTGACTGCCTCGTCGGCAGCATCGTTCACAAGGTTGCGCAGTTCGTGAGTGCCCAAATTCTCCATCCCACTAGTTTAGCGGAGCGTTACCGGCTTGCGGCTTTAGGATTTTGTGTTCTTATACCTAGTTTTTATACCTATTAATACTGTGGTGCTGAGCGCGGGGTGTGATGTGCGCATTATTTAGGGGTGTATTCGCTGTTCAGATTCGTTCCTTGCAGGTGGGGGCGTTATCCTGGAGAGTATGACCCACTCACAGCCTAACCGCCGACTTTTTGTGCTCGGCACTGCTATGCTTCCGCTGATTGCTGCCTGCTCGAAGAAGTCGAATGACTACGACGGCACCAGCGGTAATTTCACTCCGTATCAGGCTGGCGGCGAGACCTCTGCTGCTGCTACTCGCCCCGCACCTACGAATTCGCCGACGGTTGCCGCTGCTGGCAACCCGGTTGATAAGCCGCGCGAATGGCCCGGCGTTGGCAATTCCCTCGTTGGTGACGGCAAGTATGTTGCGTGGACTGTTGATGACGGCGCAAGCCCGGAGGCGATTCGCGGCTACGCAGAGTTCTCGAAGCGTACGAATACTCGCCTGACCTTCTTCATTAACGCTTCTTACACCGGTTTTAAGGAGCATGTGTCGTTGCTGCGTCCGCTGGTTCAGAGCGGCCAGATTCAGGTTGCGAACCACACGTACAGCCACGCCGATCTGACCACCCTGGATGCTGAGGGCGTGAAGGAAGAGCTACAGCGTAACGAAGACGAGATTATGAGCATGTTCGGTGTCTCGTCGAAGCCGTACTTCCGCCCGCCCTACGGCCGCTACAACGATGCGGTGCTGAAGGCTGCCGGTGAGATTGGTTTTACCCGCCCGGTCATGTGGAACGGCACTACCGGTGACGAGGCGAAGACTAGCTCCCGCGTGATTTACATGCGCTGCATCCGCTACATGCTGCCGCAGCAGATCGTGCTGGGTCACCTGAACTACGAGACGATCATCCCGATCCTGGATAAGGTGAAGGGCCTGATTGATGACCGCGGCCTGACTGCGGTGACGGTTCGTGACTACTACGGTGACGCATCCGAGGAAGAGATTAAGGCGGCGGCTCCTTCGCCGACCCCCACCCCGGAGGAGAACACCCCCTCCCCCGAGGCGACTACGGAGGCGCCGGCCCCTACCCCGGAGCCGACTACTGAGGCTCCGACTCAGGCACCGACTACCCGCTATGAGGATGAGGCAGCGGCTAATCAGCAGGCTACGACTGCACCTGCGGCGGCACCCACTACGGCTCCGCCTGCTCGTGCGACCAC
Source organism: Rothia sp. HMSC071B01 (assembly GCF_001808945.1). Classification (NCBI taxonomy): domain Bacteria; kingdom Bacillati; phylum Actinomycetota; class Actinomycetes; order Micrococcales; family Micrococcaceae; genus Rothia; species Rothia sp. HMSC071B01. Next base: position 249,265 of record NZ_KV795070.1, on the reverse strand, counting down.
TGCGCCGGCGGCAACGACGGCACCCGCAGCTACTGCCACTACCGCTCCGGCAGCTGCCCGCCGATAGGCTCGCGTATATCGCGTGTGCTAAGCCCCCTTGACCCGGTTCCCCTACGGACCGGTACGAGGGGGCTTTGCCGTACCCGGCGAGAATAAACGCGCGGGAATAAAGGCTGGGGAATAAACGCGGCAACCGGGGCGTTAGGTGAGCGTACAGTTGCGGCAGTTGCCCCATCCGAGTGTGAGAGGAATAGACACCATGCGTATTGATATTTGGTCCGATATTGTGTGCCCCTTCTGCTACGTGGGCAAGCGTAACCTGGAGCTGGCGCTCGCCGAGTTTGAGCACCGTGACGAGGTTGAGGTGGTGTGGCATAGTTTTGAGCTGGACCCGTCGGCTACGGAGCATCCGGCAGGTTCGTTGCCTGAGATGATTGCTGGCAAGTATCAGATGCCGTTGGAGCAGGCGATTGCGAGCCAGGAGTCGTTGGCGGAGCGTGCCCGCGAGGTGGGTTTGGATTTCAATTGGCGTCAGGCGCGGTACGGTAACACGTTTGATGCGCACCGTGTGATTCATTATGCGGCGGAGCAGGGCTTGGCGTCGGCGGCGGAGGAGGCGTTTAAGCTGGCGTACTTTACGCAGGGCCGTTCGGTGCAGGATCACGAGTCGATTCTGGATATTGCTTCTGAGATTGGCCTGGATACTGCCGAGGTTGAGGCGGTGTTGAAGAGCGACCGTTACGCGGCGGATGTGCGTGCTGACGAGCAGTTGGCGCGCCAGCTGGGCATTAATGGTGTGCCGTTCTTCTTGATTGAGTCGAAGTGGGCGGTCAGTGGTGCGCAGCCTGCGGAGATGCTGGTGCAGGCGCTGCGTCAGGTGTGGGAGCAGACTCATCAGGTTGAGTTCCTGAACCCGCTGGCGGGCGCGGCTGGTGACGCAGCAGGTAACAATGCTGCGGAGGCGGGTCCGTCCTGCGATGTGAACGGCAACTGCTCCTAGCCTCAGCCCGGCTAGAGCTAGCGGTTCTGGCTAGAGCTGTCCCGGCGGGGACTACTCCCCTAGCTCTCCCCGGCTCATACAGCCCCAGATATGGCGAAGCAACAGATATAGCGAAGCCCCCTTGTGCCGGTTCTGTGCGAACCGGTGCGAGGGGGCTTTGCCATGCCCGCACACTGTGTCTTTCCTTGTCGGGCTCTTTGTGGGCGGCTCGATGTTGTCTGCGGGTGGGGCTGTTTTCCTTTACACTGGAGTGTGTGTTCTACGGTGAACACGCTTGTCCACTCACTTCTAAAGGAATATTGTGTTGAAAATTCACGCCGCGACCGCTGGTGTTCTTGCGGGTGCTCTGTTGTTGACCGGTTGCTCGACGGAGACCTCTGAACAGAAAACTGTACCTGCTAAAGACTCTGCTTCAAAGACCCCTTCACCCAAGCCTAGTAAAACTAAACGTCCTAAACGAACTCCTTCGCCTTCACCAACTCCCAGTCCTTCTGTAGCTCCGTGGGAGACATATACTCCTACTCCACGAGCCACGAAACCAAGGCCTACTCGCGTGGCAACGCAGGCTCCAGTTCAGGAGCCTGCGGCAGTTGCCCCCGCTCAGAGGGTGCCTACTCAGGAAGCTCCTGCCCGGGAAGCACCGGCGCAATCCAGCGTCTATTACAAGAACTGTGCTGAAGCCCGAGCCGCAGGTGCCGCACCCATACACCGGGGTGAACCTGGATATCGGGCTGAGTTGGATAGAGACGATGATGGCATCGCCTGCGAATGGACTGGCAAAACGAAGAAATAGAAATCCCAGCGACGAAGAAACCAAACTAACGTTAAAAGCGAAGCCCCCTTGTCCTGGTTCTGCGTGAACCGGTACAAGGGGGCTTCGTCATATCAGCCTAGTCTGTCAGCTCAGCCGGTGAGGTTAGCGCGGCTGGTAGGCGCGGGCACGCTCAGCACGAGCACGGCGCGCCTCCGCATCCTGCAGGACCGGCACCAGCATACGCACCACCTGGCCCATGCCACGCAGCACCAAATTCAGCCACAAACCCACAGACCACACCGCCGCCACACGCGGATGCCCCGTGCGCATCCACCGCACACCCAGAAAAGACAGCGAGTAATACAGCAGAAGCAGCAGCGACTCACGGAAGCGGTACACCTGCCGAAGAATAGGGTTCTGAGGAAGCTTCATCATGCCTCCCAGTATACCCACCGGAACCCCTCGCCGGGGCTCCCCCGCACTACCCGTAATAGTCGCGAATCGTCACCGTCTTCAACCCGCGCCGATCCAACAACGCCCGAATACGGTCCAGCTCAGACACCACACCCCGATAATTCAAATGCCCAATCACAATATGCTGAGCCAACGCATACTTCTCCGCATAGGCATACACCTCAGCCGAAGAAATATTAGACGAATCCGCCAACGACCCGTACCACAGAACCGGGCGCGTAAAACCACACGACGCCGCAGCCGCCAACACGCGCGCATCATAATACCCGTACGGCGGGCGGAAATACGGCTTCGAAGACACCCCAAAAAGCCGCCTAATCTCCTCATCATTACGGGTCAACTCCTGAACAATCTGCTCATCCGTCAGGCTCGTCAACGCCGCATGACTATACGTATGGTTCGCAATCTGCAACTGACCGCTCTTCACCAGCGGCAACAACAGGTCACGATGCTGCCTAAACGCCGGGTACTGACCGTTGATAAAGAAAGTGAGGCGCGTGCCGGTACGGCGGGAAAACTCCGCGTAGGCGCGTACCACCTCCGGGTCGGCGCCGTCATCGACCGTCCACGCAATATACTTGCCCTCACCCGGCAGGCCAGTCTGCGGGCCAGTCCAGGCACGAGCTTCGGGAACCGGGTTCGACGAGGTCGCAGTCGCAGAATCGGTCTTAGATGCCGCGGCGGTCGGGGATGCAGTACCCGTTGCGGAGCCAGATGCGGAAGGGGTAGCCGCCGAGCTTGCCGAAGGGGTTGAAGAAGGGCTCGCCGACGCACTACCGGACGGGCTGCTCGATGGGGTGTTCGACGGGGTACAACCGGTGAGGCCAAGACCCAGCACGCCGAAGCTCACCGCGCCCAGGCCAAAGGTACCAACGTGTTGTAAGAGTTCCCGTCGCCCCATGGAGGCGCGGGCAGAGGCGCCCGATACCATGTGGTCAGTAACGGGGTTGACGATAGCGGATTGACGAGGAGCGATAGGTGTTTCTGGGTGTGGAACAGTGTTCATATTACGAGTGTATGATGAGACCACTGTTAGCTATCGAAAAATTCAAAATATTACTTAATGATTAACAACTGCGCCATTAAAGAACCTCTACGTACTTTCAGTCCCCTCACTCACCGAAGACCACGCTCAGCGCACTAAGCTACCCCCGCCAGGCAATCCAGGTACAGCTCCAGCTACAGCGCAAGGTGCAACTCTAGGTAAGTACAGCGAGGCCCCTCCCCCAGAACACGTTCACAACGCGCCCGGGAAAGGGGCCTCAATATATAAAGTTCACGCAATCGTACTGCCAAGTACGCAGATACGATCAAGTACGCGGAGAGAAACCTACTCAGTTTCCGAAGCTTCCGGCTGCTCCGCCTTAGCAGAGTCCAGCGCATTCAGTGCCTCCAGAGCCGCAGCCTCCGCAGCCTCTTCGGCGTCCGCCTCAGCCACACGCTCAGCATCCGACTCAGCAGAAGTCACTGCCGTCGGGTTCGTCAGAACCTTCACACCCATGCTGCGCAGCGCATCCGTATTCGTAATCGTCTCGTCATTATCAATCAGGTACACCTTGTACCCGTCATTCCTCAGACGACGCATCAGCTCCAGGAGCATGCTCTGAGCGACCTCATCCACCGCGTACACGCGAGTCACGTCCAGGGCGACCTTGGAACCCTCCATCGGGGATTCCACAATCTCACGGATTACGCGCTCCACACCCGCAAAACGGATACGGCCCTGCAACTGGATCAGGCGCATAGACTCATCGCCCGAACCGATCTGGTAGTTCGCGCGCAACGCCGAACGAGCCACGGTCGGCACGTTCATCACGTGCATGCCCATGTCATCCGAGAACTGCTCGAACAGCTCCACACCGCGCACACTGTTACCGTGACCGTCCAGGCGCGGCGAGAACGTCGCCACACCCAGCTGACCGGGCACCGCACCAATAATGCCGCCGCCCACGCCGCTCTTCGCCGGCACACCCACCTGGGTTGCCCAGTCACCCGCAGCGTTATACATGCCGCACGTGAACATGACGCTCAGCACCTGACGCACCACAGTCTTAGGAACCACCTGCTCACCCGTCACCGGATGCACACCATAGTTCGCCAAAGTCGCCGCCATCAACGCCAAATCCTTAACCGTCACCATCAGCGAGCACTGGCGGGTATAACCCTGCACCGCCACAGTCGGGTCACCGGTCAGGATGCCGTGGCCGCGCAGCATGTGCGCAATCGCGTAGTTGCGGTGCGCGTGCTCCAGCTCAGACTCGTACACGCGCTCATTCACCGACAGGCGGCGACCCGCAAACGCAGACAGACCAGAAATGACGCGCTCCATGCGCTCGCCCTGAGTCGCACCGGGAGGACCAACCAGCGAATGGGTGGTAATCGCGCCCGCGTTAATCATCGGGTTCAGCGGCTTACCGGAGCCGTCCTCCAGGGACAGCTCGTTGAACGGCTCACCGGAAGGCTCCACGCCCACCTTCGCAAGCACGTCATCATAGCCGCGGTCCGCGAGCGCCAGGGCGTACACGAACGGCTTAGAAATCGACTGAATTGTGAACTCCACATCGGAGTCACCGGCGGCGTACTGCTCACCGTCAACCATCGCAATAGACGCGGCGAGCTTGTCCGGGTCCACGGCGGCAAGTTCCGGAATATAGTTTGCCAACTCACCGGAGGTATCAGAAGCGACCGACTCGAGGGTCTCGGTCAGGTAAGTGGCAATAGGTGAATGCATAGTGTTCCGTATCTGCTGCTAATCGTGGTTGTTCTCGTCAAAAATCTATGGATGCGCCCGCCCGCTGTTCCGTTTCAGCTATTCCGTTTCAGCTGGGCTGAGGCGCTCATCGTTGCAGGCTACCGCGACTGCCAAACTAAAGAGCCAGCCAGCGGACCTGTCAAAGTGTGCGGGTGAGGAGCACCTTTTGCTCCCTAAAGAGTGTATCTTTTGCGTGTTGAAGCCACCAAATATAACGGTCACTTCTCCCCCGCTATTTCAGGCTCTGGTACCTGTTCTGGCTTGCCGTTTTCTGCCGTAATTTACCGCGGCGGGCAGACCTGCCGGCGAAGCATGGGCAAAATCTACGCGAGGCAAAACCTACGCGAGCCAGCCTACGGGTGGCGAATCGAAGCCGGCTCACGACCACCCAGCTCGGCGGTCTCCAGCTGGAAGGTCGAGTGCTCAACCGACACCTCAAAATGGCTCGCCACACACGAACGGATATGGTCCAGAATCGTCACCGCAGACCCGTCATGGAAGCATGAATCGGCAACCACCACGTGCGCGGTCACCACTGGCAGACCGGTCGCCACCATCGAGGCGTGCACATCGTGCACCTCTACAACGCCGTCAACGCGCAGCATGTGCTCACGCATCGCGTCCAGGTCCAGGCCGTCCGGGGTAAACTCCATGAGCACCGCCGTGGTCTGCTTCATCAAACGTACTGCACGCGGCACAATCAGCGCCGCAATGAATAGACCCGCCAGGGCATCCGCCTGGTAGAAGCCGGTCAGCCAAATCACGATAGCCGCCACAATCACGCCCAGCGAGCCCAGGGCGTCATTGAGCACCTCCAGGAACGCGGCACGCATATTGAAGTTCGCGTTCCTCGCCGTAGCCAGCACCGCAATACCAATAGCGTTCGCCACCAGGCCAACCACACCAAAGATCAGCAGCTCGGTGCCGGGCACCTCCGGCGGGGCGAACAGGCGATGCACACCCTCCACCGCCGTGTAGATACCCACCGCCAGCAGCAGCACCGACTGCCCGAGGGCGGCAAGCACCTCAATGCGGCGGAAACCCCACGTACGGCGGGACGTTGCCGGGCGCGTCATCAGCGAAGCCGCCGTGAGCGCCACCAGCAGTCCGGACGCGTCCGTAATGGCGTGCGCCGTATCGGTCAGCAGGGCAAGACTTCCGGTGACCAACGAACCAATCGCCTGCGCCAACACAATAACGACCGCCAGACTGAACGCAATCAGCAGGCGCGGACGCATCGAGGCGGCGTCCTCCGGGCTCGGGGCATGCGAATGGTCGTGGTGATGCCCGTGATGCCCGCCGTGGCCGTGATGTGCGTGCGCTCCCATGAGTGACTCCTCAACTATGAACTGTGTTGTTGACTATCGAGAGTTATCGGCAGATAGCAAAATCGCCCGATTCACAAGAACCGGGCGACAAGCTCCTCAACCGAGGAAAACGTGGAGATAAGGGGACTCGAACCCCTGACCCCCTGCATGCCATGCAGGTGCGCTACCAGCTGCGCCATATCCCCATATTCTGTTAGTGACCTCAACGAGGCAACATGAATATATTACACACACCACGGACAGCGATGCAAACCAGCGCACCCAAAAATCCAAAAAGTTCCCGGCGGGTAAGCCAAAGGCTAAGCAAGAAGGGCGGACCCCGCGGCACCATACAGCGCCAGCAGAGCCCACCCCTCATCAGCTAAAAATCAAGCAGAAGCCTATGCCTCATCCTGAGCGGGAATGATGCGTGCAGCATCTTCCTCAGTCTCACCCTCAATGTCGAAGGAAGCCTCGTTCTCAACCCCCAGCTCAATACGCGGGGCCTCAGCCCACAGACGATCCAGAGCGTAGAACTCGCGGTCCTCCTCATGCTGAACATGCACGACAATATCGCCGAAGTCCAGCAGAATCCAACGACCCGAGGAACGACCCTCACGGCGGACAGGCTTCAAGTCAGCCTGCTCACGCAGAGCGTCCTCAACCTCATCCGCAACAGCGTTCACGAGGCGCTCATTGTGGGCAGAAACCACCAGGAAGCCATCAATCAGACCCATCGCGTCGGATGCATCCACAGCGAACAGGTTCGTTCCCTGCTTCTCCTCCGCAGCGCGGGCGGCAATGCGCAGAGCCTCAATCGAGGACTGTGCAGCAGTCATATTTTCCTTCCTTGCCGGCAGAACACCCGCCGGCAGCACCCGCAACAGGGGTGCATTGTTCACGGCCTACTTAGGGCCAAAAATCATAATCAGACCAACAACGACCAGGGCGAGCAACAGCACAATCCACAGCCACGCCAGGGAGGCCTTCTGCGCAGGCTGCAGAACCTCTTCAGCCTTCTCAACAGCGCCCTTAGAAGCGGACTCCTTGGAAGCCTCAGCGGAAGGTACCGGAGCAGACTTGGACTCAGCAGACTTGGACTCGCCGTCTTCTGCGGCTTCCTCAGACTCTTCAGCGTCCTCGGTAACCTCTTCAACCAGAGCAGCCGACTCTTCGGGATCCTGACGATCCACCATGCGCTGCAGCAGCTCCTCCACCTCATCCGGGCTCAGAGCAACAGTCGGGTCGCCGTCCACCGAATCCACGGTATCCCCTGCGGAGGCGCTATCCAGCACGCTCAGGTCAAGACCCTGCGCGTCCACCGCGCTCACGCGGGTGGGCAGCTCGTCAGCAGACTCTTCAACCTCAGCAATCTCAACGGCTTCTTCCTCAATGGAAGCAACCTCGGTCTGCTCAGCCTCAACGTCAGAGCTGTCCAGCTCCTCAACTTTCGGCTCATCGCGCACCAAGTACTGGTGCAGCTCGGGTTCCGGCTTCTCCTCCTTAACCACGGCAATGACCGGGATCGAAGAAGTCATCGGGTTATCCACCGCGGAGGGGCTGGTCGCATCCACACGGTTCTGCGCGATCTCTTCGGGGCGAAGAACACGCAGGCTACTGGTCAGAGGAGCAGGCTCATGCAGCTTCTCCTCATCGTTCGCCTCAGTGTCAATCTTGCCCTGAGCCGCCAACGCCGCAAAACGACGCTGAACAGCCAAAACCTGCGGGTCAATAGCGTCCGTATGAATCACGGAGCCCATGTTCGCAACAGGCTTCGCGGGCTCACCGCGGCGGTTCGCACGCAGGTACTCGGCAACTTCTTCACGGTAACGGGCAAGACGGCGCGGACCCATCACCTTAGTAGGCGGCGGCACCTCAATGCCGTCCTCGGTCACGTACGTCTCGTAGAGGTACGCTTCGTCCTCGCTATAGGGCTTCGAACCCGTAGCTTCACTCATGTGTTCCCTCATTACTCGTCGATTGGGGTGCCTGCCCAGACTCATCCTTCACGCGGGGCAAGCCGTCACGGTACGCCGTCAAAGCGTCCTTCTTGTACAGGCCGTACTTAGCAATGTACTGCACCACACCATCGGGCACCAGGTACCAGATGGGGGCGTCTTCAGCTGCGCGGCGACGAATATCGGTCGAAGAAATCGCCATCGCAGGAATCTTCAGGGTCGTAATATGACGACCCTCTGCCAGCGGCGGATCCAGCTCATGATCGGGGCGGGTCACACCCACAAAAGTCGCCAAATCCCACAGCTTATGGGCATTGCGCCAGGTCATAATCTGGCTGATCGCGTCCGCGCCGGTAATGAAGAACAGGTCAGCATCCGGGCGCAGGGCGCGCAGCTCGTTAAGCGTATCAAAGGTGTAGGTGGCGCCGCCACGGTCAATATCAATACGGCTCACCGTAAAACGCGGGTTCGACGCGGTCGCAATCACCGTCATCAGGTAGCGATGCTCAGCGTCACTCACGTGCCGCTCCCCCACCTTCTGCCAGGGCTGACCGGTCGGAACGAACACGACCTCGTCCAGGTCGAACACGGCGGCAACTTCACTAGCTGCCACCAGGTGTCCGTGGTGAATCGGGTCAAAAGTTCCACCCATCACGCCCAGACGCACCCGACCGGGGGTACGCGGGGGAATCGACTCGGTGCTCGGGGCACCAAAATCAAGGTGAACAGGCTGGTCAGTCACAAATGCCGTCCTTGCTGGGACAGAGACCGCACCACGGCAACTTAAAGAGCCACCACAGGTGCGGATGCGGGCAGGTACACAGAAGGTACGCAACACCGAAAACGGTGCCCGCGTACATTCCCCTCTATGCTACCTGCTTACGGTCAAAAACACCGAAATGACGGGGGTGAGCTAAGCCGCCAGTGGAATACCCAGCCAGCACGCCCAACCACAAGTTCTCCACAGGCTCACCCGCGTGTTCTGACACGCACATCCGGCTCGAGCGGCAACCACAGAACCTACAAGAAAGCACCGCACACAAGAAAGCACCGCGCACCGGAGCCAAACCCCGGTACGCGGCACCACTCACTGTCTATGAAACAGCTGTCTAGGCAACAGCTAACGCTTCAGCTATTAGTCCTCGACGTTCGGCATGTCGATATTCTCGTCGATCTTGCCTTCCTTCAACTTCTTGCGGTACTCAACCGACTCGGTCCACACGCCTGCAGCGCGCTCGGACTCCAGCTCGGCACGAGCCTCCGCCTTCGCGTCCATACGCTCCTTGTACTCCACACGCTTCTGCGCACGAGTCGGGCGAATGATCTCTTCCAGACGAGCGTCCGTACCACGCGGGGAGGACAGCAACTCAGCGCCACCGACCATGGTCGGCTCCCAATCGAAGATCACCGAGTTGTCGTTCTCACCAATCACCACGGCGTCACCGGCACGAGCACCAGCCTTGAACAGCTCATCCTCAACGCCCAGGCGCGCCAGGCGGTCCGCCAGGTAGCCGACAGCCTCATCATTATTGAAGTCAGTCTGCTGAATCCAACGCTCAGGCTTCTCACCAATCACGCGGAACAGCGGCTCAAGGTTACGCTCCTCGCGGCGAATAGTGAACTCCTGCTTCTTCTTACCGCGGAAGCCCTTCGGGCGAACCACAGGAGCCTCAACAACCACGCGCTCCGCTTCCTTCTCGGCAGCGGCACGAGCCACACGGTCCTCCTCAACGAGCTGTGCCATCGCAAAGATCAGGGGCTTCAAACCCTCATGGGAAGCCGTCGAAATCTCGAAGACCTTGAAGCCCATCTCCTCAAACTCGGGGCGAACAAACTCAGCCAGCTCACGAGCCTCAGGAACGTCAATCTTATTGAGCACCACAATCTGCGGACGCTCATGCAGCGGCACGGTCACACCCGCAGTCGGGTCAACCTCATAGTTCTGTAGCTCGCCGCGAATCACCTCAAAGTCACTGATCGGGTCGCGGCCCGGCTCCAAAGTAGCGCAGTCAATCACGTGCACCAGAGCCGAAGAACGCTCCACATGGCGCAGGAAGCGGTGACCCAGACCGCGGCCCTCCGAAGCGCCCTCAATCAGACCCGGAACATCCGCGACGGTGTAGCGAACATCGCCCGCCTGCACCACGCCCAGGTTCGGGATCAAAGTGGTGAACGGGTAGTCAGCAATCTTCGGACGCGCCGCAGAAATCGCAGCAATCAACGAAGACTTACCCGCCGAGGGGTAACCCACCAGAGCCACATCCGCAATGGACTTCAGCTCCAGAACAATATCAGCTTCTTCACCGGGGGTGCCCAGCAGAGCAAAACCGGGAGCCTTACGCTTAGCCGAAGCCAATGCAGCGTTACCCAGACCGCCCATACCGCCACGGGCAGCAACATACTCGTCGCCCACACGCAGCAGGTCAGCCAAAACATTACCCTCGCGGTCCTTCACCACAGTACCCTGCGGCACGGTCAGAATCAGGTCCTCACCGTTAAAGCCGTGGTGCATATCGCCACGACCAATATCGCCATTCGGGGCGTGCTGGTGCGGGCTGTGGTGGTACTCCAGCAGGGTCGTGGTCTGGTTATCCACGCGCAGAATCACCGCGCCACCATTACCACCGTTACCGCCGTTAGGGCCGCCCAGGGGCTTAAACTTTTCACGTCGCACGGAGACGCAGCCGTTACCTCCGCGACCGCCAGATACATGCAAGACCACGCGGTCCACGAATTCTGCCACGGGTTCTCCTTATCTTGGAAAATCTTCACTTCGCCACCGCACGGCACACACCAATCATGCTGCGGATGCGGCGGCAGGCGCGACCGGGTTGGGGTGCGCCTCATCGTGGAGCCCAGCACAGGCGTCCACGGCATTCGAGGTCATAGCGAGAGGGGGTAGACTAACGCCTACCCCCTCTGCCCTAGCGGTGAGTATTACTCAGCTGCTGCCAGGATGTTAACGACCTTGCGGCCCTTGCGGGTACCGAATTCGACGGTGCCTGCTGCCAGAGCGAACAGGGTGTCGTCGCCACCGCGGCCAACGTTCAGGCCGGGGTGGAAGTGGGTGCCGCGCTGGCGAACGAGAATCTCGCCTGCGTTGACGGACTGGCCGCCGTAGCGCTTAACACCGAGGTACTGGGGGTTCGAGTCACGGCCGTTACGGGTGGAGCTTGCGCCCTTCTTGTGTGCCATTCTGTATTCCTACCTTAGGGTTTGAATTCCGGTCGTTTCGATTACGCGTTGATAGCGGTAATCTTGACGGTGGTCAGCTCGGCGCGGAAGCCCTGACGCTTCTTGTAACCGGTCTTGTTCTTGTACTTCTGAATAACGATCTTCGGACCGCGCAGGTCCTCAACCTTCTCAGCAACAACCTTGGCGGAAGCCAGGGACTTTGCATCAGCGGTGACCTTGTCACCGTCGACGAGCAGCAGCACGGGCAGCTCGATGGTGCTGCCGGGCTCGCCTGCAACACGGTCAAGGGTAACGAGGTCGCCTACGGAAACCTTCTCCTGGCGGCCGCCAGCGCGTACAATCGCGTATGCCACTATGGGACTCACTTTTCTCGACAACTTGCTTCTTGGATCTCACACGAATGAGCAACCTGCGCTTTCATTGCTGTGCGCCCTCCCCCGCCAGTCGAATGACCGCGAACAAGGAGGAACGGCCCGTGCGTTCCGGCGGGATTGCCCGCCGAAGCCAACACGCGAGGCTCACCGGTGGTGTCTCTCTCCCGCACGTTTCGACTCAGCCGAATACTCGACCACGCCGAAGACGATGCGGGTGGGAGCGGTGTCTCCCGCTGGCCCTGCGTCGATAGGGCTTCACTGAGATAAACACCAGTCCTTAAGGATACGGCATGATCTACGCGCCGCGCAATAGATAAATTTACGGATTATCCGCAGACACCACGTGATGCTCCTCTAATACTGCACCGCACTCTTAGTAGCGCCTTTAAAATGACGCAGCACACGCACAGAAAAAAATAGCCTCGGTAGGGAAGTTCCGGCTCGCCCTACCGAGGCTATCTCATATACACACACCATCGGAATTCCGATGATCGGAAGCTAAAGACTAATCGTCCTTACCTTCACGCTTAATGTCGGCAGCGGCAACGCCAATGCCGAACAAGACAGGGGCCGAAGCGTCATCAGCCACCGGAGCCACATCCGCAACAGAAGCGGAAGCAACCACGGAACCCTCAGCACGCTCGGAAGCGTCCACGGTCACGACCTGAGCACCGGCACCGGCGCTCGAAGCCGCACGGCGAGTGCGACGCTTACGCGGGGTCGAACCGGGCACCTGAGCCGCAGGCGTCTGATCCTCAACCGGAGCCTCAACCGCTGCGGGAGCTGCGCCCACCACACCGGTCACAGCCGGAGCACCAATCACGCCGGTCACAACCGGGCGAGACTCAGACTTCTCAATCTTATCAGCCTTTGCGGGTGCCTGCTCGGATGCCACGCTCTGCTCAGCTGACTTCTCGGCGCGCTTCTCATCAGCGGCGCGACGAGCACGGCGGCGGGACGCACGCGGGGTCTCACGAACATCCTCAATGCGCAGGTCCTCACGCTCAACACGCTTGGACTCCTGAGCCTTCTGCACACCCGAGTTTACCTCAGCGGAGGTTGCCTCAGCGCCCTTCTGCTCAGCGTTCTGGCGCTTCGCCGAACGATCCTCGCGGCCCGAACGGAACGACTCACCCTCGGCGCGGGCAAGACGGCCAGCCTTCTGAGAAGCACGAGCCTTCGCCTCACCAGCACGAATCGCCTCAAAACGATCCGAAGAGCGGCTAAAGCGCGGGTCGAGCTCCGGGTCAACGTGGTGCTCATCCTCCAGCGCACCCGCGCCGGAATCCTCCACAGCGGCGATATCCGCATCGGTCAGCTCGCGGCGCTTACGGTTACGAGAAGACTTCTTCTCGCCACGCTTGGACGAACGACGCTCCTCCGCACGCTCCTGATCAGAACGCTCCTCAGCAGAGTCCTTCGAGGAACCCTCAGCGGACTCCTCCTCCACGCGGTCGAACGCGCTTGCCAGCTGTTCCAGGGAGAAACCGCCCTGCTCACCGATCCAGTTGCCCTCGGTGACCTCAGCGACCTTGTCCTCACGCTGAGCAACCTCCGCGTGGGCCTGCTCGCTGGCAGCCTCGGCAATACCCTGAATTTCCTGCTCAAGCGACAGCTCAGCGGTCTCCGCGCGGCGCGAACGCTTGCGACGCTTACGCTTCTTGCGGGTCGAAGCAGTCTCCTCCGAAGCTTCCTCACTGTGAGCGGATGCGGCAGCCACCGCAGCCATAGCGTTACGGCGCTCAGCCTTCTTCGACTCCAGAGCATCCTGCTTCTGCTGGTCACGAGAATCCTCGCGGGCAGCGGCACGGCTACGCTTACGGTCATTACGCTCATGGCGGTGAATGTAATCCGACGCGCCACCGCTACGACCGCTCAGCGGCTGATCGTGAACCACCAGGCCACGACCGGCGCAGTGCTCACAGGGCTCCGAGAAGACCTCAAGCAGACCGGTACCCAGGCGCTTACGGGTCATCTGAACCAGACCCAGCGAAGTCACCTCAGCCACCTGATGCTTGGTACGGTCACGGCCCAGGCACTCAATCAGGCGACGCAGAACCAGGTCACGGTTCGACTCAAGCACCATGTCAATGAAGTCAATGACGATAATGCCGCCGATATCGCGCAGACGCAGCTGACGGACAATCTCCTCAGCAGCTTCCAGGTTGTTCTTGGTGACAGTCTCTTCAAGGTTGCCGCCGCTACCGGTGAACTTACCGGTGTTCACATCCACCACGGTCATGGCTTCGGTACGGTCAATCACCAGCGAACCACCCGAAGGCAGGTACACCTTACGGTCCAGTGCCTTCGCCAGCTGCTCGTTGATGCGGTAGTGGTCGAAGAGGTCGTCATCGCCGTCCCACTGCTGCAGGCGGGAGACCAGGTCCGGCGCCACGTACGTCACGTACGCCTCGATGGAATCCCACGCGTTCTCGCCCTGAACGATCATCGCGGTGAAGTCCTCGTTGAAGACGTCACGCACGGTCTTAATCATCAGGTCGGGCTCCTGGTAGAGCATCTCCGGAGCCAGCACCTTGCGGGATTTAGCCTTCTCCTGAATCTCTTCCCACTGCGCACGCAGACGGTTAATGTCGTGGGTCAGCTCCTCCTCAGAAGCACCCTCCGCCGCGGTACGAACAATCACGCCAGCACCCTCGGGCAGCTTGTCCTTCAGAATCTTCTTCAGGCGAGCACGCTCGGTGTCGGGCAGCTTACGGGAAATACCGGTCATCGAACCACCCGGCACATACACCAGGAAGCGGCCGGGCAGAGAAACCTGGCTGGTCAGGCGGGCACCCTTGTGACCGATCGGGTCCTTGGTGACCTGCACCAGAACCGAATCACCGGGCTTCAGGGCGTTCTCAATCTTGCGGGGCGCACCGTCCAGACCGGTGACATCCCAGTTGACCTCGCCCGCGTACAGCACAGCGTTGCGGCCGCGTCCAATGTCAACGAACGCAGCTTCCATGGACGGCAGGACGTTCTGAACCTTACCCAGGTATACGTTGCCAATCAGCGAATCCTGCTGGGTCTTAGACACGAAGTGCTCAGCCAGCACGCCGTCCTCAAGCACACCAATCTGGATGCGGCCGTCCTTCTGACGAACCAGCATCTGCCGGTCCACAGACTCGCGGCGAGCCAGGAACTCAGCCTCAGTCACGATGTGGCGGCGGCGACCCAGGGAGCGGGACTCGCGGCGGCGCACACGCTTCGCCTCCAGGCGGGTAGAACCGCGCACACCGGTCACAGTGTTGGATGCGTGAGAGTCAGCCAGGCGCGGTGCACGCACCTTGGTGACGGTCTCAACGTCATCATCAACGCCGCCCTCAATCTCAATATCTTCGGTACCGCGGCGACGGCGACGGCGACGGTGGCTCGTCACCTCAGCCTCAGCGGCAGCCTCCTCACGGCGGCGCTCCATGCGCTCCTTACGCTTCTGCTCCTCAGCAGCGGCGCGGCGTGCTTCACGCTCCAGCTTGGCGGCAACAGCAAGCTCGCTCAGCTCCTCCGGCTCGGGCGCCATGAACAGCGGCATCGCACCCATCGGGGTACGCGAGCGCAGCTCCTGCAGCTTCTCGCGCTGCAGGTCGCTAATGGTCTTTACCGGCTCGGGAGCTACTTCAGGCTCCTCAGCAGACTCTTCTACTGCGGGTGCCTTGAGTGCAGCCTCTTCGGTTGCGGATTCCTCAACAGCTGCAGCAGCCTCGGCGGGCTGCTCTGCGGCAGGCTCTTCAGCGGGAGCTTCAGCCTTCTCAGCCGGTGCGGAGGTTACGACCTCAACCTTGGCGGTCTCTTCCTTCGCCTCAACGGCAGACTCGGCAGCGGGCTCAGCCGCCTTCTTCTCAGCAACCGGCTCAACAGACTCAGCGGCGGGGGCAACAACTTCCTCCACCTTAGCGGTCTTCTCAACGGTCTCAACCTTCGCGGTGTTCTCCACGACAGCAGGCTCAGCAGCCTTCTTCTCAGCAGCCTCAAACAGGCTATCGAGGGTAGAAGCGACCTCGGTCTCAGACGTAGCGGGAGCGGCAACCTTCGGTGCCGGCGCGTGCTTAGCCTTAGCGTTACGCAGGTTGGTCAGGCCAGCAGCAATCGCCTCATCCAGGGGAACCTCAGGAGCCTTCTCCTTCTTCGGGCGACCCGGACGGCGGCGCTCAGTACCCTGCTGGGCGTCAGAGCTCTCACGAACATTCTTACGCAGAGTTTCACGGGTCTCTGCAGAGGCGTTCTTCTCCTCCGCGAGGGCATTCAGCGCCTCAAAAACCCCAAGTTCGACGTTCTTCTCGTCAGACATTAATCTTCTTTCGTTACACCCTGCTCCGCACCGCAAGGATTTTAACAGCGCGCATACAGCGCAAAGCCTAGTTGCTGTCACCGCGGCTCAAGCCTCACCCTACGGTGCGCGTTCATCGCGGGCACTATCTCGTTCAGTGCTTCTGCCGTAGGGGGCGAGCGGGCGGAACGCAGAGCGCGCCGCGACGGTCACAGCCACCTCGCTCTCGAGCACGGCACGCTCACACCCTTCCTGGGTGCCCTGCCGGTCTTCGGGTTTCTTCGCCGAGGCGGGGCCCGCGCGGTGCGACAGTTATGCTCCGCGGCTTATAGCCGGCGCTCTTCGGGTACTCTCCCTCGATGCGTTGGTGGGGATCTTTATGCGCGTGCGGGGCGCACAAGACACCGTGTTCCATTATACCCGGTAGAGGGTACCTCTAAGCCACCCCGCCCATCCTATCTGGGCTCCACCTCCCGGCAGGATACGCGGGACACATTGCAGCGGGGCACATTGCGGCAGTCGTCTAGCGGGTACAGCAAAGCCGGGCGTGCCACTACGCATCACCCGGCTTCAAAAAACTTTCAGAGGAGGGGCTAGTCCAGACCCAGTTCCGCATCGCGCGCCTCACGAGCCTGCTGAGCAAGCTTCGGGTCGGTCGGCAGGTACTCCGGACCGGAACCGGTCGCAAACGGAACGCCCAGAATGAAAACAAACGGAGAAACCACCAGCAGAATCACCCACAGCAGCGAGAAGTGACCGGCAGTCAGCAACAGCAGGGCAGTCAGAAAAATAACAGCAGCAGCGCCCATTGCGGCAATTCCGGCAGTCTTCACGGTTCTCCTCGAAGGGGTATCAAGAATCTAGTGTCCAGCAGAACGGCAGGCAGTCAACGCCGCGGGCAAACCCCGCGGACGGCTGCGGCTGACGCCGCTCAAGAATATACCTGACCATTATACGCACCCGCGCCGCCTCCCCGCTGACCGCCACCGGCAAAGTCACCGGCACCCCCCCCCACTACCCGGCGCCTCAGCCCGGCGCCTCAGCCCGGCGCAACCTCACCCGCCCGCAGATACAGCAACGCCCCGGCACCAACAGGCACCGGGGCGTTGCATGTTCGGGGCATCAGCCCTCAAATGCTTAGCGCATCATATTCACAATGACCTCAAAGAAGCGGATCACAATAATGCCGAAAATCAGGATCAGCCACAGGCTAATCGCAAACCACGACCAGCCGCGAGCGCTCTCACGCATCGACTGCGACGCCGGAATAACACCCGCCGAAATATTGCGGACCGTAGTCTTCACAAAAAGCGTGATGGTCATAACCCACACGATCATGCAGAACAGGCACAGCGCGTTAATCTGGAAGGTCGTCTGGTACCACAGCCACATAATGAATGCGGTTGCCGCAGCCAAACCAATGTTCATGCACACCCAGAACCACTTCTTGAAGCGTGCACCCGCCATCATCGCGGCGCCGATAGTCACCACAATCGAGAAGCCCACCAGGCCAATGAACGGGTTCGGGAAGCCGAACGCCTCCGCCTGCGGGGTGCGCATCACCGTGCCGCAGCTGAGCAGGGCGTTGATATCGCAGACCGTGGAGTGGCCGGCATCAATGTAAATCTGCAGGCGCTCGTACACCAGAATCGCTGAAGAAATGAGTGCGATCAGGCCGGCGCCAACCAGCCAGAATCCGAGCTGTCGGTCTGAGTAGCTGCCCGGGGTTCCCGCGTGCCCGTGCTGCGCTTCGTTCTCAGCCTCAGCGTGGACGGGCTCGGTAGTACTCGATGCGGCGGTACTCATACGACTCCTTTAGATAGTGTTTTACGGTGGTACTCACCGGCGCGGCATAGCCAGCACCCCGGAAGCAGTACCCCATTTATCCTAGCCTCTCACATTGCTCAATAGCACGCCATTAGCTTCTACATTTACTATATGACGCCTCAAATCATGCAAATAGGCGCATTTTTGTGACGTACCTTAAACACAAAAGCCCCGGAAGGAGCCCGCAACGTAGCGGCGGGCGGGACCTTCCGGGGCATGGTGCGCATGTTTTCTATGGCATTCGCCTCATCGACGCGCGGCGGCTCCCACGGCAACTACCGTGGAGCGCACAGACGGCACGTGAGGGCAGTGCGTTAGGGCAGCGGGTGGGTGTACGACTCGTCAAAGAACTGCTGCTCCAGCTCCACCGCGCGGCTAAAGAACTCGCGGGCAGCCTGCGCATCCGACGGGCCCACACGGTCCAGTTCACGGCGCAGGAAATCAACCAGCTCACGGAACTCCGGGTAGTCGTGCAGGGTAATCCACTCGTGGTGCACAAAAGAATCGGGGCGCTTGGCGGGAGCCTTAGACGCCCAATCCAGGTACAGGCCCTCGCAAACCATCAGCACCGACAGAATCGCCGCGTAGCTGCCGCTTGCCGCAGCGTCGAGGAAGAGGCGCTTGAAGCCGGTGGTCGCCTCCGTATCGGGCATGGATTCACGCTGATGCTCGGTCACGCCCAGAGTCTCAAAACAACGCAGGAAGTAAGTGTTCTCATCGCCCGCAATCTCGCCGGCAAACTGCGCCAAGCGCAGGCGACCCGCGAGAGTATCAGCGTTAGCAATCGCGCCACCAATCAGGGCGAGGAAGGTATCGAGGAAGCGGTAGTCCTGCACCAGGTACCCCGCCATGACCTGCGGGGCAATCGAGCCGTCAAAAAGCTCAGCAACAAAGCGGTGATTCGTGGCGGCAAGCCAGGTGTCGAGGTTCTCCTGGCGTAGGGACTCGGTGAACGAATCGGTGCCAATCAAATCGGTGAAGGGTGCGGGCATGATGGGTGCCTTTCACTATGTGGCATACCGTCGCTGGTATGCGTATGTGTGCGGGTGTGTTGGTGCGGCCTCAGGCGTTGGGGCCGGCGCCTCAGCGAATATAGCACCGTGACGCCAAGGCGTGCCCGGTTTTGCGCCCCCGGTGCCCACAATTTTTCGTTATTTTCGATTTATGGGTGGGTGGAGGCGGAAGATACCGGTTGCACTCGGGCGATTGGGGTTAGGTGAGAGCCCATGGGAACACGTGAGAAATCATGCGTTCGAGTGGGAGCACGAGGGCAGAGGCGCGAAAAGGCGGGGCACAAAAAACGGGGCGCCGCTCCCCCAGCCGGTAAAACCAACTAGGGGGCGGCACCCCGCCTTCTCATCAATAACCTCAGTGGGCTTTATTCGTCTTCGGAATCATCGTCACCGAAGAAATCATCGGTGTACGAGTCACCCAGCGGCAGACCCAGCGAATCCTCCAGCGAAGAACCCGCCGCAGACTCGCCACCCAGCTCAGCCATGATGCCGTCCAGCAGCTCATCCGGCTCAGCAGAGGCAGCCGCAGCCGCAGCGGCAGCCAGAGTCGAAGCCGACGCCGCACCCGCAGAACCCGCATAAGCACCCTCGGCGCCCAGCTCATCCGGCAGCTCCTCAGCCTCAGCGCCGGGGGTCTTCGCCTGCTCATGCGCAGCCAGCAGGGTACGCGCCTCACCGATGACCGTAATCGAACCGGTAATCAGCACGCCCGCCGACTCCTGCTCGAAGAGGGCGTTCTCCATGGCGGTGGCAATCGCCTCGTCCAGGTGCTCGAACACCTCAATCGAGTCTTCGTCCAGACCAGCGTCCAGGGCGAGCTCGTGCAGACGCTCCGGCGCAATCGCACGCGGCGAATCCGACGCCACCAAGTACAGGCGGAAGGTACCGTCCGAAGCGTCAACGTACTCTTCGCGCATGGTCTCAAACATGCCCAGAGCATCCTTCTCACCCAAAATACCGACCACGGAATGCAGGTGCGAAAGCTTGAACGCCTCAGTCAGCGCAGCCGCGGAAGCACGCACACCGTGCGGGTTGTGGCCCGCGTCCAGGATGGTCAGCGGCTCGGTGCGTACAACCTCCAGACGACCCGGCGAACGCACCGTCTCAAACGCGGTACGCACCACGTCCTCGGGCAGCTGACGCTGACCGCCGAAGAACGCCTCCACGGCGGCAAGAGCCACCACGGCGTTCTGCGCCTGATGCGCACCGTGCAGGGACAGCGGCACATCCGGGTACTCCCCCGCCAGGCCGCGCAGGGTCAGCAGCTGACCGCCGACCGCAAGCTCACGGGAGACCACGCCGAACTCCACGCCCTCAAAGGCGAAGGATGCTTCCTTCTCGCGGGCGGAGGCGAGCAGCACATCCGCCGCTTCCGGGTCCTGTGCCGCAGAAATCAAGAAGCCGCCGGGCTTGATAATGCCGGACTTTTCGGTCGCAATCTCGGCGAGGGTTTCACCGAGCATGTCGGTGTGGTCCAGACCGATTGGGGTGACCACGGAAACCACGCCGTCGGCAACGTTCGTGGAGTCCCAGGTGCCGCCGATACCGACCTCGAGCACCACCACGTCCACCGGCTCGTCCGCGAAAATCGCGAAGGCGAGCACGGTAACGGACTCGAAGAAGGTCAGGGTGGGCTCGCCGCGGGAGGTCATCTCCGCGTCCACAATCTGCAGGTAGGGGGCGATTTCCTCCCAAATGCGCACGAAGGTGGCGTCCGGTACGGGCGCGCCGTTAATGCAGATACGCTCGGTGACGCTTTCGAGGTGCGGGCTGGTAAAACGGCCCACGCGCAGGTCGTGGCCGAGCAGCAGCGCCTCAATCATGCGGGCGGTGCTGGTCTTGCCGTTCGTGCCGGTGATGTGGATGACCGGCGCGGCACGGTGCACGTCGCCAAGGATTTCGACGGCGCGCGCCACAGCGTCCAGGCGCGGCGCCATCTTGTTTTCGGGTGCTCGCGCCAGCAGTTCACCGTAGACCCGCTCCACGCCCTCGGGGTCGGGAATTGCGGGGTAATTCTTCTCGCTCATTGTTCTCCTCACTGGGATAGCCGGCCGGTGCCGGCAGGGGCCCACCGTGCGGCGGGATAACCGTGCGGCGGGATAGACGACGGGCCGCCCCGCCCGTGAAGGGGGCGGGACGGCCGTACGGTTCAGGCGTTTTATGCCTTGGCTACGCTAATGCTCAGCTCGGCTGCTTCGCTCAGCTGCAGGGACACGGCGAGGGTTTCACCGGTCACCAGTGCTTCGTTGGTGCGCAGAGCTGCCAGAGTTTCCTCCGGTGCCGCGATGCTCAGGTTGATGCGGTCCGCAACGTTCAGGTCGGCGTCCTTACGTGCCTGCTGAATAGCGCGGATGGTATCGCGGGCGATACCCTCGGCAACCAGCTCGTCGGTCAGCTCAATGTTGAGGACAAGGAAGCCACCGGGCAGAACCGCAGCCGCAGTGTGCTCAGCACCCTCAGCGTCAGCGGCAACCACGGTTGCCAGCTCGTATTCGCCCTCTTCCAGGGCCAGGCCGCCGTCCAGAGCTGCCACGCCGACCAGGACGGTACCGTCCTCGGTCACGGCCCAGTCACCGGACTTGGATGCCTTAATAGCAACCTGCACCTGCTTGCCCAGGCGCGGACCTGCCGCACGTGCGTTGACCTTCAGCTGCTGGGAGATGCCGTAGTCGGCGGGGTCGACGGTGTCGGCGCTGACCAGCTCCACCTGGCGCAGGTTCAACTCGTCCTCGACGATGTTCGCGAAGTACTCCGCGCCCTTCTCACCGAAAGCGGTACCCAGGGCAGCGAACTGCTCGGGTGCGATTGCCACGGTCATCTTCTGCAGCGGCTGGCGCACGCGGATCTTCTTTTCCTTGCGCAGTGCCGAACCTGCGGAGCAGACCTCACGCACGGTCTGCATGAGAGCCAGCAGGTCAGACTCGTCAGCGAAAGCAGATGCCTCGGGCCAGTCAGCCAGGTGCACAGAGCGTTCACCGGTGAGGCCGCGGTAGATTTCCTCGCTGCTGAGCGGCAGCAGGGACGCGGCGACCTTCGACACGGTCACCAGTGCGGTGTAGAGGGTGTCGAATGCGTCGGTGTCTTCGTTGAAGAAGCGCTCGCGGGAGCGGCGCACGTACCAGTTGGTCAGTGCGTCGGCGTACTGGCGCAGGGATTCGCAGGCGTTCCAGATGTCGTAGGAGTCCATCGCTGCAGTGACCTGCTCGATGAGTTCGCGGGTCTTGCCGAGGATGAAGCGGTCCATCACATGCTGCGAGTCGTACTTGAGCTTTGCGCTGTAGCCTTCGCCGTTGTTGGCGGCGTTAGCGTACAGGGCGAAGAAGTGGTAGACGTTCCACAACGGCAGCATGACCTGGCGAACACCCTCGCGGATGCCCTGCTCGGTCACGATCAGGTTGCCGCCGCGCAGGATCGGGGAGGACATCAGGAACCAGCGCATCGCGTCGGAGCCGTCGCGGTCGAGGACCTCGGAGACGTCCGGGTAGTTACGCAGGGACTTGGACATCTTCTGACCGTCCGAGCCGAGCACAATACCGTGGCTGATGACGTTCTTGAACGCGGGGCGGTCGAAGAGCGCGGTCGCCAGTACGTGCAGCACGTAGAACCAGCCGCGGGTCTGACCGATGTACTCGACGATGAAGTCTGCCGGGTAGTGGTTCTCGAACCATTCCTGGTTCTCGAAGGGGTAGTGCACCTGTGCGTAGGGCATGGAGCCGGAGTCGAACCAGACGTCGAGCACGTCTTCCACGCGGCGCATGGTGGACTTACCGGTCGGGTCGTCCGGGTTCGGGCGGGTCAGCTCGTCAATGTACGGGCGGTGCAGGTCGGGTTCGCCATCCTTGTTCAGGGGCAGTCGGCCGAAGTCTGCCTTGAGCTCTTCGAGGGAGCCGTACACGTCCATGCGCGGGTAGTTCGGGTCGTCCGAAACCCACACGGGAATCGGGGAGCCCCAGAAGCGGTTACGGGAGATGGACCAGTCGCGTGCGTTCTCAACCCACTTGCCGAACTGGCCGTACTTCACGTTTTCCGGGATCCAGTTGATCTGCTTGTTCAGCTCGTACATGCGGTCCTTGAAGTCGGTGACCTTCACGTACCAGGAGGTGATTGCGCGGTAGATGAGCGGGGTGCGGCAGCGCCAGCAGTGCGGGTAGGAGTGCACGTAGGACTTCTCGCGGATCAGCACATCGTCTGCCTTGAGGGCGTTGATGATGGTGCGGTTCGCGTCGAATGCCTGCACGCCCGCGATTTCAGCCAAGGCGGTGGAGCCGGAGGCGGTAGGCTCAGCGAAGAGGTTCAGGAACTTTGCACCTTCGTCGAGGGAGAGGATCACGGGGATGCCGTAGCCTTCACAGACCTTCTGGTCGTCTTCACCGTAGGCGGGTGCCTGGTGGACGATGCCGGTACCGTCACCGGTGGTGACGTAGTCAGCGACGAGGATCTGCCAGGAGGTTTCGGTGCCCCACTTTTCGGCGTCTGCGAAGTAGTCCCAGAGCGGGGTGTAGCGCACGTGCTCGAGCTGGGAGCCGGTGTAGCGTGCGGTGACGGCTGCGTCTGCGTCCTTTTCGGGCTGGTCGCCTTCGTAGCCGAGATCCTTGGCGTAGGAGCCGAGCAGCTCGGAGGCGATCAGGAAGGAGCGGCCCTCGAACTTGCCCGCGCCGGGTACGACGGAGTATTCGATCTCGGGTCCGACGGCGAGCGCCTGGTTGGTGGGCAGGGTCCAGGGGGTGGTGGTCCATGCGAGTGCTTCGACGCCGTCGAGTTCTGCGGCGACCTTCTCGTCAGCACCGAGGGAGGTGTCTGCGGTGAGGCGGAATGCGACGGTGACGGTCTGGTCCTGGCGGTCCTTGTACACGTCGTCGTCCATGCGCAGCTCGTGGTTGGAGAGGGGGGTCTCGTCCTTCCAGCAGTAGGGCAGCACGCGGAAGCCCTGGTAGGTCAGGCCCTTGTCGTAGAGGCGCTTGAACGCCCAGATGACGGACTCCATGTACTCGACGTTCAGGGTCTTGTAGTCGTTTTCGAAGTCGACCCAGCGTGCCTGGCGGGTGACGTACTTTTCCCACTCGTTGGTGTACTTGAGCACGGATGCGCGGGCAGCGTCGTTGAAGTTGTCGATGCCCATTTCGAGGATTTCGCGCTTGTCGGTCATGCCGAGCTGCTTCATTGCCTCGAGTTCTGCGGGCAGGCCGTGGGTGTCCCAGCCGAAGCGGCGTTCTACCTTGTGGCCGCGCTGGGTCTGGTAGCGCGCGACGAGGTCCTTGGCGTAACCGGTGAGCAGGTGACCGTAGTGGGGTAGGCCGTTAGCGAAGGGAGGGCCGTCGTAGAAGACGAATTCGTTTTCGCCGTTTTCGCCTGCGGGGCGGTTCTCGACGGATGCAGAGAAGGTGTTGTCCTTCTTCCAGTAGTCGAGGACTGCTTCTTCCAGCGCGGGGAACTTAGGCGATGCGGTGACGCCGCTTCCTGCGGCTTCGAAGGCACTCGCCTTGGGGTATACGTTAGACATTGGGTGCGCCCTTATCTGTTGTTCTCAACGCTGAGAGGCTGGGGCGACAGGGTACGTAGCACTCGTCGTCCGCGCCGTTTCAGCGGGTGAGGATTGACATGACGGGTGCAAGGACGCCTGGGCATCACTGACTGATCCGGGCTGTGCCGGGGGCAGGATGCGGCGCGGTACCACCTTGCTTACTGATTTAACAGCTCAACGCACCGAACCCTCCCGGGGCTACGGGGTGCCGCGGTGTATGTCCGCGATACCTAGCCACCGGAAGAGCGGCGCGTTGGGCGGGTATCAGTCGCTTATTACAGCTATATCGGGCTTAACCGTCCGGTTCTACTGGGACTACATCTCTTCCGCTAAGACACCCTCGCCGCAGCGATTGGCGGGTGTCCGCAGGTGCGGTCCGTTCTTCCGAATTGCTCGCCGGTGATGGCCGGGTCGTTGCAAACACTAATAGTTTATGTGGCTTTTGTGTCTGTATGCAACCCCGCGGGGTGTGGGTTTGAACAGCACTTTTCTAATGCACCGATACTGGAGGCGCAAAACAGAATGGTTCTTCGTTCGGCGATATCTAGAGCGAGTAGGGGGCTTAAGGGGTCTTGCCCCACCCCGCACTCGGGCGTGTTTAAGGATGTATGTTTTTACATTCCTTGCGTGTTGCTTTAAGTGGGTTTCGATTTTTTCGAGGGAGCCCATGGGATTGCAGTCAGTGCAACCACAAGATATGGGGTGAACACCGATGTAATTCCACTAGATATTCACCTCTGCACGTTTTCATCCCCTCAGTATTCCGTGTGGGAACCGGTTTTTCCGGATGGTTCAGCAATGCATAGCGGGTGAATAGAGTGCATATTTGGGGATTGCCGAGCGGGTTTCCCCTTATTGAATCGGGTATTTCTTCTGGACTATTGAAGACCTCCTTACGGTCAGAAGATTAAACTAAACACCCTCCTCTCCCCCGCCTTTTGGAAATACTGAGGCGCAGCTCTTTTATTTTTCAAGTCATAAATATGACCGAAATCACTTAGCTCGACATGCGCGCAACCCCCTCGCCAAGTAGTCGCCTCCATCACATAACTCCTCACCAGCAGGGGGCAGCCGTAATACTTTACAGTGATTGATATCTTGAATGCCCCATAGGCTCTCAGGGATTACTAAGGTGCTTTTTCGTGCATTTTGAGCTCAAAATAGTCTAAAATGAATCGTGTAACACATCAATGATGATTCGATAACATCTACCCTCTCACCGGGGCGCGACCACAGCAGTCTCAGAACAGCTGTCTCAACGATGAGTTCACCAGTACCCCTCGCCCACGGCGTGAGGTACACCCGAGGTTACTTCCGGATGTGGACTGAAACCGCGGCATTCGCCCGCAGTTTTCACCCTTTCACGACCTCACCCAACACGCCATACAACCACGCGCCCGCCGCCGGGTGCCCCGAGCCCGCCCTCGGACTAGATCACGATAAATCAAGGAGTTCACCGATGCTCTCGCCCTCTTCGAGCACCCGTTCCGCTACTTCCCGCCTTATGAGCCGCCGCGCCCTACTGCTCGGTGGCGCGGTTTCCCTCATGGCCGGTTGCGCCTCCGATATTCGCCCGCTGAGCGAAGAAGCAAAAGCTAAGGTAGGCTCCCCCACCCCGTCCGCGAGCGCGACCGCTTCTGCATCTAGTTCACCAGCTGCTTCACAGTCTGCTACCGCTACGTCCTCTGCGAGCGCTTCAGCAAGCGCTAAGAGCAGCTCGTCCAGCGCGGCACGCGTACCCGTATCTAAGGATGCACTCGTTGAGGGTTGGGAAAAGTACCCCGGTCCCCTGAAACTGACCGGCGAATACATGGGCGAGTACCAGCCCGCAACGGATTCTTCCCCTGCGAAGAACGTACCTAAGCCCCTCAAGACCGTTCCGCACCGTGAGGAACCGACCTTCCAGGGCGCCTACGAGACGTTGCGTGCCTACTACAGTGCTCAGATCACCGCACTCAAGGATGGCCACTATGCAGATCAGGCGATTGAGCTGACCTACCCGGCAGACAAGAGCGCCATCGACGAGGTTAAAGCAGTCAAGGAACTGTATGAGCAGAACGGCTGGTACATGGACTTCACGTGCAGCATTTCCATGCGGAATACGGAGCCTCGAACCGCCCTGAAGAACGGTGACGGCTACGTAGAAATCATGATGGACGCCAAGTATTCTGCCACCGCCATCCATCAGCCGGACGGCACCGAACGCAAGATACCGGCAATTACCCAGGTAGCCATTCCGCACGTGATGCTCTACACCGAGGGTAAGTGGTGGCGAATCGGCAACGATTATCTGAACGAGCGTCTGAATGGCGGCAAGGGCTCTTCCGCCTCTTCTGGTTCCGGAGGTTCCAGCTCTGCCGGTTCTAGCGGTTCTTCGTCCTCGGGCCGAGGCTCCACTAAGGTCTAAATCCGGCAAAGTCTAATTCCGGCGAGGTCTAAACTAGCCCCGTTTCATCAATTTCATACGCACTAGCCCAAAGTCGAGGAGGCGCACTCCCCTGCACCTCACCGACTTTGGGTTATTGCGTCTTAAAGACAATGTTCAGGGTTTTTTGACGAAGTTTTAAAACCAGTCTTCTATAGTAAGAAGTGGATACTTCATACCGCCGCAGTTCACGCTCCGGCACACCCGTATCCCGGTACCCCCCCCCTGTACCGCGCACCATACAAAAACGATGAGGCGGATCCTTTCGTACGCATCACAGCGTTGTGAAGCGAGCTACCTCGATCAACCACTTTCAGGAGATACCATGTCCTTCCGGCCGAGTGCACACACCAGCTTCTCTGCTAACGACCGAAACGGATTGACCCGCCGCGCCGTTCTTTTTGGCGGTCTGACCGCCGGTGCTTTGACTCTAGCAGGATGCGCCTTCAACAAGGATATTCGCCCCACCGGTAGCGGCGACACTTTCTCCGGCTCCCCGAGCGCCTCTCCCTCGGCGTCTGCGTCGGCCTCGCCTTCTGAGTCTGCCTCGGCTTCGGCATCCGCTTCGTCTTCGTCCTCGTCAAGCCGTAACAGTGCGAAGATTATTCCGTCCGACGAATTCTTGAAGGACTATAAGAAGTACATTGGCGACGTCAAGTACGAGTACAAGCCCGCCATTGCGCACTATGTTGAGCCGACCGACACCTCCCCCGCGAAGAACGTTCCGATCCCGGTCATTGATACTGTGGCTCAGCGTACCGTCAGTCTCGAGGGCGCCTACAAGACCCTGGCTGCTTACCAGAGCGCGTACATCGCTGCGATGTACAACGGCGACCTGCAGTACCTCAAGGGTCTGGTCCACGGCGCTGACAGCGGTCTGGTCAACAACCTGAAGGCTATTGCTAAGCTCTACGCTGCGGGCGGTTGGACTAAGGACTACGAGAGCAAGCTGAGCATCCGTGACGATCTCGATGCGAAGGCTCTTGCCTCTTCCGATTTGGCTGTTGTGGCGTTCCCCTGCCGGGATGTCGTCAAGGAATACACCATCTACCAGAAGGGCACCGGTGAGGTTCAGAAGGCAAGCACCCTGGATGTCGTTATCTATGTGGTGTACGCCGAGGGCAAGTGGCGCGTGACCAGCCGCGAGTACTTCGTGTCGGAGTACAGCGACCGATTCCGCCAGGTCTTTGAGGGTCCCTCCTCATCGGCTTCGGCAAGCAAGTCCAGTGGTGGCGGCTCCGGTAGCTCTAGTTCCGGTAGCAGCAGCGATTTCAAGATCTAGGCGCTGAGACTCTAAACTCCAAGATTAGGATTTGAGCGCAGCACCCCTGACGAAAGCGGGGCGGGTATCAACTGATACCCGCCCCGCTTTCGTATGTTTTTGTGCCGCTGTTTTTGCTCCGCGGCGCTCCCGGCGTAGCAATATAACCCGGCACAGCAACAGCCCCGCCCCTTGGCAACTAGGAAAACCAAGGATGCGGGGCCGTGCAATACTATCTGGCGCACCGCCTCTAGGAGGTGGAACGCTCACGCAGACGCTCGTGAACCTCGCTCACAAAGCGGTTCTGATTATCGCGAGCATAATGCACGACCTCACCGATGACGGTAATAGCCGGCGCCTTAACCGATGCGCAATCTACCTGAGCGTTCTCAAGGGTCGTGACAGTCACGCGCTCCTTCTCAGAGAAACCGTTCTCAATGGTTGCCAGCGGCGTGTCAGCCTCAATCCCACGAGAGAGCAGAGACGCCACCGTATCGGGCAGGGTACGAACGCCCATCAGCAGCACCACGGTGCCCTGGGCACGCAGGGTCGCCTCAACCGCCGACACTTCGGTCTCCGACAGGCCGGAGTGACCAGAAATGACGGTGAAAATCGAGGATACCTTACGCAGGGTCACCGGAATCGCAGCACGCGCAGGAACCGCAATGGCGCTGGTAATGCCGGGGATAACCTCAGCCTCCAGGCCGGCGGCGATGCACGCATCCAGCTCTTCAGCGCCGCGACCGTACACGTACGGGTCGCCGCCCTTCAAACGCACCACGGTCTTACCCGAGAGCGCGTAATCAATCATGAGCTGCTGAATGCGGGACTGCGGAACAGCGTGCTTACCGGGAACCTTGCCCACATCAACGATGAGGGCGTTCGGTGCGTACTCGCCGTACTCCTGCGGGGCGAGGTGATCCAGAAGGACCACGTCCGCCTCGCTCAGGGCACGTGCCGCACGCAGGGTCAGCAGGTCAGCGGCACCGGGGCCGCCACCCACAATGTAGACCTTGCCGGGGTTCTCAGCAGGCTCGCCGGGCAGAAGAATGCCGCGTTCCGTCACGCTATCGTCCAGGCTGTGCCCGGGCGCCCCGCCCGCGAGTACTTCGTCGATAGTGGCGAACTCGCGGGGCGGGAACGGAGGAATCTTCGGGCACATACTATGCTGCCGGGACCGGGTTGAGGTCACTGGGCTTACCCACGGGAATCTTGGTACCGGTCAGCAGGACGGTGTCGGACTCGCCAGCTTCTGCCGCCGCAATTTCCTCGGGGGTTGCGGGGCGAATCTGCTCGCGCTCCAGCACGTACAGGTGCGAACCCTCGTCGCTGCCGTTGGGCTCGTTGATGAAGGCACGGAAGCGGCGCAGGCGGCGCTCGTCACGCAGGGTTGCTGCCCACTCGTCCTCGTAAGAGTCAACGTGACGCTGCATGTCGCGCTCCAGGTCCTCGCACACGCCCAGGGAGTCCTCAATGAGGACGGACTGCAGGTGTGCCAGACCGTCGCCGTGCTCCTCATCCAGGTCCTCAAGCCAGCGAGCGGTACGCTGCAGCTTGTCTGCGGTACGGATGTAGTACATCAGGTAGCGGTCGATGTAGCGGATGATGTCCTCGCTGGAGGCGTCCTTGACGAAGAGGCGACCGTGAGCGGGGTTTGCACCACCGTTACCGCCCAGGTACAGGTTCCAGCCGTTGGTGGTTGCAATCAGACCAACGTCCTTACCCTGCGCCTCAGCACATTCACGGTTACAACCGGAAACGCCGAACTTGAACTTGTGCGGGGAACGCAGACCGCGGTAACGGTTCTCCAGCTGAATTGCCATACCGGTGGAGTCCTGAACACCGAAGCGGCACCAGGTCGAACCCATGCAGGACTTCACGTTACGCAGGGACTTACCGTATGCCTGACCGGACTCGAAGCCGGCATCCACCAGACGCTCCCAAATGTAGGGCAGCTGCTCCAGGCGAGCACCGAACATACCGATACGCTGCGCACCGGTAATCTTCACGTACAGGCCGAACTCTTCAGCAACCTCAGCGATGACACCCAGCTTCTTAGCGGGAATCTCACCTGCGGGAATACGCGGAACGACGGAGTAGGTACCGTTCTTCTGCATGTTCGCCAGTGCGCGGTCGTTGGTCTCCTGAATACCACCGCGGCCTGCGTCCAGGACGTAGGAGTTGCGGAAGGAGGAAAGAATCGATGCAACGGTCGGCTTACAGATAGCACAGCCGTCGCCACCGCGGCCGAAGCGTGCCAGAACGGAGTCGAAGTCGTCCAGGCTGGTCAGACGCACAGCCTCAGCCAGCTCTGCACGGGAGAAGTCGAAGTGCTCACACAGTGCCTTGGAGACGGTCAGACCCATCTTCTTCATCTGCTGTTCCAGAGTCTTCTGTAGCATCGGAACACAGGAACCGCACTGGGTACCCGCGGTGGTGCAGGACTTCAGGGATGCAACATCGTGGTTGCCGTCAACGATTGCCTCGCGGACAGCACCGAAGCTGATGTTGTTGCAGGAACACAGGATTGCGTCGTCGGGCAGTTCGGTGTCGGGGATGCCGTCGCCGCCGCCAGCTGCGGTCAGGTAAACGTTCGGTTCAGCGGGCAGTTCGCGGCCGAGCAGGGGCTTGAGGGAGTCGAAGGGAGCGGTGTCACCGACGAACACGCCACCGAGCAGGGTCTTTGCGTCGCCGCTGGTCACGATCTTCTGGTACATACCGCGTGCGGGGTCTGCGAACAGAACCTCGAGGCAGCCCTCGGTGGTGCCGCGGCGGTCACCGAAGCCAGCCACCTGAACGCCGGAGAACTTCAGCTTGGTTGCGATGTCGAACTCTTCAACCTGAGCTTCTTCGTTGTCGTTGAGCAGGTTAGCTGCCACAGCATCAGCCATAGCGTTAGCCGGTGCGACCAGACCCCAGGTGCGGCCCAGCACGCAGGCGACCTCACCGATAGCCCAAATGTGCTCGTCGGAGGAGTGGCATGCGTCGTTGACGAGAATACCGCCGCGCTCGCCCAGTGCCAGGTCGGCGTCGCGTGCCAGCTCGTCGTTGGGGCGAATACCGGCACCGAAGACCACCATGTCGGCGGGCAGGGTGCGGATTTCTGCATCCTCAGAGGGAGAATCTGCGATGGAGACGGAGACGACGTTGCCGTCAGCATCCTTGTTGATGCCGGAGATGTACACGCCGGTCTCAATCTCAATGCCGGTTGCCTTAATCTGGGCGTTCACGGCGTAACCGCCGCCCTGGTCAACCTCAACGGAGAGCAACCAGGGAGCCACATCCAGAATGGTGGGCTCTGCGCCCAGGTCCTTCAGACCCTCAGCTGCTTCGAGGCCGAGCAGACCGCCACCGACGACAATACCGCGGGGTGCGCGGCCGAGGGTGTCCTGCAGGCGGTTAACCTCGGAGACCATGTTCTTCACGTCGTCAATGGTGCGGAAGACGTGTGCGGCGTCCGAGTTAAGAATGGGGATACGAACCGCGCGGGAACCAGTCGCGAAGACCAGTACGTCGTAGGGGTACTCGTTGCCCTCGGTGTCGGTGACGACGCGGCGGGTGCGGTCAAGCTTCTCTGCGTGGCAGTTGTTGACCAGGTTGATGTTCTCTGCATTCCACAGTTCGGGGTCACCGAGGGTCAGGTCCTTCTCGGTGTCCTTGAAAATCTTCTCGATAGCAACGCGGTCGTAGGGGATGTAGGGCTCATCGTTGAGGACGGTGATGGTGTCCGCTGCGCGACCGGCAGCTTCAGCGCCTTCGTGGTACGCGCGTACAAAACGCCACGCAGCGGGGCCTGCGCCGACAACGAGAATGTTGCGGGGGGTGTGCGACATGGATTTTCCTTCCTAGTTGTAATGCAGGTAGTTCATGGCACTTATCTACCCTCAGTGTGCGACTGGATCGTGCCCCGCATTGGAACTCCTAGTTTCCGTACCGTTGGGCTCGTACCTGATGCGTACCGAGTAGTTGGAGCGCCCGCTTCTTTAGAATGCATCTGAAAATTACGAAACATTTTTGTGTGGGATTATGTTGTTTTCTTCAGGCAGTCAAAAGGCGTTTTAAACTACGACTTTTATCGTACACTCTAGCGCGGGGTCGAAGTATCGAAAATCCGTATTTTTTGGGAAAATTTTCCAAAAAATCCGCGGAATACCGGGCTGGAATAGGGTATTCTTACCTTATCTAAACCTAATTTAGGTAAGGCTAATCTATAAAATTTGAGATCATCTTTTAGGGTAAAAATAACCTTTAGCACCCTCCGCGTGCCCCATTTCCAAATGTGGGTTTCATAAGGTAAACTCCAAACAAAGAACACACGAACCGCTATTGTGTCCTGCACCCCGCGCGGCGCAGACCACCACTTCGAAAGGAAACCCCCATGGCTGAGAACTGGGTACGCATCTGCGCCGAATCTGACCTCGAAGAAAACTGGGGTGAAGTCGCCCTGATCGACGGCTACCAGTACGCCATCTACAAGACCAAGCACGGCATCTTCGCCGGCGACCACCTCGACCCGCACAGCCAGGCACTGGTCCTCGCACGCGGCATCGTCGGTGAAAAGAACGGCAACCCCACCATCACCTCCCCCCTCTACAAGGAGGTCTACGACCTGACCACCGGCGAGTGCGTCTCTGACCCCTCCTACTCCATCAAGGTCTACCCCGTAGAGGTCCGCGACGGCGACGTCTACCTCAAGACCGCCTAAACGCTCAGCCGTCTACGGCTCTCAAACACAGCAACACAAAAACCTCGGGAACATAACGTCCCGAGGTTTTTTGTATGGGTTTTCAGAAGCCTCTCATCAGGCGAGTGAACAGCGAGCGCACTAGCCTGATTTTAAGTCATCTAGGCGGCATCCAGCTGCGCAATAGCGGCATCCATGCGGTCAATAAAGCACTCCGCCACCACGGCAGCAGAAGCGCCACCCTGCGCGTTCACCAGCGGCGCGGCAACCTTCACCGGCACACCGGTCGACTCAGCATCACGGCGCATCTTACCGGCGAAGAACCCCTCCGCCAGCAGGTAGGTCGCGGCAAACTTAGGCTGATGCTCAGCAACCACCTCGTGGAACTTCGGATCAATCGCGGCAACGAAGCCGTGATGCACCGGAACGTGCAACTCCTCAGCCAGCAGCTCAGCGGCACGGCTCATGTCCGCACGACCATCAGCACGAGAAGAACCGGCAGCACCCTGAACCACAGGGCCGTCGCCGGGAGTCCAGCCAGCTTCCTCCAAACGGGCGCGGGTCAGCGCGGCAAGGCGCGCATCCGGGCCCAGAGACTCACCAATACTAATACGCTCAATACCGCTATTGCGTGCGGCACGGCGCAAATCCACCTGAGTGTGGAAGCCAGTCGACAGCAGAATCGGCACAATAACGCAGGGCTCATCCTTAGGCAGGGAGGCTGCGGCGTCATCAACGCTGGGAGATTCCACATCCACGTATGCGGCGTGAACACGGTACTCCATACCATCGTTACGCTGGGCAAGCAGGAACTTGATCTGCTCACGAATCAGCGTGATAGCTTCACGACCGGCGACCGAGTCAGTGCCGTGCGAAGTTGCGATTACATTCAGAATAGTCATATTTCCATTGTATGAAAGGAACACCCCGCTCCCCCACTCATGAACACGAGTGGCGAAGCGGGGTGTTGCACGAAGGCTAAATTTTAGCTCTTGCGGCGGCGAGCCACGACCAGTGCGGTACCCGCAGCCAGGGTGATAGCACCAGCTGCTGCGGCGAACATAGCGCCGGATGCGCCGGTCTGTGCCAGCTTCGAGGAGGAGCTACCGGAGGTCGAGGAACCACCTGCGGAAGAACCACCGTTAGAGGAACCGCCATTGGAGCCGCTCACACCCAAGTTGTCGGAGGCACCAGAACCAGCATCAGAACCGCCGTTGGAGCCGCCCTTGTGGCCGGCTGCGTTCTGGTTAGCGGTGCTGCTCTCAGAAGCGGAAGCGCTCGCGGATGCAGACTCACTTGCGGAAGCGCTCGCGGACGCGGATGCACTCGCAGATGCAGACTCGCTAGCCGATGCGGTCGCCGAAGCGCTGCTGGAGCTGCTTGCGGAGCTCGACGCGCTCGCAGACGCGCTCGAAGAAGCAGACGCACTAGCGGACGCCGTTGCAGACGCGCTCACCGAGGGGGTCACGGCGGGAACGCTCGGAACCGCGGTCGGGGAAGCGCTCACCGATGCGCTCGGGGTTGCAGAAGGTGCTACAGAAGGTGCCACGGATGCGGTCGGCAGAGACGGCGAGGTGGGCTCCTCCGAAGGCACTGCGGTGGGCTCGGCGGTTGCGGAAGGCTCAGCGGTTGCGGAAGGCTCCATAGTCGGCTCTGCAGAAGGTTCTGCGGTCACGCTAGGCTCTGCAGTTGCCGAGGGCTCGACGGTCGGCTCAGCAGTTGCAGAGGGAACCTCGGTCGGTGCCACGGTCGGTTCTGCAGTCTTGCTAGGCTCTGCAGTCGGTGCCACGGTGGGCGCGACAGTCGGCTCAGCAGACTTAGTGGGCTCTGCGGTCGGTGCCTCGGTCGGAGCAACAGTCGGCTCCGCAGTGACGGTAGGCTCAGCAGAAGGCGCGGCAGTCGGCTCAGCAGTCGGTGCCACGGTCGGAGCTACGGTGGGAGCAACGGTCGGCTCAGGTGCCTTGGTCGGCTCGGGTGCCGGGGTCGGTGCCGAGTTCGCTGCCAGGCGGTTCAGCCACAGCTGATCCTCGTAGGTGTTCGGGTTCTCGAAGCTGGTCGGGTAGATAATATCGCCGTTGGGCAGCTCGAGAGCGTTGTAGCCGCCGCTCTTGTCGGTCTTGCGCATCGAGGAGAGCACCACCTCGTTCACCTTGTTCAGGGTCTCATCCATGAACACCAGGCGGGAGCCGGATGCGTCCACCACAACCACGTTGCCCGCACGGGTCAGGAACATGGTGGCAACCTCGGTCTTCTCGAAGCCCTCAAGAGTTGCGGACTCACGGACCACGCTGAAAGTGCCGTTCTCGTACTTGAGGATCTGCACCTTACCGCCGTACCAGTTGTTCCAACGGTAAATGTAGCCCTTGGGGCTGACCAGGGTCGAGGGCAGGGCGGTGTCGTAGCCTGCGGGTGAAGAGTTCGGCACCAGGGACACGCCGTTGCTGCTCATGTGCAGCAGGTGACCCTTCTGAACCGCCTTTTCGCCGGCCGCATCGTAGATGGAAGTCGACGGCGCGTACACGAAGCTGCCGTCGGGCAGCGGTGCGAGGGTCACGGTGTTGTTGGAGAACGAGTCGCCGTAGTACTCGTCGAGCGAGTAGGCGTTCACAACCTGCGGGTCGATCGAGTCGGGCTTCGGCAGAGCCTGCGAGGTTGCCTTGCCGGATGCGTCAATGATGGTGAGCTTGCCGCCGCCCTGGCCGTCAATGCTGACGATACCCCAGGTGTTGTTGGCGGGGTTGTAGCCGATTGCCTTGACGGTGGTGGTGCCGAGGTCTACGTCGGAGTAGGTGCCGGAGGAGACGAGCTTACCTTCAGCGGTTACGGTGTACAGCTCGGGCTTGTTGGTCTCGCTGTTGATGACGAGCATGCGGTTGCCGTCAGCATCCACGGCGAAAACGCCCTTGTTGGCCTTCAGTACGCCGGTGTCGGTCATCTTCAGGTTGGAGCTGGTCAGCACGGTGTAGGTGGTGTCG
This sequence comes from Rothia sp. HMSC071B01, assembly GCF_001808945.1. Taxonomy (NCBI): domain Bacteria; kingdom Bacillati; phylum Actinomycetota; class Actinomycetes; order Micrococcales; family Micrococcaceae; genus Rothia; species Rothia sp. HMSC071B01. The sequence goes on along the minus strand of NZ_KV795070.1, from coordinate 213,475 downwards.
CCGCCGAAGCTCGGGGGTGCCACGTGCACGATGTGGTTCTGGCCCAGACGTGCGGTGTTCTGGGGCAGGTTCACGCCCGCGCCGGTGTTGTAAGACTCGGCGACGCTGTAGGCGCTCTTGGGGGTGTTAGCTGCGCTACCGTTGTAGGAGATGCTCAGCGGGTCGAGGCTAGCGCCTTCGTTGTAGAAGTCGGAGAAGGCGTGGTTACCGTCGGCGGTCAGGTTCGCGGAGATGCCGCTGATGCTGACCACACCGTCCTTCTCGCTCTGCTTGGCGGTGCCGGTGCTCAGGGTCGCCATCTTGACTTCCATGGGGCCCTCGAACTTGCCGGAGGCGTAGTTTTTGGTGCGCACGGTCATGTAGAGGGAGCCGGTGCCGTCAGCAAGGTTCAGTTCCACGCGGGGGTTGGAGAAGGTGAGGTTCAGGGCGCAACCAGTTTCGGGGTCTTGACCTTCGGCGCAGTGGCCGGTGAACCAGAGGCGGCCGGCAGCCTGCAGGGTGACCTGCTTGCCGTCTTCAGAGACGGTGGTGGAGGTCGGGGTGAAGGTGAACTGCTTTGCAGTTGCGTCCCAGGCTGCGCCGTCGGTCATTTCGCGGGGCATACCGTTGTAGGACAGGAAGGAGGCGCGCACGCCCCAGCCGAAGGACGCGCCTGCAGTTGCCTGGTCGCCTGCAGCGACGTTCTGTGCGGCAACGTTCTGGGCAGCGATATTAATGTTCTCGGCGAGAACGGGTGCCAGGGGCAGGGCGACAGCGCCAGCGACAGCGAGGGCGCAGGCTCCCTTGGAGAGGCGGGTGCCAGATGTGAAAATCTTCATTGGTGTGTATCCATACTATCGACACTGTTAGGACAGGCTTACTATATCGATAGCGTGAGTATTTCTCAACATCAGGTTCCAAGAAACCGTTTTGTGACAAACCATCCCACAGCACACCGACAGGGCAATACCCCCTCAACAGGCAACAGGGGCCGCTACTCCCCCACCCCCTACGCGACTAATCCTTCTTCGAGGTATGCATGCGTGACATGCCCAGAGCACCAAGAATCAGACCGCCACCCAGGGTCACCAAAATCGGCAGAAGCGGCGAGCTCTTATCCATGTTGTGGGTAATCTGCGCCTCCGTTGCCTTCACACCATTCGGCGATCCGGGATCAGTACGAACCTGAGAGGAAGAACCGTTCAGAATCGCGGCACGGCGAGACTGCGCCGCCGAATCAGTACCCGAAGGTAGGTTAGAATCGGGGGTCGCAACCCGAACAGGCTGCGCCTCCCCGGTGCGGTACCCAAGAGCCGAGGAAGACTCGGTAGCGGAACCACCCGAGGGGCGCGGAACAGAAATCGTGGCGTCATTAGTACCCGGAGCCATAGCGGTATCAGCCTGAATACCGCGGGTCTTAGACGTAGAACCCGCAGCGGGTGCCTTCGCGCCGGATGCGTTCGCAGTCTCAGAGGCAGTCGAAGGAGAGGCGGAAGACTCCACAGCTGGGTTACCCTCGTCCTTAGAGGAAGAATTAGATGACGAGCCACCATTCTCGGCAGACGCCTGGGTCACCGTAAAACGCACCGTATTGAGCTGAAGGTTGCCATCATCGCCTGCGTCGAAAGCCGCCACCAGGTAGGTCTTACCGATCTGCAGGGACGCACCGGGCACGCCAATCACAGCCTCGAAAGCGCCCGCAGAAATGGATTCCGGGCCAACATGAACAATGGCGAGCGCATCACCAACAGTGTTGCCGTTGGTGTCGATTTCCATGACAATCAGGTCGTAGCCCTTGTCATTCCGGGGGAAGTTCGTGGCGCGGACCGTGACGGGCTTCGTGTCATCCTGAGAGTCGCCCTGCGAATCCTGAATGGATAGGTGCGCTTTGCCATCCCTCTGGTTCATCGGATCGTACACGCTGTTGTCTTCGGAGATAACGTACTGCCCAGAATCATGGTTCTGCGGGTTATCTACAGTACGGCGAACCGTGTCATCGCTCGTATCGGTGGATGACGTAGCGGTGGGCGACGGCAGGTTCACCGCTTCGGGGGTCGGCTGAGCAGTCGCCTCGCCGGTTTCTGCTTCTTCACGCTCAATATCGACCGGCGGTTCGGTGGGCTTTGCTTTGCCGTTGCGCGGGTCAGCGGTCTGGACCAGGCGGTTGCCCTGCTCGGTCACAAAGAATTCGTAGGAGACACCGTGCGCGGTATCCTCCAGAACGATCACGTACACGACGTTCGAGTCCGTCGCCGGGCTCATCAGGAGGCGGAACTCCCCCTCCTTGGTTCCCTCAGTTAGGGTCGGGCTCTCCAGGACGGAGCCACCGTACTCACCGGAAGGGGTGTAGAAGTTCACGTCAACCAGCACGCTGGAAGCCTCCAGCCCCTCAGGGAAGCCCGTCCAGCGCAGGAGGTAGCTGCCGTCCTTGAGCTGCGCCTTCATGGTGATTGTGGAGGCTGCGCCCTGCACCTGCTGATTGTCTTCAGCCTGGTTCGGGGTTGCGGTCAGGGTGGCGGTTTTTTGCACGGCAGAGTGCGTCGTGACGGGTGCCTCCGCCGCGACAGAGGGTACAACAAGCCCGCACTGAAGCCCCGCAGCCAAAATGGTTGCGGTGACAATACGGTGCTTCGCTGAATAAATACTCATGCAATGCGTCTTTTCGTGGTGGAAATGTGCGCACTATTGCTTGTTCTTCACGTGCCGCGTGGAGCCCTTCGGGCGCGTCATGTACCCGGATTCGTCGTACCATGCTCCGCTTCGTATTTCAGGTGGTGAAGACCTGACAATAGCTCGCATCTATTTATCGGTTATTTCAACCCTATCACGAACCTTAAGGTTTATTCACGCGAGGGTAGAGTTTTTTTGAACACCCTGAACACGCGACTCGCCCCCGCTATCTGCACCTACAGATAGCGGGGGCGAGCATTCCTCATGAAACGAAAAACATACTATACAGGGCCGGCAGAAAACGCCTGACTAGCGCATTAGCCGCCCAAGAAACCGCGGCGGTGAGCCATCCAGGCGGCACCAACCACGAGCGCCAAACCAACGCCACCAAGAGCCCAGAAGGCAACACCGTGCTGAGCAACCTCTTCACTCGCAGGAGCCGCAGTGGAAACCGCAGCCTTCACGCCGTCCTGACGGTCAGCGTTCGAGTACACCTGGGTGGTGTTCGAGTGCACCGCAGCGGAACGAGTGTTAGGCTCCGAGTGAATGACGGGAGTAAAACCCTTATTACCATTACCGGATTTCGACGAAGCCGCCTTTTCTTCATCGGTCAGAGCGTCCAGGTTTGCGGCAACAGCAATAGACGCCGGGTCAGAACCCGAGCTATACGCCGAAATCTGGTTAGTGCGGGTCGGTTCAAAAGCCGAACGCGGGCTCATCGTGCGCGCCTGAGCCAAAGTCTGCAGAGCCTGACGCTGACGCTCAGCCTTCGCTTCCTTAGCCTTGGACATGGCGCTCACCGCATCCAGGGTGGAGCGGGGCGCGCTCGCGGCAGACTGACCCGAGCCCGACTGGGTTGCGTCAGAACGAGTCGAGACGGCGTTATTGGAGACGGCGCTAGTAGCAGCCGAGGGGCTACCCTGAGTGGCACCGGTCGCCTCGGCCGCATTGGCGCTGGGCGTGAGCGATGCGCTTGCATCCTGGCGAGGCGACTCATCTTTCGTCAAGGAGGTTGAGTTGCCGGTCGCCTCGCCACTGACCTTGAATCGCACCGAGACAACTTCTTCCGCATACTCAGTATCGTCCGCACGCACCAGGTAGGCGGTGTACACCGAGCCGGTCTTCAGCAGAGAGCCGGGCATGCCAATCTCTTCTTTGAACGCGCCATTCACAATGCGATCAGAGCTGATGTGCGTAATGGACAGCGCATCACCCTTATGGTTGCCACTCATGTCGGTTTCAACCACAATCAGGTCGTAGCCAGCCGCATTCGCAGCCAGACGCGCTGCACTGATAGTCACCGGCTTGGTTTCCTTATCGGAGCGAACCTCAGCATACGCAACCTTCAGTTCCGTAGCGCTCAGGGTCTGAATATCGCGAGAAGAGGTCGATCCGCCGGGGATCTGCTCCAGCTTCTGCGTGTGGGTTTCGGAGTTCGGGTTTTCAGCAGACTCGGAAGGCGCCTCAGTCTTAACCTTATCCCTGCTACCCTTCTGATCTGCAGCCTGCTGGTTCTTCTGCTCCTCTTCACGGAGCTTTTCCATCGTCTTCAGCTCGTCAATGGTCGGCACCTGGTGGGCAGTTTCCTTCTTATCCACCATTACCTCGTCAGAGTCGTCCTCTACCGGGATAGTATGCGGCACGAGAGAGCCCTCAGAGATCATGAATTCGCCGTAGCCCGCATCGGAGGTCACCAGGTCCATGACACTCATGGAGTAGTAGCCTTCCTGGGGCATCTGCGGCATCTCAAAGGTGACCAGCATGGAGCCGTCGTCAGCACGCTCAACCTGCAGTGCGGACGGCTCGTAGGTATCAGATCCGAGCACCGTGCCGGTGGTGCCGTAGTACTGCATTACCAGGTACACCCTAGAGGCATCGCCCACGTAGCCGCCCTCATAGAGGGGGGCGAGCTTAATGGTTGCCTGACCGTCCTTGATGGACTGAATCTGAATCTCAATGGTATCGACCTCAATTTCGAGGTCTTCGTAGGGGCAGCTTGAATTAAATTCGCTATTAACCAAAGCCGCCAGGCAATCATTCACGTTAATTGCTTCAGCCTCTACTGCGGAGGCGCCAGGAAGCACAAAAGCGCTTGCACCTAAAGCGGCGGCAAGCGAAAGAGCATGAATGCGTTTCGGAAGTCGAGTGATAGTCATGTGCGCCATTTCGATCGATGTAGGCGCAAAGCGTGGACTAGGGAAGGCTCACCACAAGCCGGTGTTTCTATCCAAGTATTTGCGCACCAGTACGTCGGTTACACCCTAGCCTAACACGGATATTGCACTTAATGTTGCATTGCATTCATGTGCTAAAACTTTATGTCGCAATAATTACCGAAATAAAAGGGAATTAATTACTTTACTGAGATATAAATAACGCAAAATTCGAATGTCAAAATATATTCTCCAGAGTGCACCAAAAAGAGATTATTACACCGCCCCAAGGCGCACCAGACCACCGCGCAATAGAGTCAAACATCCGGGCACGCAGAAGGCGCCCCACCGAACACGCACCCACACGGCACGCACCCGACAGAGCGCCTCCCACTCAACAACTCCCCTACAGAGAGCCACGCCTCACAGCGCTAAGCGGCAAATAGCTGAACTACTCAGCACCCAGTTCCTCAGCACCCTCAAGGCGGCGACGATACACATTAACCGCAACAGCAGTACCCACAAAGGCAACCGAACCCAGCAGAGCAATACTCAGCGGCAAGGTACCCTCCGGCAGCGGGCCATTATCCTGAGCGCTCGCCTCCAGCTTCGAACCGGCAGAATCACCGCGCGACTTCGAGCTACGCGTATAGAAACTACCCGAACCTGCAGCACCCACATTCTCCTGAGGCGAAGCAACAGTCACCGTCTCCCCCTCAGCAGACTGGTAACCCAACAGGTTCACCACGGTACGCCCCGGCAACATCACCGCATAACCAGACATCACCATCGTCGAAGGAACCACCGCAGTCTCAGCCACAGAATTACGAGCCTGCGCGGTAATCGCACGCGCCGACTGCTGCGCCTGCACAATATAGCCCAGAGCGCTATCCACCGACGGGATCTTAGCAACAGAATCAGTCACCAAATCTTGAGCATCCGCAGAGGCACCTGAAGAATCCACAGTGCTCACGCGACCCGAAGGGGCCGAAGGGCTCACACGCTGATTCGCATCAGAAATCATCGGGACCTGCGGGTGAACAACAGTATTCGTAGGCTTCGGAGCCGGATCAACAGGAACCGCACGCTGAATCACGCTCACACCAAAAGCACTGGTCGCCATGAGCTGCAGCTCCTCAGTGGAGTTACCACCCACCACAACCACACGGTAGCGCTTACCCGCATGCAAAGAGGTACCGGGAACCTTCAAATCAGCAGAGAAAGAAGCATCAGTCACCTGCTGAGGGCTCACATGCGTGGTCGCCAGCGGTGAACCCACGGCACCGCCGTCAGCAGGCATTTCAAAGACCATCACGTCATAGCCCAGGCCGCTCTCCGCCACGTTCCTAGCGCGCACGCTAATCGGCTGCAGCTCATCCGATCCGCGCAGCTCTGCGGTAGAAATTTCCAGGGTCGCCTCACGGGTCTCCGCGGGAGCCCGATCGGAGCGGGAGTGCACCAGCAGACGATCCTCGGTCACCTCAGCGGGTGCCGCATCATCGGTAGAAGAACTCACCGAAGCAGAAGCACTGGCAGACGCACTCACCGAGGCGCTAGCAGATGCACTCGCAGAAGGACGAGCCGAAACTTTCTGCGATGCAGACGGCGCTTCAGAAGGTACCGGGGCGACCGTCGGGCGCGGGCTATCCTTCGCGGCGCTCGGGGATGCACTGGGGCTCAGGGACACCTCGGGGGTGGGATTCGCCTCCACGCGGTTAGCACGGGGAACGCCTGGGGTGTCAGGGAAGAAAATGTTCTGGCGGCTCGCCAGAATCTCGTCAACGGTCGCGCCCTGTTCAGGCATGAACTCAACCGAAATAGCATCCTTGGTGCTCAGGTTCTGCACCTCAACCATGTACGGCTGCTCAACGTTCAGGCGCTGGTGAATACTGACCTCTAGCGCACCCTCATCGTTCAGAGAGGCAGTCATCTGGGAGGCAGGCACGGTCATCGCCGCCACGATACCATCGTCAACGGAAATAGCGACCAGGCGAACCCTCAGATTCTCCAAAGAGGTTACACCGGTCAACGACAGCAGGGTGTAGTCATTGCTCTGAGCAACCAGGTCCAGGGTAATGTCGTGGCTAACCACATCGGTGGCAACGGCGATGGGAAGTTCAGGCTTCGGGGTCTGCTGAGTCTGCGCGTGAGCGGCAGAGGCAAAGGTGGCAGGGGCCAGAGTTGCAGGCGCGACGGAGCCGCCCAAACCGAGGGCGGCAGACGCTACTAGCGCCGCGCCGCGAGCAGTTCGCTGCGTGGAAAACATGGTCACCTATTTTCGTGAGTGAGTGTGATGAATCGTCGTGTGACTCCTGCGCCCAAAGGTCGGAAGTAGGCACAGAATAACGGTTCTCTGATATCGGTGACCGGAGGCGCTTCACAGCGACTCCTCACCTCGGGTGAACGAGGTGGTAAAGAGTGATAGTACCGTCTATGACAGCACTCTAAATTATAGGTATAACCTTAGAAAAAGTTAAAGATGTAGGGACGCCCGAATCTTGCATTTCGGACATCCCTACATCTATATGCATATTTTGCCTAGTGGGGCAATAATTGACCCGTTTTAGCGGCGAGAACTGAGCTGCATCTCACTACGGCGACGGCGGCTCAAACGCATACCGGCAAGCAGTGACAGCGATCCAGCGGCACTAATGACCAACATATTGGAGGCGCCAGTAGCCGCCAGCTGCTCACGCTTCTGCTGGGCACCGGAGGCAACCTTCTGGGAGCCAGATGCCTGTGCTTCGACCTTCTGCGCGTTGCCCTTCTGCGCTTCAGTCTTCTGCACAGAGGTATTCTGTGCAGAAACATTCTGCGCGGGAGCACCCTGAACACCAGCCGGAGCGTCCTTCTTCTGCTCAGAACCGCTCTCCCCCGCCTTCTGCTCGGTAACAGAAGCCTGATCAGCCGCAGGCTCAGTAGGCACCGAAGCATCGACCGCGGGAGTCTCGACAGCGGGAGCGTCGGCTACGGGAGCCTCGACAGTGGGCGCATCCTGCTCGGGGGCCGCGGGCAAGCTATCCACGCTATCGCGCTCGACGGTAAAGCCGCCATTGACCATGCGCACAGTACCCTGCTCATCCTCCGCCACGGCGCTCACACGGTAGGTGGCACCGGGCTTGAGCTCCGAGCCGGGAATCTGTACCTGTGCAGTGAAAGCACCGGAGTCGTCAATCTCAGAGACGTCAGCCGACGCAATCACGCCGCCGGTAGCTACTCCGTATTCATCGATAGCGCTAACCATCAGGTGCACCGAGCTGACGCCGGTGAAGCCCTCTCCACGCAGGGTCAGGGTCTTTGCGGAATCGTTTTCGGGAACTACGGTTTCTTCTACGTGCAGGCGGGCGGTCATCACGGGGTTAGAGGTGTTGTTCTGTTCTTCAGTGGTGTCGTGGACGCGGTCAAAGCGAGTGTCGCGCGGCAGGCTGTAGTGGCGGCGCGGGTCATCCTCGGGCAATACGTGGTCGAACTTCTCGACGGGGCTCACGGCAACTACCTGCTCAGAATCAGCCTGGGCGTTCTGCGCGGGCTGCGCCTCCTCTGCAGACTGCTTCTTCTCAAACTGTGCCTGCTCCGCCATTGCACGCTCAGCGGTCGCAACCGGAGCGGAGCCATTCTGTACATTCCAACCATTCATGAAGGGAACCTCAACTTCCTGGGCGGTGTAACCATTAGCGGCAGAGGGCGCAACCTCAACGCTCAGCACGTAGCGCAGGTCTTCGTGAACAGCCTGCACTTCTTCCAGCCTGGATCCGGGCACTTCAATGCCGTCCAGGAGGGTGCCGTTCATAACGTCGGCGCGCGCGGGAGAGGCAGCGAGCAGGATGCGGTTACCCTGGCTATCCAGGGCGTAGGCGTAGGTCATGACTTCGAAAGCCTGCGCCTCACCCAGACCGGTGACTTTGTAGACGACAAGGTTCTTATCCTGCGGGATTTCCAGCTGCCCCGAAAGAATCCGAGCATTGAGCGGCTCATCCTGGGTGTCGGCGGGCAGCACTTCCAGCGGTGCGGAGGAGTTGTAGGAGGGGTCCTCGGTTGCGTAGCCCTTACCGGGGTCGACCACAGCAGTTGCGACGACGTACTGCTGGTTGGGGTCGAGGGTACCTGCGGGCAGGGTCAACTGGGTGCTGAAGCGGCCACCGTCCACATCGAGTTCGGGTACGAGGGTCATCGTCACTGCGGAGCCGCGACCCAGTGCGTAGAGGGGGTACTGGCGGTATTCGCTCACGTACACCGCCACACCGTAACGTTCAACGGCACCGCCGGTGAAGCCTTCACCGGTGACGGTAATGCTCTGGGAACGTGCCGGGTTAATGACGACGCCCTGCTCGACGTACACCTGCGGGGAGGTTTGGGTGGCAACGTTTTCGATGGGGGTTGCGTTTGTTGCGGAGGGGGGATTGTCGGGTTCTACCGCAGTCGATGAAGCAATTCCGCCAGTATTTTGCACCTGCACATCTGCGTGCGCAGCACCAACACCGGTAACGGACAGGACGGATGCAGCAATAGCGGCTGTTGCTCGGGTTTTTGAGTGAGCGGGTTCGGGCATGGAACACACCTTTTCTGTGAGTGTGAACGATACCCTCCGGAGGGTGCCACGGATCGAAGCTGGACGGGTGTCTCTTCGGGATTGACCGCTATAACGCACGGACTAGTCATAACATTCCTGTAATGGTGGAAGTTACCGCGAAGGGAATCGCTCTATTTATCGGTAATTCCACACTAACAATACTTTTTAGGTTATTGCTGTAAATACGCTTTACGTCCTGACTATTTTCTTGTGCAATAACCCACATGGAATATTTTTTACTCTCCGGAACAGTATCAAGAGTACTCAAATTGCATGGACTAGGCGAAATTTTTCAACTCTCCCTTGAGGCTCAAGGTTTTATTGCATGCATATGCAGTTTTAATGGATTTGAGATAAAAATATTCTGCACATCCATGCATTTAATTTATTTCTTTTAAGTGAAAAAATTGCAGGTCACAGCGCTTTTCCCGCACATTGATTAAAAGCGTGCGTACCAATAACCACGCACAAAATAACCCAGCAAAATGATTCCGCCACCCCACCCCAGCACCCTCAGTAATAAACTCCCTATGAATCGGTAATACGAACGACTCTCTTGCCACGCGTATGGCCAGCCTTCAAATCGCGGTAGGCTGCACGGACGTCCTCAATCGTGAACCCGTACACGCGATCCAGCCGAATTGACACTTTTCCCTCAGTAACCAGCTCGGCTAGGGCTTCAAAATCCCCGTGTTCCGAGTGGCGGGGGCCGGTAAACTGCGCTCCCCGGATCATGACCTTGGGCGAAGGAACGAGAGTTCCAATGTCTTTACCCTTCAGACCCAGCGAGAATGCCAAGCTGACGTAGTCGCCACCATAGCAGTCCAGGAACTTCGTCACGCGGCCCTCAGCAGCTTTGAGCACACGCTCCCTAACGCCCTCACCGTAGGCAACCGGAACAGCACCCAGCGACCTAACAAATTCGGCATTCGCAGCCCCCGCGATTCCGACGACCCGTGCGCCACGAGCCACCGCATACTGCACAGCGGTGGACCCAATTCCGCCCGAGGCTGCAGAAATGACCACAGTATCGCCCGCACCCACGCCAATATGGCGGAAGGCGCCTCCCACGGTCAAGGCCGCGACACCCATTGCAGCGGCATGGTCAAAATCAATGGAGGCGGGCTTAAGCGCAATATCACCGGTATTCACACAAATTTCCGTAGCTAGAGACCCCCTCTTGGTACCCAGACCGGGGGCACTAACAATGGTTCCGAAGACCTCGTCACCCACATGGTAACCCGATACGCCGGGCCCCACCTCGAGCACCGTGCCGGAGAAATCACGCCCTACTCCACGAGGGAACTGCGATTTCTTTGATTCAAACCAACGGCGGGGGTTCCTGATTTTCATGACGCGCGAGAGCATCCTGAGCTGCGGAGCGCCCTCAAAGATCTTATAGTCCACAGGGTTCAGGCCGACCGCATGCACCGCAATCTTTACCTGCCCCTCCCCCGGAATCTCCTCCGGTACACTCACGAACTTCAGATTCTCCACGGGCCCAAAGTGGTCGTACTGTACTGCCTGTACACTCATCGTTTCTCATTCCTCTCTCTTCCCAATTCGGGACTCCAAAACTCACAGACTCAGGAAACCCGCAACAAACAAATCTGCACCGGTTTGCCCGTCTCATGCGGTTATTACATTCCGCAAAATACCGCCTAAACGCCCTCGCGGTCTCCTAGGAATATTTTATTCCCAAAGAGACCGCGAGGGCGTTTCATAAGACTCTATACGAAAGGATAAACCTTAGAGGCTGCGGCGGCGCAGGAGCATCAGTGCGGCACCAGCAATCAGAGCTGCGGCGCCAACGCCTGCAATACCTGCAACACCCTCAGCACCGGTGTTAGCCAGCTGCGGCTTCGAGGAAGCCGAAGAAGAGGTCGAAGTCGAACCCTTGGTGCCGGAGACACCTACAGTGTGACCCTTGGAGCTAGAGGAGGTAGCAGCAGAAGCGTTGCCAACCTTAGCCTTGGGTGCCTGAGAAGAAGGCATGCGGGTCTCGGTTACGACAACCGAACCATCTTCGCGCATCTCAGCGGTGAAGACGCTGGTGGTGCCGTCGCCGTTATCGCGAACGGTGGTGCTCTCATCCTCGGTAGCTGCCGGCAGGGTCGGTGCGGGGTTGTTCGCATCGCTCACGGTAGCGGTGGTGACTGCCACCTGGTGTACCAGGCCGTTGGGGTCACTGGTTGCCACCATTGCGTATGCGTAACCGGGCTGCAGCAGTTCAGCAAGAACGCTGACCTTGACGCGGAAGGTGCCGTTCACGATTTCAGAAGCAGGCACATCGTGGGTTGCCAGAGCATCACCGGTGATGTTGCCGTTTGCATCCAGGCGGAAGATAGCAATCTGCACACCGTTAGCGACAGACTCGTGGGTGAAGCCGGAGCCATTGAAGGTCAGGACGTTGTACTGGTCGTTCGGATTCAGGGATGCATCCTCGGTGGTGAGGGTTGCGTTCTCAGGTGCTGCGGGAGCCTCAGGAGCGGGGGTCTCGGTCTGCTCGGGTGCCGGGGTTTCAGCCTTGGGTGCTTCCGGAGCAGGAGTTTCTTCCTTGGGAGCCTCAGTCTTGGGAGCCTCGGGTGCCGGGGTCTCGTCAGCCTTGGGGGTCTCCGGTGCCGGGGTCACGGGAGCGGGGGTCTCTTTGTTCTTGGGTGCCTCGGGAGAGGTGGACTCGGTGACCTTGAAGGAGGAGAGAGCCACGAGCTTCTGGTCAGCCTGAGCAGCCTGAGGGTTGCTCACAGCAACCAGAGCGTAGGAAGCGCCGGCGGGCAGCTTGCTTGCCTCGACAGTGAAGGAAGTCTTGAAGGAGCCATCCTGAATCTGGTCCGCAGACACGGACACGGTGGTAATGACGTCGCCGGTAATCTGCTGGTTCTCATCCAGCGCGTAGATGCTGACCTGAACGCCGGGGCCGACCTTCTCGCCGTAGAAGCCGGTACCAACAACGCTCACGGTGTTAAACTGCGCATCACCGGAGAAGCGTGCGTTCTCGATGGAGACGAAGGGGTTAGCCTGCTTCACCTCGGGAGCCGGGGTGGAGGGAGTGGTGGGCTCGGGGGTTGCGGGAGCAGGGGTCTCAGCCTTAGGAGTCTCAGCCTTAGGGGTTTCAGCCTTAGGAGCTTCGGTTGCCTCAGCCTTAGGAGCCTCAGCCTTAGGTGCTTCAGCCTTAGGAGCTTCGGTTGCCTCAGCCTTGGGAGCCTCAGCCTTAGGTGCTTCAGTTGCCTCAGCCTTAGGAGCTTCAGTCTTGGGAGCCTCAGCCTTGGGAGTCTCGGTTGCGTTGCCGCCGGGCAGGGAAGAAGTCTGAGAAGATGCCTTCTGATCAACAACCTGCTGCTGCTGATCGGCGGGTGCTTCTGCCGCAAAGGTTGCCGGGATTGCTGCCACAGAACCAGCGGTAAAAGCTGCCGCAGCTGCGATCTTGTAAACGCGACGGGTAGTCTTCGACATTTTTCCTCGATCTCTGAATTATCGGTGGTGAACCTACGCGGTGTGCCTCCGTCTTTGAGGGGCGCGCAGATTCACACATGGGTGTGACTGCTAAAAGGCTAACACCCAACTCTGAGTCTTCTGCCCTCTTAATGCCCGCTTTAAGTAACTGTAATGAAATCGTTATAAAACCACCCCTCAAGTTGAGGGTTATTACAGACCAATTATGGTGTTTTGTGGTCATATACTGACATGTGAACACCGGTAACCCTACATTTTGATTGCATTTGAAGAAAATATAATACTTTCCATAGATGATTTCACCCCAACTATTTCACCATGGTGAACCTTAAAGTCTCACGTACCACTTTATAGTTCCATCAAGTACTCCTTGATACCTCTCCCCCACCTATTCCCGCCCCGCTTGGCACCCGGATCAAAGCTCCACACAAGCCACAGACCTCCCCGCGTACAAACAAAAAGCCTCGCCCGCATCCCAAGAATCAGGAATGCAGGCGAGGCAAACACAAAACCCCGCATCAGCGGACGCAAGAGCACAAAGCTTAGCTCTCCTTGCGAATCACCTTGAACTGGCTCGGCTGCGCCACCGGGCGAATCGTAATGCGGTCAAGGTTCACGTGGTGCGGAACGTTCAACGCAAAGGTCACGGTCTGCGCTACATCCTCGGCGGTTAGCGGCTTCTCAACGCCCGCGTAGACGCGCTCTGCAGCTTCCTTAGAACCCAGACGATTTAGGGAGAACTCCTCGGTGTGCACCATGCCCGGGCAAATCTCAATCACGCGAACGTTATGTTCCGCTTCTTCCAGGCGGAGCGCCTCGGTCAGGCCGCGAGCGCCGAACTTCGCCGCGTTGTATCCGGCGCCGCCCTCGTAGCCGTGCTCGGCAGCGGTGGAGGTCAGGTTCAGGATCGTGCCGTGACCGTTCAGGCGCAACGCCTCCGCGAAGGCACGCACCATGTGCAGAATACCGAGAACATTCATCTGGTACATCTTCAAATAATCGGTAGGCTTGCCGTCGGCAACCTTATCCACGCCAATAGCACCACCGGCAATATTGACCAGGGCGTCAATGGTGCCCTGCTCCTCCAGGATCTGCTCGGCTACGAACTGAACGGACTGCTCATCGGTCACATCGCAGGTCACCGGGTGAGCGCCGGTTTCCGCATAAAGGGTGTAAAGACGGTCGGTACGACGAGCCAGGGCGTAGACGGTCCAGCCACTTGCTACTAGCTGCTGTACGGTGGCTCGGCCAATACCGCTGGATGCGCCGGTCACCACGGCCACTTTGCCGTCACCGGTATGGGGCAGGAAAGGAGATGCAGGAATGTGGGTGTTCTCAGTCATACTTTAATCCTAGTAGAGTGATGCCCGCGGGTGCTCAGTTCGAGCAGACTCGCGGGCATATATTTTGAAATTTTCGATAGTGAGATAGGTACCCGCCGCCGTTCAGAACAAACGATACAGACACCATCACCCGTGCTACTTGCGGCGGCGCGGCAGACCCCAGCGGCTCCTGCCGCCGTCACGGAATCCGAGGCGATGCTCAAAGTACACGGGCGAGCTACTGCCGGTCTTAATCGTGTCCGGAGGGACCGTACCTTCACGCGCAGACAGCAGATAAAGAACCGCAGCGCCGGGCATGAACATAATCAGCGGTAGCACGAAACGCATACGCGCCTCACCATAGCCGCTACGCACCGTCAAATGCCAGACGCACAACGCAACCAGCACCAGGTGCAGTATCAGCAGAACAGTTTCAGACGTGCCCAAACCAAAAATACTCAGAGAACTCATTGGCAACTCCTCAAAGGTCGTGTACTTTCAGTCTACGCCGTGCCCGCGCCCCTGAGAAGGATTCGCCGACTGTTGATACTGCGGATTTTCGCGCCTACACTGCAGGTAATCAGGGGCAGCAATATTAGGGGGTCTCTCCCCCATTACCGTTTCCACCGAGTTTGTCACTGAATCGCCAATTACTCCTCATATAGGGAGCCTCCACATGACAGCAACACCGCACCAGCACATCACCGACCTTAAAGAGCAGCGCCGCACCCTCCAGCAGCGGGCGCGCAGCATCCGTGCCACCACCGGACTCCCCTACAGTTCCGAAGTTCACCTACTGCTCGGGCAGAGCTACCTCGACCCCGCCAGCTGGCAGGATCTCACCGCCTCCGGCGGGGTACGCGCCGCAGTGCGCAGGGCACAATTTGTGAGCCGGTACCGGCACCTCCTGGCGCGCCTAGAAGCCGCCATCGAGCGGTACGAACAGCACGGTGCGGCGCAGAATTCCCCTGGAGCTGAGAGAATGCCGTGAATATGAGAAAATAGCCGTTATGGCTGAAAACATTTTGGGCTCAGACTCGCCCGTACAGATTAACGTTCCCGACCGCCCCGCCCTCGAAGGCCTCGAAGAGAAGCTCTCGCAGCGCTGGGCCGACGAGAAGACCTACGCATTCGACGAGAACACCACTCGCGAACAGGTCTACTCCATTGACACCCCGCCGCCGACCGCATCCGGCTCCCTGCACGTGGGTCACATGTTCTCCTACACCCAGACCGACGTCATTGCACGCTACCAGCGCATGACCGGCAAGAACGTGTTCTACCCCCTCGGCTGGGATGACAACGGCCTGCCCACCGAACGCCGCGTTCAGAACTACTACGGCGTTCTCTGCGACCCCTCCGTGGCAGACAACGACTCCTTCCGTGACCTGATCACCTGGAAGGCAGACGGCACCCCCAAGCCCGACCGCAGCCAGGCAAAGTGGCCGCGTATCTCCCGCAACAACTTCATTGAACTCTGTGAAGAGCTCGCGGTTGAAGACGAGAAGGTCTTCGAAAACCTCTTCACCACCCTGGGTCTGTCCGTTGACTGGTCGCGCACCTACCGCACCATCGACGCGCACTCCCGCAAGGTCTCCCAGCTCGCCTTCCTGAAGGACCTGGAAGCAGGCAACGCCTACATGGCTGAAGCACCGACCATGTGGGACGTCACTTTCCGCACCGCAGTGGCACAGGCTGAGCTGGAAGACAAGGAACGCCCCGGCGCGTACCACCGCATCAGCTTCCACCGCCCCAACGGCGAGAAGGTCTGGATTGAGACCACCCGCCCCGAGCTGTTGCCCTCCTGTGTGGCTCTCGTGGCGCACCCGGACGACGAGCGTTACAAGCCGCTGTTCGGCACCACCGTCACCTCCCCGCTGTTCGGCGTTGAGGTCGAAATTAAGGCGCACCCGCTGGCACAGCCCGACAAGGGTGCCGGTATCGCCATGATCTGTACCTTCGGTGACACCACCGACGTCACCTGGTGGCGTGAACTGCAGCTGGACACCCGCGCCCTCATCGGTCGCGACGGCCGTTTCTCCCGCGAAACCCCCGAGTGGATCACCTCCGCTGAGGGCCGCGAGCGCTACGAGCGTATGGCTGGCACCACCGTCTTCACCGCACAGAAGACCGTCGTGGAAATGCTGGTTGAGGCTGGCGAAATGGACGGCGACCCCAAGCCGATTACCCACCCCGTGAAGTTCTACGAGAAGGGTGACAAGCCCCTCGAAATCGTTGCTTCCCGTCAGTGGTACATCCGCAACGGTGGCCGTGACGCTGCACGCCGCGAGAAGCTCATCGAGCGCGGCCGTGAGATGAACTGGTACCCCTCCTTCATGCGTAGCCGCTACGAGAACTGGGTTGAGGGTCTGAATGGCGACTGGCTGATTTCTCGCCAGCGCTTCTTCGGCGTTCCCTTCCCCGTCTGGTACCCGCTGGACGCTGAGGGCGAGCCGGACTACGAGAACCCGATTCTGCCCACCGAAGAGATGCTGCCGGTTGACCCCGCATCTCAGGCTGCTCCCGGTTACACCGAGGATCAGCGCGGCGTAGCGGGCGGCTTCATCGCTGACCCGGACGTTCTGGACACCTGGGCTACCTCCTCTCTGACCCCGCAGATTGCGACCGGCTGGGGTGTGAACCCGGACCTGCACGCGAAGACCTTCCCCATGGATCTGCGCCCGCAGGGTCACGACATTATCCGTACCTGGCTGTTCTCCACCGCTGTTCGCGCGGAGACCCTGGCGTCCTCCGTGCCGTGGTACAACACCGCGCTCTCCGGCTGGATTCTCGACCCGGACCGCAAGAAGATGTCCAAGTCCAAGGGCAATGTTGTGGTCCCGAACGAGGTTCTGGAGAAGTACGGTTCGGACGCTGTGCGCTACTGGGCTGCTTCCGCTCGCCTGGGTGCCGACACCGCCTACGACGAGGGTCAGATGAAGATTGGCCGCCGCCTGGCCATCAAGCTGCTCAACGCATCCAAGTTCGTGCTGAACCTGGGTGCAACCGAGAAGTCCGTCATCACCTCGCAGGCTCAGGGTCGCGTGCTCATCAACGCCCTGGATCGCTCCCTGCTGGCTCGCCTGGCGTACCTGGTTGAAGAGGCAACCGCAGCATTTGAGAAGTACGAGTACGCTCGTGCCCTGCAGATTTGCGAGAGCTTCTTCTGGTCCTTCACCGACGACTTCGTCGAGCTGATTAAGGACCGTGCCTACGGTGCTCGCGGCGAGGAGGAGCAGGCTTCGGTTCTGGCCGCTCTGGCCACCACCCTGGACGCTCTGCTGCGCCTGTTCGCGCCCTTCCTGCCCTTCGTGACCGAAGAGATTTGGTCCTGGTGGCGTGCGGGTAGCGTGCACCGCGCCGAGTGGCCGCAGGCACTGCCCATCCTGGAGGGCACCCTGCTGGCTGAGTACTCCGCACAGAACCCGACTGCTGGCATTTCTGCTCAGTGGGTCCTGGCGGACGCTGACCCGGCTCAGATTGAGTCGCTCAAGCAGATCCTGCCGGATGTTGCTGAGGCTCTGGGTGGTCTGCGTAAGGCTAAGAGCGACGCGAAGGTCAAGCAGCGCACCGAGGTTGAGTCCGCTACTATTGCGGCTCCTCAGGCTCAGCTGGATCGCATTGCCGCTGGCTTGGCTGACCTGAAGGCTGCCGGTAACGCTCGTGAGCTGTCCCTGGTGGCAGCTGAGGGCGAGCTGGAGGTTCGCGACGTTGTACTCGTTGTGGAAGAAGCAGCTGAGTAATCGAATCTAACGTTCATTGCTTAGTGACATAACACCGAGTTGGTGTTGAGGACGGGGCGGTACCGATTGACGGTACCGCCCCGTTTTCTGTGTCTGCGGTTCGTTGGTTTCTGCAGGCAAGGTACCCGGAGAGCGTGATGCTCGACTGCGGGCGGTGCTTTGTATGGCGCTTTTACGACTCTGACTAGAGGCTTTACACATTCGGTACCCGCGGGTGCCCGTACCCATCCCTAGCACCTTCACAACCTCCTCCCCCAATAATGTGGGTTTTAGTCTGCTGTTCTGTAGGGATTATGTGGGATTTTCAATCCCTTTTTCTGTTCATCAATGTGCAAAGAGCATAATCAACCTTATGAGATTGACTGTCACTTTATGTATGATTGTTGATGCGAGGGTTTTACCATCGGGAACAACCCTCTATTCAACTTCAGCAACAGACAAATCACCGGTACGAGCAAGACATACCCCGACCAACCGCACGACAATAAACCACCCGTCAGGCGCAGCGATGCGTCCTGACTCTGACCCGCGCCAAAGTAGGCGCACCCCATATCCTCATGAATTCATACTCATCCTCTTCCGGATTACCGAACAAACCCCAGGCGAGGCAGAGCTCAACCCCGAGCACGCCGCCAGGAGCACAAGCCAACATTTCCCCCGATCAGCTTCAGCACTATCACACGAGCCTGAACGAGTACATCAGCCAGGCACGTGAACATGCCCAGGCGCTGCGTGCCAGCTACACCAACGAAGTGTACGACCTGTGGCATCAGCACATTTCCACCAGCGCCGCCACCGATGAGGCGAGCATCGCCTCCGGTTCGTTGACCGCTCAGCAACTTGAGGAACTGACCCGCAAGTGGGTGCGCCTCATGCGTGAAAGCCGCGATATGCTGCACCACGAAAGCTCCATTGCCGCCGCACGTGCTGCGGTTGAGGCTAAGCCCCTCCCCGAGTAGGGTCACCCTTTATTTCTTTCGCGCGGCAACGCCAGCACTCCGCGTTGTACCGCGTTTTTCTGCGGCGGGGCTATCGAGCCAAGCGATTAAGCCCTGCCCGGAATGCGTACTTCACATAACCTGCCCCTTGCTATAGTTATGGATATTCAAAGACCCTAACTATGTTGCAGAAAGGGCGGGAATGTCCCACCAAAAACGCGTCCTGCGGCCTATACGTAGCGATGTTGCTCCCCCAGTCACCTCGCCACCGGTTTACCGTGGCGATATTGACACGCGCGGTGCGGCGCAAGACCTCGTGCCGCGTAGCTTCTGGGTTGATTTCTGGGACACTCTCTTCTTTATCTTCGCCGGCGTCGCCGCCCTCGTGCTGACCTTCATGATTCTGGCGAATACGGTCGGCCATTCTTTCTGGGGTTTCCCCATCGCCTTCATTTTCTGGGCGGTCACCGCGTACCTGACGCTACCGCGTTTTCACGCGATCATGACCCGCATCTACGTGCCCGACTACTTTATTGGGCGCACCCGCACCCCGGACGGTCTGCTCGGTGACCCGGTCAATATCGGTCTGATTGGTACCGAGGAGCAGATTCACCAGGTCATGCAGGACGCCGGCTGGACCCGCGCTGATGACGTCACCCTCGTCTCTTCCTGGAAGATTATTCTTTCCACCATCACCCGCCGTTCCTACGCGGAGGCACCCGTCTCCCCGCTGAAAATTTTTGGTAAGACGCAGGCTTTCGCCTACCAGAAGGAAGTGGACGGCAACCCCGAGAAGCGCCACCACGTGCGCTTCTGGAAAACCCCGGACGGCTGGCTTCTGCCGGGCGGTCACCAGGTGGATTGGTTGGCGGCGGGCACGTACGACTCTGGTGTGGGTTTCAGTTTCTTCACTCTGCAGGTCACGCACCGCATTGACGCTGAAACCGACTTTGAACGCGACTACATTGTGGAGTCCATTCAGTACGCTCACCCGGAAACTCACGTTGAGATTCTGCACGATTTTTCCTCCGGCTACCACGCCCGTAACGGCGGCGGTGACGCGATCCGCACGGACGGCGCGCTCCCGGTCATCGTGCTAAACAATGAGGGACTGGAGCCGCAGGAGCAGGAAGAAATTCACCTCTCCAGTGCGCACGACCTGGCGTACCGCATG
Organism: Rothia sp. HMSC071B01; assembly: GCF_001808945.1. NCBI lineage: Bacteria > Bacillati > Actinomycetota > Actinomycetes > Micrococcales > Micrococcaceae > Rothia > Rothia sp. HMSC071B01. Next base: position 193,473 of record NZ_KV795070.1, on the reverse strand, counting down.
CCGCTGAGCCTGCTGGTTGGTTCGGGTATGCTCATCGCTGTGACCCTCGCCGACATTGTCAACAGCGTCATTTTGGCGCTCAGCCGCCCGGCACTTCGCGCCAAGCTGCTGGAGGAAGGCTCCGGCAACGACATTGAGCTGCTGGACCTCTTCGATCAGGTGGATAGCAACGTGCTGCTCACCATTACCGGCACCGTGCTGGTGGGTTTTGTAGCAATTTATTCGGCGGTGCACCTGTTCCTGCTGTGGAGCACGTTGCGCGGCTCGTCGAAGGCTCGTCGCCTGGCTCTGCTGTTGACTGCGTTGAACTTCGCAGCGATTACCGGCGGTGTGCTGTGGGGCCACCAGTCCCTGCCGCTGTCCACGATTTTCTTCCAGCTGGGTGTTGCGGTGTTTGCGATGCTGGCGTTCACCTCGGATGCGGCGGTCCAGTACACGGCAACCCGCACCTTCCACATGCGCGATACGAAGATCGTGCAGCGCGCAACGCACCCGAAGGTTCTCGAGCACAGGGCACAGCGCAAGGCTCAGAAAGCCCAGAAAGCGCAGAAGACGCACAATGCGCAGAAGGCACGCAAAGCTACCTCTGCAAGCAACGCTCACCGCGCGTAGATTGCACGTTTCAGCGCAACATAGTGAATAGAAAAGTACCGCCCGGTCAGTACATGATCGGGCGGTACTTTTTTGCTCTGCAGCCGCAGACTCTACCGGGCCTGCGCGCATTGCAGGAATCTCAGCACATTGCAGGCTTCTTAGGCTTCACCCTTTTCGCCGTGGAAAATCGGGCCCACGTTACGGGGGCGCTTGAGCTCAAAGAAGCCGGGGTAGGAAGCCAGCGCCAGGGCGCCGTCGAAGAGCTTACCTGCCTCTTCACCGGCGGGGCTCGGGGAGATGACCGGGCCGAAGAAAGCGGTGCCGTTAATGGAAATCAGCGGAACACCCACATCGGTGCCGCCCACGGTCTCCAGTGCGAGGTCCAGGGAGGCGCGCATCTGCTCATCGTACTGATCGGTGAAGGCTACGTCCGCCAGCTCTGCGGGCAGATTGACCTCCTCCAGCGCCTTGACGATTGCATCGCGGTAGGAATCGGCCTTGTTGCTGTTGTGGTGAATCTGCTCGCCCAGAGCGTCGTAGAGGGGCTTAATAACCTCGTTACCGTGCAGCTCGCGCACAGCGGTGATGAGGCGGGTCGGCGCCCAGGACTGGTCCATCATTGCCTGGTAGTCGGCGGGCAGGTCGCGGCCCTGGTTGTGCATGGACAGCGAGAAGGGGCGCCAGGTCACCTCAACGTTGCGGACCTTCTGCACCTCGCCAATCCAGCGGGAGGTAATCCAGCACCAGGGGCAGATCGGGTCGAACCAGAAATCAATCTGTGCGGGTGCGTTCTCAGCCATGAGTGTTCCTCTCTCATACGGTTGTGCCAGCCGCTTCTATGAGCCGGCGCTTATTCTTCGGTACACGCTCATCAGGACACGCCAGCGAGAGCAGTACCTGCTAGTGAGCCGTCACCCCGTATAACCGGGGCGACGGCTTCTTTATTCCCTAGCCTATCGGCTGGAAGTATTCGGTTATGCCGCCTGACGGTCCGCTTCCTTCAGGGAGGCAGCCTTCGCCTCCCCCTTCACGGTGCGGGTGGTCTCGGTTTCGGGGTCGGGTGCCTGCAGCACGTAGCGGGGTTCCGTGCCGTTGAGCACGGTGTCCTCACCGATGACGATGGACACCACATCGGTGCGGTCCGGGATGTCGAACATAATCGGCTGCAGAATCTGCTCCATCATGGCGCGCAGGCCGCGGGCACCGGTGCCGCGTTCGGCGGCGAGACGGGCAATAGCCGCAATCGCTGCGTCGTCGATGACCAGGTCCACGCCATCCAGGGCGAAGAGGTGACGGTACTGTTTGAGCAGTGCGTTCTTCGGTTCCGTCAGCACGCGAGCCAGCTCTTCCTCGTTGAGCTCACTCAGGGTCGAGATGACCGGCAGGCGGCCAATCAGCTCGGGGATAATGCCGTAGTGCGCCAGGTCCTCGGGCATGATCTGGTCCAGCGGGTTCTTCACGGAGCCACCCAGTTCAGCACCGAAACCGATGCCGCCGGCGCCCACTCGGGCTGCGATGCGGTCGTCAATATTGTCGAAGGCTCCAGCCACGATGAAGAGAATGTTCGAGGTATCAATCTCAATGTTCGCGTGCGCCGGGTGCTTGCGGCCGCCCTCCGGGGGTACGGTCGCCACGGTGCCCTCAATAATCTTCAGCAGCGCCTGCTGCACGCCCTCACCGGACACGTCACGGGTGATGGAGAGGTTCTCGCCGCCCTTACGGGCAATCTTGTCAATCTCGTCAATGTAGATGATGCCGCGCTGAGCCTTAGCAATATCGCCGTCAGCGACGTTGATGAGGCGCAGCAGAATGTTCTCCACGTCATCACCCACGTAGCCCGCCTCGGTGAGAGTGGTTGCGTCGACCAGGGCGAAGGGCACATCCAGCTTCTTCGCCAGGGTTGCCGCCAGGTAGGTTTTACCGCAGCCGGTCGGGCCGAGCATCAGAATATTCGACTTGCCCAGCTCCACCTGCTCCCCCGCAGTCGCCGAAAGAATGCGGGAGGTCAGCACCGGGTTATCAATATCGTGGATGCGCTTGTAGTGGTTGTACACCGCCACCGCCAGGGTGCGCTTCGCCGCGTCCTGACCGATGACGTAGTCGTTGAGGTAGCTGTAAATTTCGCGCGGAGTAGCCAGCTGAGATGCAGGCGCCGCCGCGGAGGATTTCACCTTCAGACGCTCTTCAGCGAGGATCTCTTCGCACAGCTCCACGCATTCGTCGCAGATGGAAACATTCGGGCCGAGCACAATCTTGAAAACCTGCGCGCGAGTCTTCTTGCAGAAGGAGCATCGCATGCTGGCGTTGGGCTGTTCGGGAGGCACAATGATGTCTGTGGCCACGAAGATTCCCTTTCGATCGGCGTGGTGAAATCGGTGCAGAAGGGTCAGTGACCTGATATCTGCGGTGATTTCTCAGGAGGGGCACCGGTGGTGGGTGGGCGCCTTAGTTTGAGTGAGAAACCGGTATGAAATACTCGAATTTTCTCCTTCTCTAAGGCTACCGGAGTTCACCCCGGAACTCAGAATTACGCACCGCAAATGAACGGACTTACCGGGCATATGACAAAGCGCGTCTTTTATGACGGCGGCGAGGCTGATACTCCGGCATATGACGATAGGTATGTGACGCTAAAGCCCGGCAAGAAAGCGCAGGTCAACGCCACATATCAGCTTGGTTCGCCGCCCCCACCCGGCGGGCGCAAAAAGGGCGGCACCGCACCGCGCACCAGCCCGAAGGCTCGCACACGGAGCGATGCCGCCCCTCCCCCGAAAAACGCTCGGGAATATTCCTCAAAACTAAAGTTTAGGTGTGGGAAATAGCGGTGTTGGTCGCAGGCTTACGCAGCTTACGAGACTCCAGCACCTTATCGACCAGGCCGTACTCCAGGGCAGCAGCCGCAGTCAGAATGTTGTCGCGCTCAATGGAACGGTCAACTTCCTCGTAGGTCTTGCCCGAGTGCAGTGCCAGGGTCTGTGCAGTCCACTCACGCATACGCATAACCTCGTTCGCGTGAATCTCGATGTCAGATGCCTGACCGCCCTGCTGGCCGCTCAGCGCGGGCTGGTGAATCAGCACGCGAGCGTTCGGCAGTGCCAGACGCTTGCCGGGGGTACCGGCAGCCAGCAGAACCGCTGCAGCGGATGCCGCCTGGCCCAGGCACACGGTCTGGATCTCGGGGCGGATGAACTGCATGGTGTCGTAGATGGCGGTCATTGCGGTGAAGGAGCCGCCGGGCGAGTTAATGTACAGGGTGATGTCACGCTCGGGGTCCTGCGCCTCCAGAACCAGCAGCTGAGCCATGATGTCGTCAGCAGATGCGTCGTCCACCTGGGTGCCCAGGAAGATGATGCGGTCCTCGAACAGCTTTGCGTACGGGTCCTGACGCTTGTAACCGTAGGGGGTGCGCTCCTCGAAGCTGGGGAGCACGTAGCGGTTGCTCGGCATAGCCGGCGCCGAGGTGGTGATATCGTTCGGCAGGTAGTTCATGTGCATCTCCCTTATGCGTTCTTCGATTCGGGCAGCTTACCGGCGGTGGTGGCAATGTGGTCGAAGAAGCCGTATTCCAGGCCTTCTTCCGCGTTGAACCAGTTGTCGCGGTCGTTATCCTTCAGGATGGTCTCGAGGCTCTTGCCGGTGCGCTCAGCGGTGATTTCTGCCAGGCGCTTCTTCATGTCCAGAATCAGCTCAGCCTGGGTGCGGATATCCGATGCGGTACCGCCAATACCGCCGAGGGGCTGGTGCATGAGGATGCGGGCGTTCGGGGTTGCGTAGCGCTTGCCGATGGTGCCTGCAGTGAGCAGGAACTGACCCATGGATGCTGCCATACCGGTCACCACGGTCACCACGTCGTTCGGGATGAGCTGCATGGTGTCATAGATAGCCATGCCGGCGGTGACGGAGCCGCCGGGAGAGTTGATGTACAGGTAGATGTCTGCCTCGGGGTCTTCAGCCGAGAGCAGCAGCATCTGGGAGCAGATGAGGTTGGCGTTGGAGTCGCGCACCTCGGAGCCGAGCCAGATAATGCGCTCCTTCAGGAGGCTGTTGTAGACGTAATCTTCCTGGGCACCAACGATGGGGGTTGCCATAGACGGCGCGGGCGCCACGCCGGCTGCCTGGGAGGCGCCGATGGGCAGAGGCATGTAGCTGGACATTCTTCCTCTTCTTCTCTAATGGGTCTTCGCTGCATCTTTGCGCGATTTACGCGCCGGAGCGCACGCGAAAAGTTTCGTTGCTACTACCTTACCGATAGTTGCTCTCCCCCGCTTCCCTTCGGGTTGTTCGTTCGCCAGGGGGTGAAGCCGAGGCGATAACCTCGGTACGGAATAACTTGAGAACGGAATAGTTTGGGGTAAAAAGAGCCTCAGCGGGCACCCAACCGGTAATTCGGTGGATGCCCGCTGAGGCTACACGTTTCAAGCAATCAGCTCACGCCCTCTAGCGGGGTGGCTTCTTGCAGACCGTGGCGGGGATTTAGGCAGCTGCCTCTTCGCCCTCGCCCAGGTACTTGGACAGATCAACAACGTTGCCCTTGGTGTCCTTGACCACTGCGGTCTTCAGCACTGCTGCCAGAGCCTTGGAGCGGCGAACCTCGCCGACCAGTGCGCCTGCCTGGCCGGAGCCGTCCAGCATCTGTGCGAACTGGTTGGGGTCCATGCCGTACTGGGAGCTCATGGTGATGATGTAGTTGATCATCTCAGCCTGGTCGACGGTCACTTCTTCCTTGTCCGCAACAGCGTCGAGAACCATCTCGTTCTTGAATGCGGTCTCGGTGTTCTCGCGAACCTCGGCGCGGTGCTCCTCGGTGTCGTGGTCTGCTTCAGCGTTGGGGTTGTTGAAGTGCTGCTCGAGCTGGTCCTCGATAACCTTCTCGGGGACGGGGATCTCGACGAGCTCAACGAGCTTTGCGAGGACCTTGTCGCGTGCCTGGGTGCCCTGCTCGGCAACCTTAGCTTCTGCAACCTGCTTCTTGATGTCTTCCTTCAGCTCGTCGATGGTGTCGAACTCGGAAGCCAGCTGTGCGAACTCGTCATCAGCTGCGGGCAGCTCGCGCTCCTTGACTGCGGTGAGCTTGACCTTGATGACTGCCTGCTCACCTGCGTGCTCGCCGCCGGAGAGCTTGGTCTCGAAGGTTGCGTCCTCGCCAGCGGACAGGCCGGTCAGAGCCTCGTCGATGCCGTCGAGCATGGTGCCGGAACCAATCTGGTAGGACAGGTCGTTTGCTGCATCTACCTGCTCGCCGTCGATTTCTGCGGCGATGTCGATGGTCACGAAGTCCTTGTCAGCTGCGGGGCGCTCAACGGTCTTCAGGGTGCCGAAGCGCTCACGCAGAGCGTCCAGTGCCTGAACCTCGTCCTCAGCGGTGACCTCTACCTCGTCAACCTCAACCTCGAGGCCCTCGTAATTGGGCAACTCGATTTCGGGGCGGACGGTGACGGTGATGGTCAGCTTGACGTCTGCCTCACGGTTCTCGGTGGAGGGCTGGGACTGAACGTCCAGCTCGGGCTGCGCCAGGGGGGAGAGTTCGTTCTCGCCCAGTGCCTGTGCGTAGTAGTCGTTCAGAGCGTCGTTCAGGGATGCCTCGACGATGTAGTCGAAGCCCGCACGCTGCTCGATGAGCTGCTTGGGCAGCTTACCCTTGCGGAAGCCGGGAACGCTGATCTGACCCGAGAGGTTCTTGTAGGTGCGGTCCAGGTAGGGCTTGAATTCTGCGAAGGGAACCTCGACCTCAATCTTTGCGAGGGTCGGGTTGAGCTTCTCGACGGCGGTCTTCACGTCCGTGATCTCCTCATATAGTTTCGGTGCGGCACGAATCGTGTGTGCCGCGGTTGCTTAGTGGAAAGAGCGCCACGACCTTGTAGCGTCGCGGCAACCGTTTCACGTCGGGGCGACAGGATTCGAACCTGCGATCTCCTGCTCCCAAAGCAGGCGCGTTAGCCAAGCTACGCCACGCCCCGTGAAACCGACCGTGTTGCGCACTTGCGTGTTTAACACAGTCAGTGCCCTAGTTTACCTGTTTTCCCGCTAAATGCCCAACACAGCGGCTCGTGCGCGGTTTATTTCCACTGAGCGCGTACTCCCCTATCTCCCTTGGTTTTGTAGGGTGTTTTGTGTGGATGCGAGGTGGAGGGGATGACGAGCTGGAGCGTGCGGATTCCGAGCGCGCGAGGAAATAAATCCGCATGCGGAAGGGATTCCCGTCATCCCCTCGAGGGAAAAAGAAAGGGCCTCGACGCGAAAGCGTCGAGACCCTAAATCTCGAGGGGATGACGGGAATCGAACCCGCGTAATCAGTTTGGAAGACTGAGGCTTTACCATTAAGCTACATCCCCGGAATGGAACTTGACTATAGTAGCGAGGTTCCATCTGGGCTGTCAAATATTTGAGTAGTTTTTAGACCTGTTTTCAGACCTGGCAGCCGGGGCACCAGTAGAGTTTGCGGCCTGCGATTTCTTCCATGCGGATGGTGGTTCCGCAGCGGCGGCAGGGCTCGCCGTGGTGCATGTACACGTAGTTGGCGTGGTCGGGCCACGCTTCGGTTTCGGGTACGCCGGGGCGGTCTTCGGGTTCGGTGGTGATGATGCGCCCCACGCGCACGCCGATGACCAGCAGGTGCTTATTGTCTTCCCAGAGTCGCTTCAGCTCCTCGTCGCTGAGGCTCTTGCCGGGGCGTAGCGGGTCAATTTCCTGGCGGTACAGCGACTCGGCGCGGAAGATATTGCCCACGCCGGAGATTGCCGCCTGGTCCATCAGAATCACACCAATCGGGCGGGAGCTCTTACGTGCCGCGCGGTAGAACTGTTCGGGGTCGGCATCCGGGTTGAGCGGGTCGGGGCCGAGCTTGGAGCGGACGGTGCGCACCTCCTCCGGGGTGAGGGTGCGGCAGATAGTCGGGCCCACCAGATCCGCCCAGCCGTGCTCCGAAACAATACGGCAACGCACCGTACTCTTCGGTTCGGGAGGACCGGCGTAGGGCTGCTCCTCCCCCGCCGCGTATTCCTTCTCACCAATCTTGCGGGGCGCGCCAATGCTCGAAGCACCCGTGAACGTCTCGTCCCCGCCGAAGCTCCAGTTACCGTAAATACCCAGGTGCACGTTCAGGGTCAGGTCGTTTTCGAAGGTCACGAACAGGTGCTTACCGTGCGCGTACGCCCCGGTGATGGTGTGCCCGTCCAGCAGGGCGGCACCCTCAGCGTAGCGGCCCTGTGGGGAGGAAACCTGCACGCGCTCGCCGGTGAAGACGTCACTGATTTGGCGGGCTATACGGTGGATGGAGTGGCCTTCGGGCACGGGTTCTCCTCGAAAACTTGTCGGCTAGAAATAGCGTGGATTATATGGGGTGCAGAGACGACTGAGGCGCATAGCCTGCACTATGCGCCTCAGATTTTAGAGCTTAGGCAGCGTCAATCTGCTTGCCGGCAATGTCGCCGGTCTGCTCGTACTCAGCCAGCTGACCGATACGGCGTGCGTGACGCTCCTCGTTGGTCCAGGGGGTAGCCAGGAAGACCTTGATGATTTCCAGCGCTTCTTCCTTGCTGTGCTGGCGGCCGCCCACAGCTACAACCTGTGCGTTGTTGTGCTCGCGAGCCAGTGCCGCGGTGTCGTGGTTCCATGCCAGAGCCGCGCGGATACCATCAACCTTGTTCGCAGCCATCTGCTCGCCGTTACCGCTACCGCCCAGCACAATACCCAGGGAGTCCAGGCCAGCCTCGCGGTCACGCTTCACGCCAAGGGCTGCGTTAATACAGAACGAGGGGTAGTCGTCCAGCGGGTCGTAGTCGGCGGGGCCGTGGTCAATCATTTCGTAGCCCGCAGCGGTGAGGGACTCAATCAGGTAGTGGCTCAGCTCGAGGCCAGCGTGGTCGGTTGCGATGTGTACGCGCAAGGTACTCTCCTGGTGATTTTGTCTTGGTGTGACGTGCGTTTGTGCGTTCGTGGGAGGCGCCGGTTCTCAGTTCTGAGCGCCGTTGCTAGAGTGCGCCGCGCATCCATCAGGTGGGATACGCTTCCCCGTTTGGGTTTTTTCTGTCTTAACTGTATCGAATTCGCGCGGGTTCGGGTAATGCGGAGCCTTCTAGACCCCCACCTATACGGTAGACTGTGGGATATGGCACTTTTTGGTGTCCCGATTCGCCGCGCCCAAACTTGAACGCCTCCAGCGCTACGTATGCAGCGTCGCAGGAGCCGCGCACCTCGGGAACCAGCGCACCATGACAGGGCGTGTCAACACGGCACGCTATTCACATCTAAGGAGAGGGAGCTGTATGCCCGGCCTGAACCTAACCCGCAATGAGGCAACCGAACGCGCATCCATTATTAAGCGCGTGCACTCGTACCGTATTGAACTTGACCTGCCGAAGGACAAAGACGTCTTCTCCTCGAAGGTTGAGATTCGCTTCGACGCTCAGGAAGGTGCCTCCACCTTCATTGACGCCATCACCTCCTCGGTCAAGTCCATTAACCTCAACGGCGAAGAGCTGAGCACCGACCTGGCGGACGGCGAGCGCATCCAGCTGCCGAACCTTGCTGCTGAGAACACCCTGGTCATTGACGCAGAGATGTTCTACACCAACACCGGTGAGGGTCTGCACCGTTTCGTGGACCCCGCCGACGGCGAAGTGTACCTGTACTCCCAGTTTGAGGTGCCGGACTCCCGCCGCGTGTTCCCCGTCTTTGAGCAGCCCGACCTGAAGGCTGAGTTCGAGTTTATTGTGCGCGTTCCCTCGCACTGGGTGGTTGTGTCTAACCAGCCCGAGGTGAAGGTTGAGGAGAAGGAGTGCGGTTGCGGCCGTGCGAAGACTTGGTTCTTCAAGCCGACCCCGCGCATGTCTTCGTACATTACCGCGATTGTGGCTGGCCCCTACGAGAAGGTCACCAGCGAGCTGACTAACTCTGAGGGTCGCGTGATTCCGCTGGGCGTGTACGCTCGTAAGTCCCTCATGCCGTTTGTGGATGCTGAGGACATGTTTGAGCTGACCCGTCAGGGCTTCGAGTTCTACGAGGAGCAGTTCAAGACCCCGTACCCCTTCGAGAAGTACGATCAGCTGTTCGTGCCCGAGTTCAACGCCGGTGCGATGGAGAACGCTGGCTGCGTGACCTATCTGGAGACTTACGTCTTCCGTTCCAAGGTTGCGGAGGCTCTGCGTGAGCGCCGCGCTATCACCGTTCTGCACGAGCTGGCGCACATGTGGTTCGGCGACCTGGTCACCATGAAGTGGTGGAACGACCTGTGGCTGAACGAGTCTTTCGCTGAGTTCATGTCGACCCTGGCTGCTGCGGAGAACACCCGCTACGCGAAGGAGGCGTGGGCTACCTTCGCCGCATCGGAGAAGACCTGGGCGTACCGTCAGGATCAGCTGTCTTCGACTCACCCGATTGTGGCTGAGATCCGTGACCTTGCCGATGTTCAGGTGAACTTCGACGGCATTACGTACGCGAAGGGCGCTTCGGTGCTGCGTCAGATGGTGGCGTGGGTTGGCCAGGAGAACTTCATGGCTGCTCTGAAGGTGTACTTCGATAAGCACAGCTGGGGCAACACCGTTCTGGACGACCTGCTGGTTGAGCTGGAGCGCACCTCCGGCCGTGACGTGCGTGCGTGGAGCGCTAAGTGGCTTGAGACCGCTGGCGTGAACACTCTCGCCGTTGAGGTTGAGAATGATGAGGCGGGCAACATTTCGAACCTGGGCATCCGCCAGTCCTACGCTGAGGGCTTCGAGACTCTGCGCCCGCACCGTGCCGTGATTGGTTTCTACAACCTGGTGGACGGCAAACTGACCCGCACCGACCGCATCGAGCTGGACATTGACGGCGAGCTGACCGTGGTTGAGGAGGCTCTCGGCAAGAAGCGCCCCGACCTGCTGCTGCTGAACGATGAGGACCTGGCGTACGCTAAGATTCGCCTGGACGAGCGTTCCATCGAGACCGCTATCAAGCACCTGGGCGACATTGATTCGTCCGTGGCTCGCGGCGTGGTCTGGGGTTCGCTCTGGGATACTGTGCGTGACGCTCAGATGCCGGCACGTAAGTACGTTGACCTGGTGCTGAACAACATCGGTAAGGAGACCAACTCCACCGCTCTGCGCACCCAGATTAACAACCTGTCCGCTACCCTGCACTCCTTCGTGGCTCCTGAGGCTCGCGAGGAGACCCGCCACCGTGCCGCTGACCGTCTCTGGGAGCTGGCATGCGTTGCAGAGCCCGATTCGGATGCTCAGCTGCAGCTGCTGCAGGCGTTCATCAACCAGACCCGCACCGAGGAGCAGTACGACAACGTGCAGCGTCTCTTCGAGGGTGAGCTGACCCTTGAGAGCCTGGATATTGACGCTGACCTGCGTTGGAACCTGGTGTGCCGCCTGGCTACCGGTGGCCGTTTCTCCGCCGAGCAGATCGCTGCGGAGCTGGAGAACGACAACACTGCAAACGGTCAGCAGTACGCCGCTCAGGCATACGCATCGATTCCGACCGCGGAGGCAAAGGCTGAGTACTGGAACAAGATTATGGTGACCGGCGAGCTGTCGAACATGATTCAGCGTTACGCTATTTCCGGTTTCAAGTCCGGCAAGCCCGAGCTGATTGCCCAGTACAATGAGCCGTACTTCGAGCAGATTGAGGGTATTTGGCGTTCGCGTTCGCACGAGATTTCCATGCAGATTATTGGTGGCATGTACCCGAGCGAGCCGACCGCTGAGCTGCTGGAGCGTACCGAGGCGTACCTGGCTTCTCTGCCTGAGGATGCTGCGGCTCTGTACCGTCAGATTGCGGAGGCACGCGACGGCGTGGCTCGTGCGCTGAGGGTTCAGGCGGCTGACATTTAACAATGCTTGTGAGCTGAGGCGGGTTCATTGCCTGCTCTCATAGGGTTTTGCTCATGGGTTTTTATTCGTCCCCTTCTACCCCGATTCGGGGTGGGAGGGGACGTTTCTATATGGGGTTTATGCCGGTTCTATTTTGAGTTGTGCCCCAAGTTGCACACCGGTTTGCACACCGGTTTGCGCACCGAGTCTAATTCTTGTCACTGCGGTGCATATTTTTTGTTATTTTCATTTGAATATCCCTCAAAAGCTCTCTACTTGGGGTTGCGCCTATCGTATACTGTTGTGCATGCCTTCTATCAAGTCTCCTATCGCGAAAGTTTCTCTGACCGGCACAATCCTTGCTGTGGTTGCCGCCGGTTCCTTTGGCGTGTACTCCGCAGGAGGCTTCATCGCGCCCGGTGGCACCGCCGCTACCGCTGCTGCGGGCGCCGAGCCTACCCAGTCGGCGCAGGAAAGCCCCAGCGAGTCCCCCTCCCCCGAGCCGACTCCGGAACCGACCACCCCGGCGCAGAAGATGGAACGCACCGCGCAGAACGCCTTCGGCAAGGAGGGTGCGCAGGCAACCGGTGAGATTCAGGCGCCGTTCCCCGCCTCCGCTGATGCCGCCGACATGCTGGTTCAGCAGTTCAAGGGTGGCGTGGTCATGTACACCCCCAAGTACGGTCCGGTTGCGGTGGAATCCGGCGTCTACGAGCACTGGTGGAAGCAGCGCGGGTACAGCGACTTTGCCGGTTGGGAGGGTCTGCCGGTGAGCTGGCGATCCAAGAAGGGCGTTCTGTACACCAAGTTTGAGAAGGCTGAACTCTACTGGGATAAGGCGAACGGTCTGCCGCGTAACACCAATGTTCTTGGCCCTAAGGACGCCCTAGTGATTGGTGACTCGCAGGTGACCGCAACCTCCTGGGTTGGTTTGGGTCTGAAGCAGGCAGGTTTCGTCCCGTACCTGTTCCGTTGCGGCGGCATCGGTTTTGTGACCGCCCGCGAGGGTGTGTGCCCTTCCTACTATCAGGGTGTGATGGGTGGCCGTTGGGCTCTGCCGAACGGTAACCCCGGCGTGATTTACCTGGACGCCTCCGGCAATGACATTTACATTCACGAGGATGAGACGAAGGCTCGCGAGCACGTGAACGCTCACCAGACTCAGGTCATTGAGCAGCTGCGACGTATGTACCCGTCGTCGAAGATTGTGTTCGGTGGTGTGGTGTCTATGGATGAGGCGTCTGCACCGGATAAGCAGGTGGCACATAAGCGTCACGTGGCAAACGAGGTGGCAAGGCAGGGTGCCCGCGAGACCGGCGTGCTCTTCATGGACACCTCGGACTGGCTGACCCTGTACCTGGCCGAGGGCGATATGGCCGACGGCCTGCATCTGAAGGACGAAACCCAGTACAAGATGGCGGCCCCCTTCGCCGCGCGGATACGCGAGTTGCTGGCTTCCTAACCCCGCATCTTCTTTTGCGTAGCGTGAGGCGCCGGAAAGAACCTATCTTTCCGGCGCCTCACGCTACGGTCAATTATTGGGAGGGTTCATGCAGGGCTCGTCAGGAGCCGCCCTCCGATGCGTCCGGGTTATGGCCGAGACCTATAAACCGAGGAGGTCTACGCAGCCAGGCGCTGGTCCTTCTGTGCCTCGGCGCGTTCGTGGGCGCGCACGCCGTCGGCCAGGCGGCGCTGCTGGCGCTCGCGGGCGGCCTGCTTCTCACGCTGTTCGGCGGCCCAGGCGACGGGGTCGATGCCCACGGGCTCGTAATGCCACTCGCCCACGTAGTCGCGAATCGGGGCCACCCAGGTCACGGGAATGCCTCGGCGCAGGTACACCTCGTGCTCGTTATCTTCAAAGGCGTGGATGATGCGGTGGCCGTCTGCCTCCAGGGAATCCAGGATGGAGTTCTTCCAGGCGGCGGTGTCGGACTGGTCGCGGCCGGGCTTGGCAATCACGTACTTGGGGTTGATGTCGGCGCGGGCGATGAACTCGTTCAGTTCCTTCATGTAGGTGCCGTCGCGGCCGGTAATCACGGCAATCTGAGCGCCGGTCTGTTCAGCCATATCGCGTACGCTATCGGCCACCTCAACGTTCACGGTGGCGTGGCGGATGGCCTTGAAAAAGCGGCGGTAGCTGGTGAAGAAACCGCTCAGATACTTGTCCATCTGGTCTCGGTTGCTGGCAAGAGTGCCGTCAATATCGACTGCAATCAGGTCCATGAGGGGTCTCACTTTCAATCCGCGCGGGAGGATGCGCCTGGTGAGGGCGCGGCGGAAGAGTTCCCGTGCGGTGTGGCTGGTTTATCGGTGCGTTTGCCACACCCCGGTGCGGGTGTAGCCTTTCTAGATTACCTCTTTCCGTAAAGTTTTGTCTCGTCAGCGGTCATATATTAAGCCGTGCTGATCGCTTTTTGGACGCATCTCACCCCCTTGCAGACCGGGGTCCGCGAGGGGGTGAAGGACAGAAGCGGGCGAGACGGGCCCGAATACGACGATTATGCGCCTAGAGCGGAGAACTAGATTAGGGAACCGGAGCCGCGGCGCACCAGCACCATGCCGGCCGGTGCCACGATGCGCAGCCACTCGTCCGAGCCCACGCGGGCGGCGAAGACGGGAAGCTCACCGGTAAAGCCCTCGGGGATGAAACCGTACACGCGCAGGGCAAAGGCGGCACCGGTGGGAACCTGCACGCCGTCAAAGGCGGGCAGGTACTCCAGCACCATGGGCGAGGACCAGATGCGAGAGCGTACCGTCGTCAGAACCGCAGCCCCCGGGTTCTCGGGCAGGGCGCGGTCCACGGCCTCCAGGCCCTCGGCGGTGGCTCGGGCAAACTCCTCGACCGGCACGGTGCCCACCTCGGACCAGCCGCGCACGGGGGCTGCCTTACCGGTCCAGCCGGCGTTGACGGTCACCGGGGGCATGTAGAGCACGAGCTCGGGGTTCTGCTGCCCCTCGGCGTTCTGCTGCTCGGCTCCCTGCTGTTCGGCCTGCTTCTGCAGCCGAGCCAGGCGTTCCTGCAGGGCCTGGGCTCGGACCGTCATGTCCAGGGCGGATTCGGCGGCGAGGTGCAAGGCGCGCATCCCCATGATGACGGGTGCGGCCGAGGAAGCGTCCTCGGGCTCCAGGGAGCAGGCGAAGACGGCCAGCACGCGGCCGCGGGCGGTCAGGCGGATCGCCGCATCCGGGTTTACGGCCAGAGCGCGGGAGATGTAGGTGGCCAGGTCCTTCACCACGGCGGCGCCGTGCGCGCCTCCGGGCAGGATCAGGTAGGGCTCCTCCACGCCTTCGTGGGGGTTGTACTTGAGCTCGATGGGGGCGCGGGTGCCGTCTTCAGCGGCGGGTGCGGGATTCTTCTCGGACGGGGTGCTCATCGTAGCTCCTTGGGTTATTCTCTATCTCTTCGCTCCGAGGCGGTCGGTGCAGGCCGCGCGCGTCTCAGAGTGTGCCTTCCCACTCTACGCCACCTTCGGCCCCTCTGAAAACGTGGGAAAATGAAAGCATGACTAAGCCCACTGTGACTCAGAACCTCATGCGGATGCTGGACCTCTCCCCCGTGGAGGCGGCCCCCGCCTCCTTCGGTAGCGATGAAGTGTCCACCGGTGTGACGCTCACCCGCGAACAGCCTCGTACCTTTGGCGGCCAGGTGCTCGCCCAGTCGATCATTGCCGCCGACCGCACGGTGGAGGGCAAGTACATCCACTCGATTCACGCCTATTTTCTGCGTCCCGGCGATATTGAGCGTGAACTGTTCTTTGCCGCTCAGCGTCTGAATGATAGCCGTTCCTTCTCGACCCGCCGCGTGCAGGTGTTCCAGGATGAGGCGCCCATGTTCTCGGCGATTATGTCTTTCCAGTCTGATAGCCGCGGCCCCGAGCACACCGCAGTGACCATGCCGGAGGTTCCGGACCCCGAGTCACTGCCGAAGGTCAGCGACTACCTGGGCGAGTTGCCGCATCCGATTGCGCAGGCGGTCGCGTGGGAACGCCCGATTGATATGCGACACGTGGATGCGCCCCTGTACACTCAGGCAGATGACTCCTCGACACAGCCGCGTGCCTGCGTGTGGTTCAAGACCTTTGACCGCCTGGTGCACGCTGATGGTTCTGAGGCCTCGGAGGCGGAGCACCGCGCCGCTATCGCCTATGCTTCGGATTATCTGCCGTTGGAGCCGGCTCTGCGCCGTCACGGCAAGTTTTGGCTGGAGCCGGGCCTCAAGAGCGCCTCACTGGATCACGCGATGTGGTTCCACCGTTCGGCGCGCGCCGACGAGTGGTTGCTGTACGTGCTGGATTCCCCGAGTGCCCAGGGTGGCAGGATGCTCGCGCAGGGTTCGATTTTCAATCGTTCCGGTGAGCTGGTGGCGACCGTGGCGCAGGAAATGATGTTCCGTCTGCCGGAGTACCGCTAAAGCAGAGTACCGATAGAGTAGAGTACCGCTAAGCCGCAGGTACCCTAAAGCTTCGGCACAGCGACAGCTCAAAACGTTAGAGCATACAGAAAGACCGTGTGAGGTGGTTGTCTCACACGGTCTTTCTTATGTTCTAGTGTACGTCCTAGATGGTTTGAAGAAGCTCTTATTTGGCTTCGACGTCAATCACACCGTCCGAGGAAATGTGTACGGTGCTCTTGGTGCGGCGGGAGACGAAGAAGTCACCCACGAACACCAGACCGGTCACCAGAAGCGCCAGGGCAACCAGCCATACTGCCGCCACGCCGAAGAGCACGGGGAACAGAACCACCAGCAGACCCAGAATCAGGGTTCCGATGGCGGAGAACTGCAGGTGTCGGCCAGCACTATAGCTGAGGTATTTCAACCCCTGAGCGATCATCAGACGAATCAGCGCCCAGGAAATCAGCCACACACCCACAATGGTCGGAATGTACGTCGCCTGCGCGCCCGCAGACGCGGTCAGCAGAATCAGACCAACGACCACGGTCAGGATGCCGTTGACCAGGTCCCAGCCGGTACGCGCCGGCTTCAGCACACCGAAGTAGCGGACCACTTCAAATACGCCACCGAGCAGCACCGCGATGGAGAACACGAAACCCAGAACAGCCAGCGGGGTGGCGGGGTTGGCGAACATGTAGACTGCCGCAGCGACCAGCAGCAGACCGGTGACTAGGGACATCCAGTTATATTTTGAAAGCATGACATCCAATCCTTCGTATTACATGCATGAGATATACGTGCCCATTAAACCACATCTGTGAACCGCACCATAATCCGCTCGATACCAGAGAACAGACTATTTCTACCGGTGAACACACGCCGCCGCTCGCCAGCGAATACGGAATACAGCGCCTACGGCGTCCAGCGGGCACAGCAAAGCCCAGCCTCCTGCGCCATAACAGCATCAGGAGGCGGGGCTCACCACCAAACCCTATCGGGTCAGCTTGCGGTGCACCACGCGGTGCGGCTTGGCGGCCTCGGGGCCGAGGCGCTCAATCTTGTTCTTCTCGTAGGACTCGAAGTTACCCTCGAACCAGTACCACTGATCCGGGTTCTCATCGGTGCCCTCCCACGCCAGGATGTGGGTTGCCACGCGGTCCAGGAACCAACGGTCGTGAGAGACGACCACGGCGCAGCCGGGGAATTCCAGCAGCGCATTTTCCAGGGATGCGAGGGTCTCAACATCCAGGTCGTTAGTGGGCTCGTCGAGCAGCAGCAGGTTACCGCCCTGCTTGAGGGTCAGCGCCAGGTTCAGGCGGTTGCGCTCACCACCGGAGAGCACACCCGCCTTCTTCTGCTGGTCCGGGCCCTTGAAGCCGAACGCGGAAACGTACGCACGCGAGGGCATCTCAACGTTGCCGACCTGAATGTAGTCCAGACCGTCGGAGACGACCTCCCAGAGGGTCTTCTCCGGGTCGATGTTGGCACGGTTCTGGTCGACGTACGAGATCTTCACGGTCTCGCCGACCTTCAGGGTGCCGCCGTCGAGGGGCTCCAGGCCCACGATGGTCTTGAACAGGGTGGACTTACCCACACCGTTAGGACCAATCACACCGACGATGCCGTTACGGGGCAGGGAGAAGGACAGGCCGTTAATCAGGGAGCGGCCGTCGAAGCCCTTCTGCAGGTTCTCAGCCTCGATAACCACGTTACCCAGGCGGGGTCCCGGCGGAATCTGGATCTCTTCGAAGTCAAGCTTGCGGGTCTTCTCAGCCTCCGCAGCCATCTCCTCGTAGCGGGCCAGACGAGCCTTCGACTTGGCCTGGCGGCCCTTCGAGTTCGAGCGGACCCAGTCCAGTTCCTCGCTCAGGCGCTTGGCGAGCTTGGCGTCCTTCTTGCCCTGAACCTCAAGGCGGGAGCGCTTCTTCTCCAGGTAGGTGGAGTAGTTACCCTCGTAGGGGTAGAGGTTACCGCGGTCGACCTCTGCAATCCACTCGGCCACGTGGTCGAGGAAGTAACGGTCGTGGGTCACGGCGATGACGGCGCCCTCGTAGGACTGCAGGTGCTGCTCCAGCCAGAGCACGGACTCTGCGTCCAGGTGGTTGGTGGGCTCGTCGAGCAGCAGCAGGTCGGGCTTCTGCAGCAGCAGCTTGCACAGCGCCACGCGGCGGCGCTCACCACCGGAGAGGTGGGTGACGGGCGTGTCGGCGGGCGGGCAGCGCAGCGCCTCCATAGCCTGCTCCAGCTGGGAGTCCAGGTCCCACGCGTTGGCGGCGTCGATAGCCTCCTGCAGCTGACCCATTTCTTCCATGAGGGCGTCGAAGTCAGCGTCGGGCTCAGCCATGAGAGCGGAGATTTCGTTGAAGCGGTCCAGCTTGGACTTGATTTCGCCCACGCCTTCTTCAACGTTGCCCAGAACGGTCTTCTCTTCGTTCAGCGGCGGCTCCTGCATGAGGATACCCACGGTGTAGCCTGCGGTCAGGCGTGCTTCACCGTTGGAGGGCTGGTCGAGGCCAGCCATGATCTTCAGGATGGTCGACTTACCCGCACCGTTCGGACCAACCATACCGATCTTGGCGCCGGGGAAGAACGACATCGTCACGTCGTTAAGGATGACCTTGTCGCCCACAGTCTTGCGGGCCTTGATCATCTGATAAATAAATTCAGCCATAGTTACCTATTTTAGCGTGGATTTGCCGGGCAGTACGAGAGTTTTAGGTTGCGTGCTAGGCGGGGTACCGTGCGGGGCACTAGACTCGAAGCTATGAGCACAAACCCCTCCCCCAAACTTCTGCGACCCGAGAACCTGGAGCAGACCCTGCACCGCCTCGCGCTCGCCATGCCGCTGGCGACGCGCGATCAGCCATTCGGGCCCGAGCACACGGTGTACCGCATCGGCGGCAAGATGTTCGCCATGTACACGGAGGGTATCGGCTACCCCATTGTGAACCTGAAGACCGACCCGGAAGAGTCGGAGGTGCTGCGGCGCATCTACCCGAGCATTATTCCGGCATGGCACATGAATAAGCGGCACTGGATTTCCGTGGGCGCCGGCGAAGGCATAACCGAGCGGGTACTAGAAGAGCTGGTGGAGGATGCGTACCTGCGCGTCATGTACTCGCTGCCCAAGGCGAAGCGGCCAATCGAGTTCCGCGAGCGCCCGGTACCCGAAAAGCACTAGCCGAAAAGCGTTACGGCCTGAAGGAATCTTTTAAACAGCGGAGCGGGTGAGCTTCGGTCCGGACCACCGAATTGCCCACCCGCTAAGCAAAGCACTTTCCTGTCCGCGATAAGGAGGGTCATCAACCACGATGAACGCTCGAACCACCAAGCTCCCATCCCATATATTGCGGGGTTCCGCACCATGCACCACTTGTGTGAATACGTGATAGTTGAGTCGGCACCCTTGCCAAACCTCCTATGCAGAGGAGGCGCTGACCTGGGTGCGCTGAATATTTCCCTTGAGTGACTCAGCTACGTCATGCGATGCAGCTGAGAGGGGATCGCCGTCTTCGCCCGAACTACCGGCACGGACGAAGTGTGCTCTCGGGAACAATAATAACCTTTTTGCATTAAAGTGTCACTTTCGGATTGAAGGATACAGAGGGTATTTATTGACCACAATTCAGGTGTTTTATAGCACCGAACCCACATATCCAACCACCACGAAATACCTGCAGATTTTATGCCCCGAAAAATCAAGGAGGGGCCGCGCCGACCCTCCCTTATATCGCCTCCACATGGGCTAATACCCACTTAAAGCAATATTCAGAAAAGTCAGCGCGACCCCTCACTATATGAGATAAATTCTTCATCTCACATGGGCTTCAACCGTAAATCCGGTCAGACGCAGACAAACACAGATGTTAGTCGTCGAATTCCACCTTCTCGAAGCTCATGGTGCCATCAGCGTGCGAGACAACAGTGTTCGGGTCACGCTCACGACGAGCCGCCGCGTACGCATCGTGGCTTGCCTCATCAACCCAGCGGGTCACCACAAAGTAGTCGCCGCCCTCATCCAGGGGGCGCCACAGCTCAAAACCCTCAAAGCCGGGGAAAGAGTCAGCAATGTGGCGGGCAGCAGTGAAGCGCTTCTCCAGCTCAGCCTGGTTGTCGCCAACGACAGCAAGACGGTGAACCTTAACAACGGACATGTGTCCTCCTTCTGTTGAGTACGTGCTTTCAACGATGAAAGCGTATTACCACCTCGCACCACCTATAGGTAGGCTATGTTCTTAGCGAGGTTACCCTCAGAATAACGGTTTGCAGGCACAAAAAATAGGGGTCAGCGCCAACTAACAGTTATATGACGCTAACCCCCATTCAGAGGTTTACGAGGCGCTCGCGAGCGCCTATTCGAGGCCTAGGAATTTGCCTCGGGCTGGGCGGTATCGGGCTGAGTAGATTCACCCTGAGGCGCGGTATCCGCCTGGGCGGCGGTATCAGCCTGCGGTGCGGGGCTCTTCTTCGCCTTCTTCTGAGCCGCCTTCGCGGGGTTCGCAAAATGCACCCCGCGCTCAGCCAAGAAACGGCGGTCCTTCTTATCCCACTGCTCCACCGGGTACGCCTCCAACAGATCCGGGCGGCGCTCCAGGGTACGCTCAATCTGACGGTCACGACGCCAACGCGCAATCGCACCGTGATTACCCGACAACAGCACTTCCGGAACCTCGCGGTCACGCCACACAGCGGGCTTCGTGTACACCGGGTACTCCAGCAGGCCACCCGTGTGCGACTCCTCCTCCAGGGAGGCGGGGTTACCCATCGCGCCCGGAATCAGGCGGGTGATAGCCTCAATCATTGCCATGACCGCGACCTCACCGCCGTAGAGCACGTAGTCGCCCAGGGACACGGGCATCACGCGGAAGCTCTCCTGCGCCCAGTCCAGCACGCGCTCGTCGATGCCTTCGTAGCGTGCCGGGGCGAAGACGATGTGCTTCTCCTCCGCCAGCTCGTACGCCATCGCCTGATCAAACACGGCACCCGCCGGGGACGGGACAATCAGCAGCGGGCGAGTATCAGCGGCGGGTTCGGCGGCGGGCCCAGTGCCCTCAGACTTGGTGCCCTCAGTAGAGTCTTCGGAAGCATTCAGAGGGGAGGCGGCAAGCACCTCATCCAGCGCCAAACCCCACGGCTCCGCCTTCATCACCATGCCCGCGCCACCGCCGTACGGGGTGTCATCCACCGTGCGGTGACGGTCAAACGTGTACTCACGCAGATCGTGCAGGTGCAGATCCACCAGACCCTTCTCGCGTGCCTTACCCAGCAGGGACAGCTTCAGCGGCTCCAGGTACTCGGGGAAAATCGTGACCACATCGTAGCGCACGGACTACTCCCCCGCCTGCTCGGTCGCCTGCGCAGAATCCTGCTCAGCGTCCTCGACCAGGTCAATCAAACCCGCCGGAGGGGTCAGCAGCACAAAGCCGGGCTCATCCTCGGTCGAGGGAACCACCTCGGGCACAATCTCCTCAACAAAAGGAATCATGATCTCTTCACCCGCACCGGATGCAAGACGCGGCGAACGAGCCAGCTTAATCAGCAGCAAATCCTGCACCGGCATGGTCTGCAAACCGGTCACCTTACCCAGCGGCTTGCCCACAGCCGGGTTATCCACGGGGCTCTCACCCTCGGGAACGTCCGCCAGCAGGTACACGGGCAGGTTCACGAGCTCCTGCTCGTAGAAGCCCTCTTCATCGCCCTCATCCTCGGGCACCTCGTAGACCAGGCGGCTACCGCGCAGCTCCTCAGCCTGGTTGCGGGTGGTCACCTCATCAAAACGGACCACCAGAATCTTCTTGTTCCAGCGGGCACCGGCAACCGTCAGCTCACCGGTAGGCGCCACCGAAGCGGCAGCAGAGCCGGGCTTAAAATTCTCGATACCGAGCACCTCACCGCGGGCAAAACGCTCCTGCGGGGCATCAGTAAAGAGCTGAACCGTCACCTCACCACGAATACCGTGAGGCTTACCGATACGAGCCACCACAACCTGCATAATTTTCCTCCGCTGGATACAAGCTAAAAACCTACGCCGTGCACGTGCACGGCTCCCACTATTCTACCGGGCACTTAGGACGGGCGCATGCTGCCGCCCGCACTACCACCGGGACCCGGGTACGCGAAAGCCCCCGCCTTCCGGAAAAACTCCGGGAGCGGGGGCTTCAAGCGTTTACGAGCTAGCGTCGCTTTTTGTCGGTGTCGATAATGTCGATACGCATCGGCTCGCCATCAGAAATAGCGTCCATCACCAGACGGATGCTCTTGGCGGTACGACCAGACCTGCCGATAACTCGGCCCAGGTCATCCGGATGCACGCGAACCTCAAGGGTTTCACGGTGACGCTGAGTGCGCAGGCGCACCTTCACGTCCTCCGGACGATCGACAATCCCTCGAACCAGGTGTTCGAGTGCGTCAGCCAACATAATTACTCAGCTGCTTCCTCAGCCTCAGCCTCGGGTGCTGCTTCCTCAGCAGCCTCTTCAGCCTTCTCAGCCTTGGGGGTGATAGCCTCGGGCAGGATCACGGAACCCTTTTCGGGAACAACGAACTCAGCCTTAGCCTCGACGGGCAGAACCTTGGACTCTGCCTTCTCGCCCTTGAATGCAGCCCAGTCGCCCGAGAGCTTCAGCAGAGCCAGAACCTGCTCGGTCGGCTGTGCGCCGACGGAGAGCCAGTACTGAGCACGCTCAGAGTTGATCTCGATACGCGAGGGGTGCTCGGTCGGGTGGTAAATACCGATCTCTTCGATGGTCTTACCGTCGCGCTTGACGCGCGAATCAGCGATCACGACGCGGTAACGAGGATCGCGGATCTTACCCATACGCTTGAGACGAATCTTAACAGCCACTTTAGTGGTTACTCCTGTTTCATAATTTGGTGCGAGGCACGCGGTTCAGCACCCGTGGGGCGGGCCATTCACGGCGCCTCTATGGACACAACGGCGCGCGAAGAGAGGGGTCGCGCGTCGCCGGGTACTCAGCTAGGGTATCAGAGCCCAAGATTTTAAGCTAGCGACACGGAAAAATAATTGCCGCAGGCACCGAACATCACTTTTAAACGGCGTTCTGTGCCCGGTTTAGACCTGAATAGCTGCGCCCGGCGAGCCCCTCATCGACGAGCTCTAGCCGAGGATATTAGGAGTCGAGGTTGCTCATCTCCAGAGTCTCCCCCGTCTCCAGGGCGCGGTAGCACTCACGCAGACGCTCCACCATCGACGGGCGCACATAACCCTCCAGGTTCTCCGGAGCCACCCACTCGTAGGTCACCAGCTCGGCATCCTGCAGGGTAATCTTCGTATCCGTTGCAATCACGCCGCCGTCGTACATGTAGTAGGTCGAATCACCCCACACACCCAGCGACAGGCCGTGGAAAATCAGCAGCACGCGACCCAGCTTCAGGTCCAGGCCCAGCTCCTCCACAATCTCGCGCTCGCAACCGGGCTTGGGAGCCTCGCCAGCCTCCACGGTGCCGCCGGGAAGAATCCAGCCGTCCTTATAGTTCGGCTTCACCAGCAGCATCTCGCCGCGCTCATTACGAATCAGCGCGCCCGCCGCCAAACGGCGCGTAGGCAGGGTCGCGATAAAAGCCTTCAGCTCTTCATCGCTCAGATAGGAATCCTTCATGGCTTCTTTCCTTTAGCGGTCGGTTTTCTTCGCAGCGCGCTGCCTGATGCTACGCACTATACCCAGGGCACGCTCACGCAGTCCAGAGGGTGCCTGCTCCGTGGACGGGGCGGCCTCCTCCACCGTGCGGTAGTGACCCTCGCGTAGGTCATCAATCAGAGTGCGCTTCTTGGTCGAGGGCTGCTCCCCTGCGGTGTCACCCGGATGCACCAGCTCAGCATCCGCCACCGGGCGGGCATGCTTCTTCATCTGCGTCTGCTCAAATGAACGCAGAACCGTCGGAATCAGAGCCGACTCAACCGTAGCGTTCAGGGCGAAGAGTGCTGCCGCCACCGAGAACTTACGGCTCGCCTTACCCTGAGCACGGCGGCGGCGCGCCACATTCGCCAAGGTCAGAGCGATAGCGCTCTGAGCCGTCACATCCGCACCCAGGACAAGACCCACACGGCGGGTCTTCGCACGAATCTGCTCCGGAGTCAGGCGCTTTTTCGAGGCAGGCTTCTTCGAGACAGACCACGCGGAGGGGGATGCCTGCGTTGCCTGAGACGGAACATCTTCAGCAGATGCGTTCTCAGACGGTGCATCATCAGATCCCGCGGCATCAGAAGGCGCGTCCTCAACCGGGGTCGCCTCGGACTGTGAGACAGCAGGCTGTTCTGTTGCGGACTTGGCGGAGTGCGGTGCGAGGGCAGCCCTCAAATGCGCAAGAATAGCTTCTTCTTCCTCCGGGGTGAAATTCCTGCCACCCGTAGGCCGGTTCGCGTCGTCTTTATCGGAATCACGGTCCTGTTCGTAGGGACCCTCGAAGTCGTCAAACGCCTCAGCGTCCAGGAAGTCTTCTTCCTCATCAAGAGCGTCTTCCGGGAAAGACATATGAGTGTACTCGAAGGGAATATGACCTTCGCTAATGGCATCCATCCACTCGGCGAGGGTCACGCGGCGACCGGTCGCAACCAGTCGGTAGCTACGCTCCATGGGCGAGGGGAAGTTACCCGGGTAGGGCTCAATCTCCTCGTCATCTTCGAAGGAATCGTCCTCTACGGGGGTGCTCTCGGAGAAAGTAGCCTCGGCAGCGGAGTCATCCAGCGGGAAGGTAACGTCCAGTGCTTCAGAAGTCTGTGCCTCATCAGCCGAATCAGCTGCGTCGGCAGAGTTAGTCTCAGCAGAGTCAGCCGCAGGCTGCGCGAAGCCCTCATCCTCGTTGCCGAAGATGCGCGCCGTGCTAATCGACGCCACATCAAAACCGGTGGTCGGCACCAGCGCCAGCTCCGTGGGAACATCCAGCAGCTGCAGCACCGACTCCAACGCCAGGGTATTGCTCGTATCGCGCAGGTACGCATTCAGGCGGCGACCGGCAATGGAGTCAGCTTCCACACCAAACATCGCCATGACATTAGCGATGCCCTGCTCAATTTCCTCCTCATCGGAACCGAAAAACTTCGAACCCGAAAGCTCCGGGGCGCTACCGGGAAGCTCCGACAGCAGATCCTCCAACACGCCGCCAAAACGTGCGACTTCCTCACGGCTGAGGGCACGGTTCAGGCGCTTAGGCACACGCTGCCAGGTGAACTCCTCCACAATATTCTCGTAGGGTTCGCCGAACGCCTCCAGGTACCACTCCTCATCCGAGTAGGGTTCGCGGGCGGGTTCCTCATAGACCACCAGGTGCTGCTGGTTCGCGTTGCCCTCAGCAATCAGGGCGTTGCAGTTCAGCAGGCCCAGCAGCGCCATCAGGTCCACCGGGTCGGCAGAAATGAGGGTCCATTCCCCCGCCGGCGCGGCAACAACCTGCCGAGTACCGGCAGGAAGGTACGCCAAAAGAAGCCCCGTAATCATGTCAATGGGCAGGTCAACGAGCATCGCGGCGTCACCATCCACCAGGAACTCCAGCTCACCCTGCCCACCGGGCAGATCCTCCCACACGGTCGCCTCACCCTCGAGGGCGGCACCGGTAACCGGCAGCTGATCCACCAGCTGCGCCACGTAATCCTCAACGGGGGTACCCAGGTGCAGATGGCCGTCAGCGACCTCCAGCACGTTCATGTAGCCCTCATCATCCACGGCGCACAGCACGTAGAGCTGCACCTGATGCTCACCCATCTCGTAGGCAATCAGCTCTGGGGAGGCGGCGGTCGCCTCAATGAGGGCGGCAATCAGCTCCTCATCGGTAGTGGAACGAGCCATGATGCGGCGGCGCTGAATCTTCTCCTCCAGCTCCATGGTCTGCTCGATGCGCTCATTGCGCTGCTTCTCGGCGGTGCGCTCCTCGTCCTGGGCGCGCAGGTACTCGGGGCTATCCGATTCGCCGGTTCCGGCAGGTGCGGGGGCCTCATCCCACATGCCGGTGAGCTTATCGACGGTCCACTCTTCGTTCTCAAGGGCTGCAGCGAGGCGGTCGACCTTCGTGCGGTCGTTCCAGGCGCGCTGCTTATCGGGGTCTTCCGCCTTCACTTCATCGTGCATGCTGCGGGCTTCACGAATGAGGTTCAGGATGGTTGCGGCAACGTCGTCAACGGCGGGG